>NZ_MRCP01000048.1:0-688 GCF_002303975.1 Pseudomonas sp. ACN5 | reverse complement strand
AGTCTAACCTTCGGGAGGACGGTTACCACGGTGTGATTCATGACTGGGGTGAAGTCGTAACAAGGTAGCCGTAGGGGAACCTGCGGCTGGATCACCTCCTTAATCGACGACTCAGCTGCTCCATAAGCTCCCACACGAATTGCTTGATTCATTGAAGAAGACGATAGAAGCAGCT
Organism: Pseudomonas sp. ACN5; assembly: GCF_002303975.1. Lineage (NCBI taxonomy): Bacteria > Pseudomonadati > Pseudomonadota > Gammaproteobacteria > Pseudomonadales > Pseudomonadaceae > Pseudomonas > Pseudomonas sp. ACN5. The sequence continues at coordinate 513 of NZ_MRCP01000048.1, read as the reverse complement.
TTAAGCTCCAAGCTGATAGCTCAACGCTAACAGTTACGCGCTCGAAATTGGGTCTGTAGCTCAGTTGGTTAGAGCGCACCCCTGATAAGGGTGAGGTCGGCAGTTCGAATCTGCCCAGACCCACCAATTTTGTATGGGGCCATAGCTCAGCTGGGAGAGCGCCTGCCTTGCACGCAGGAGGTCAACGGTTCGATCCCGTTTGGCTCCACCATTAACTGCTTCGAAAGTTTGAGAGTTTAGAAATGAATATTCTGCAATGAATATTGATTTCTAGTCTTTTGATTAGATCGTTCTTTAAAAATTTGGGTATGTGATAGAAAGATAGACTGAACGTTACTTTCACTGGTAACGGATCAGGCTAAGGTAAAATTTGTGAGTTCTCTTAGTTGAGAAATTCGAATTTTCGGCGAATGTCGTCTTCACAGTATAACCAGATTGCTTGGGGTTATATGGTCAAGTGAAGAAGCGCATACGGTGGATGCCTTGGCAGTCAGAGGCGATGAAAGACGTGGT
>NZ_MRCP01000047.1:0-710 GCF_002303975.1 Pseudomonas sp. ACN5 | reverse complement strand
AGTCTAACCTTCGGGAGGACGGTTACCACGGTGTGATTCATGACTGGGGTGAAGTCGTAACAAGGTAGCCGTAGGGGAACCTGCGGCTGGATCACCTCCTTAATCGACGACTCAGCTGCTCCATAAGTTCCCACACGAATTGCTTGATTCATTGAAGAAGACGATAAGAAGCAGCCCGAAATTGGGTCTGTAGCTCAGTTGGTTAGAGCGCACCCCTGATAAGGGTGAGGTCGGCAGTTCGAATCTGCCCAGACCCACCAATTTTGTGTGGGAAACGCCTGTAGAAATACGGGGCCATAGCTCAGCTGGGAGAGCGCCTGCCTTGCACGCAGGAGGTCAACGGTTCGATCCCGTTTGGCTCCACCACTACTGCTTCTGATTGTATAAAGCTTAGAAATGAGCATTCCATCGATGATGGTGAATGTTGATTTCTAGTCTTTGACTAGTTCGTTCTTTAAAAATTTGGGTATGTGATAGAAAGATAGACTGAACGTTACTTTCACTGGTAACGGATCAGGCTAAGGTAAAATTTGTGAGTTCTCTTAATTGAGAAATTCGAATTTTCGGCGAATGTCGTCTTCATAGTATAACCAGATTGCTTGGGGTTATATGGTCAAGTGAAGAAGCGCATACGGTGGATGCCTTGGCAGTCAGAGGCGATGAAAGACGTGGTAGCCTGCGAAAAGCTTCGGGGAGTCGGCAAACAGACT
>NZ_MRCP01000046.1:0-737 GCF_002303975.1 Pseudomonas sp. ACN5 | reverse complement strand
ACCGAGTCGATTAAATCGGCCGACGGCGGCAACCTCGAAGCGATCAACCCGATCAAGACCCCGGTGGAAACCACGGTCAACGATGTCAACGACACCACCACGGTGACCTTGACCGCCACCCCGAGCGTGGATGAAAACGGCACCATCACCTACACCGCGACCTTGACCGACAAGAACGGTGCCCCGGTTACCGCACAAAACGGTCCAGTCACCGTGACCCTCGACAGCGGCAAGGTCATCACCATCGCTGAAGGTCAGAGCTCCGGCAGCCTGCCGGTCAGCGTCGGCAACGACGTCTACCAAGGCCCGACCACCGTTACTGAATCCATCAAGGACGCAGTGGGCGGCAACTTGGAATTGGTGTCGCCAAACACAACGCCAGTGACCACCACGGTCAACGATGTCAACGACACCACCACGGTGACCCTGACCGCGACCCCGAGCGTCGACGAAAACGGCACCATCACCTACACCGCGACGCTGACCGATGCCCAGGGCAAACCGGTCACTGCGCAAAACGGTCCGGTGACCGTGACCCTCGACAGCGGCAAGGTGATCACCATCGCCGAAGGCCAGAGCTCCGGCAGCCTGCCGGTCAGCGTCGGCAACGACGTCTACACCGGCCCGACCACCGTTACTGAATCCATCAAGGACGCAGTGGGCGGCAACCTCGAAGCGATCAACCCAATCAAGACCCCGGTGGAAACCACGGTCAACGATGTCAACGACACCACCAC
>NZ_MRCP01000045.1:0-806 GCF_002303975.1 Pseudomonas sp. ACN5 | reverse complement strand
TTCTCGCCGGAAGCCCTGGCCGGTCGCATCATCGACTGCAAATCCAAAGTGGTGATCACCGCCGACGAAGGCATTCGTGCCGGCAAGAAGATCCCGCTCAAGGCCAACGTCGACGACGCGCTGACCAACCCGGAAACCAGCAGCATCCAGAAAGTCATCGTGTGCAAGCGCACCGGTGGCGAGATCAAGTGGAACCAGCATCGCGACATCTGGTTCGAGGACCTGATGAAAGTGGCCGGCACCGTGTGCGCGCCCAAAGAGATGGGCGCCGAAGAAGCGCTGTTCATCCTCTACACCTCGGGTTCCACCGGCAAGCCAAAGGGCGTGCAGCACACCACCGGCGGCTACCTGCTGTACGCCGCCATGACCCACGAGCGCGTGTTCGACTACCGTCCGGGCGAAATCTACTGGTGCACCGCCGACGTCGGCTGGGTCACCGGCCACAGCTACATCGTCTACGGCCCGCTGGCCAACGGCGCGACCACCCTGCTGTTCGAAGGCGTGCCGAACTACCCGGACATCACCCGGGTGGCGAAGATCGTCGACAAACACAAGGTCAACATCCTCTACACCGCGCCGACCGCGATCCGCGCCATGATGGCCTCGGGCACCGCCGCGGTTGAAGGCGCCGATGGCAGCAGCCTGCGCCTGTTGGGTTCGGTGGGCGAGCCGATCAACCCGGAAGCCTGGGACTGGTACTACAAGAACGTCGGCAAGTCCCGTTGCCCGATCGTCGACACCTGGTGGCAGACCGAAACCGGCGGCAACATGATGAGCCCGCTGCCGGGCGCCCATGCCCTCAAGCC
>NZ_MRCP01000044.1:0-906 GCF_002303975.1 Pseudomonas sp. ACN5 | reverse complement strand
CGCTCGGGGTGGCGGTCAAGGTCACCGTGGTGGTGTCGTTGACATCGTTGACCGTGGTTTCCACCGGGGTCTTGATCGGGTTGATCGCTTCGAGGTTGCCGCCGTCGGCCGATTTAATCGACTCGGTAACGGTGGTCGGACCGGTGTAAACGTCGTTGCCCACGGTCACTGGCAGGCTGCCGGAGCTCTGACCTTCGGCGATGGTGATGACCTTGCCGCTGTCCAACGTCACGGTCACCGGACCGTTCTGCGCGGTAACCGGGGCACCGTTCTTGTCGGTCAAGGTCGCGGTGTAGGTGATGGTGCCGTTTTCATCCACGCTCGGCGTCGCGGTCAGGGTCACCGTGGTGGTGTCGTTGACATCGTTGACCGTGGTGGTCACTGGCGTTTTCACCGGATCAATGGACTCGAGGTTGCCGCCGGCGGCCGATTTAATCGACTCGGTCACGGTGGTCGGACCGGTGTAGACGTCGTTGCCGACGGTCACCGGCAGGCTGCCGGAGCTCTGGCCTTCGGCAATGGTGATCACCTTGCCGCTGTCCAACGTCACGGTCACTGGACCGCTTTGCGCGGTGACTGGTTTGCCCAAGGCATCGGTCAGCGTCGCGGTGTAGGTGATGGTGCCGTTTTCGTCGACGCTTGGAGTGGCGGTTAGGGTCACCGTGGTGGTGTCGTTGACATCGTTGACCGTGGTTTCCACCGGGGTCTTGATCGGGTTGATCGCTTCGAGGTTGCCGCCCACTGCGTCCTTGATGGATTCAGTAACGGTGGTCGGGCCTGTGTAGACGTCGTTGCCGACGCTGACCGGCAGGCTGCCGGAGCTCTGACCTTCGGCGATGGTGATGACCTTGCCGCTGTCGAGGGTCACGGTCACCGGACCGTTCTGCGCGGTAACCGGGGCACCGT
>NZ_MRCP01000043.1:0-1077 GCF_002303975.1 Pseudomonas sp. ACN5 | reverse complement strand
CCAGCAGATTGCTGAGGGCCGTACGCCCTTCGACCACAGTGCCATTGAGCGACAGGTTCACCGCCTGGCCCGAAGCGGTGTCTGTCAGCCCGGAGGCTCCGGCCACCACGCCCAGTGCATAGGTCAGAGTGCCCGCCCCATCGGCGCCAAACGCCGAGTTGAAGTTGGCGGCATAGCTCTGGGTGGCGTCGGTCGTCAGTAGCGTCTCGTCCACTGTCAGCGTCGGCTCCGTGCCGGTGGTGCTGATGTTCGGTCCGTCGTCCTTGAACACCAGGTTCTGCCCGATGTTGAGGGTCGCCTGGGCGCTGTCGCCATCCCCGTCGGTCTTGGTCGCGGTCAGCGTCACCAGGTTGTCCGAAGTCAGGCTCGTCGAATCATCCGGATTGGTTGGGTCGGGATGCACCACGGCACGCAGTTGGTCAAGCGTGACGCTGCCATCGGCGGCGACACTGACCGTGAATACCAGCAGATTGCTGAAGGCCGTACGCCCTTCGACCACAGTGCCATTGAGCGACAGGTTCACCGCCTGGCCCGAAGCGGTGTCTGTCAGCCCGGAGGCTCCGGCCACCACGCCCAGTGCATAGGTCAGCGTCCCGGCACCATCAGCGCCAAACGCCGAGTTGAAGTTGGCGGCAAAGCTCTGGGTGGCGTCGGTCCCCAGTAGCGTCTCGTCCACTGTCAACGTCGGCTCCGCGCCGGTGGTGCTGATGCTCGGCCCGTCGTCCTTGAACACCAGGTTCTGCCCGATGTTGAGGGTCGCCTGGGCGCTGTCGCCGTCCCCGTCGGTCTTGGTCGCGGTCAGCGTCACCAGGTTGTCCGAAGTCAGGCTCGTCGAATCATCCGGATTGGTTGGGTCGGGATGCACCACGGCACGCAGTTGGTCGAGCGTGACGCTGCCATCGGCGGCGACACTGACGGTGAACACCAGCAGGTTGCTGAGGGCCGTACGCCCTTCGACCACAGTGCCATTGAGCGACAGGTTCACCGCCTGGCCCGAAGCCGTGTCCGTCAACCCGGAGGCTCCCGCCACCACGCCCAGTGCATAGGTCAGAGTGCCCGCCCCATCGGCGCCAAACG
>NZ_MRCP01000042.1:0-1096 GCF_002303975.1 Pseudomonas sp. ACN5 | reverse complement strand
TGTGGGAGATTCTATGGTTGAGGGGAAGCCCTCAACCGGCTTTGGGTTGATATTCGCTCTGTCCTTTCAGCAGGGCGAATACGACCCGAGCAAGCTTGCGAGCCAGTATCACCAGCGCCTGAGTGGTGCTGAAGCCTCGAGCTCTTTGATCTTCATAAAAGCCTTTCCAGGCTGGCGTACGGCTGGCCGACATGGCTGCGTTGTGCAGAAGCCGGCGAGCTTCCGGGTCACCTCGCTTGGTCAAGCTCCGACGACCGTCTTTTTGACCTGACTTCGAAACCCGCAAATCCATTCCCAGAAAGGCAATAAAGGCATCTGCATTTCTGAAGTCGCCCCGCTGAAACGCCGTGAGCAAGCGGGCTCCGGTCAGAAATCCAATGCCTTCAACTTTCAGGCAACGCCTCAACTGACCGAGCAAACCGGCTTCTTTCAGATGATCATTAATCGTCTTTTCAACCAGCGCTTCAAGCTGCTGCATGGCTTTCACTTGCGCGGCGAAGGCAGATTTCAGCAGCGGCTCATTCGCCCAGCTTTGCACCAGGCCGACTCGCGCCTGAACCAAGGCTGCGCGACGACGAAAAAGGCTCAAGAGCTGGCGGTACAGCGGTGATGGCGGGGTCCACGGATGAAGGTCATCACCTTCGTTCTTCAGATAGCGAGCAAGCAGCCTGGCATCCAGCGCATCGGTTTTGGCGCGGACATTCACCCCTTTGCGGTAATGGCTAAGTTCATAGCCACCCACCATGTAAATCGTGCAACCGGCCTCGTAAGCCAGATCGGCGAACTCCAGGTGATAGATGTTGGTCGACTCAATGGCTACAGCAACGGGCCCCGACAAGACCTTCAGCCACTTTTGGATGGCTGCCTTGTTGTTGGGAATCGCTTCAAGCAGGTCAAGCTCGGCGTGATAGATCATCAATTCGTTCTTGGCGACATCCACGCCCACGATCGGCTTTGTGACAGAAACCGGCATTGCCATTGGATTTCCTCCGGGATATGGTTTTGAGCACTTGAAGGGCTCACCCAGAGGCGCAGGCTTGTTCCTATCGTCGGTCTAGCCAGATGCATTCTTTATCGGCGCTTGGGTGAAAGGAGG
>NZ_MRCP01000041.1:0-1196 GCF_002303975.1 Pseudomonas sp. ACN5 | reverse complement strand
GCGGGCAATGACGTGCTCATCGGCGGTGGTGGTGCCGATACGATGGCCGGCGGTGACGGCAGCGATATCTATGAAGTCACCGAGCTCGGGGACGTGGTGAGCGAACTCGCCGGTGCCGGCAGCGACACGATCTGGACCTCGCTCTCAAGCTACGCCCTGGGTGCCAACGTCGAGAACCTGTTTTTCGGCGGCAGCGGCAACTTCGTGGGCATCGGCAACGTGCTCGACAACACGCTCGCCGGTGGTGCGGGTAATGACGTCCTCATCGGTGGCGGCGGTGCCGACACGATGGTCGGCGGTGCCGGCAGCGATACCTACGAAGTCACCGACCTTGGTGACGTGGTAGGCGAGAACGTCGGTGGCGGCAACGACACGATCTGGACCTCGCTCTCGAGCTACGCCCTGGGTGCCAATGTCGAGAATCTGTTTTTCGGCGGCAGTGGCAACTTCGTGGGTTCCGGCAACGTACTGGATAACCAGATCGTGGGCGGTGCGGGTAACGATGTCATCATCGGTGCCGGCGGTGCCGACACGATGGCTGGCGGTGATGGCAGCGATATCTATGAAGCCTCCGACCTTGGGGACAGGGTGATCGAACTCGCCGGTGCTGGCAGCGATACGGTCTGGGCCTCGCTCGCGAGCTACACCCTGGATGCCAACGTCGAAAATCTGTTTTTCGGCGGCAGCGGCAACTTCGTGGGCGTCGGCAACGTGCTCGCCAACATGCTCGTGGGTGGTGCGGGTAATGACGTCCTCATCGGTGGCGGCGGAGCCGACACGATGGTCGGCGGTGCCGGCAGCGATGTCTACGAAGTCACCGACCTTGGTGACGTGGTAGGCGAGAACGTCGGTGGCGGCAACGACACGGTCTGGACCTCGCTCGCGAGCTACACCCTGGATGCCAACGTCGAGAATCTGTTTTTCGGCGGCAACGGCAACTTTGTGGGCACTGGCAACGGGCTGGCCAACACGATCGTGGGTGGCGCAGGTAACGACTTCATCGTCGGCGCTGGCGGTAACGACGTGATGAGTGGCGGCGTGGCCGGCAACGATACGTTCGTGTTTGGTGCCGCGGGTTTCGGCAACGATACGATCCTGAACTTCGGAGCCAATGCGGCCGCAGGGCAGGACCTGCTCAATATCGCGGAGTTCGGGATCACCAGCGCGACGTTCGCTGCCAACGTGACCATCACGGC
>NZ_MRCP01000040.1:0-1251 GCF_002303975.1 Pseudomonas sp. ACN5 | reverse complement strand
CGCTCGGGGTGGCGGTCAAGGTCACCGTGGTGGTGTCGTTGACATCGTTGACCGTGGTTTCCACCGGGGTCTTGATCGGGTTGATCGCTTCGAGGTTGCCGCCGTCGGCCGATTTAATCGACTCGGTAACGGTGGTCGGACCGGTGTAAACGTCGTTGCCCACGGTCACTGGCAGGCTGCCGGAGCTCTGGCCTTCGGCGATGGTGATCACCTTGCCGCTGTCCAGGGTCACGGTGACTGGACCGTTCTGCGCAGTGACCGGTTTGCCTTGGGCATCGGTCAGCGTCGCGGTGTAGGTGATGGTGCCGTTTTCATCCACGCTCGGGGTGGCGGTCAAGGTCACGGTGGTGGTGTCGTTGACGTCGTTGACCGTGGTGGTCACTGGCGTTGTGTTTGGCGACACCAATTCCAGGTTGCCGCCCACTGCGTCCTTGATGGATTCAGTGACGGTGGTCGGGCCTTGGTAGACGTCGTTGCCGACGCTGACCGGCAGGCTGCCGGAGCTCTGACCTGCGGCGATGGTGATCACCTTGCCGCTGTCGAGGGTCACGGTCACCGGACCGTTTTGCGCGGTGACCGGTTTGCCCTGGGCATCGGTCAGCGTCGCGGTGTAGGTGATGGTGCCGTTTTCATCCACGCTCGGGGTGGCGGTTAGGGTCACCGTGGTGGTGTCGTTGACATCGTTGACCGTGGTGGTCACTGGCGTTTTCACTGGATCAATGGACTCGAGGTTGCCGCCGTCGGCCGATTTAATCGACTCGGTCACGGTGGTCGGGCCTTGGTAGACGTCGTTGCCGACGCTGACCGGCAGGCTGCCGGAGCTCTGACCTTCAGCGATGGTGATCACCTTGCCGCTGTCCAACGTCACGGTCACCGGACCGTTTTGCGCGGTGACCGGTTTGCCCTGGGCATCGGTCAGCGTCGCGGTGTAGGTGATGGTGCCGTTCTCGTCCACGCTTGGAGTGGCGGTCAGGGTTACGGTGGTGGTGTCGTTGACGTCGTTGACCGTGGTGGTCACTGGCGTTGTGTTTGGCGACACCAATTCCAGGTTGCCGCCCACTGCGTCCTTGATGGATTCAGTAACGGTGGTCGGGCCTGTGTAGACGTCGTTGCCGACGCTGACCGGCAGGCTGCCGGAGCTCTGACCTTCGGCGATGGTGATGACCTTGCCGCTGTCCAGGGTCACGGTCACTGGACCGTTTTGCGCGGTGATCGGTTTGCCCTGGGCATCGGTCAGCGTGGCGGTGTAGG
>NZ_MRCP01000039.1:0-1386 GCF_002303975.1 Pseudomonas sp. ACN5 | reverse complement strand
GCTCCCACACTGGTCCGGGTTCCACAGAAAGACCGCGTTGCTTGCAACCTCTTTGCTTAGAAGGACTGACACCATGCGTATCGTCGTTGCTCTGGGCGGTAATGCCCTGCTCCGCCGCGGCGAACCGATGACCGCTGACAACCAGCGCGCCAACATCCGGATCGCCACCGAACAGATCGCCAAGATCCATCCCGGCAACCAACTGGTCATCGCCCACGGCAATGGCCCCCAGGTCGGCCTGCTGTCATTGCAGGCAGCGGCCTACACCTCGGTTTCGCCCTACCCGCTGGACGTGCTCGGTGCCGAAACCGAAGGCATGATCGGTTACATCATCGAACAGGAACTGGGCAATCTGCTGGACTTCGAAGTGCCCTTCGCGACCCTGCTGACCCAGGTCGAAGTCGATGCCAATGACCCGGCCTTCAGGAACCCGACCAAACCCATCGGCCCGGTCTACAGCAAGGCCGAGGCGGAACAACTCGCCGCCGAGAAAGGTTGGGCCATTGCCCCGGACGGCGACAAATACCGCCGCGTGGTCGCCAGTCCGAAACCCAAGCGCATTTTCGAAATCCGTCCGATCAAATGGCTGCTGGAAAAAAGCAGCATCGTGATCTGCGCCGGCGGTGGCGGCATTCCGACCATGTATACCTCGCCCGGCAAACTTGAGGGCGTCGAAGCGGTCATCGACAAGGACCTGTGCTCGGCGCTGCTGGCCGAACAGCTTGAAGCCGACTTGCTGGTGATCGCCACCGACGTCAACGCCGCTTTCATCGACTTTGGCAAACCCACGCAGAAAGCCATCGCCCAGGCACACCCCGACGAAATGGAAAAACTCGGCTTCGCCGCCGGCTCCATGGGACCGAAGGTGCAGGCAGCCTGCGAATTCGCGCGCCATACTGGAAAAGTGGCGGTGATCGGCTCGCTCGCGGACATCGAAGCGATCGTCCAGGGCAAGGCCGGTACGCGCATCAGCACGGCGATACCGGGCATTATTTACTTGTAAGGAGAGACGTCCATGGCAATGTTTGAGCCAGGCCACTTGCACATCGAGCGTCACGCGCTGACCAAGGATGATGTGAGCTACAACGTGCACCTCGACTATAAGGTCGCGCAGGATCCCATGAAAGGCAAAGGGATCGAGTTCACCATGCATGGCAGCATGCAGGGAAAGGAGATGACAGAGACCTTCTTCCTGCCTAAGGAGGAGGCCTACAACTTTGCCAACAACGTGACGAAAATCGCAGAGAAGTACGGTATCCCAAAGACACATAGCCAGATCGGCTCGGTGCACAAGCATTACGACTTGATGTTCGAAGACATCCGCAAGCAACTGAATATGAAATCCGGCGACCCGATAGATCTCGAGAGCTTCGAGTAGCCCACATT
>NZ_MRCP01000037.1:0-2269 GCF_002303975.1 Pseudomonas sp. ACN5 | reverse complement strand
GTGGTGGTGGGCGCGGGCGGCGGGCAGGTGGCTGAGTACCTGCGGCAGGTCGCACCGACGGCACAGGTGTTTACCCAGCACGAACAACGGGGCACGGCCCACGCGGTACTCGCCGCTCGGTCGGCCTTGCAGGTCCAGCAGCAGGGCAATGTGTTGGTGCTGTTTGGCGATTCCCCCCTGATCACCCCGCAGACCCTGAACCGCTTGCGCAGGGCGTTGATGGACGGCGCGGCGGTGGCGGTGGCGGGTTTTCACACCCAGCGGCCGGGACCCTACGGGCGGCTGCTGGTGGAGCAGGGGCGGTTGCGGGCGATCCGCGAAGCCAGGGATGCCAGCCCGCAGGAGCTGGACATCAACTTCTGCAATGGCGGCGTCATGGGCCTGCGGGCAGATACCTGCCTGTGGTTGCTGGAGCGTATCGGCAACCGCAACGCCCAGGGCGAGTACTACCTCACCGATGCGGTGGCGCTGGCCAACGAGGCGGGGCTGATGGTGACTGCCGTGGAAGTGGAGGAAACCGACGTGCTCGGGGTCAATGACCGCGAGCAATTGCAGGTCGTCGAACAGCTGTACCAGCAGCGTCGGCAGCGCAGGGTCAAGGAGTGTGCCATGGGTGACTATCAACGGTTGTACATCGGCGGTGAGTGGGTTGTCCCGGTTCAACGCGGTGTTTTCGATACGCTCGATCCGAGTGACGAATCGGTGCTGGCGCGGGTCGCTTCTGCCACGTTCGAGGACGTCGACCGGGCGGTGGCGGCGGCGCGTTCGGCGTTTGATGAGGGGGACTGGCCACGCTGGTCCGGCACGCAGCGGGCCGAGGTTCTGCGCCGTATCGCCGAGGGCATTCGCCACCGTCAGGACGAACTGGCCGCCATCGAAGTGCGCGACAACGGCAAGCCATTGCCGGAAGCATTGTGGGACATCGCCGACACCGCCGGTTGCTTCGATTTCTATGCCGGGTTGGCCGAGCAGTCGGATCAACAGGGTGAACAGTCGATCGATGTGCCGGATGCGCGCTTCACGTCATCGGTGATCAAGGAGCCGGTCGGTGTGGTCGCGGCGATCATCCCGTGGAATTTCCCGATGCTGATGGCTTCGTGGAAGGTGGCCCCGGCGCTGGCGGCAGGTTGCACCGTCGTGCTCAAGCCATCGGAGCTGACCCCGTTGACCGCCCTCGAACTGGCCGGCATCGCCGACAAGGCAGGGTTGCCGGCGGGGGTCCTGAACGTGATCACGGGCCTGGGACGCGAGGCGGGCGCGCCGCTGGCCAAACACCCGTATGTCGACAAAGTCGCCTTCACCGGCAGCGTACCGACCGGGCGCAAGATCATGCAGGCGGCTGCCAACGACATCAAAAACATCAGCCTGGAACTGGGCGGTAAATCACCCTTCGTGATCTTCGCCGACAGCGACATCGAAGCCGCCGTGGAGTGGATTCTGTTCGGGATCTTCTGGAACCAGGGGCAGGTCTGTTCAGCCACTTCGCGGGTGCTGGTGGAGCGCGGATTGTACCCGGCGTTGCTCGAACGCCTGATTGCCGCGACCGAGCAGATTCAGATCGGCCAGGGTTTCGAGGAGGGGGTGAAACTCGGGCCGCTGGTCAGTCAGGGGCAACTGGACAAGGTGCTGGCGGCCATAGCAGCCGGTCAGCAAGAGGGTGCGCGGCTGGTGTCGGGCGGTGGGCGGCCGGGCAATCTGGAAAAGGGTTACTACCTGACGCCGGCGATTTTCGCCGATGTCCCCGAGGACAGCTCGGTATGGCGAGAGGAAATCTTCGGCCCGGTAGTGTGCCTGCGCGTCTTCGACACGGAAGCCGAAGCGATCCGATTGGCCAATGACTCGCCGTTTGGCCTGGCGGCAGCGGTCATGTCCCGGGATATGCCGCGTTGCGAACGGGTCGCACGCGAATTTCGCGCCGGCATTGTCTGGGTCAACTGCTCGCAGCCGACCTTCGTCGAAGCGCCGTGGGGCGGTTACAAGCAGAGCGGCATCGGTCGCGAACTGGGTGAGTGGGGCTACAACAGCTACCTGGAAACCAAGCAGATCACCCGCTACAACGGCGAACCCTGGGGGTGGTATCTGAAGTGAAGTGAGCGCGGGTTGGCAGGTACCCCGCGGCGCTCTCGGGTTTATCGCGAGCAAGCTCGCTCCTACAGATGGCATTGGCCGCCGGCGAAAACACAAACCCTGTAGGAGCGAGCTCGCTCGCGATGGTCGTCAACGATAACGCGGGTTGGCAGGTACCCCGCGGCGCTCTCGGGTTTATCGC
>NZ_MRCP01000036.1:0-2329 GCF_002303975.1 Pseudomonas sp. ACN5 | reverse complement strand
GGCGGCAACCTCGAAGCGATCAACCCAATCAAGACCCCGGTGGAAACCACGGTCAACGATGTCAACGACACCACCACGGTGACCCTGACCGCCACTCCAAGCGTGGACGAGAACGGCACCATCACCTACACCGCGACGCTGACCGATGCCCAGGGCAAACCGGTCACCGCGCAAAACGGTCCGGTGACCGTGACCCTCGACAGCGGCAAGATCATCACCATCGCCGAAGGCCAGAGCTCCGGTAGCCTGCCGGTCAGCGTCGGCAACGACGTCTACACCGGTCCGACCACCGTCACTGAATCCATCAAGGACGCAGTGGGCGGCAACCTAGAATTGGTGTCGCCAAACACAACGCCAGTGACCACCACGGTCAACGACGTCAACGACACCACCACCGTGATCCTGACCGCCACTCCAAGCGTCGACGAGAACGGCACCATCACCTACACCGCCACGCTGACCGATGCCCAGGGCAAACCAGTCACCGCGCAAAGCGGTCCAGTGACCGTGACGTTGGACAGCGGCAAGGTCATCACCATTGCCGAAGGCCAGAGCTCCGGCAGCCTGCCGGTCAGCGTCGGCAACGACGTCTACCAAGGCCCGACCACCGTCACTGAATCCATCAAGGACGCGGTGGGTGGCAACCTCGAAGCGATCAACCCGATCAAGACCCCGGTGGAAACCACGGTCAACGATGTCAACGACACCACCACGGTGACCCTGACCGCGACGCCGAGCGTCGACGAGAACGGCACCATCACCTACACCGCGACCTTGACCGACAAGAACGGTGCCCCGGTTACCGCACAGAACGGTCCAGTCACCGTGACCCTCGACAGCGGCAAGGTCATCACCATCGCTGAAGGTCAGAGCTCCGGCAGCCTGCCGGTCAGCGTCGGCAACGACGTCTACACCGGTCCAACCACCGTGACCGAGTCGATTAAATCGGCCGATGGCGGCAACCTCGAGTCCATTGATCCGGTGAAAACGCCAGTGACCACTACGGTCAACGACGTCAACGACACCACCACCGTGACCCTGACCGCGACGCCGAGCGTGGACGAGAACGGCACCATCACCTACACCGCCACGCTGACCGATGCCCAGGGCAAACCGATCACCGCGCAAAACGGTCCAGTGACCGTGACCCTGGACAGCGGCAAGGTCATCACCATCGCCGAAGGTCAGAGCTCCGGCAGCCTGCCAGTGACCGTGGGCAACGACGTTTACACCGGTCCGACCACCGTGACCGAGTCGATTAAATCGGCCGACGGCGGCAACCTCGAGTCCATTGATCCGGTGAAAACGCCAGTGACCACCACGGTCAACGACGTCAACGACACCACCACCGTAACCCTGGCCGCGACCCCGAGCGTGGACGAGAACGGCACCATCACCTACACCGCGACGCTGACCGATGCCCAGGGCAAACCGGTCACCGCGCAGAACGGTCCAGTGACCGTGACGTTGGACAGCGGCAAGGTCATCACCATTGCCGAAGGCCAGAGCTCCGGCAGCCTGCCGGTCAGCGTCGGCAACGACGTCTACCAAGGCCCAACCACCGTTACTGAATCCATCAAGGACGCAGTGGGCGGCAACCTGGAATTGGTGTCGCCAAACACTACGCCAGTGACCACCACGGTCAACGACGTCAACGACACCACCACGGTGACCCTGACTGCGACCCCGAGCGTCGACGAAAACGGCACCATCACCTACACCGCGACGCTGACCGATGCCCAGGGCAAACCGGTCACCGCGCAAAACGGTCCGGTGACCGTGACGTTGGACAGCGGCAAGGTCATCACCATTGCCGAAGGCCAGAGCTCCGGCAGCCTGCCGGTCACGGTTGGCAACGACGTTTACACCGGTCCAACCACCGTCACTGAATCCATCAAGGACGCGGTGGGTGGCAACCTCGAAGCGATCAACCCGATCAAGGCCCCGGTGGAAACCACGGTCAACGACGTCAACGACACCACCACCGTGACCCTGACCGCGACCCCGAGCGTCGACGAAAACGGCACCATCACCTACACCGCGACGCTGACCGATGCCCAGGGCAAACCGGTCACCGCGCAAAACGGTCCAGTGACCGTGACCCTCGACAGCGGCAAGGTCATCACCATTGCCGAAGGCCAGAGCTCCGGCAGCCTGCCGGTCAGCGTCGGCAACGACGTTTACACCGGTCCGACCACCGTGACCGAGTCGATTAAATCGGCCGACGGCGGCAACCTCGAAGCGATCAACCCGATCAAGACCCCGGTGGAAACCACGGTCAACGATGTCAACGACACCACCACGGTGACCTTGACCGCCACCCCGAGCG
>NZ_MRCP01000035.1:0-3220 GCF_002303975.1 Pseudomonas sp. ACN5 | reverse complement strand
AGTATAACCAGATTGCTTGGGGTTATATGGTCAAGTGAAGAAGCGCATACGGTGGATGCCTTGGCAGTCAGAGGCGATGAAAGACGTGGTAGCCTGCGAAAAGCTTCGGGGAGTCGGCAAACAGACTTTGATCCGGAGATGTCTGAATGGGGGAACCCAGCCATCATAAGATGGTTATCTTGTACTGAATACATAGGTGCAAGAGGCGAACCAGGGGAACTGAAACATCTAAGTACCCTGAGGAAAAGAAATCAACCGAGATTCCCTTAGTAGTGGCGAGCGAACGGGGACTAGCCCTTAAGTTGATTTGAGATTAGCGGAACGCTCTGGAAAGTGCGGCCATAGTGGGTGATAGCCCTGTACGCGAAAATCTCTTATCAATGAAATCGAGTAGGACGGAGCACGAGAAACTTTGTCTGAATATGGGGGGACCATCCTCCAAGGCTAAATACTACTGACTGACCGATAGTGAACTAGTACCGTGAGGGAAAGGCGAAAAGAACCCCGGAGAGGGGAGTGAAATAGATCCTGAAACCGTATGCGTACAAGCAGTGGGAGCCCACTTTGTTGGGTGACTGCGTACCTTTTGTATAATGGGTCAGCGACTTATTTTCAGTGGCGAGCTTAACCGAATAGGGGAGGCGTAGCGAAAGCGAGTCTTAATAGGGCGTCTAGTCGCTGGGAATAGACCCGAAACCGGGCGATCTATCCATGGGCAGGTTGAAGGTTAGGTAACACTGACTGGAGGACCGAACCGACTACCGTTGAAAAGTTAGCGGATGACCTGTGGATCGGAGTGAAAGGCTAATCAAGCTCGGAGATAGCTGGTTCTCCTCGAAAGCTATTTAGGTAGCGCCTCATGTATCACTGTAGGGGGTAGAGCACTGTTTCGGCTAGGGGGTCATCCCGACTTACCAAACCGATGCAAACTCCGAATACCTACAAGTGCCGAGCATGGGAGACACACGGCGGGTGCTAACGTCCGTCGTGAAAAGGGAAACAACCCAGACCGTCAGCTAAGGTCCCAAAGTTATGGTTAAGTGGGAAACGATGTGGGAAGGCTTAGACAGCTAGGAGGTTGGCTTAGAAGCAGCCACCCTTTAAAGAAAGCGTAATAGCTCACTAGTCGAGTCGGCCTGCGCGGAAGATGTAACGGGGCTCAAACCATACACCGAAGCTACGGGTATCACCTTCGGGTGATGCGGTAGAGGAGCGTTCTGTAAGCCTGTGAAGGTGAGTTGAGAAGCTTGCTGGAGGTATCAGAAGTGCGAATGCTGACATGAGTAACGACAATGGGTGTGAAAAACACCCACGCCGAAAGACCAAGGTTTCCTGCGCAACGTTAATCGACGCAGGGTTAGTCGGTCCCTAAGGCGAGGCTGAAAAGCGTAGTCGATGGAAAACAGGTTAATATTCCTGTACTTCTGGTTATTGCGATGGAGGGACGGAGAAGGCTAGGCCAGCTTGGCGTTGGTTGTCCAAGTTTAAGGTGGTAGGCTGAGATCTTAGGTAAATCCGGGATCTTAAGGCCGAGAGCTGATGACGAGTGTTCCTTTGGAACACGAAGTGGTTGATGCCATGCTTCCAAGAAAAGCTTCTAAGCTTCAGATAACCAGGAACCGTACCCCAAACCGACACAGGTGGTTGGGTAGAGAATACCAAGGCGCTTGAGAGAACTCGGGTGAAGGAACTAGGCAAAATGGCACCGTAACTTCGGGAGAAGGTGCGCCGGTGAGGGTGAAGGACTTGCTCCGTAAGCCCACGCCGGTCGAAGATACCAGGCCGCTGCGACTGTTTATTAAAAACACAGCACTCTGCAAACACGAAAGTGGACGTATAGGGTGTGACGCCTGCCCGGTGCCGGAAGGTTAATTGATGGGGTTAGCTAACGCGAAGCTCTTGATCGAAGCCCCGGTAAACGGCGGCCGTAACTATAACGGTCCTAAGGTAGCGAAATTCCTTGTCGGGTAAGTTCCGACCTGCACGAATGGCGTAACGATGGCGGCGCTGTCTCCACCCGAGACTCAGTGAAATTGAAATCGCTGTGAAGATGCAGTGTATCCGCGGCTAGACGGAAAGACCCCGTGAACCTTTACTATAGCTTTGCACTGGACTTTGAATTTGCTTGTGTAGGATAGGTGGGAGGCTTTGAAGCGTGGACGCCAGTTCGCGTGGAGCCATCCTTGAAATACCACCCTGGCAACTTTGAGGTTCTAACTCAGGTCCGTTATCCGGATCGAGGACAGTGTATGGTGGGTAGTTTGACTGGGGCGGTCTCCTCCTAAAGAGTAACGGAGGAGTACGAAGGTGCGCTCAGACCGGTCGGAAATCGGTCGTAGAGTATAAAGGCAAAAGCGCGCTTGACTGCGAGACAGACACGTCGAGCAGGTACGAAAGTAGGTCTTAGTGATCCGGTGGTTCTGTATGGAAGGGCCATCGCTCAACGGATAAAAGGTACTCCGGGGATAACAGGCTGATACCGCCCAAGAGTTCATATCGACGGCGGTGTTTGGCACCTCGATGTCGGCTCATCACATCCTGGGGCTGAAGCCGGTCCCAAGGGTATGGCTGTTCGCCATTTAAAGTGGTACGCGAGCTGGGTTTAGAACGTCGTGAGACAGTTCGGTCCCTATCTGCCGTGGACGTTTGAGATTTGAGAGGGGCTGCTCCTAGTACGAGAGGACCGGAGTGGACGAACCTCTGGTGTTCCGGTTGTCACGCCAGTGGCATTGCCGGGTAGCTATGTTCGGAAAAGATAACCGCTGAAAGCATCTAAGCGGGAAACTTGCCTCAAGATGAGATCTCACTGGGACCTTGAGTCCCCTGAAGGGCCGTCGAAGACTACGACGTTGATAGGTTGGGTGTGTAAGCGCTGTGAGGCGTTGAGCTAACCAATACTAATTGCCCGTGAGGCTTGACCATATAACACCCAAGCAATTTGACTGCTCCTGAATAAAGAGCAGAGCCAGATTGCGGTGTGTGAAGACGAAACGAACCGAAAGTTCGACGCTCACAAAACACCGAACTCTATTACATACCCAATTTGCTGAAGCGAGGCCAACCGGTCACGACTCAGTACCCGAATTTCTTGACGACCATAGAGCATTGGAACCACCTGATCCCATCCCGAACTCAGCAGTGAAACGATGCATCGCCGATGGTAGTGTGGGGTTTCCCCATGTGAGAGTAGGTCATCGTCAAGATTAAATTCCGAAACCCC
>NZ_MRCP01000034.1:0-10126 GCF_002303975.1 Pseudomonas sp. ACN5 | reverse complement strand
GACCATAGAGCATTGGAACCACCTGATCCCATCCCGAACTCAGCAGTGAAACGATGCATCGCCGATGGTAGTGTGGGGTTTCCCCATGTGAGAGTAGGTCATCGTCAAGATTAAATTCCGAAACCCCTATCTGCGTATGCAGGTAGGGGTTTTGTTTTAGTAGAAGTCACCAGTTTTCACCGGCACGTTGATGTTCTAACGGGCTGGTCACAGAATTTCTTGACGACCATAGAGCGTTGGAACCACCTGATCCCATCCCGAACTCAGCAGTGAAACGATGCATCGCCGATGGTAGTGTGGGGTTTCCCCATGTGAGAGTAGGTCATCGTCAAGATTGAATTCCAAAACCCCTGTCTGCTAACGCAGACAGGGGTTTTGTCGTTTCAGGGGTACTGAAAAGCCCGTTGTGGAGCCTCTCCACAACGGGCTTTCTCACGTCTTGCACCTGCCGCTGCGGGTTACTTCGGTGTGTTTCTGGCCTGGACTTCAGGGCTGTTGAGGTAGCGCGTAATGACCTCGACCGCTCGGTTCAGATGATGTTCGAGCAGCTGCACGGAGCGTTCCATGTCCCGGTCCTTGGCGGCACGCAACAGTGCCTGGTGGTCGTCCTGGGACAGTTTGCCCAGGCCCATGTCTTCCAGGTTGAAACGCAGGAACCGCTCTTCCTCATTCAGGCCGTCTTCAACCAGTTTCAACAGCCGGCGATTGGGTGCTCGGCAATAAAGCGTCATGTGGAACAAGCGGTTGAGCCGGCCGATTTCGCTGTAGTCGCTTTGTGTTTCGAGTTCGTCGATGTAGCGGGCAGCCTGTTCGAGATCTTCGTCCTGGAGCAATGGCACCGAGAGACGCAGGGCCTCGGATTCCAGCAGGATGCGCAGCGCGTAGGTTTCAACGGCGTCTCCCTGGACCAGCGGCGCGACCACGGCGCCCTTATGGGCCACCACGTTGAGCAACGACTGCGCTTCGAGCTGGCGCAGGGCTTCGCGCACGGGCATGCGGCTGACGCCGAACAGATCGGCGAGGTCCTGCTGGCGCAGGGCCGCACCGCAAGGGATGCGCCCGTCAAGTATCGCCGCGCGCAGGGTTTCTTCGATCACCGTGCGTGCCAGATGTGCGGGAATCGGCCCGTTGACCTTGATACTGCTGAGAGGGTTGGGCTTTTGTGTCACTAAACGCACCCTGAATAATGAAATTTTTTGGATCCAAATGACACTAGTGACTGCCTGACAGCTTGTCAAACAAGTGAACGAATGCCTTTCCTGCAGTTTAGCGCGCCGCCAGTGATCTCATCGTGCCATTGTCTTTTTCCGGACTAACCTTCACCATTCGAGCGACTCTCTCCTGCCTACCCAGGATGCCTCGCATTGGCAGCATGTTTAACGATCCCCCGGATTTTGCGCTGGTTGTGCAGCGCATTGCTGCTGGCTGGCGTGATGCTGGGCAGCTTGAGTGCCGATTGGGACTTTTCCCTGATCAGCCGGCGGGCGCAGGCATTGTACGGACCTCTGGGAGAGGGTCAGCAACGCATTAACGATTGGCAATACTTGTTGGCCAGCCAGAAGCAGATCGGCGAGTCGGAACAACTCAATGTGGTCAATCGCTTCTTCAACAAACAACTGCGATACGTTGAAGACATCGATCTGTGGCATGCCGTCGACTACTGGGAAACTCCGATCGAAGCCCTGTGGAAAGGCGCCGGCGACTGTGAAGACTACGCTATTGCCAAGTACTTCAGCCTGCGTCATCTCGGTGTAGCCAGTGAAAAGCTGCGTATCACCTACGTCAAGGCACTGACCCAGAACCGCGCGCACATGGTGCTGACCTACTACTCGACTCCGGATGCCGAGCCCCTGGTGCTCGACAGCCTGATTGATGCAATCAAGCCGGCCAGCCAACGAAAGGATTTACTGCCGGTCTACTCTTTCAATGCAGAGGGACTGTGGTTGCCGGGCGCCAAGGGCAACAAAAAGGTCGGCGATACCAAACGTCTGTCGCGCTGGCAGGATGTGTTGAAGAAAATGCAGGCCGAAGGATTCCCGGTCGAGACGACTAACTAGGAGCACGTGCTCAGATGTCTTTGTTCAAACAGCTGTTGATTGCTATCTGTCTGTTCCTGGTGGTCGCCTTCACCGGCAGTTTCATGGTCAGTCTGGAGAGCTCACGCACTCAGTACGTCAACCAGTTGCGCTCCCATGCCCAGGACGCCGCGACCGCGCTGGCGCTTTCCCTGACCCCGAATATCGACGACCCGGCGATGGTCGAGTTGCTGGTCAGCTCGATTTTCGACAGCGGTTACTACGCGAGCATCCGCGTGGTCGATCTGAAGACCGACCAGAACCTGGTTGAGCGCACAGGTATTCCGGCGGTCAACAACGTTCCGGACTGGTTCGTCAAACTGATCGGCCTGGAGCCCGCCGGTGGTGATGCAATCGTCAGCCGCGGCTGGGAGCAGGCTGCCCGGGTCGAGGTCGTCAGCCATCCGATGTTC
This sequence comes from Pseudomonas sp. ACN5, assembly GCF_002303975.1. Classification (NCBI taxonomy): domain Bacteria; kingdom Pseudomonadati; phylum Pseudomonadota; class Gammaproteobacteria; order Pseudomonadales; family Pseudomonadaceae; genus Pseudomonas; species Pseudomonas sp. ACN5. Next base: position 7,638 of record NZ_MRCP01000034.1, on the reverse strand, counting down.
GCGCTGGCCAAGTTGTGGCAAAGCGCTTTGGGCAGCCTGGGCTGGTTGCTGCTATGCGGCGCCGTCAGTGCGGTGCTCGGCGCGCTGTTGCTGCGCCAGCAATTGCGACCGCTGGATTATATGGTCAAGCAATCCCACGCCATCGCCCGACGGGAGTTCCTCAGCCTGCCGGAACTGCCGCGCACTCCCGAGCTTCGCCGGGTCGTGCAGGCCATGAACCAGATGGTCGAGAAGCTCAAGGCGCTGTTCCAGGAGCAGGCCGAGCGTAGTGAAAAGCTGCGGGTCGAGTCCTATCAGGATTCGTTGACCGGGTTGGCCAACCGGCGCTATTTCGAGATGCAACTGAATGCGCGGGTGAGCAACCCGGAGCAGGCCAGCTCCGGTTATCTGCTGCTGTTGCGGGTCAAGGATCTGGCCGGCCTCAACCAGCGTCTCGGTGGCCAGCGCACCGATGAAGTGCTCAAGGCCGTCGGTGAGCAACTGACTCGCGAGTGCGCCAAGTATCCGGAAACCCAGAACCTGGTGACCCGTATCCGTGGCGGCGAATTTGCCGTACTGGCGCCGGGACTGGTGCGCGAAGAAGCGCTGCAACTGGCGCAAAATCTCGACAACGCCCTGGCCAGCCTGCACGCTACCGGCGCCACTGATGTGGCTGCCGTGGCGTCTATCGGCTTGGCGCCTTTCGCTCATGGTGACTCGCCGCAAGCCGTGCTCAGCCTCGGTGATCAGGCGCTGGCCCAGGCCGAAGGTCAGGGCGAGCAGAATTGGGCCTGCCTCGAACACAGCCTCTCGGCCAGTGTCGGCGACGATCACCACGCCTGGCATCAGATGCTCGACCAGGCGCTGACACAGCGGCGCTTCGAGCTGTATTTCCAACCGGTAGTGGCCGCCCAGGACACGCAACTGGTGCTGCATTACAAAGTGTTGTCGCGACTGCTCGACGAACACGGCCAGACCATCCCCGCCGGGCGTTTTCTGCCTTGGCTGGAGCGCTTCGGCTGGACTGCGCGCCTGGATCGGCTGATGCTCGAGCGGGTGTTGGAGCAAATGAGCGAACATGAGGAGTCGCTGGCGCTGAATCTGTCGTCGGCGACCCTGGGTGACCCGCAGGCGCAAAACAAAATCTTCGAGCTACTGCGTGCGCATTCCAACCTTGGCCCGCGCCTGACTCTGGAGATTGGCGAAGAGCAACTGCCTGATCAGGCGGTACTGGAGCAACTGACCCGGCGCCTGCGCGAACTCGGCTTCTCACTGAGCCTGCAGCGTTTTGGCGGACGCTTCAGCATGATCGGCAACCTGGCGCGGCTGGGGCTGGCCTACCTGAAGATCGATGGCAGCTATATTCGCTCGATTGATCTGGAGAGTGACAAACGCCTGTTCATCGAGGCGATCCAGCGAGCGGCGCACAGCATTGATTTGCCGCTGATTGCCGAACGGGTCGAGACTGAAGGCGAGTTGTCGGTGATTCGCGAGATGGGGCTATACGGTGTGCAGGGCCAGTTGTTCGGCGAGCCAAAGCCCTGGAAGTAACTCTTAAGAGCTGGATTGTCAGTGATGCCGTCATCGCGGGCAAGCCCGCTCCCACAGGTTTCGAGGTTGTTCACAACATCGCGGCAATCACCATCTACTGTGGGAGCGGCGATGCGGCGATCCGACTTGCCCGCGATGAGGCTGGGGCAGTCACTGAAGATCAATGATCAGATTAACCCGGTCTCTTCATCATCGATCAATTGGCTCAAGCCACCCAAGGCTTCACGGGCCTGGTTTCGGTCCATGAGTTTGGCCTGGGCCGCCGTCGGCAGGTCGGTGACGCGGATCACGCCTTTCTGGGTCAGCACCTGAATCAAGTCATCGAGTACCCGGATCATTTCCAGGTCACTTTGCTTGAGCTGTTTGAGGCTGTTCTCCACAGCCGCATTGGCAAACCAGGCCTGGATTTCATGATTGTCGGCCTGCAGGGTTTCCGTGGCCTCGGCGTAGGCGGCGGGTTCCACGCGTACCAACAGGCCCTGCGCATCGCGTTGCACGTAAAACATTGAGCATCCCTCAGAATTGAACCAGCGTCATGCTGTCAGCAGCATAGGTCAACTGCACGCCAGTATGTGGCGCAGCGACGAAATCGTCACCGGGCAGTGGACACAAACGTGACGACCGCCCCGGAAGGGGCGGCCGCTTTCATGCATCAGCTGTTGTTGTGATCGATTTTGATGGTCGGGTCGCTACCGGCAATCAGGTTGTGCAGGTTGGCGCTTGACCAGTTGTTGCCCTCCAGCTTGATCGTCACGTCCGGCGTGGCGGCTGCGGCGTTGCCAGAGTTGAACTGACCGGTCGAGCTGACTTGCAGCGACGACACGCCATCGACCGTGGTGATCTTCAGGAAGTTGTCGATGGTGCTGCCGGTTTCGCCCTGCAACAGATCGCGCAGGTCGATCCGGTCGCCTTCGCTGGCCTTGAAGTCCTTGATCACGTCGGTGCCGGTGTCGCCCGCTTTCCAGACGAAGGTGTCACCACCGGAACCACCGATCAGGATGTCGTTGCCCTGTCCGCCCATCAACGTGTCGTTGCCGGTGCCGCCGAGCAGGATGTCATTGCCCTTGCCACCGTCGAGGGTGTCGTTACCACCCGAGCCGAACAGGATGTCATTGCCCGCTCCACCCAGCAGGGTGTCGTTGCCGTCATGGGTCCCGGACACATCGAACGCGTTGTAATGCTCGGTGATGTACTGGTGCACATTGCTGGTGGTGACTGTGCTGACGTCCACACCGGATTGCTGCGCCACAAAGGCTTGCATGGCCTGGTAACCCTCACCGGCAATGCCGTTGAAACTCACCAGGTCGCCGAACAGGATGTCGTTGCCTTCGCCACCGCTGACGGTGTCGTGACCCGGCATCGTCGCTTCGGTATGGCCGATGATCGAGTTGGCCAGATCCTTCGGATCGATGTTGGTTTGTGGAATTTGATTCGAGTCGTACGGCTTCAGGTCGTTGAGGCTCACTCCGTTGTTGAGGCCAATGGCCTCGACATTCGACAGGTTGCTCAGCAGTGCAAAGCTGCCGGTGGAGTTGCTGGTGGCGTCCCAGTCGGTGCTGCTGCCGTCCCCGTCACGACCCGAGAACTCGTAGGTACCGTCACCCTGGGCATGCAGATAGCCGAAGTCCTTGGATGACCAGCTTGTGCTGCCACTGCCGTTGCCATTGCCGTTGTTACCGTGGCTGCTCTTGGTCCAGACCGTCACGTATCCCGAGGCGGTAATGTCGATCTGGTGCGTGCTGTCGGGGGACAGGCTGATCGCTGTTCCCAGCTGATAGTTGCTCGTGGTGATCAGGCTATCGAGCGTTGTGCTGCCATACAGGATCGGGTTGGTCGACTCGCCGCTCTGGTAGTAGGTCGGCTTGCCGTCAGTAATGAAATACGTGAGATTCTTCGCCCCGGTATTCTTCACGGCGTCCGCGCTCTGGAACCAGTTGGCCGTGGTTTTGAACACGTCCTCGTAGTTGGTACCGCCGCCGGATGACATCGAGTCCAGAATCGCCTTCAACTGAGTCAGCGCATTCGGGTTATTGAGGTTCACCGACACCGACTTGTTGACCTGGGTGTCGAAGTCCACCAGGAAGATGTTCACCGTGCCCGAGTTGCTGCCCAGGCTTTGCTTGAGGGTGTTGAACACCGACGTCAGCGAGTCCTTGGCCGAGTTGATCGACGAGGAACTCATACTGCCGGAGCTGTCGACCATGAAGGCGATGTTGTAGTTGGTGCCCGGCACCACGGTCAGGCCGCCAATGTCGGCGACGATGACGTCATTGCCGTCGGTGCCGGTGAGGGTGTCATCGGCCGCAGTGGCAGTGACGGCGTTATAGACCGCTGGGTACACGGTCACGGGGATTTGCGAAGTGCTGCTGGCCGAACCGCCGAGGGCCTCGGTGGAGGTCGAGGTCACAGTCAGGTTGAACTGGCCGTTGTAGTACGGTGGTGGAGTGACAGACAGAGAGTTGAGGCTCCAGCCGGTCACGTTGGCCTCGCCACTGGTCGCTGTGACCGTGAATGTATGTCCCGCGCCGTCGGTGAGCACCGAGCCGACTGGCATGCCGCTGATCTTCAGGCTCAGGCTTTCCGAGCCGTCGGTGTCGGTCAGCGCGGTGGTGATGGTGGACAATTTCACACTGGTGCCTTCGGCGCCGGTGTTGAGTTTGTAGCCGTCGTAGTAGCCTTTGCCATTGGTGCCGTGCAAGTCGGACACGGTCACGCCGGCATTCACCAGATCCGTCACGCCAGTGTAAATCGGTACGCCGGCACCGCTCAGGTCGATCGGCGTGCTGCCATTGACCGACAGGTTGACGTCATAGCTGCCCGGGCCGCTCTGGTTGTGGTGGTAGATGTCCAGGGTGTAGTAGCCGTTGGTGGTCGGGGTGAACGAACCATTGAGGTTGCCGCCTGCGCCCCACGTGATCGCGGCGACGTTCTTGCCGCCGATGGTCACCAGCAGGCTGTCATCGCCAACACCGCTGAAGGTGTAGGTCTTGCCGGCTTCAAGGTAGATCAGGCCGGAAGTTTTCGACGCCGTACCGGCGGTCACGCTACCGTCGGACTGCACGTTGGTCACGGTGCCTTTGGAGTTCGGTGTGCCCGCGGCGTCGATCACGTTTTTCAGCGTGGTCGAGTCCGCACCGTTGCCGCTGGTGCCCAGGCCCGACAGACCGGTCCAGACTTCCTTGATCAGCCCGGTGGACTTCACGCTGTTGTCGGCAACGCTCAGGGTCGGGGCATCCGCCACCGGAGTGATGTCGATCTTGATCGTGCCGGTGTTGCCCAGTGCCTGGCCGTCGGTTGGCCGGAACTGAAGTTGCGCATAGTCAGCCTTTTGGTCGCCAGTGCCGGGGCCGTAACCGTCCACGCCCGACTCGTTCGCATCCGGCGTGAAGCGCAGTTTGCCTGCGTCGATATCAGCCTTGCTGAACGTCTGGTTGGTGGCGACATCTTTCCAGGTCGAACCGTCCAGATACTGCAGTTTGCCCTCGCCCGGCAGCTGGGTGATTTTCACGCCCAGGCTGGTGGCCGGACTGTCGACGTCGCTGACGCCGAAGGTCGACCAGCCGAGAATCAGCGGCGTGTCTTCGGTGCCGGTGACGTTGACCGGTACTGCGACCGGTGCGTCATTGACCGCCACCACGTTGACCGTGGTGGTCGCGGTGTTGGAGTAGTTGCTGCCATCGGTCACCGTCACGGTGATGGTCCGGGGTACGGTGCTCGGGTTTTCACTGTTGTTGGTGAAGGTGATGTTCTTGATCTGCTGCATGTAGTCGGCCAGCGTCGCGCTACCCGACAGGGTCAGGGTGACGGTGCCATTGGTGCTGTTGGCATTGATGGTGATGCCGTTGACGCTGTTGCCCAGGTTCAGCGCATCACCGTCCTGACGGTTGGTCAGCACGATGGTCGCGCCGGTCAGCAGGGTGCTGTCCGGGTCGGTGATGCTCAGGTCGGTATCGCCGATCGACACGCCAGGACCGGCAGTGTTTTCGGTGAACGTCACCTTGTAGTCGGCCCCGGTGGCGCCGCTGGAGTTGTTGGCGTCGAGATCCAGTGCTGGCGGTGCATCGTTGTCGATGATCGAAGTGCTGACGCTGCCATTGGACGCGCTGATCGCCAGGTTCTCGAAGTTGCCGCCGGTGGCCGAGTCGATCTTGACCACGAAGTTTTCGGTGCCTTCGGTGATATTGTCATTGATGGTCGCGACGTTGAAGTTGGCACTGCTGGCGCCCGCCGGGATCTTCACGGTGTAGACACCGTTGAAGTCAGAACCGTCGGCGGCGGTACCGCTGTAGACGATTTTCAGTGTCACTTCGCTCTGGGCCTGGTGAGTCAGGCTGACGGTGTAACTCGCGGTCTGCCCTTCGGTTACCGAGGTGCTGCCGCTGATGCTGACAGTGGTGGTGTCCTGGAAGTCACTGACGCTGGTCGACACTGGCGTCTTGTCCGTGCCGAGGGCTTCAAGGTTGCCGCCGCTGGCAGCCTTGATTGATTCGGTAACGGTTGGCGCGCCTGTGTAGACGTCGTTGCCGACGGTCACCGGCAGGGTGCCGGAGCTCTGGCCAACGGCGATGGTGATCACCTTGCCGCTGTCCAGCGTGACGGTGACCGGCGTGTTATGCGCGGTAACCGGGGCACCGGTCTTGTCGGTCAAGGTCGCGGTGTAGGTGATGGTGCCGTTCTCGTCCACGCTTGGAGTGGCGGTCAGGGTCACGGTGGTGGTGTCGTTGACGTCGTTGACCGTGGTGGTCACTGGCGTTGTGTTTGGCGACACCAATTCCAGGTTGCCGCCCACTGCGTCCTTGATGGATTCAGTAACGGTGGTCGGACCGGTGTAGACGTCGTTGCCAACCGTGACCGGCAGGCTGCCGGAGCTCTGGCCTTCGGCGATGGTGATGACCTTGCCGCTGTCCAACGTCACGGTGACTGGACCGTTTTGCGCGGTGACCGGTTTGCCCAGGGCATCGGTCAGCGTCGCGGTGTAGGTGATGGTGCCGTTTTCGTCCACGCTCGGGGTCGCGGTCAGGGTCACCGTGGTGGTGTCGTTGACATCGTTGACCGTGGTTTCCACCGGGGTCTTGATTGGGTTGATCGCTTCGAGGTTGCCGCCGTCGGCCGATTTAATCGACTCGGTCACGGTGGTCGGACCGGTGTAGACGTCGTTGCCCACGGTCACTGGCAGGCTGCCGGAGCTCTGGCCTTCGGCGATGGTGATCACCTTGCCGCTGTCGAGGGTCACGGTCACCGGACCGTTTTGCGCGGTGACCGGTTTGCCTTGGGCATCGGTCAGGGTCGCGGTGTAGGTGATGGTGCCGTTCTCGTCCACGCTTGGAGTGGCGGTCAGGGTCACCGTGGTGGTGTCGTTGACATCGTTGACCGTGGTTTCCACCGGGGTCTTGATTGGGTTGATCGCTTCGAGGTTGCCGCCGTCGGCCGATTTAATCGACTCGGTCACGGTGGTCGGACCGGTGTAAACGTCGTTGCCCACGGTCACTGGCAGGCTACCGGAGCTCTGACCTTCGGCGATGGTGATCACCTTGCCGCTGTCGAGGGTCACGGTGACTGGACCGTTTTGCGCGGTGACCGGTTTGCCCTGGGCATCGGTCAGCGTCGCGGTGTAGGTGATGGTGCCGTTCTCGTCCACGCTCGGGGTCGCGGTCAGGGTCACCGTGGTGGTGTCGTTGACATCGTTGACCGTGGTTTCCACCGGGGTCTTGATCGGGTTGATCGCTTCGAGGTTGCCGCCGTCGGCCGATTTAATCGACTCGGTCACGGTGGTCGGACCGGTGTAGACGTCGTTGCCGACGCTGACCGGCAGGCTGCCGGAGCTCTGGCCTTCGGCGATGGTGATCACCTTGCCGCTGTCGAGGGTCACGGTCACTGGACCGTTCTGCGCAGTGACCGGTTTGCCTTGGGCATCGGTCAGCGTCGCGGTGTAGGTGATGGTGCCGTTCTCATCCACGCTCGGCGTCGCGGTCAAGGTCACGGTGGTGGTGTCGTTGACATCGTTGACCGTGGTTTCCACCGGGGTCTTGATTGGGTTGATCGCTTCGAGGTTGCCGCCCACTGCGTCCTTGATGGATTCAGTAACGGTGGTCGGGCCGGTGTAGACGT
>NZ_MRCP01000033.1:0-11640 GCF_002303975.1 Pseudomonas sp. ACN5 | reverse complement strand
GCTCAAAGCCCCCGCCCACCACCTGGGTTTCGCCAAACGGCGCCAACACCGGCGCGAACACCGCCACCAGCACGTAAAGCAGGATCATCAACAAACCGAACCGGGCGCTCAGGGGCGCCCGCCACAGGTGTTTTAACAGGCTCATGGTCTACCCCTTCGGATGCATCAGGCGTGGGTTGCTGGCAATCGACAGCACATCGGCGCTGGTGTTGAGCAGGATGTAGGTCGCGGCGAAGATCAGGCTGCAGGCCTGCACCACCGGAATGTCGCGCTTGGCCACCGAGTCCACCAGCAACTGACCGAGCCCCGGATAGACAAACACCACTTCGACCACCACCACGCCGACCACCAGGTACGCGAGGTTCAATGCCACCACGTTGACGATGGGCGCCAGGGCATTGGGCAAGGCGTGGCGAAAGATGATCCGCGACTGGCTGATGCCCTTGAGCCGGGCCATTTCGATGTAGGGGCTGGCCAGCAGGTTGATCAATGAGGCGCGGGTCATGCGCATCATCTGCGCGATCACCACCAGGCTCAGGGTCGCCACCGGCAACACCGAGCGTTCCAGAACCGTGCCCAACGAAGCGTCCGGCGCCAGGTTGGAAATGCTCGGGAACCAGTTGAGCTTCACCGCGAATACCAGGATCAGGAGGTAGGCAACGAAGAACTCGGGGAACGACACCGCGCTCAGGGCCGAGGTATTGAGCAAGCGGTCGAACCAGCTGTTGCGGTACAGCGCGGCGAGCATCCCCAGACACAACGCCAGCGGCACCGACACCAGGGCCGCCAGCAAGGCGAGGCTGAAGGTGTTGCCCAAACGCGTACTCACCAGATCGGCGATGGGCCGCTGGTTGGCCAGCGATACACCGAGATCACCGTGCAACAACTGCCAGATCCAGTGGCCGAAACGGCTCAACGGCGGCAAATCCAGCCCCAGTTGCGCCCGATAGGCCGCCACGGTTTCCGGGGTGGCCGACTGACCGAGCATGGCCTGGGCAATGTCGCCCGGGAGCATGCCGACGGCCAGGAAGATGATCACTGAAACGGCGAACAGGGACAGCAGGCCTAATGCGAGACGCTGTCCCAACAGCTTGAAAATACTTCTCATCGTGCAGTTCCTTGAATTGGGCACGCCTTTGAAGACACTAAATTTCTACTGTGGGAGCGGGCTTGCTCGCGAACGCGGCGTGTCAGTCGCCAACTGAGTCAGCTGACAGACTCTATTCGCGAGCAAGCCCGCTCCCACAGTTGATCTTCACCGTTCGATAGATCCCGGTTTACGCCTGCCACCAGCGCTCGATCACCCGCAGGCCATCCAGTTCACCGTAGGGCGCGGTCTGCCCACCGTGAACCACCCGGTTGGAGCGCGCCGCCACGGAACTGGCGAACAGCGGCACGATCGCCCCGCCCTCGTCCCGGCACAGCGCCTGCATTTCGTTGTACATCTCGCGGCGCAGCGGGTCGTTCATTTCGCCGCGAGCGGCGTTGAGCAGTTGATTGAAGCGCGGGTTGTCCCAGTGGGTTTCGTTCCACGCCGCACCCTTGGCGTAGCCGATGCTGAACATGCGGTCGGCGGTCAGGCTGCTGTACCAGAACGAGGTGGTGAAGGGTTGCTTCATCCACACGTTGGAGAAGAAGCCATCGGCGGGCTCGCGCACCACGTCGATGTCGATCCCGGCGGCTCGCGCCTGTTCCTTGAACAACACCGAGGCGTCCACCGCGCCGGTGTAGGCCGCGTCGGAGGCTTGCAGGCGGACCTTGAGCGAATCCAGACCGGCCTTCTTCAGGTAGAAGCGCGATTTGTCCGGATCGTAGGTGCGTTGTTCCAGCGCGGTGTTGATGAAACGGCTGCCGGGCTGGATCGGGTGGTCGTTGCCCACCAGGCCATAGCCGTGCAGCACCGAAGCCAGCAAGGTTTCGCGGTTGATCGCGTGCTTCATCGCCAGGCGCACGTCGTTGTTCAGGAACACCTGGCTGTCGGTGAGCATCGGGAAGGTGTAGTGCTGGGCGCCTTTGGTTTCTTCGATGACCAGGTTCGGGTTGCGCTTGAGCAGCGCGACGGTTTTCAGGTCGACCTTGTTGATCACATCCACTTGCCCGGTGACCAGCGCATTGACCCGTGCCGCGCCGTCGGAGATCGCGATCAACTCGGCGCTGGCGAAGTGCGCGCGGCCCGGTTTCCAGTAATCGGGGCTGCGTTCCAGGGTCATGCGCACGCCCGGTTCGAAGTCCTTGAGGCGATAGCCACCGGTACCAGCGCCGGCCTGCCAGTCCGCCGCGCCGTCCTTGCTCGGCATGATCGCCAGGTGGTAATCGGCAACCACATAGGAGAAGTCGGCGTTGCCCGAGTGCAATTCGAACACCACGCTGTCGCTGCCGTTGGCACTGACTTTGGCCACGTCACCCAGCACGGTCTTGGCCGCCGAGGTGGATTTTTCGCCGAGGTGATGCTGGATCGACGCCACCACGTCCTCGGCGGTCAGGGTCTTGCCATTGTGGAAGGTCACGCCCTGACGAATCTTGAAAGTCCAGACACGCGCGTCCGGGGTCGAGGTCCAGCTTTCGGCCAGTTCGGGGATGGCGCTGCCGTCGACGGCAATTTCGGTCAGGGTGTTATAGACCGCCGAGAAGCCGACGAAGGTGAAGGTGTCGGACCAGGAACCCGGATCTTTCGAGTCCGTGGTGCTGCCACCCGCCAGGCCCAGACGCAACACGCCACCCGGCTTTGGTGTGGCCTCCCCGGCAAAGGCGCCAAACGGCAGCCCCATGGAGAACGCCCCGGCCACCGCCGCGGCTGCCGCGCTGTACTTCAAGAAGTCCCTGCGCGGGAAGCTCAATTCATGGTTCGCTTGAGTAATCTTGTTTTTGTTATCGCTCATTGCATTGCCCCTGATCAAAAAGCTAATGAATTACCGGTTCAAAACCACGCAAGACACCGGGCCAGGGCCCGGTGCATACAACATCTGAATCGCCTACCGTCACACCTGGATCGCCTTCACTTCGACGAACTCGTTGAGTCCCTCCTCACCCCACTCCCGGCCATTGCCCGATTGTTTGTAGCCACCGAACGGCGCCTGGTAATTGAACGCCGCGCCATTGAGGAAGCACTGGCCGGCGCGCATCTGCCGGCCCAGGTGCAAGGCACGCTCGGCACTGCCGGCCCAGACGCCACTGGACAGGCCGAACGGCGAGTCGTTGGCGATCTGGATGGCCTGTGCTTCATCGGCGTAAGGAATCAGGCACAGCACCGGGCCGAAGATCTCTTCCTGGGCGATGCGCATGCGGTTGTCGACATCGGCGAACAGCGTCGGGCTGACATAGAAGCCGCGCTCGAAGGCTGACGGCGCGTCCCCGCCGCACAGCAGCCGTGCGCCTTCCTGTTGGCCGACCTTGATGTAATCGAGCACGGTGCGTTTTTGCCCCGCGGAACACATAGGTCCCAGGAAGCTTTGTGGGTCGAGGGGATCGCCCATGCGCAGGCTCAGGGTCTCCTGCAGGGCGATTTCCACGGCTTGGGCATAACGGCTGGCCGGCAGCAGCATGCGGGTCAAGGCGGTGCAGGTCTGGCCGGAGTTGATCATCACGTCCTGCACGCCGTAGCGCACGGCCGCGTCCAGGTCCGCATCCTCGGCAATCAGCAGCGGCGATTTGCCGCCCAGTTCCAGGCACACCCGTTTCACCGAAGGCGCCGCCGCTTGCGCAACGCGAACGCCAGCGCCGGTGGAGCCGGTAAACGACACCATGTCCACGTCAGGGTGTTTGGCCAGTGCTTCACCGACTTTCGAGCCCGGCCCGCTGACCAGGTTGAAGACACCGGCTGGCAAGCCGACGTCCTCGATCATCTGCGCCAGCAAGAAGGCATGCAGCGGGGTTTCCTGGCTCGGCTTGACCACCACGGTGCAACCGGCGGCCAGGGCCGGGGCCAGTTTGCCGATCAACTGGTGCAGCGGGTAATTCCACGGGTTGATGAACGCGCAGACACCCACGGCCTCGCGGATCACCAGTGAATTGCCGACTTCGCGCACCTCGTCCATCAGATGAGCCAGTTCGACGTACTGCTCAAGGCCAGCGATCGGCCCGTCGACCTGCACCGAGCGGCACCATTGCACCGGCATGCCCAACTCGGTAGTGATGACCGAGGCCATCTCATCAGCGCGGGCACGCAATTGCCCGGCCAGGGCACGAACGTAACCGGCGCGCACGCTGGAGGGAGTGCGTGACCATGAGTCGAAGGCCCGGCGTGCAGCGGCCACGGCGTTTTCGACATCGCGCTCATCGCCCAGCGGCACGCTGCCAGCCACTTCTTCCGTGGCCGGGTTGATCACCTGGGCGATGCCCTGCCCCGACGGTTTTTGCCAGCGGCCATCAATAAACAATGCGTTGTGGTTAAGCATGAACCTGGGCCTCCATCAATTCCTGGGCACAACGGGCAATGCGCTGGCAGGCATCGCGCAACGGTTCGGCGCCGACCACCAGACCGAGGCGAATGTGCCCCGCCGCGCTCGGACCAAAGGCCTCGCCCGCCAATACCGACACACCGTGGCGATCCAGCAGACGGTCGGCAAAGGCCTGGGCGCTGAGCCCGGTCTGGCGGATATCGAGCATCACGAACATGCCGCCGTCAGGTTTCAACGCCCGCACCCCGGGGCAATCGGCCAGGCTGTCGCACACCAGGTCGCGGCGCTGGCGATAGGCTTCGCGCATGGCCTCCAGTTCCGGCAGGTTGCTTTCCAGGGCCACCACGGCAGCGTCCTGAATGAAATCCGGCGAGCCGTAGAGCATGCACAGCGCAAGGTTTTCCAGGTGCGCAGCGAGGGATGGTGGCGCCACCACCCAGCCGACGCGCCAGCCGGTCATGGCGTGGGATTTCGACAGACTGTTGAGGGTCGCGGTGCGCTCGGCCATGCCCGGCAGGCTCGCCGGGCTGACGTGCTCGCCTTCGAACAGCAGTTCGCTGTAGACCTCGTCGGAAATCAGCCACAGGTCGTGGGCGATGCACAACTCGGCCAGAGCGGCCCAGGTGCTGCGCGGCAGACTGGCGCCGGACGGATTGTGCGGACTGTTCAGCGCCAGGGCCCGGGTGCGTGGCGTGATGCGCTCGGCGACATCTTCAGGCAACACACGGAAGCCGTTTTCCGAACGCACCGGCACCGGCACCACCACGGCGCCGCAGGCACCGAACACGGCTTCGTAGGTGACGTACATCGGTTCGGCGACGATCACCTCGTCCCCCGGGTTGAGCACGCATTGGGCGACGCTGAACAGCGCACATTGCGCCCCGGCCAGCACGGTGACCTGATCGGCCGAAACGCTTTGGCCGCTGCGTTGTTGATGGCGCCTGGCAATGGCCTCACGCAGGGCACGCTTGCCGCGCACCTCGGCGTAATGAGTGTTGCCGCTCAGCAGGCTGTCGATGGCACCCTGCACGATGGGCTGTGGCGTGTCGAAATCCGGATCGCCCACGGACAGCAGCAAAATGTCCTGGCCCTGCTCGCGCAGCGCCAGGGCGCGGTAATGAATATCCCAGGCGGCAGCGCCATCACCGGCGATACGTTGAGTCAGATCGGAAAAGCGCATGGCTTCATCCCCTTAAAATGCAGATCAATGCGCACAGGCATGCTTGAGTTCGATCAGGGTCACGCCGTTGCGCTTGAAGCCGTGGCGCAAGTCGGTCTGCAACTCGGCCAGGCTTTGCGGCTGGTTCACCGTGCAACCGAACGCACGCGCGAGGGCGGCGAAATCCGGATTGCGCGGCAGCACGCCGATGGGTTCGATGTCCAGGCCGAGCATGTCGTCGCGGATCTGTCCCAGGGCGTCGTTGTTCCACAGCAGCACCACCAGCGGGCTGTCCAGCTCTTCGACGGCCGTCGCCAGTTCCTGCGCGGTGTAGAGGAAACCGCCGTCGCCGACCAGCACCAGACCGGGCCGTTGCGGAGCGCCGAACTTGGCGCCGATCCCCGCCGGCAAGCCATAACCCAAGGTGCCGTAGCCGGTCGGGTGCAACCAGCTGCGGATGGCCAGGCTGTCAAAGGCGTAGTTACCCGTATACGCAAGCTGGGTCATGTCGGTGCTGATGAAGGCGTTGTCCGGCAGCTCCGCCGCAATACGCTCGAGAATCGCCTGATGGATCGACTGCAACGGGCCATGGCTGGCCTTGACCGCTTCGCGCAACGCGGCAACCGAGGCAATCGCGGGGCCGGCATCACGCACGTCCGATGGCAGGCGCTCAAGCAAACCGCTGAGGGTTTGTTGTGCATCGCCCTGCAAGGCCACTGCGCAGGGGTAGAAGTCGTTGAATTTGCGCGGGTCGATATCGACACGCAGCAGTTCACCCTTGAGCGGCAGGCGTTCGCGCCAGAAGTCGGTGTCGGCCATTTCTGTGCCGACCGCCAGCACCACATCGGCCTCGGCGATCAGGTTCCAGCCCGGTTCCACACACAGGGAGGAGCCTGCGTTGAGCGGCGCATCCGGTGGCAGCAGCCCCTTGCCGGCGACGCTGGTGAACAGTGGCGCAGCGAGGCGCGTGCTGAGTTCACTGAGCTCCTGCACGGCATTGAGTGCACCACCACCGGCGATGATCATCGGCCGTTTCGCGCCTTTGAGTTTGGCCACGGCCTGGTCAAGCGCAGTGGCGGATGCCGGACCACGGCCCGGGCGACGCACCACGTCGTTGCTCCAGTCACGGGCAATCGGTGCCGCCAACACATCCAGCGGCACCGAGATGTGCACCGGGCGCGGCCGCTCGCTGTCGAACACCGCGTAGGCACGGGCGACCAGTTCCGGCAGGTCTTCGGCGGTCAGCGCCACGGCCGAGAACGCCGTGATCGGCGCGGTCATCGCCCGCTGGTCCTGGCACTCGTGCAGGCTGCCCCAGCCCTTGCCGAGGCTGGCGCTGTGGTTGACGCTGGAAATCACCAGCATCGGAATCGAATCGGCATAGGCCTGGCCGATGCCGGTGGCGGCGTTGGTCACGCCGGGGCCGGTGATGACGAAGCACACGCCGGGTTTGCCGCTGACCCGGGCATAACCATCGGCCATGAAGCTGGCGCCCTGTTCATGACGGGTCAGCACGTGGCGGATGCCGCTGCCGGGCAAGCCGCGATACAGCTCCAGGGTGTGTACGCCGGGGATGCCGAACACGGTATCGACGCCGTAGTTGGCCAACAGGCGCACGAGGGCCTGGCCGCCGGTCAAGGTTTTGCTTTGCATGTTCATGTCCTCACTCGTGGCCGAGGCGAATCAACGCATCGACCGCAATCGTGCCTTGGGCACCGACCAACAATGGGTTCACATCGAGTTCCAGCAGTTGCGCGGCGTTCTCGCAGGCGTAGTCGGCCACGGCGCGGATCGCCGTCACCAGGGCGTCGAGGTCAGCAGACTCGCGGCCACGGAAGCCTTGCAGCAACGGGGCGCTGCGCAAGCTGAGCAAGGCATTGCGGATCGCACCGTCGGTGGTCGGCAGCAACAGGTTGCGACTGTCCTTGAGCAGCTCCACCAGAATGCCGCCGGCACCGATCACCAGCGCGAGGCCGAAATCGTTTTCGCGCTTGATGCCGACAATCAGCTCAGCCAGTGGCGGTCTGGCCATGGGCTCGAGCAACAGTTGATCGAAGGCTACACCCGGGGCGTAGGCGGCAATGCTGGCGCGCATCTTCTCCAGCGCCGCACTCAACGCCGCGCCATCCTTGAGATTCAGCGCCACGGCGCCGGCCTCGGTCTTGTGCGGCAGCTGTGCGCTGACGGCTTTCAAGACCAACGGATAACCCAGTGACTCGGCATCCTTCAGGGCCTGGTCCGGGGTGCTCAATACGCCGTTTGGCGTCGGCAGGCCAAAGGCTTTCAACGCCTGTTTGGAATCCCATTCATTGAGCAAGCGCCCCTCGCCTTCCAGCGCGTGCGGGCACAGCGGCACCAGCGCCGATTCACCCAGAGCGAGCAAGGCCTGGCGATTGCACTGATAACCGGCAATGCGGCCCCACGCGGCCAGCCCGTCTTCCACGCCCTGCAAGGCCGCGACGCCTTGCGCGTGCAGACGCTCACGGGCATGGGCCGGCAGCAATTCAGGGAAAGCCGAAGTGACAAAACCGGTCTTGCCGTGGCGCTGCAGTGCCGCGCAGTACAGCTCCAGCAGCAGGTCGCACTCCTTGCGCTCGCCGGTGAACTCCGACGGGTAGTCGAGCACCAGCATCGCCGCGTCGGCTTCGGTACGCAGGGCGCTGTCGAGCATGCGATTCAAGGCTTCGCCGTCGCCCCAGATCGCCGTGGTGAAATCCAGCGGGTTGACCAGGTTGGCGTAGGTCGGCAGCACCTGCGCGAGTTCGCCGACCTGTCCTTGATCGAGCTTCGGCAGGCCCAGGTCGTTGCGTTCGGCGTAGTCGGCAATCAGGCCGGCGTCGCCGCCGGAACAGGCCAGTGCGATCAGGCTGTTACCCGCTGGCAGGTTGCCGCAGGCCGCGGCCTTGAGGGTTTCGACAAAACTCACCGGGCCGCTGACACGGATCACCCCGAGACGGTCGAACAGCGCGTCGTACAGCGCATCGGAACCGGACAGCGAACTGGTGTGACTCAAGGCCAGTTCGGCGCCAATCTGCGACACGCCGGTTTTCAGGGCGATGATCGGGATGCCCTTTTCCAGCGCCTTGTGCGCGGCGCGGGCAAAACCCGGCACGTTCTTCAGGCCTTCCAGGTGCAGGCCGATGGCGGTGACCCGCGGCTCGTCGAGCAGCACGTCCATCAATTCAGCCACGCCCAGTTGCGCCTGATTGCCCACCGACGCCATGTAGGCCACCGGCAGCGAGCGGTCGCTCATGGACAGGTTGTAGGCGAAGTTGCCGCTCTGGGTCAGCACCGCCACACCCTTCTCCACCGCTTTGCCGCCATGGGCCACCGGCCACAGCGCGCAGCTGTGCAGGTAGTCGAGCAGGCCGTAGCAGTTAGGGCCGAGCAAGGCCATGTCGCCAGCGGCCTTGAGCAATTGCTGTTGCAGGGCCTGGCCTTCGGCGCCGGTTTCGGCGAAGCCGGAGGCGTAGCAGATCGCGCCGCCCGCGCCGATGGCGGCCAGCTCGGCCACGCAGGCCAGGGTCAGTTCGCGGTTGGTGGCGATGAACACGGCGTCCGGGCCGCAAGGCAGCTCGGCAACGCTGCGCACACACGGCACACCTTCAAGATTGTCGTGCTGTGGATTGACCAGCCACATCTGCCCTGGGTAGCCGCCCTCGGCACAGCGCTTGAGGGCGCGCGCCATGCTGCGGCCGCCGACGAACGCCACGTGTTGCGGCGCCAGCATGCGTTTGAGGTTGTCACGAATGGTTTGGGACATGGGAGTTCTCCGGGCCGGTCAGCGCAGCAGCGGCCGCAGCAGCTCGCGGGAAATGATGTGGCGCTGGATTTCCGAGGTGCCTTCCCAGATCCGTTCGATCCGTGCGTTGCGCCAGATGCGCTCCACCGGACCTTCGTCCATCAGGCCCATGCCGCCGAAAATCTGCACCGCTTCGTCGGCGGTACGGCCGAGCACTTCACTGGCGAACAGCTTGGCCATGCCGGCCTCGCCATCGGTCATGGTGCCCTGGTCCATTTTCCACGCGGTGTGCAGGGTCAGCAGTTCGGCGGCGCGGATCTGCGTGGCCATGTCGGCCAATTTGAACGACACGCCCTGGTAAGTGCCGATCGGCTGGCCGAATTGCTTGCGGTCCGCCGCCCATTGCAGCGACACGTCCAGTGCACGCTGGGCCTGACCGACGCAGTTGGCCGCGACCATCACGCGCCCGGCGGTCAGCCAGGCGTTGGCCACGTCCCAGCCCTTGCCGACTTCGCCCAGCACTTTGCTGGCCGGTACGCGGCAGTCGTCGAAGAACATTTCGAAGGTGTGGTAACCCCGGTTGCTCACGCACTTGGGCCCACGGCGAATGGTCATGCCCGGGGTGTTGCGGTCGACCAGGAACGAGGTCACGGCGTTACGCTTTTTGCCGTTGTGTTCGTAGGTGTCGGTCACGGCAAAGACGATGGCGAAGTCGGCATGCCCGGCGTGGCTGATGAAATGCTTGCTGCCGTTGAGAATGAAGTCGTCGCCCTCACGCACGGCGCGGGTCTTGATCGCATTGGCATCGGAACCGGCACCCGGTTCGGTCAGGGCGAAGCAGTCGATTTTCTCGCCCTGGATGCACGGCAACAGGTAGTCGTTGATCTGGTCGCCGGTGCAGGCCATGAGGATTTTCGACGGCCGTGCGACGAACACGTGCAGCGCCCAGGAGACCTTGGACAGCTCACGCTCGATCAGCGCCTGGGACAGGTAGTCCAGGCCACCACCGCCCACTTCTTCGGGCATGTTGAAGGCGTAGAAGCCGGCGGCGATCGCCTTGCCGCGAATCTGCGCCGCCAGCTCCGGGGACACCTCGTCGGCGCGGTCGACTTGCTCTTCATAAGGCAGCAGTTCCTTCTCGACGAAGCTGCGTACCGAGTCCACCAACATTTCTTGTTCTTGGGTCAGTTGGAAATTCATGCTGCTACCTGTTGTTCGTGTACTGAAAGAAGTGTGGGAATCAACGACCGACGAAACGTGCCGGGCGTTTTTCCATGGCGGCGCGCAGGGCTTCGTTGCCGTCCTCGCTGCGACCGCAGAGCAGGCCGGCGGCGAGTTCGGCTTGCAGTTGTTCCGCCAGGCTGCGATCGGCGCCTTCGCGCATGAGTTTTTTGGTCTGGGCAAAAGCGAACGTCGGCCCGGCGGCCAGGCGTGCGGCCAGTTCGCTGGTGACCGTCAGCAGTTGATCGTCGGCGCAGACATCGCCGACCAGACCGGCGTCGAGGGCGCGGTCAGCCCCCCACAGTTCATCGAGGAACAGCAGGCGCTTGGCTTTTTCGCTGCCGATCAGGCGCGGCAGGTGCCAACTGGCGCCGGCATCCGGCGAGTACGCCATGCTGGTGTAGCCGGCTTTGAAGCGAGCCGACTGCCCGGCAATGCGCAGGTCGCAGCACAGGGTCAGGTCCATCCCGGCGCCGACAGCGGTGCCGTTGATGGCGGCGATGGTCGGTTTTTCCAGGCTGTGCAGGCGAGTCATCAAGGCGTGGGCGGTCTCGGTCCAGCCGTAGGTTTCCAGTGCACCCCGGGCTTCGGCATCCGCCCATTCATCGAGGTCGGCGCCAGCGCAGAAGCTGCGGCCACTGCCCGTCAATACCACCACACGCACCGCTGGATCGGCGTTGAAAGCATCGAGCAAGGCGTGCAGGTTTTTCAGCGTCGGAACGTCCAGCGCATTGCGCTGGGCAGTGCGATTGAGGGTGATCCAGGCAACGCCTGCTTCGACCTGGCTGAGCAGCGACGATTGAGTGGTCATGGGAATCCTCGAATTATTGTGATTGGTCTGAGGTGATGCGACTTGAGGCCATACTAAACGAGTGTTCAGTAAGGCGGCAATCGGCGGGGAAATGGGCTGTAACAAGCCAAAAAACCTGTAACAAATTGGTTTTATTGAATTATTTATAGATTCACGAGCATAAGCCGCTGGCGTTGTTACAACTTCGAACAACTGGCGACACTGGGTGCGCCGCAGCTTTCCCGCCCACCACAAAACAACTGTGGGAGCGGGCTTGCTCGCGAAAGCGGAGTGTCAGTCAACATTGATGGTGACTGACACTCCGCTTTCG
>NZ_MRCP01000032.1:0-11900 GCF_002303975.1 Pseudomonas sp. ACN5 | reverse complement strand
CGAAGGCGGTGTGTCAGTCGACGTAAATTTCGAATGACACACCGCCTTCGCGAGCAAGCCCGCTCCCACATGGGGATTTTGCAAGGCTTAAACGCGGAACTGGTCCATCAGACTCTGCTGCTGGTTCGCCAGGCTGTTGAGCGACTGGCTGACCCGTGCCGACTCATTGGCCTGGCCCGACAGCGACTCGGTCACGTCGCGAATGGTCGCCACGTTGTTGTTGATCTCCTCGGCCACCGCGCTTTGCTCTTCGGCGGCACTGGCGATCTGCATGTTCATGTCGTTGATCACGGTCACCGCGTCGCCTATCTGGCGCAGCGCGGTCACAGCCTGGCCAACCTGCTCGACACTGCCCTGGGCCTGGCGATGACTGTTGTTCATCGAACCCACCACGTCCTGGGTGCCGCTTTGCAGTTGTTCGATCACCAGACGGGTTTCCTCCACAGACTCCTGGGTACGCCGCGCCAGGTTGCGCACCTCATCGGCGACCACGGCAAAACCGCGCCCGGCCTCACCGGCACGGGCCGCTTCGATCGCCGCGTTGAGGGCCAGCAGGTTGGTCTGCTCGGCAATCGCGCGGATCACTTCCAGCACCGTGCCGATTTTTTCGCTGTTGGCTGCCAGGCCTTCGACCTGAACCATGGCCGCGCTCATGTCGGCGGCGAGGTTGTCGATGCTGGCAGTGGTGCGGTCGATTACGGTCAGGCCCTGACGGGTCGCCTGATCGGCATCGCGGGCGGCGTGTGCCGCTTGCGCGGCGCTGCGGGCGACGTCCTGGGCGGTGGCGCTCATTTCGTGGGAGGCGGTGGCAACCTGATCCACCTGTCGATATTGCTGCTCCATGCCGGCGCTGGTCTGGGTGGCGATGGCGGACGACTGGTCGGCGGTGCTGCGGGCGTCCTGCACCGAGCGTTTCACTTCGGCAATGATCGGCTGCAGCTTGTCGAGGAAACGGTTGAACCAGCCGGCCAACTGGCCCAGTTCATCTTTCTTGTCGTAGGCCAGGCGACGGGTCAGGTCACCTTCGCCACTGGCGATGTCCTCGAGCATGTGCGCCACGCCGAGAATCGGTCGGGTCACGCTGCGGGCCATCAGCCACACCAGCACCAGGCCCAGCAGCGCGGCGAGCACGCCCAGGCCGAGTTCGACCAGTGTGCCGGCGGTGTTGCTGTCATCGAGTTGCTTTTTCAGGGCTTCGGCGGGGCCGACCAGGACGTTCTCCGGCACGTCGAGCAGTACGCCCCAGGACTTGCCGCCGGGAATCGGCTGGAAGGGGGCCAGCACTTTCAATTGCTGATGGCTGTGCAGGCTGGCGGTTTTTCTGCTGGCGGCCAGCATGCGCAGCAGTTCGGTACCGCTGGCCTTGTCCACGGCATCCAGGCGCTGGCTGAGTTTGCTGGCGTCCGGGCTGTAGCCGGCGAGCAGGCCCGCCGGGCTGATGATGCTGACACTGGTCTGGCCGTCGTAGAGTTTCTTGCTGGCCCCCAGGCTGACCGCTTGCAGGCTGTTGAGGTTGATGTCCACCGACAGCGAGGCGATCACCTTGCCATTGACCATCAGCGGGAAAACGATGCTGGTCATCAGCACGTTCTGGCCGTCGATCTCATAGAAGTAGGGTTCGATCACGCACGGCTTGAGCGTGGTGCGCGGGCAGGTGAACCAGGCGTTGGCCGCTTCGCCGCTGGGGCCGGTGCTGGTGTCGGCCATGTCCTTTTCCGGCAGCGCCATGGACGTTAGCTTGCCCGGCGTCGGCTGCGACCAGTAGAGGGCGAAACGGCCCTTGTCGTTGCTGCCCAGTTCCGCCTGGCCGGTGAACAGTTCGTCCTTGCCGTCCAGCCCGTTGGGTTCGAACACCAGGGACAGGCCAAGCAGGTCCGGATTGGCCTGCAGGGCCGACTTGACCTGGCGGGTCAGGTCTTCGCGCAGGTCGAAGGCATCGAGGAAGCGCTTTTCGGCCTGCTCGCGCAAAAACAGCACCTGCCGGGAGAAACCGTGGCCGTACTGATAGGCGTCCATGAACTGCTGGCGAATCCCCAGTGCCTGGTTCTCGCCCTGGGACTCGATCCGGGCCTGGGCCGATTCGGTCAGCATCTCCATGCTCGAGGCTTTCACCAGCTCGGAGCTGTGCTCCATGCGGTATAGCGAAAGACCCACCAGCAGGGTCACGATGCCCGCCAGGCACAGCCCGGCCAGCAGGGTGATTTTCCATTGAATGGAAGGTTGTCTGAGCGACATGGAGGCGTCCTTATTCGATAAATATCTGAGACTTTGCACTGTAGCGGCATAAAAGCAGCTTTCTTGAGCGACAAGCTTCAAGCTGCAAGCCGAAAACACAAAAGCTTGCGGCTTGAGGCTTGCAGCTTGCCGCTGCTTCATTCAAAGTGCGCGCCCTCTAATAAAACCCATTCCTGTTATCCGCTGGCGGCTCACGCAGACTGCCGGCCGGACTCTTTCCGTTTGTCACGAGGTTTCGAAATGAATGCAGTCATTGCCGCGGTCGGCATCATGCTGGTGCTCAGCCTGTCCCGCGTGCATGTGGTGATCGCCCTGATCGTCGGTGCGCTGGTAGGTGGTCTGACCGGAGGCCTGGGCATCGAGGCGACGCTCAAGGCTTTCAACAGCGGCCTGGGTGGCGGGGCGACGGTGGCGTTGTCCTACGCCTTGCTCGGTGCCTTTGCCGTGGCCATTGCCAAATCCGGCATGGCCCATGCGCTGGCCGACAAGGCGCTGGCGATGGTCGATCGTCAGCACGCCAGCGGCGGCGGTCAGGTCAAATGGCTGCTGATTGGCCTGCTCTGGGTCGTGGCCATCGCCTCGCAGAACATCCTGCCGATCCATATCGCGTTTATTCCGTTGCTGGTGCCGCCGCTTCTGTATGTGCTGACCAAGCTGCAACTGGACCGTCGACTGATCGCCTGTGTCATGACCTTCGGCTTGATCACGCCCTACATGTTCCTGCCGGTGGGCTTCGGCAATATCTTCCTCAATGAGATCCTGCTGGCCAACGTCGCCCGCAGCGGTGTGGACATCAGCGGCGTCAATGTGACCCACGCCATGGGCATTCCGGCGCTGGGCATGGTGGCGGGCCTGCTGATCGCGTTTGTCAGCTACCGCAAGAAGCGGGTCTACGACCTGGCGAAAATCGAGCAAGTCGAGCAAGTGGCGGTGCAATACAACCCGCTGAGCCTGATGGTGGCCGGGGTGGCCATCGCCGCGGCGTTCATCATTCAGTTGCTGCTCGATTCGATGATTATCGGTGCACTGGTCGGCTTCCTGATTTTCTCGGTGTCGGGCATCGTCAAATGGCGCGACACCGATGACCTGTTCACCGAAGGCATGAAAATGATGGCGATGATCGGTTTCATCATGATCGCCGCCTCGGGTTTTGCCGAAGTGATGAAGGCCACCGGTCAAGTGCAGACGCTGGTCGAGTCGTCGGCGTCGTACATCGATCACAGCAAAGGCATTGGCGCCTTGCTGATGTTGCTGGTGGGGTTGCTGGTGACCATGGGCATCGGCTCGTCGTTCTCCACCGTGCCGATTCTGGCGGCGATCTTCGTGCCGCTGTGCGTGCAACTGGGCTTCAGCCCGTTGGCGATCGTGTGCATCGTCGGCACGGCCGGTGCCCTGGGCGATGCCGGTTCGCCGGCCTCGGACTCGACCCTCGGCCCGACCTCCGGCCTGAACATCGACGGCCAGCACCATCACATCTGGGACACCGTGGTCCCGACCTTCCTGCACTACAACCTGCCGCTGCTGGCGTTTGGCTGGGTGGCGGCGATGATTCTGTAAAACACCACTTACCCTGTGGGAGCGAGCTTGCTCGCGATGACGGCGGCACATTCAGCATCAAGTTGCCTGACAGACCGCTATCGCGAGCAAGCTCGCTCCCACAGGGATCTTCTGCGGACCTGATGACCGCGTTCAACTTTTGACCTGGCATGCCGTTAAAGCTTTTAACCACGCCAACAAAAACAAAAGAGTGAACGTCATGCGCATGAGCCTCAAGGCCAAAGTCCTGTCCCTTGCCGTCCTCCCGGTGCTGCTGTTTGCGCTGGTCATCAGCCTGACCACGCTGTTCATTCTTCAGGAGCAGGCCCGCAAGGAAGTCGAGCAGACCCGAGAGCGCCTGCTCAGCGATGCCAAGGCGACCCTGCAAAGCTACGTGGCCGTGGCCATGACCGCGATCAAACCGCTGTATGACGCAGCCGCCCCCGGCGACGAGGCGGCGCGGGCCCAGGTGATCAAGCTGCTGTCGAGCATCACCTATGGCAAGGACGGCTACTTCTTTGGCTACGACTCCAACACCGTGCGCCTGTTCAAGGCCAACAGCCCCGAAGGCGTAGGCCAGAGTTTCAAGGACAATCGCGACCCGAACGGTGTCTACGTCAACCGCGACCTGGTGAAAGTGGCCAGGGACGGTACGCACTACCTGCAATACAGCTCGCCATTGCCCGGCAACACCCAGGTGCTGGTGCCCAAGCTCGGCTACACCGAATACCTGCCCAAGTGGGACATGGCGGTGGGCACCTCGGTCAACCTCGACGGCATCGAAGCACAAGTGGCGGTGGTCCAGGACAAGGTCCAGGAGCGCATGCAAGGCATGGTGCTGAGCATCGTCGGGGTGGCGCTCGTGGTGTTGCTGGTGATCGCCGCTGCCGGGATGTTGCTGGCCAACACCATGCTGCGTCCGCTGCACTTGATGAAAGCCAACCTCGACGACATCGCGGCGGGCGAGGGTGATCTGACCCGCCGCCTGACCATCACCAGTCAGGATGAACTCGGCGAACTGGCCGGCTCGTTCAACCGGTTCGTCGACAAGATCCATGGCCTGGTGCGTCAGATCAGCGAAATGACCTCGCAACTGACCGGACTGGTGAATCAGGTGTCCGACCAGGCCAATCGCTCGGACCAGGCCATGGAGCGTCAGCGCCATGAGACCGATCAGGTGGCCACGGCGATCAACGAAATGTCGGCGGCGGCCCAGGAAGTGGCCAAGAGCGCGCAGAACGCCGCGGTGGCAGCCCAACAGACGGATGAAGAAGGCCAGGCGGCCAAGCGGGTGGTGGCCGGCAGCATCGAGAAGATCCATGCGCTGGTGGACGACATCCGCAGCAGCGGCGTGTCCCTGGACAGCCTGCAAAAAGACGTGTCATCGATTGTCAGCGTGCTGGGGGTGATCCGCTCGATTGCCGATCAGACCAACCTGCTGGCGCTCAACGCGGCCATCGAAGCCGCCCGCGCCGGCGAGGCCGGGCGCGGTTTTGCGGTGGTGGCCGATGAAGTGCGGGCGCTGGCCAGCCGCACGCAAATCAGCACCCAGGAAATCCAGGGCATGATCGACCGCCTGCAGGCCGGCACCCAGTCGGCGGTGGAGGCGATGCGTCGCTCCAGCGAGGCGGGCGACGGTACCTCGGCCCAGGCCAACGAGGCGGGGGCTTCGCTGGACACCATGGCCCAGTTGATCGCGACCATCAATTCGATGAACGCGCAGATCGCCAGCGCCGCTGAAGAACAGACCGCCGTGGCCGAAGAGATCAACCGCAGCGTGCATCAGATTGCCGTGGCGGTGGACAACGTCGCCGACGAAACCCAGCTCGGCGCGCAGACTTCCCGCAGCCTGGCCGAGCTCGGTCAGCGCCTGGGCAGCCTGGTCGGGCAGTTCCGTATCTGATTAAAGCTTTTGTGGCGAGCGAGCTTGCTCGCCACAAAAGATCGCAGCCTGCGGCAGCTCCTACACTTACGGTGTGCATCTGAGCACTGACGACCACACAAGAGGAGTCAGACCCATGATTGACCGTGAAAGTATCTGCGATTGTCCGAAATGTTCCTGCAAACTCGGTGAACATCCGATTGCCCGTCACGGCAAGCATTATTGCTGTGAAGCCTGCGCCAAACACCATGAGCACGGCGAGGAGTGCGCTCATAAAGGCTGCAAGTGCTCCCATGGCTGACGGCATTCACGACAAGCTGTAAAAAGTGGAGCCTAGTCCGGCTCCACTTCCAGCCTGAGGCTGTCGTCCTCCAGGCGTTCGCTGTGGCGAACGGTGCCCTGCAAGCGCCGCCCTTCGACCCACAGCACCAGGGTCCTGGCTTGCTCCAGGTCTTCCGGCAGTGGCGCCGGGACGCGTACGGCAAAGCAAAACGGATCATTTTCGACCGCTTCCAGTCCGATCCGGCACTTGGCGCTTTTGGTGATGCGGCCGGCCTGCGTGTCCAGGCCATAGTCCAGCTGCGCAGGGCTGTAGACGGATGTCACACTCATATCGCTTCCCCCGAACGTGACGGTTGCCAGTGATCAGTTCGCCGGCCGCCACTTGACGTTTTCCACGCCGAATTTTTCAGCCATCGGCTTGCTGGTCTTTTGCACCTTCTCGCGTCCAAATCGGGGAATTCGCCCCACCCCCGCGTCACAGCTGGCCCAATGCCAGGCTTCTGCGTTATCCATTTTTTCCAGTCGGATAATGAATGATTTCGCAGTGCCATGGAGTGTGTACTCGATGACGAATAATTTTGCACTGTTCATAAAGCCCCGGTTCCTCCCTGTTGTACATAAAAGGATCGCGTGCCATCAGGAAAATTCACTCGGATTGTCGGATGCCGGCTGATCCTGTTGCCATAACCCACAGTGGCCAGTATCCACCAGCGTATCTCCTACAAAGAAAAAGGCGCGTTTGCTGTAGGATTGGTTACCTAGACTCCAAGAGGTGACCCTATGAGCGAGCCGATTCGCCTGACCCAATACAGTCACGGCGCCGGATGCGGTTGCAAAATTTCCCCCCAGGTGCTGGAAGTGATCCTGGCCGGCAGCGGGGCACAGAATCTCGACCCGAAACTCTGGGTCGGCAACGCCTCGCGTGACGACGCGGCGGTGTATGCCATCGATGAAGAACGCGGTGTGGTCTCGACCACCGACTTTTTCATGCCGATCGTCGACGATCCCTTCGATTTCGGCCGAATTGCCGCCACCAATGCCATCAGCGACATCTACGCCATGGGCGGCGATCCCTTGATGGCGATTGCGATCCTGGGCTGGCCGGTGAACGTGCTGGCGCCGGAAATCGCCCGGGAAGTGATCCGCGGTGGCCGTTCGGTGTGCGACGCAGCGGGTATCCCGCTGGCAGGCGGACACTCCATCGACGCACCCGAGCCGATCTTTGGCCTGGCCGTCACCGGCCTGGTGGAAAAGCGCCACATGAAGCGCAACGACACCGCCACCGCCGGTTGCCTGCTCTATCTCACCAAGCCCCTGGGCATCGGCATCCTTACGACGGCCGAGAAAAAGGGCAAGTTGCGCCATGCCGACATCGGCCTGGCCCGGGACTGGATGTGCACCCTGAACAAGCCCGGCAGCCGTTTCGGCAAGCTCGATGGCGTGACCGCGATGACCGACGTCACCGGTTTCGGCCTGCTCGGGCACCTGGTGGAAATGGCCGACGGCAGTCAGCTCACGGCGCGCATTGAATATGACCGAGTACCGCGTCTGCCGGGTGTCGAGTATTACCTCGAACAGGGTTGCGTACCGGGCGGTACGCTGCGCAATTTCGACAGCTACGCCAGCAAGCTCGGACGCCTTCAGGAGTTGCACAAACGTGTGCTCTGCGACCCGCAGACCAGCGGCGGCCTGCTGATTGCCGTAACACCGCAAGGCAACGAGCAGTTTCTTGCCGTGGCCGCCGAACTGGGCCTGAGCCTGGAGCCGATCGGTGAACTGGTCGAGCGACAGGGCAACGCAGTCGAGGTGTTTTGATGTTCGTCGACTGCACCGATTACCGCGACATCTTCCTCAACGACCGGCCCATGATGGACGCGCGCGCGCCGGTTGAATTCAACAAGGGTTCGTTTCCCGGTGTGATCAACCTGCCGTTGATGAATGACCATGAACGCCAGCGGGTCGGCACGTGCTACAAGCAGCACGGCCAGCAGGCGGCCATCGTGCTCGGGCATCAACTGGTATCGGGCGCGGTCAAGGCCGAACGCATCCAGGCCTGGGCCGACTTTGCCCGGGCGCATCCGGATGGCCTGCTGTATTGCTTTCGCGGCGGCCTGCGCTCGCAGATTGTCCAGCAATGGCTCAAGGACGAGGCCGGCATCGACTATCCACGGGTGGGCGGCGGCTACAAGGCCATGCGTACCTTCCTGCTGGACACCCTCGATCAAGCGGTTGCCCAGTGCGATTTCGTCCTGCTGGGCGGGATGACCGGTACCGGCAAAACCGAGGTGCTCACGCAACTGGGCAACAGCGTGGACCTTGAAGGTCATGCCAACCACCGCGGCTCCAGTTTCGGCAAGCGCGCCACCGGCCAGCCTTCGAACATCGACTTCGAAAACCGCCTGGCCGTGGATGTGCTGAAAAAACGCGCCCGGGGTATCGAGCAGTTCGTATTGGAAGACGAAAGTCGTGCGGTGGGCAGTTGCGCGTTGCCGTTGCCGCTGTACCAGGGCATGCAGCAGTTCCCGATGGTCTGGCTGGAAGATAGCCTGGAAGGTCGGGTCGAGCGGATCCTGCGCGATTACGTGGTGGATCTGTGCGCCGAATTCATCGACGTGCATGGCGATGATGGCTTCGCACTGTTTTCCGAACGGTTGCTGGCGAGCCTGAACAATGTGCAGAAACGCCTGGGCGGCGAACGTCATCGGCGCATGCTGGATTTGATGGAAGAGGCGTTGGCGGAGCAGGCCCGCAGTGGCGCGGTGGATCTGCACCGGGGCTGGATCGAAGGGTTGCTGAGCGAGTATTACGATCCGATGTACGCGTTCCAGCGGGAGAAGAAAGGTACGCGGATCGAGTTTGCCGGGGAGCGGGGGGCGGTTCTCGAGTATTTGCGCGAGCGGGGCAGCCAGAAAGGTTGAGGGTGTTTTTGCCGGCCTCTTCGCGAGCAAGCCCGCTCCCACAGGGTTCAGTGTGGGAGCGGGCTTGCTCGCGAAGGGGCCAGCTCAGACAACGCATGCCTCAGGTCGGGCAGGTTTCGGCGCCGTTATCCAGGCCTTGCTTGTACACATGGCTCTGCAAACTGGCCTTGCCGTTGTGCCAGGTCAGGGTGAGCACATACAGCGAGTCGTAGTCGCTGGATTCCCAGTCATCGGTGATGGTCGTTTTCTTGCCGGTGGCGTCGCCGGCCACCTTGTTGATCAGCTCCGGCAGGTAGCCGTGCGACCAGGCGGTGTAGATGACCGAGTTGTGATACTTGTCGTGAAGCAGTTCATTGGCCAGGTCGCTGGTGTCATTGGCGGAGAAATTGATGTTCACCGGCAGGCCCAGCTTGATGGCGCTGGGGCTGATGGTCATCAGGGGACGGATGTAGCTGTAGGAATTGTCGAACTCGCCTTCCTCGACGTTACGGGTCGGGTTCGCCGCAAACACGTAGTCGGCCTTGCCGAACTTTTCCGGCAGCAACGTGGACAGGTCGATGGCGCGGTTCAGCCCCTGGCAATTGAGCTGGCCGAGGCCGCCGTCGGGTTTTTCTCCGTGGCGCAGGAAGACCAGCGTCTGGGTGCCATCCATCGGTTGGGCGCGACTCAGGCCGGATTCCAGCAACAGGAACACCGCGCTGACCGCCAGCAAGACGGGCAACAGCAGGTAGGCGCGATGTTTAAAACGTTTGGCAATATTGAACAAATTCATGAATAAAAGGTTCTTCAGCGCAATTCGGTTAAGGCTGACAAACCTTTACACCACGACTTTCCAGCGTCGGGTGTGTTCCATGTCGTTGAAGCCGGTCCGTTTTCAAAGGGGTGGTGCTCAGAGTCCCCTGAACCCATTTGGTTCGATTCCGGCCAAGAGCGCAGCAATGTACCGGTAACCTTTGGCGGATTGCAGTGAAGGTTATCGACAGGATGTTGCGGATTTATGGACAGGTTACACCTGATGGTGGTGAAACCGTCGTGATCTCTTTTGATCTCCTCTATCAGCGAGATTGATGGCTCCAAGGGGTCGCTGAGCCGATATCTCCATTATGATCGTCACTCTCAATGTCTTCGTGGATCCTGCCCATGACCGATTTGTCCGCCTTCCCTATCACCCGCAAATGGCCTGCCCAATACCCGGAGTGGATTCAGCTGTACTCCTTGCCGACCCCCAACGGCGTCAAGGTCTCGATCATGCTCGAAGAGATTGGCCTGCCGTATGAGCCTCACCGGGTAGGCTTCGACACCAATGACCAGAT
This sequence comes from Pseudomonas sp. ACN5, assembly GCF_002303975.1. Taxonomy (NCBI): domain Bacteria; kingdom Pseudomonadati; phylum Pseudomonadota; class Gammaproteobacteria; order Pseudomonadales; family Pseudomonadaceae; genus Pseudomonas; species Pseudomonas sp. ACN5. Next base: position 1,734 of record NZ_MRCP01000032.1, on the reverse strand, counting down.
GTCCCCGGAATTCCTGTCGTTGAACCCCAACAACAAAATCCCGGCGATCCTCGACCCCCACGGTCCGGACGACAAGCCGCTGGCGCTGTTCGAGTCGGGAGCGATTCTGATCTACCTGGCCGACAAGAGCGGGCAACTGCTGGCCCAGGAATCGGCCGCGCGCTACGAAACGATTCAATGGCTGATGTTCCAGATGGGCGGCATTGGCCCGATGTTCGGCCAGCTCGGGTTCTTCAACAAATTCGCCGGCAAGGACTACGAAGACAAGCGTCCCCGTGATCGCTATGTCGAGGAGAGCAAGCGCTTGCTCAAGGTGCTCGACGGCAGGCTCCAAGGGCGCGACTGGATCATGGGCGAGCGCTACACCATCGCCGACATCGCCACTTTCCCGTGGGTGCGCAACCTGATCGGTTTCTATGAAGCCGGCGATCTGGTGGGCATTCAGAACTTCCCTAACGTCACACGGGTGCTGGAGCGCTTCCTGGCACGGCCGGCGGTGGTGCGCGGGTTGCAGATTCCAAGCCCGGTCGCGGGTTGAAACCATCCCCTGTAGGAGCGAGCTTGCTCGCGAAAAACGTAAGGGCAACGCGGTCATTCAGACAATGCGCGTTATCGTTAACGACCATCGCGAGCGGGCTCGCTCCTACATCTTGTCCTCTGAAATTCAGGAATTCCCATGTCCAGCCAGTTCCCCGAAGCACGCCCACGCCGTCTGCGCCGCAATGCGAGTCTGCGCAGCCTGTTCCAGGAGACCGAGTTCAGCCTGAACGACCTGGTGCTGCCGATTTTCGTCGAAGAAGAAATCGACGACTTTGTGCCGATCAAAAGCATGCCCGGGGTGATGCGCATTCCCGAGTCGAAGCTGGCCGGCGAGATCGAGCGCTACGCCCGTGCCGGGATCAAGTCGGTGATGACCTTCGGTGTGTCCCATCATCTGGACAGCAGCGGTAGCGACACCTGGCGCGACGACGGCCTGGTTTCGCGCATGTCGCGCATCGCCAAGGACGCGGTGCCGGACATGATCGTGATGTCCGACACCTGTTTTTGCGAATACACCGACCACGGCCATTGCGGCGTGCTGCACAACCATGAAGTCGACAACGACCAGACCCTGATCAACCTCGGCAGGCAAGCCGTCGCGGCGGCCCGAGCCGGTGCCGATGTGATCGCCCCGTCGGCGGCCATGGACGGGCAGGTCCAGGCGATCCGCCGGGCCCTCGATGACGCCGGGTTTACCCAGACGGCGATCATGGCCTATTCGACCAAGTTCGCCTCGGCGCTCTATGGTCCGTTCCGCGAGGCGGGCGGCAGTGCGCTCAAGGGCGACCGCAAATGCTACCAGATGAACCCGATGAACCGCCGCGAAGCGGTGCGCGAGTCGTTGCTCGACGAACAGGAAGGCGCCGATGCGCTGATGGTCAAGCCGGCCGGTGCGTACCTGGACATCATCCGCGACATTCGCGAAGCCTCGCGCCTGCCGCTGTCGGCGTATCAGGTGAGCGGTGAATACGCGATGATCAAGTTTGCCGCCCAGGCCGGGGCCATCGATGAAGACCGCGTGGTGCGCGAGAGCCTGGGGGCGATCAAGCGTGCCGGGGCAGACCTGATCTTTACCTATTTTGCGATGGACCTGGCGTTGGCCGGGATCTGAAACCCGACACATTCCCCCCTGTGGGAGCGGGCTTGCTCGCGAAGGCGGAGTGTCAGTGACAAATGTATTGACTGACACTCCGC
>NZ_MRCP01000031.1:0-20331 GCF_002303975.1 Pseudomonas sp. ACN5 | reverse complement strand
TCCATCATCGGTGCGGCGGTCGCTGAAAAGGGTCCTGCGCAGCGCAGGACCAAGCCATGGCCCTTGATCTGGGCAAGTAACCGCGCCTCGTCATCCAGTCCGAACACCCGGGCTTCAAGGCCCAGTTCACGGGCCAGGACTTCGACCTTGTCGCGGCTGCGTCCTGCCAGCACCGGCCTGAGCCCACGTTTGACGGCATCTCGAGCGATCAACTCGCCGGTATAACCGTTGGCGCCGTAAATCATCCATTTCATCTGCGTATCCGGGTTGCCGTGCTGACTCATGCGTTGCTCCTGACAGGATTGATGGCGAGCGTTGTTGCCTTGCTCAATCAGCCTCAGACGCTAGCGTTAAAGTCAGGTTGAGGGTCAAGCAAAAGTGTGCAAGTAGCCACGGCGATTTTTTGCAGCAACGGGGGTTGACCTTAAAGTGAAGTTTAAGGTGAGCATGCACGGACCTGCATGACTGTCGGACCCCTGGATGATGTTGAAAACCTTTATTTCCCGTGCGTTGGTATTGATAGGCGGTGCATTCATGACTTTTGTAAATGCTGGACAGGCCCCTTCCACGGTTGTTGCGCAAGATCGCCAGATACTGGTGATCATGACCAACCACGCCAGCTATCCCTCACGAACCGATAGCACGGGCTTGTGGCTGACCGAGCTGACGCATTTCACCGATGTGGTGGAAGCGGCCGGCTACACGACGGTTTTTGCCAGCCCCAGGGGCGGCGCTGTGCCTCTGGACGAGCGTAGCCTCGGCTGGCTCTACATGGACAAGGCTGCCCGTGAGCATTTGCAGTCCCCTGCCTTTCGCGCTCGCCTGCAAAACACGCTGCCGATCGCCGATGTCGACCCGTCCCGGTTCAGCGTCATCTACTTCACGGGAGGCCACGGTGTCATGTGGGATTTCCCCAATAACCCCGACCTGCGGCGTGTCGCCGAAACCATCTACAACCAGGGCGGCATCGTATCGGCGGTCTGCCACGGTGTAGCGGGACTCCTGGATCTGAAGGATGAACAAGGCCAGTTGATCATCAAGGGCAGAAACATCACCGGATTCTCCGATCGCGAGGAGCTGTTCTCGGGCATGAAGAGTCAGGTGCCCTTCTTCCTTGAGGACAGGTTGGTTAGCCAGGGTGCGCGTTACCGCAAGGGCTGGCTGCCGTTCACGTCATTTGCCATCACCGATGGGCGGCTGGTGACTGGTCAGAACCCTCAATCGCCCAAGGCCGTGGCTGAAGCCGTGATGGCCGTGCTCGCCGCCGGCAACGTAGCTCGCTGATCCATCAAGTACACCCCATCACCTGGAGAAAGACCGATTGAAACTCGCAAGCGCCGTTTTAACAGGATTAATGTTCAACACTTTTGCCAACGCTGCGTTGGCGGGGACGCCTGAGATGCCCAGCCCGACCGACACAACCACCATCGATATCGCAGGCCACCAGGTGCCCGTCGTCAAGGGCGGCCTGTACGACCGTTTTCGCTCCAACCCCCCGTTGTCGGTGATTGCTGCAGAAGTACCAGGCGTTGATCTGAGCTGGTTCAAGGGATTGGAGAAGAACAAGGTCGACATTGGCTTTGAGTCGTACTCGCCAAACTTTTACTACCAGAACAGTCGCGTAACGGCTGTTTATACGGCGGATCTGGATCGGCTCCGGGCGCTGATGCCGCCCGAAGTACTGGCAACCGTGCAGCCGCTGCAAGTCTGGCCAGGTCGCGGCTTGATCGCGTTCACCGCGTACACCTATGAGCACTGCGATAACGACGCCTACAACGAGGTGGCCGTGTCGATCATCACCAACAAACCTGGCAAAGCCAATCTGGGTCCGTTCACGCTGCTTGGTCAGTCGATGTCTGGCGATTTCTGGGGTTATGTGCTGAAGCTGCCGGTTAATACCGAGTTGGCGAGGGTGCGTGGTGTCGTCGGTTATAACCTGCCGAAATGGCTGACCGGCATTGACCGCAAAGAGGATGCGCAATCGGTGGTGTATGACATTACCGACAGCCAGACCGGCAAACCGGACGTGTCCTTCAGAGCGAAGAAGCTCGACGACCTGTCCCGCGATGTCGATATCGTCACCAGCAGTTTCACCAATCTCGATCACCAGGGCCAACTGGCCTATGGGTACGCTGTTTCCCGCCAGCTCAGCCATGGCTCCAGCCGGGACGCGGATTCGGCCACCCTCACGCTGGGCGACGGCGATCTGTCGAACTACCTCCGCGCCCTGAAACTGGGGAAAATGATGAAGTACGAATATGTGCCTGAGTTCCAGAGCGCGCTCTATGCGCCAAAACCACTTGCCACCCTGGTTGGCGAGCGCTGAAACCAGTTGCGCCTGTCAGGCCTCGGAAGCCTGACGGGCTGTTTTTTTCCTGGAAGACGCTGCATCACGGCGGCCTGAAGTGACTGCCACCCCTTCATCGCGCAGACGATGCAACAGCAGTTGCGCATTGTCCGCACACGCCATGCCCTCGGGCTTGCCCTCGATGCCCTTGATGACCAGCAGAAGTTGCGCCTTGTTCTGGGCCAACCGCTGCTGCAGGACTTCGATTTCCTCAACCTTTTGCTTGAGGCCACTGAGCAACTCTTCGTGCTGCCAACCACTCGCATTCATCGGCATCAATTGGCGGATTTCTTCCAATGAAAAGCCCGCCGCCTGCGCGCCGGTGATGATCTCCAGAAACCACTGGATGTCAGGCGCATAATCCCGATAGCCATTGGCTTTACGCTCGACCGATTTGATCAGGCCGCTCGCTTCGTAGAAGCGGATGCGTGAAGGCGCCAACCCGCTGATTTTCGCCAGTTCGCCTATTCTCATATTCCACCTAAAAAATCCATTGACCTTAAAGTTGACTTTAAACCTAAAGTCTTCGGGCGGCCAAGCGGCTCGGGTGCAATGGGCAGCTAAGCCGTCATGGAACTCATGGGGCAGCCAGATTCCAATCCAGAAATACGCCCTCTGAACCGCCTATTGGATGGGCTGCACTTTGTTCATTCAGGGCCTTGATCGAAACACGATTCGGTTCAGGCCTTCACTTCATTCAGGAGATGCGAACATGGGGTATGTCACTACGCGAGACGGTGTTGAGATCTTTTACAAAGACTGGGGGCCGCGCGATGCCCAGGTCATCTTTTTCCATCATGGATGGCCACTGAGCGCGGACGATTGGGACGCGCAAATGCTCTTTTTCCTGGCCAATGGCTACCGGGTTGTTGCACATGACCGACGTGGTCACGGGCGTTCCAGTCAGGTCTGGGACGGACACGACATGGATCACTATGCTGACGACGTCGCGGCCGTGGTTGATCACCTCGGCGTACAAGGCGCAGTCCATGTCGGCCACTCCACCGGCGGGGGTGAAGTCGTTCATTACATCGCGCGCCACGGCGAAGACCGAGTGTCGAAAGCCGCCATCATCAGTGCCGTCCCACCGCTGATGGTCCAGACCCCGAGTAATCCTGGCGGCCTGCCTAAATCAGTTTTCGACGACTTGCAGGCACAACTGAAGGCCAACCGCGCACAGTTCTACCACGACGTTCCAGCGGGGCCTTTTTACGGCTACAACCGCCCAGGCGCAAAATCGTCTGAGGGCATCATCTGGAACTGGTGGCGGCAAGGCATGATGGGCTGTGCAAAGGCACACTATGACGGGATCGTGGCTTTTTCTCAGACCGACTTCACCGAAAATTTGAAGAGCATCAAGATCCCCGTCCTGGTGATGCATGGTGATGATGACCAGATCGTGCCTTATGAAAATTCCGGGGTTCTGTCAGCCAAACTTCTGCAAAACAGTACGCTGAAAATCTATCCGGGCTTCCCGCATGGAATGCCTACAACCAACGCCGATACGATTAACGCCGAACTGCTGACTTTCGTGCGGAGCTAATCAATGGAGGGCGGGAAAAATCCCGCCCTTACCCTCTTCAAGGCCACTAGCTCGACGCGTTCAGATTTAGCTGCCCTCAAAACTGCGCTACCTGAGTAGCTGCTTTTGGCCATTTTTGACTATCGCCACCGGCAGCAATGAATCGTTTTATGCCTCTCGCGACGGGCAGTCAACGGCCAAAAGCGGGCACGACAGTTCGGCAATCCTGCGCGGGGCTCGACTGGTTTTGTCCTTATGTCTAAGTGGTTAAGGTCATGCAAGCAATAGGGGGCGTGCTATCATATCGCCACCCTCTCCCCCAGAAGTCTTTTCTGCCTCCAGGTAATCGCCATGGACGATGTAGTCATAACGCATTTGGATGTGTACCAGAGCTGGCAAAACCATCTCTTCAATTTCAGTCTCGACGATCCTAAGACGAACGCACCCGGGCTGCGCAAGCCGCAACTGGCTGCGCTTTATGCCACCCTGGGGCACCTGGTGGTTGATCCCTCTTCGACCGCCACAGTGGTCATGCCGACCGGTACAGGGAAGACCGACACCATGCTCGCGCTGATCATCGCTGCGAGGATGGCCAGAACCTTGATCCTGGTTCCCTCGGACGCCCTCAGGACGCAGTTGGTGGGAAAGTGCACGGAGATGAAGACGCTCCGCACCGTGGGGGCGGTATCGGACACAGCGCGCAACCCCATTGTTGCAGCCATCGATTCGAAGCTGTCTGAGGCGCAGGTTGCAGAATTAGCTACTGCCAATATCATTGTGGCCACTCCCCAGGCCCTGCTGCTATTCGAAGACGCCGCCTTGGGGGCGCTGGTGAACATGTGCAGCCACCTGATGATCGATGAGGCTCACCATGTCGTGGCAGCGAGTTGGAACCGAATCAGAACCTCCTTCAGGGGCAAACCTTGTATTCAGTTCACAGCGACGCCATTCCGGGAGGATGGTCTGGCTCTGGCCGGCAAGATTATCTACAACTACCCGCTCCGGGATGCGCAGCTTGATGGCTATTTCAAAGGCATCGAGTTCCATCCGGTACGAGAATACAACCTCAAGCTGTCCGACCAAGCCATCGCAGACAAGGCTATTGAACTGCTCCGGGCTGACCTCAAGGCTGGGTACAACCATTTGATGATGGTGCGGGCCAAGTCGCACAAGCGGGCGACAGACCTGTTTGAGATTTACAAGCAGCACGCCGACCTAACGCCAGTCTTGATTCACAGCAGGGTGCCGAACCAAGCCAGGGTGATGGCGGAGATCGTCAAGAAGAAGCACCGGATCATCGTCTGCGTCGACATGCTTGGGGAAGGCTTCGATCTGCCTGAGCTCAAAATCGCTGCAATTCATGATCAACATCAAAGCCCTGCGGTGACGCTCCAGTTCATTGGCCGGCTGACGAGGGTTGATGCCGCCCTTGGTGATGCCAAGTTCGTGGCGAACATCGCTAACCAGAAAACCGACCACCAGATGGCGGACCTCTACAAGGAGAGTGCTGACTGGGGTGCAGTCATTCGTAATGTGAGCGAGCAAAAGGTAGGCCGGGAAATTGAGAAGGCGGACTTCAACGAGCAGTTTGCTGACGGTGACGATGCCCAAGTGATTTTTGGGCTGAACCCGAACCCCAAAATCAGCGCCGTGGCGTATCACGTCTCCCCCAAAGACTGGACACCACAGCGTGCGCAGGGTCTGGATGGACGCAGAGAAACACTGCAGTACATCTCGATCAATGATCAGGCCGATACCGTCATTGCCGTGACTCGGCGAGAGACGCTGGTTGGGTGGGCTCAGACCGAAGAAATCGTCGATACCAACTGGAATCTGTACATCGCTTTCTATAACAAGGCGCAGAAAACCCTGTTCATTCACACCTCAGGTGACGACACCCAGGCAACTCGCTTCCTCAACCTGGTAGCCAAAGACCCTCGTCGCATCAATGGTGAGCCGACCTTCCGTACGCTCCACGACATCAAGCTGATGAAGCTGCAGAACGTTGGCCTGTCCCGCGCCCGGAAAGACCTGCGGTTCACGATGCACGTGGGGCGCGACATCAACCAGGTGATCAGCGACATCGAGAAGGGCAATGCGACAAAGTCCAACATCTTCGCCACCGGGTTTGAGGGTGGAGAACGAACCACCGTGGGCTGCTCGCACAAGGGCAAGATCTGGGAGATGAACTCCTCTCCAATCAACTACTGGGTCGAGTGGTGCAAGCGCATGTCGGTCAAACTCAACGACAACACCATCGACCCTGCCGACGTACTCAAAAATGTCATGCGTGTTGACCAAATCAAGGACAGGTGGCCAGAAGGCCTGTTCTACACTGACTGGCCTGTGTCGATCGCGATCGAAAACGAGCAAAGGATCTCGCTATATTTTCAGGGAGAGACTTTCAACCTTCTCGACATCGAGCTTGGTAAGCCTGAGTACAGTGGCGCGCAGACGCTGGAGATACCCGTCATTGTCGCGGGTAACGACGGCGAAGAGCGTCGCCTCACTACCATCGCCATCAAGTTGTTGGAGGACGGATACAAGACCTCCTGCCCAGGTGTGAAGATCCTTTACCCCCACGAAATGCCACTGGACTCCTACCTGGATGCAGAGCCGCTTGTATTGCTCAAGGTCGACGGATCCATGGTGCAAGGCAACTACCGTCAGTACTCGCTCAACAGCATGGATGTAAAACTGCCTGCCGGTTTGCTCGAACCCTGGGATTGGGGAACGACGAAAATCCATCAGGAGTCCATGCGTGCAGAGCGACGTAAGGACTCAGTACAAGGCTTCACCTTTGACAAGATCACTGATGACTACTCCATCGTCTTCAATGATGACGGCAAAGGCGAAATTGCTGATCTGGTGGCAATTCGGGAAAACAAGGACGCCATCTACGTCGACCTTTACCACTGCAAATTCTGCCCTATGACGGATGGCGTGGCCGCGCCTGGGGCGCGCGTCGCCGACGTCTATGAGGTATGCGGTCAGGCGTCGAGATCGGTGAAATGGCTGTACACGGGCGATAAGTTCTTCAACCGACTGATGGATCGCTACCAGCAATCACTGCTGAAGGACTTCGACAGAATCCTGAAAGGCACGCCTCAGCAGCTGGAGATACTGCGCAACAAATGCCACGACCATGAGCTGATCTTCAGATTTGTGATCGTCCAACCCGCGATATCAGCAAAGAAGGTGTCGAAGGAGCAGTTGGCCGTCTTGGGAACGAGCTACTCATACATCAAGAGCATCTCGGGCTCGGACATCAAGGTCATTGTTAGCCCATAGCTGCCGGTGAGCAACGGCAGACCTTGCGGGCAACCGTCATGATCTGCCCGCCCTCACCTGCGTTCTTAAGCAGCCGCCACACGTCCGTTTTTTTTACTCACCTCAAACTGCCCCACCAGTTTTTGCAGTTTGTTGGCATTGAGCTTCACGGTCTCGGCACTGCCTTGCAACACCACCACCGTCTGACGCATTTCTGCGGAAGACTGGTCGACCTGCTTGATTGTCTTCCCGTAATCGAGGCTACGCCTGTTGAGCTGCTGAATGATCGCAAACATACTTTCCACCGCTTGATGCAACTGCACGTTTTCCGAGGAAGCATCTTCGGCCAGGCGCAAGCTGTTATCGACGCCCTTGACGCCCTCCTTCATGAAGCTGACGGCGGTTTGTGTTTCGTTCTGCAAGCCCTCGACCATCTGCCGAATGTCGTCGGCGGCCCGAGAAGTGCGTGAGGCGAGACTACGTACCTCATCGGCAACCACCGCAAAACCTCGCCCATGTTCGCCCGCGCGCGCGGCCTCGATGGCGGCATTGAGTGCCAGTAGATTGGTCTGGTTAGTGATGTCACTGATCAGGCCGGTAATGTTGCCGATTTGCGTCATGCGGCGATCGAGCAACTGCACGCTTGAAGAAGAGTGCTCGACCACATCCCGAATCGACTGGGTGCCTGCCTGCACGGCGAGAAACTGATCGCGAGCACGGGTAACGACTTCGTCCATCACCTGCTTCATTTGTTCGGCGCTGGCAGAGGCTTGTTGGATCTCACCCAATTGATCTTCAACGATGATCATCATGCGATGCACCGCTTCGGCCACCTCGGCCGAGGTGACACCGGCTTCCAGGCTGCGTCCCAACATCATCTGATTGGTGGCGCCGACGGTGCGACTGGCTTTCACCACTTGACCAACAACAGAGTCCAGATTATCGATGAAGCTGTTGATCCAGCGTCCCATGTCACCGGTCTCGTCGTTGGCCATGCGCGTGGTGTCCAGACGCTGACGAAGGTTGCCCTCGCCTTCGGCGATGGTCCTGATCACACCCGTCATCTCGCCCAACCTTGCCGCCAGCCGTTTAGGTCCCAACAGGCTGAACAGTACAGAGGCGCAAACCACACCCACGATCTCCACGGTATCGATCAACCCTTGTTCCAGGCCGCTGTAGTGCTGGACCATGAAATTGCAGGCAAAAAGCCCCGTCATAGTTGCCAGATAAGGCTTCATCAAGCCATAGCTGAGCGAGCGTCGGCGATAAACCTCTTCCAGATCGGCCTCACACATCATGCCCCAGACATCAGGTGACCCTGGCAACTGGAACGTAACGCCCTTGCCGACCACCGGAATGTGCCGATAGTCCGGGTAACCGGGATAAGTCACGAACAGATTGGAACCCTTGCGGATGGTTTCGCGCACACCTGGGTGCAACTTCTGGGTGGCCGGGTCAGTGAAGCGCAGTTCTAGCTCAGTGTGCCGTTGAATCTGCACGGTCTTATAGGGCGTGTGTACACCACTTTTAAGATTTTCGCCGTGGGTGAATGTGCCGTCCTCGAAACGTGAACGCGACAACGCGGTTCCCGGCGTGATCGCGTGATCAAAGTGTGATTGCGCCATGAACAAATAATTGTCGCCCGACTCGGCATAGATGTGCCCGGCCTCACGCTGGATAAGATCGCCCAACACATCGTTTGGCACCCGACCGCAGAGGCAGCCCGAGACTTTTCCATCGACCTTCAAAGGCTGATAGAACATCAACGTGACTTCATCGTGAAAGCGTGAAGTCGATGGACCGATTTGCAAGGTTAATGGATCGCTGTAAGGACCGTGAAGAAACGGCGCTTTCAACCCTTCGACCAAGGCTCGGGTTTTCTCAAGCTGATTTTTACCGCGTCCGCTCCAAGTGGAGGCAATGACCGCGCCGTCGACTCCAACGACAAACAGCTCGGAAAAATCTTCGGCCTGACTAAGTTTGTCCATCAGCGTACGACTGTCGATATGGGCAAAATCCCGACCGAGATTTTCCGCCAACTCAGCGAGGTGTTCCCATTGCTCGCGCGTCCAGTTGTGTAGCAATTGCGCACGGGTTTGCGCAATGGCTTCAAAGGTTTGTTCGATCACCGGGTAAGCCGACTGATTGAGTCGGCATGACCAACCCATCGCAATTTTTCCAGCTTTGCCCAACCAAGGTAACCAGCGCTTCTCGCTAGAAGACAACTGCATGAAATTACTTGAAAGCGACATTTTACTCACCAATCGCGACATTCTGATCGCAAATTGACAGCAAATACCAAGCCAAGTCGCAAGCAGGCTAACCATTAACACTGATCGAAGGATAATCCTGCAGTCGACAGCAAAACTGTTTAACTGACCCACAAGGCCGCATGCTTCAACTCGGTGCACCAAGCGCAATCTGCGCTGAAAATGCGCTGATTTCAGACAGTGAATCAAGCCGAACGGTCCCTATCTCACATCCTTAGAGCACGATAACTTCTGCCAATTGGAGGCAGAGAGCACTGCGTACGCGCTCACTATCTCATCGCGGTAGCTCTCTCAATGAGCAAGTCCCTCATTTTAGGCAGCCAGCCTTAAAGGTTAATTAGGATTGATTGCAGCCCTTCGCGACACTCAGCATTCAGCCTTTACCTAACACCATCGGTTGAAGGTTGATTCCGCGTTCTGTCCCAGAGACTCGCCGCTATAGAGACCGACCATACTGATAGAATCAGACTGCCTGCACATGACAACCTTACGAGAACCTGCATGATCGAAAAACTGACCGAAGAAGAGATGCGCCAAGCGCTGTTTGGCCAGACATCGCAACGCCACAGTCAGCAAACGCGGTGGAGAAAAAGAAGATCGTGAAAGCGTTCACGCCCAGGTTAAAAGTCACGCTGCGGGTCGGCAATGAATTTGAGGGCAAGATGCATGAAATGGTCCATGAGGCGGATACGCTAAGTACGCTTCTAGCAGAGCAAGAAGCGACCAAGGTAGCCAGGAAGAAATTTCGATTTGTGGAAGTGGTTTCTGTAAAGCCGATGTAGCGTGACTTCTTAACACGCCATTATGCGTCAGCGCTTCTACCAATGACCTGGACTGCCCTTTTACAAGGCCAACCCTTCGGCTACCTGAATCAGCAGCTCCTCGACCAAACGAGTGCCCTGAGTAGTGGACAGCAGAGCAATGGGCTGTTGCCACGCAAAGCACTGCTTAGGTTTATTAAGCCAGCGTTGCGCTTTTTGGGCGTCCCCAAACAGCGCCTCGGCCATGGCTGTCACATGCAACAGCCGGAACAAACGATCACTCTCGCTCAGGCTTAAGCGCTGACTGCGAGCCAATCGACTACTGAGGGTACCAAGCGGAATAATCTGATTCAGGGCTGTCGCGCTGTATACGCCCAACTCGCGAAGCATTTGGACTCTCTCGGCGGTGAATCCCGCCGCGATAAGCTCGTGGATCTCCTGCTCTGAAGCGTCGATGGCGATTTGCAGTGACGTTTCCAGACGGAGCCGATAGTTACGGTAAACCGGTTTGGGCAGCAATTCAGCCAACATAGGTCGCCTTTTGACTTGCCATGGTCTGTTCAGCATCCAGTGACTTTCACTGCTTGAAAAGATGGGCTGCTCGCCAAGCCCTGTCAACGACCTCAGCGGACAACGTCAAATCCGCCGTGAAGGAAAAGCCGATTTGCAAGACTTGAGTTGGCCACAGCCCACCCCACCAACCAAACCATCGATGGCTGACCACAAAGGTATTCATCACCAGTCGACGCTTTGGTTCTTGCTGGAGTGAACCGCCTCCGCCTCGAAGGCAATACGAGAACCAGAGGCGCGCCGTCGCTTTTTGCCTTCCATCCGCAGGATTTGTAGCGGACTGGGCTGCACCTCTTCCAGCAACGAACTCAGGCGCTCCAGCTCGCCAAGGGCTCGCAATACGGCGATCAGATTGATCAAGGTGCCTTTACCTTGATTGAGTAACACATGCAGGGTCTGACGGCTGATCGCCGCATTTTCGGCGACGGCCTCGAGGCTGATATTCTTCTTCAACCGCAGCGTTTGCAGGCGTGCCCCGACGGTGGTGGCGAGGACTTGGTCGGATTGTGCGCGAAGTCGCATAGCGTCTGCTTTCCTAGACATTAACCGGCATATTCGCACTTTACGTCAGTAATTCTAGACAGTACAGCAACGCAACAACCGCCGGCTCGCCGCCCTTGCTGAGTTCCGCAAACCACGGCCACATGACCGGTCTGCATCGTGAGACTTATCGCCTACGCTCAAACGGCGGACATTAAGAAGCTGCCAATCGCCCCGCTTGGCCTCGGGCGTACTGTGCATCGCGCTTTTCCGCCCGCCAACGGCGCTGAGGTTTGAGAATCTTGGTTTCTAAAACCTGATACTTCGCCCCTTCCGAATGACCAATAGTAGCGCCGTAAAGGTGTGACTTCATGACCTGAATCTCAGTACGAAATCGTTTGTCCTACAGTCAAATCACCTCTGGTGCATGGCTGTATCGTCAAGCGCCAAATGGGGCGTCGGCGTCGACATAGTGCGTAATTGCATGGACTTGACCACCTGATTGCATCGGCACCGACCAGTCGATTGCATCCGTGCCGACAAACCGTTTGCACTCGACTTGACCAGCACACGCCGTAGTGACGACCGGCAGAGAACGACCCAAAACTGCCCATCGCGAGGGGCAAAAAACGGCCGATTCTGTTGAAAAAGTCGGTTCTTCCAGACCGCCCACATACTGACCGCTGAAAATGCGTTTTTTGCGCGCCGCTACGCGAAATCTGAGCCCGGAATCCTCTGCTCAATGTAAAGATTTCAATCTCAAGCGCGTACTTTTTTACCGTGGAAATCAGGGCCGACTTTTTCAACAGAATCGGCCGTATCATGCCGATTGGAGCCATTCACGGCAGGCTGCTAACGGCCACGATTTCCTGACTGAACGGCAGGAATAGGCTGATGTTAGTCATTCACGCCCCATCTCGTGAATGACCGCTTCGATTGGGGCTGGCCAGGCTTCGTTTCAGAGCAGCGCTCAATAACTTAGCTGCATCTACCGTCTGTTGCTGGACGCCTAGGGTTATGCTGAAGCAGTTTTCTTGGTATCAGTTGGCGTCAACTACTTAATTCATTCACATGGCTCCAAAAATGTCCAAGAAACCGAATCTATCAACCTCTGTAGCTCCTACAACTGCGCCGGCGGAAGGCGAACGCCGAGCAGTCCGTGGATACATTGGCCAGTACGAGCGGGCGGGCGCTGCCATTTATGCTGCGCTCGAGCGCGACGAGCTGCTCTGGATCGGCGTCGCAGACCGCAACGCGGGTATTGCCGACGACTTGGTACTCGGTTTCGATGGGTTGGTAGTCGGCCACCAGTTCAAGACGTCCAAGTTCCCTGGCACTTTCACTGTTGAGACGCTGTTTACTGGTGCCAACGGCCTCTTGGGGCCCCTGGTTCATGCTTGGCAGTGCCTTCGCAAGGACAACCCGGGAAGCCGTGTCGAAATTCGTCTAGTCGTCAACGACTTCCCATCGATTAAGGACAAGCCAGGCGACGGCACGCCGCCGCACAGCGCGGCATTTCTTGAAGAGCTCCACCAGCATCCAAATCGGCAGCTAGCGGATTGGTTAACGTCGGAATGGAGCCGACTGATTGACAACCTGCGCCGTGAAGCTGGCTTGGGCGATGACGACTTCGAACAGTTCTTGCACAGCCTCCGCGTGGTGTGCGGAGCTGCGGCAAATTTCATCCAGTCGCACAAGTTGAACGCAGAGCAGGCACGGCAGGCGTCCGAGATAGCAAGCGTACTGCCCAACCTGGTCGCCGATGTCCGCGACAAAGACAGGTGGACGCGTGACGAGCTGCTTTGTGAGCTTGGCTGGCGTGATCCCGCCAAGACTCTGCTTATCCACCGGTTTCCGGTCGGCGCCTATGTCCAGCGCAACCGCGACACTGAGGTCAAGCTGTTAGCCGCGCTGCATGCCGCTGACCAAGGCTACGTCTCACTCATAGGACCGCCTGGCTCCGGAAAGTCCACTCTCCTGCAGGTTGCGCTAGCCACTGAAGCAAATGTCCGGCTCGTTCGCTACTTGGCGTATGTGCCGGGCGCTGCTCAAGGCGTGGGTCGGGGGGAGGCCGACAATTTCCTGACCGACGTCGGCACTCAGTTGCGCAACAGCGGTTTGGCTGGACTTCGTCTTCGCGATGACTCGCTGCATGAACGCCGCGAACAGTTCGGCGTCCTGGTGCGGCAGGCTGGTGAACGCTTCGACCGCGACAGGATCCGAACAATCATCGTTGTCGACGGGCTCGACCATGTGCCTCGCGAAGAGCGGCCGACCACTTCCCTTCTGGGCGAGCTGCCTCTTCCAGCGGCCATCCCCAACGGGGTCGTGTTCGTGCTCGGCACGCAGCGGCTGGATCTCGCGAATCTGAAGCCCGCAGTAAGAGAGCAAGCGGAGAAGTGCCAGCGACAGGTTCTCATGGGGCCTCTCGGCCGCGAGGAGATCGCCCGGATGGCGGATGCGCTTGGCCTGCCTGCTGAGATTCCAAGATTGGATCTGAGCAATCTCACGCATGGCCACCCGCTCGCAACGCGTTACCTAATTCAGGCGCTGTTGCACGCTGATGAAGCTGGCCGTAAGCACCTTCTCAGCGGCGGGATGCCGTTCGACGGCGATATTGAGACCGTGTACACCGCTGCTTGGCGCGATATCGCAAGCGATGTCGATGCAATGGACGTGCTGGGCTTCATCGCTCGGGCTGAGGCACCCATGGACCTGCGGCTGCTGGCCACGATGGTCCAGGAGTCTGCGATTGAACGCGCCCTGATCGTTGCACGGCACCTGCTCCGCAGTTCATCCCAGGGGTGGAGCGTCTTCCACAACAGCTTTCGACTGTTCGTCATCGCTCAACCTCGAACCCGCCTCGGAAGCGTCGACGCCGAATACTCGCAGCGCGTGTACCGCGACCTCGCCCAGTTGGCGAAGAACGCGCCGACCGAATCGGCGCAGTACTGGCTTGAGTTGCGCTACCGCGCCCGTGCCGGCGACGGTGCCGATGTACTTGCGCTGGCGATGCCCGCTCGCTTCAGGCAGCAACTGGCTGACGGGCGTTCTATCGCTGAGATCCACGCCGATATCCGCCTAGCTCTGCTGGCAGTGCGTGGAACGCACGACGCTACCGCCTTCTCACGCCTGCTGCTGTGTCGTGACGAAGTGGGGCGGAGGGAAACTGCCCTTGAGTACGCCAACCAGCTTCCGCTGGCGATGCTAGCGGTTGGGGACATTGATGCAGCCCTGGCCTTCGTGCAGTACTTCCCCAGCCAGGGCTACGAGGTCGTCGATGCCCTGTTAGCGCGAGGGGACTTCGAGCGGGCGAAGGAACTGTTTGAAAGCCTCGAGCCACTGTCGCAGCTCCATACGTCCAAGTTCCAGAACCACGGACACGACGACAACATAACGGAATTCGAGAGGTGGGCAAGGCGCGCCGTCCACTTCCGAGACAACGAGCAGATCCAGATAGCGATTGACCACCTCGCCCTAGAGGGGCTACGCCAGCCCGAAGAAGTGGATCCGCAAACTGTTGCCGCCCTGCAACTGCATCTGAGGAGGGAAGCCGCAGAGGCGATGCTCCTTCAGAAGGTTGGCGCCGATCCACAAGACCTGTGCAGCAAGCTCGGGGTAGCCAACGAAGACAAGCCTTCGGTGATGGTTCACGCAGGTCTTTTGGCCAGTCGGCGTGGCGACGTTGCGCAAGCCCTTGCCCTGTTTGATGCTGCCGCCGCCCTTCCTGGCTTCGTAGAGGTACCCAACGGCTACCGACGCCGGATGGCACTAATTGCATTCGAAGCTGACCGTCGTGACCTAGCCGAGGCCCTGTTCGACAATCTGGTCGCACCGATGATCTCTATGTGCGACGACGAGACGGACCTGGCTGGGCTGGGTAATCTGGTCGGTGCGGTGATGCACCACGCGAGGCTTTGCACGCTGCTCGATAAGCCGCTGCCAAGCGCGATACCGTCGAAGCACACCTTCCTTCATCCGTTCCAGCAGCACGCCTCGACGATAGGCGTGCTTCTAGGTCGCGCCGCCGTCGACAACGCGTCCGTGCCGGCCGGCAGCATCCAGGACGAAGCCCGCATTGCCCTTGGGTACGTCCTACGTCTGACATCAGAAGGCGGCAGCGAGTCATATCGCATCCTGCAGGCCTTCAAAGCGGTCCCCATGCTCGTGTCAGCGCTGCTGAGGCTCGGCGCCAAGCGCGGCGAGACTGAGTACCGTGCGGTACTTCGGGAAATTGACGCAGCCATCGCCTCATCGACGCTGGGGGGCACTGCGTACCTGCGACGCAGATTGGCCGTCGATGCGTATAGGGTTGACGGTGACCGGGTGGCGGCCGTCGATCGACTCAACGCACTCGTGGCGGAGCTTAAGGAGAGCACGCCGAGCGAGCAGATCGACGGGTTGGCCGATCTGGCCATCGCGTTGGCTGCGGTCGGGGACTTAGAGCGGGCCAAACAGTTGCTGGCGACGGTTCCCGAGCAATGCCTTGGCTACGCGTTGGCCCCCAAGAAAGACCCGCAGTACGCAATCTGGCGAGACATTCTGGTCCTTGCGAACGCCGCTGACCCGGAGAACCGTGTCAAGCGAGTATCGACCTTAATGCGCCAGGTCGGCGGCATGACCGAAACGGAAGGGTCGTCGGCCGCGCATCGGTTGACGATGTCGCTAATCGAAGAAGCGACGCAGGTCGGACCTCGCTTCGGCTTGGAGGTGTCAAAGACACTGGCGGATTGGAATCTGATTGGCTGGCCGAACCGTGTTGACCTGCTCATGAAGGGGATGGTGCGGCGAAGCCCTGAACTCGTCTTGGCTTGCGCGACGGTCTGGTGCGGTCTGTGTCTGCCGTTCTACATGGAACCGTACTACCGGGACCCGCACCACGTCGGTGACTTCATCGACATCGCCGCCGACGCCGACGCCGCAGGACCAAGACAGATTGAACAGCTCGCGCGGATGTTTGTGGCGGTGATCGAGGTAGCCAGCAGGGCACACGAGAGGGGCGGACTGCTCCAGCGCCTTCGCACCGCTGCCGGAAGGCATGGATTTTCATCTGCCGAGCTCGACGCCGCCGTAGCCCGGTGGACGTCAGAAGCGCCGGAACCTCGGCACTCGTATACGCCAAGCAAGTACGACTCGGAGACCACTCTCGAGCAGCTTGAGCGCGCGTTTGAAGCGGATGGCGACGAACTGAACTACAACGCCCCGAACCGCTTCAGAGATCTGGCCGAGACGGCCCCGCTTCATCTGGCGCGGAGGATATTTGAGCGCTGGCAGGTCTTGCAGGACGACGCGCGCTGCCGCTTCCTGATGGTTAAAAGGTTGGCTGCGGCGGGGGAGGTCGAGTACGCCAAGAAGCTGATGCAAGGCTATGAGTCAAGCAAGGACCCCTGGAGCTCCTGGAGCCAGTGGATGGGTGGCGGTAAGTTCTTCTACTTTGAGGCGAAGAAGCTCTTGCAGGGACCATCCACATGCCCAGCCGCCTTCGAGAACATTGTCGATTCAGTAACCGCGGGCCAGGAGAACACCCAGTCACTGCTGACAGAGCTGGATTCGATACTGCCGGTAATCAGCGCGACGCCCGATTGGCCGGCCATCTGGTCGCTACTTGAGGAGCAGATGGCCTGCACGCGCGAGTTCCAGCTGGGGCGACCCTACCAGCCGAGCGAGCTACCGCTCAGCGACGCGGAACTTCTGGAGGATCTGCTGCACTTTGCCTATCGGCTGCCCGTTGCAGAAGTTCAGCGACACGCACGCAATTGCACGTTGAGCCTGGCAACGCAAGCCGGACTCGGCCAAGCTCTGTTCAAGTCCCTTATGCGGCGACTTATAGCCGGCGAATTAGATGCCCCCTTGCAGGCGCTCGGAACGCTGCTGGCTGCTGACAGCGCGGACCTTGCCCCCGAGTTGGGCAGCGCCGTGGCTGCATTGGTCAACTACCGTGACATCGCGGTGGCAGAGTCAGCCGCGCTCTTGTCGCATCGGTGGAGGCAGGCTGTCCCCTTGGACGCGATACCACTGCCGCTCTTCTATCGCCTTGAACTCGAGCACCCGCCAGAGGGCGACCAGGCATTCATGGACGAAAGAACTGGTGCAATGCGCGTCGAGTCGCCGCTTGGCTGGACCGAGATGTTGCGCTCGACGGCACGTCACATCGCGAAGGCGGCAGGCATTGAGGAGATGACAGTCCGCCGACGCGCGGCGATGTTCATCCAGGATTGGGGTGGACTTGAGGCATTCGGGCCCTCTGGCATCAAAAGGCTTGAGACTCAGCTTCGCGAGCTCGACATGCAGATCACTTACCGGAAGCCCCACGCCTACATTGCCATTGCCGCACTTCGCCACGTCGCGGGAGAACTGCGGCTGGCCGGCAAAGTGAAAGGCAGCGACACGCCCACGCTTTTGGAACATTTAGGCTGCCCGCTTCCGCCTCGACCGCTGAAGCTCCCGCGAGTGCGCCCCGAGTGGATCCGAATGCCGCTGTTAAACCGAAGTGCAGGTTGGTCCGAGCGGGAACGGAAGTGGATTGACGAAGTCGACGGTGACATTGCCCCCTTCCCAGCAGACAGCCACGGCCAAGTCGTGGCCGAAGTATCCCGCTTCAAGATTCTCAAGCCACGGCTGTCGGAGCACCTGCTCTACCGCTTTAGAGCACCCTCGGCAGAGATTGACAGTGAAGACTTCGATGACGGCTATGCCAGGCTGCCCATCGCTGTTTGGCTAGGCCAGTACGTCGCATTTGACAATGATCTGGCGCCAACGCTGGTAAGGAGAGTTGTTTGCTCGGTGGACATGGGCTTTGACGCAGCGGCCTATTCGTTCGCTTTGTGCCCGAATTGGGTGAAGCGGCTTCGCTGGAGCGCGCATGACGAGGAGCCCAGCGTCTTCCTCGACCCGAGCGGCGCTGTGGTCGCAAGGCTCTACTGGTGGCGTGATGCGGGCCCGGTTGATATCGGTGCGGAGTCTCTGTGGGGCGAGGGTTGCTACCTCGTTCTGACGTCAGCAGGCATCGCACAGGTCACCACTGCCCGTGGGAAGCCGGACTTGGATATCAGCGTGTTCGCAAGCAGGCAGATCATTCAACCGAGCAGCTACGGGCAGTCTCTCTTGAAGACGGCGAAGAACGGCTACTCAATCTAAGCTATGAAGATTCAGCGGCGATGCCAAGCGATAGGGGCCATGCTGGCTCGAGCTGGCTATCCCGTAGGGCTGCTTCCGGCCTGTGACCAGCGTTCGTAGTACCCTAATGATCGATCGCTCCCGCTGCGAAGCATCCATGGACTTTCCAAATCGAGCTTCTGCTTTGGGTGGATTTGAGCCGATTACGACTGGCTGCTATTGGCCGATTCTGTTGAAAAAGTCGGCCATGGTTTCCACGGCAGGAAAGTAAGCGCTTGAGATTGAAATCTTTACTTTGTGCAGAGGATTCCGGGCTCAGATTTCGCGTAGCTGCGCGCAAAAAAGGCATTTTCATCAGTCAGTACGCGGGCAGTCTGGAAGTATCGACTTTTTCAACACAATCGGCCGATTGCTGCCTGTCGCCACCGGCAGCAATGCGCAGCTCTCTTCCAATTACGGTTACTAAGCGTGCTGGTCAAATCCGATGCAATCAGGTGGTCATACGGAGTGCAATTTCGCACAGAAACCATTGGGTGGCGGAGATCCCTGCGCAAACGGTTTAGATGGAGTGGGCGCCCCCCTCGATGCCACTGTTGACTATTCAGCAAGTCAACATAGTCTGAGTCGGCTAAGTTGGACCACCGGCAGCCTGTCGGGCGACGAGGCCATGCGCAAACAGATGCGCCGCTCCATCGGCGATGAAGTCGACGATTTCATCTGGAACCTGCGCTGGCGCGGACACCAGATCATCCAACAGCGCGTGGAAAAATACGGCATCGCCTGCGACCTCAAACACGGCCACCTGCACGCCGCGTACAAACCCGCGCACATGGACGGCTTGCGCAAGGATTACGACGAGGCGGTGCGCCGTGGCATGGGTGATGAAGTCAGCCTGCTCGACCGCAGCCAGGTGCGCGACCTGCTGCAAAGCGACCTCTACCACGGCGCGATCAAGAACACCCGCAACATGCACCTGCACCCGCTCAACCTGTGCATTGGCGAGGCCCGCGCGGCCGAGAGCCTGGGTGCGTTGTTCTTCGAGAACAGCGAAGTGCTGGAGATCATCCATGGCGATGGCCTTCACAAGAGCCCTGGCGTACGCACCGCCCACGGGCACATCGACGCCAATCAGGTGCTGCTGGCCGGCGACGTTTACCACAAGCTGGAACCGGGCAAGCTCAAGGGCAAGATTTTCCCGGCCATGGGCGGCATCGTCACCACCGCGCCGCTGGGCGATCTGGCCAGGCAGATCAACCCCGAAGACCTGGCGGTCTACGACTGCCGCTTCGTGCTCGACTACTACCGCCTCACCGCTGACGGTCGCCTGCTGTTCGGTGGCGGCGCCAACTACAGCGGCAAGGATTCACGGGACATCGCCGCCGAGTTGCGCCCGTGCATCGAGCAGACCTTCCCGGCGCTCAAAGGCGTGGCCATCGATTACCAGTGGAGCTGCGCGATGGGTATCGTGATCAACCGCATCCCGCAACTGGGCAAGCTGTCGGACAACGTCTGGTATTGCCAGGGCTACTCCGGCCACGGCATCGCCACCACCCACATCATGGGTGAAATCATGGGCCGCGCGATCACAGGCCAAATGGAGCAGTTCGACACCTTTGCCGCCTGCCAGCACATCCGCGTGCCCATGGGCGACCTGCTGGGCAACCCGATGCTGGCTGCCGGGATGTGGTACTACCAGATGCTTGAGCGATTGCGCTGAGGTTATTGGCCAATTCTTCAACATGGATGTTGTTTGTGCTGGCCTCTTCGCGAGCAAGCCCGCTTGTATGGTAGGACTTGAAGGGAGGAGGAGGGACAAAGCCCGATTCTGACTGTTAGCGCAGTACAGATCCGTGGGAGATTTCGCCCCACCTCCTTTCACCCAAGCGCCGATAAAGAATGCATCTGGCTAGACCGACGATAGGAACAAGCCTGCGCCTCTGGGTGAGCCCTTCAAGTGCTCAAAACCATATCCCGGAGGAAATCCAATGGCAATGC
>NZ_MRCP01000030.1:0-20939 GCF_002303975.1 Pseudomonas sp. ACN5 | reverse complement strand
GACCATAGAGCATTGGAACCACCTGATCCCATCCCGAACTCAGCAGTGAAACGATGCATCGCCGATGGTAGTGTGGGGTTTCCCCATGTGAGAGTAGGTCATCGTCAAGATTAAATTCCGAAACCCCAATTGCGAAAGCAGTTGGGGTTTTGTTTTTGTCCGCAGGAAATTCAAACTGCTGCCCAAACCGCTCCAGTGTGTGCTCCAGCGCTTGCAGCGACACACAGATAAAGCCCAACCGTTTCAGGCTGGGCTTTCTTGTGCCTTCATTTCTGTCGATCGACGAAGGCCGTTCACTGATCCTTTTCGCAATTGACCATCCACGACACACCAAAACGGTCGACGAGCATGCCGAAGCGCGCTGCCCAGAACGTGGCCTCCAGTGGCATCTGCACACTGCCACCGTCCGCCAGTGCATTGAACACCCGCTCGGCCTCGGCAATGCTGTCGACGTTGAGTGAAATCGAGCAGGCACTCATTTTATCGACGGGGCGATCCGGTGTGGTGTCCGACCCCATGAGCGCCTGATCGCCCACGATCAGGCGGGTATGGATGATCAGCTTGTGCAGCTCCTTGGGGAAATGCTCACCCGCAGGAGTTTCACCAAAGGTCAACATGGCTTCGATCTGGCCTTGCAGGCACTTTGCGTAGAACGTGAAGGCGTCTTTGCAGTCGCCGTTGAAGATAAGGTAGGGATTGATTTTCATGGTCGGCTCCAGGTGCTCGAGTGCATACATCGGTTTGGACGCCGGTTTTTTCGGCGAATTCCGATTGTGTCGAGCCGACAAGCAAAGCGCTAAATCTTTGTCGGAGCTTGTGTTTCTTTAGATGTTTTTTCCATAGGACGCGCGAGGCTTATCGCCTCCGGCACACGCCGCGGCGCAAGCACTCGTTCGATGGCGCCGCTGACCATGCTTTCCAGCAGCTCCTCACGTTCCTGCTCGTCCAGCACATGGGGTGTGAGCCAGCTGGGGGCACTGTTGAGCAGCGCACCAATGGCATGCCCGGCGGCCAGCAGGCCTTGCTCGCTGAAGCGGGACTTCGCGCCCAGCATCTTCAGCAACGTGCGTTCGTATTGCTCGCGCAATTGTTGAACCCGAGCCTGTTGCTCTTCGTTCAGGCAACCGCTGTCGCGCTCCACCAGGCGGAAATGCCAAGGCATCTCCCGGTGCAGATTCAGATGGGCACGGATCAGGCTGTTGAGTTTATCGCGTTTGCCGGGCGCTTTTTGCTGGATGCGTCCCAGAGTGGCCAGCAGCTCCTCGTAGAACTCCTCGATCAGGTCCAGCAGCAGATGCTGTTTGCTGGGGTAATGGTGATACAGCGAGCCTGGGGAGAGCCCCAGGCACGTCGCGAGCTCACGCATGCCGACCTGGCCGAACCCCTTGCAGGCAAACAGCTCCAGGACCTTGTCCCGGTACTCGGCAAAGCGCGAGCAACGCTCAGGCATAGGCATGGAAGCCGCGCCCCGTCTTGCGCCCCAGGTAACCGGCAGCGACCATTTCCTTGAGCAATGGCGCCGGGCGATATTTGCTGTCGTTGAATCCTTCATAGAAGGCTTCGAGGATCGACAACAGGGTATCCAGGCCAATCAGGTCCGCCAGGGCCAACGGACCGATAGGCTGGTTGCAGCCCAGGCGCATGCCGGCGTCGATGTCTTCGGCGCTGGCCAGGCCTTCCTGGAACACCAGGATCGCCTCGTTGATCATCGGCACCAGGATCCGGTTGACCACGAAGCCCGGACGGTTGCCGGCGGTGATCGCGGTTTTGCCGAGGGTGGTCGCCATGTCCAGCGCCAGTTGGTGGGTCGCGTCACTGGTTTGCAGGCCGCGGATGACTTCGATCAGGCCCATTACTGGCACCGGGTTGAAGAAATGCAGGCCGATGAAGCGCTCTGGCTGGCTGACACTGGCGGCCAGTTGGGTGATCGACAGCGACGAGGTATTGGAGGCAATGACGCATTCGCTGCCGACTTGCGCGGCGATCTGTTGCAGCACACGCAGTTTCAGGTCGAGATTTTCAGTGGCCGCTTCGATGACCAGTTGCGCGTCACGCAGGACGCTGTAATCGGTGCTGGTGCGGATTTTGTTAAGGGTGGCCTGTTTCTGCTCTGGCGTCAGGGTTTGCTTGGCGATCTGCCTGTCCAGGTTTTTACCGACCGTCGCGACGGCTTTTTGCAATGCGCTTTCAGAGATGTCGAGCAAGGTCACGTTGAAACCGGCCATGGCACAGACTTGTGCGATGCCGTTGCCCATGGTGCCTGCGCCGATTACACCGATGTTTTGCAGATTCATTTTCCGTCCTTCGATCAAACCCTGCGATACCTTGGCCGCGATTGCGGTCGAAGGCGTACTATTGCCGCGAGTCTAGAGCCGGCAGGGCGGTTGTCCTATGCCAAAACTGTTCAACGGCACTGATGTTTTTTGCCATTCGGGTGATGAGAGAGAAGCGAACCAATGCGGGAAAAGGACTCGGTTGCCGCCTATTTCGTGCAGGCAATGATCCATGGGCTGAGGGACGATCCGCAGCGCGTGACGGCCGTGCTCGAACAGGCGGGTATTGATCCGGCGGTCATGCAACAACCCACGGCGCGGGTGCCGGCCAATGCGTTTGCGGCGTTGTGGCTGATTCAGATCCGCGAGCTCGACGACGAGTTTTTCGGGCTCGATTCCCATGGCATGCCGCCGGGCAGTTTCGCCCTGATTTGCCGCGCCCTGATTCAGGAGCCCGATCTGCACAAGGCCATGCGTCAGTGCCTGGCCAACTTCGGGCTGTTCCTGCGCGACTTTCGTGGCTCGCTGGCCGTGCGGGGCAAGCGTGCGGTCATCAGCCTGCAAACCCGTTCGGAGGACAACGATGCCAGCCGGTTTGGTGAAGAAACCTTCCTGGTGTTGATGATCAGTCTGCTGTGCTGGCTGGGCGGGCGGCGCATTCCCATTGACCGTGCGGACTTCCGCCATTCGCGCCTGTCGCTGAGTGACGACCGCCTGCTTTGGGGGCCCAACCTGACCTTCGGTGCCGAGCGCACTGAAATCGAATTTGCCAGCCACTACTTGCGCCTGCCTGTGGTCCAGGACCTGGCATCGCTGAAAGTGTTTCTGCGCACCGCGCCGCAATGGCTGGTGATCCGCTTTCGTAACCAGCATGGCTTGGCATCGCAGGTTCATCAGCGTTTGCGCGGCAGTCACTACAGTGAATGGCCGACGTTGCAGGCCTTTGCCCTGGAACAGCACCTGAGCCCCAGCACCTTCCGCCGCAAGCTGGAGCGCGAAGGCTGTTCCTATCAGGAGATCAAGGACGAAGTACGGCGCGGCGTGGCCTTTGAGCAATTGCGTCAGAGCGACGCGAGCATCAGCGACATCGCCGAGCAACTGGGCTTCCAGGAGCCCAGCGCCTTCCATCGGGCGTTCAAGAAGTGGACCGGGGAAAGCCCCGGGCGCTATCGGGCCCGTTATCAGGGGGACTGTGGGAGCGAGCCTGCTCGCGAAAGCGATAGGTCATTCAACAGGGATGTCGTCTGACACTCCGCCTTCGCGAGTAGGCTCGCTCCCACAGGGATCGGTCATGGCATTTCCGGCAGTTCCTGCGGACGCAGGTCGAAGACCAATACTTCAGCGTCCACGCCGTTGCTCAAGGTCAGTGCCTGTTCATCACGAACCCGCACACCGTCGCCTTCCTGCAACAACACGCCGTTGAGTTCGACGCTGCCCCGGGCCACGTGCACGTAGGCATAACGGTTGGCGGCCAGTTCCAGGGCGGCGCTTTCCTGGCCGTCGATCAGGCCGGCATACACCCGTGCATCCTGACGCACCTTCAGCGAACCCTTGGCGCCGTCCGGCGAGATGATCAGCTGCAGGCGCCCGCGTTTTTTCCGGGTGCTGAAGTGCTCCTGCTGATAGCGCGGTTTGGCGCCGCTGACGTCGGGCACGATCCAGATCTGCAGAAAGTGCACCGGCCGTGTGCTGGAGTGGTTGAACTCACTGTGGGCCACGCCGCTGCCAGCGCTCATCAGTTGCACATCGCCGGGGCGGATCACCGACCCGGTGCCCAGGGTGTCCTTGTGTTCCAGGGCACCCTCAAGCACATAGGAGAAGATCTCCATGTCGCGGTGCGGGTGCTGGCCGAAGCCTTTGCCGGCGGCGACGCGGTCGTCGTTGATCACCAACAGGTCGGAAAAACCCTGCTCTTTCGGATTGCGGTAGTTGGCAAAGGAAAAGGTGTGGAATGACTTCAGCCAGCCGTGATTGGCCAGACCACGATCCGAGGCTTTGCGAAGAGTCAGCATGATGAAATCTCCTGTGGGGACGTGAATTCGTCCGAGTGAGGAGAAGGTTAATATTTACCATTTGATTCAATAAGTAGGTGTAAATTGAAATACTGTCTCGTTATGGTTGACAGTTTATGAGCACAAACCAGCTATTCTGTTCCGATATTTGGCCCTGATGAATGGCATGTCTTTTGTGGGAGCGGGCTTGCTCGCGAATGCGGTGGGTCAATCAACATCCATGCTGACTGACCCACCGCATTCGCGAGCAAGCCCGCTCCCACAGAGGATGTGCACCGTCTCAATTAATCCAGTGAATTCCAATCCATGAAAACCGTGGCAATGGTGCTGTTTCCCGACTTTCTCCTGCTCGATATGGCCGGGCCCATGGAAGTGTTTTCCATCGCCAATCGTTATCTGAAACCCGACGATCACTATGTGCTGTCGACCATCGGCACCGAGCCCGGCGCATTGCGGGCGTCCAATGGCGTGAGCGTGCAGGCCGACCGGCACATCGATCAGGCCTGCGAAGGTTTTGATTTGCTGCTGGTACCCGGTGGTCCCGGTGCCTACAACGAAAAGCATCCGCCGTTGCTCGACTGGCTCAGGCACAACGTCAGCCGGTCCGCCGGTTACGGCTCGATCTGCACCGGAGCGTTCGTATTGGGGCATGCGGGCTTGCTCGACGGCTATCGCGTCACCACCCACTGGCACTACACCGAGCGGCTGATCAAGGGCTTTCCGAAGGCGACCGTCGAGACCGACCAGATCTTTGTCCAGGACCGCAACCTGATCACCTCCGGCGGCGTCACCGCCGGGATCGACCTGGCGTTGTCGGTGGTGGCGCAGGACCACGGCAAAAAAGTCGCCCAGGACGTGGCCAAGGTCTTGCTGGTGGTGATGAAGCGTCAGGGCGGGCAGGCACAGTTCAGCCCGTTGATGGCGGCGGTGGCGCCTCACGAAACGCCGATTACCCGCGTGCAGAACCATGTGCTCGAGCACCTCGACGAGTCCTTCAGCATCGAGCGCATGGCGAGCCTGGCCAACATGAGCCCGCGGCATTTCGCCAGGGTGTTCGCCCGGGAGGTGGACATGACGCCGATGGAGTTTCTGCAAAGCGCACGCATCGATTGCGCCAGGAACCTGCTGGAAACCAGCGAGTTGCCGCTCAAGACCGTGGCCTTCAAAAGCGGCTTCGGCAGCGTACGGCACATGCGTTTTCTGTTCAGTGAAAAGCTTGGCCTGACCCCGACCCAATACCGCGAGCAGTTCAGCTAGCGCGCATGTCCGTTGTGCGCACCGCAATGGCCGTGACGCTCCCCCCGTGGCGGTTGTACCGTCACAGAGGGCTGCCAAGATACGAGGTAACTCATTGCAAGGAAGGTGCGGAGCCTGGATGGACTCACGTGCCAGATCAGGTTTCCTGCGGGTGACTGCCCATGAACAGCCTCAGAGATGTCAGCAACGAAGCGGTGCTGCAATTCGGACCCTACGCTTTCCACCTCAGTCAGCGCCTGGTGCTGGAGGGCGATCGACCGCTGCGCCTGGGCGGCCGCGCCCTGGATGTGTTGCAGGTGCTGGTCGAACACGCGGGCTCGGTGGTCAGCAAGGACGAGTTGATTGCGCAGGTCTGGCCGCGCTCCGTGGTCGAAGAGATCAACCTGCGGGTGCACATTGCTGCCCTGCGTCGGGCCTTGGGCGACGGGCAGAACGGTCAGAGCTACATCGTCAACATTCCCCAGCGCGGCTACAGTTTTGTCGCCCCGGTACAGCATTCGCCGCAGCCTGTAGCGTTCCCCAGCGAGACCCTAAAAAAGCCCCTGCACAACTTGCCGGCGCGGCTCACATCGATCACCGGGCGCGATGCGGTTGTCGGCAGCCTGGTGCGGCAGTTGCCCGTGCGCCGATTCATGACCCTGGTCGGGCCTTGCGGGATCGGCAAGACCACCGTCGCCTTGCGCGTGGCCGAACTGTTGTTGCAGCACTATCGGCACGGCGTGTGGCTGGTGGACCTGGCGGCGATCGAGGATCCGGCGCAAGTGACCGATCATCTCGCACGAACCCTTGGGCTGGAAGCCGGCACCACGCTGGAGGCGCTGGCGCAGCGACATGCCTTGTTGGTCCTGGACAACTGCGAGCATCTGCTCGAACGCTGCCAGACGTTGATCGAGACACTGCTGCAATCGATGCCGCGACTGTCGATCCTTGCCACCAGCCGCGAGCCACTCAAGGCCGTGGGCGAAACCCTGTTGCGTCTGCCACCGCTGGCGGTGCCGCCGGCGTCAGCGCTGCGCAGCGTTGCCGAGGTCATGGGCTATTCGGCGGTGCAGTTGTTCGTCAGCCGTGCCCGGGCCCGTCAGCAAGGCTTCACCTTGCGCGAACAGGACCTCAGGGTCGTGCGCGAAATCTGCCGGCGCCTCGACGGCCTGCCGCTGGCGATTGAATTGGCGGCGGCGCAAATCGATGCGCTGGCGCTGGTGGGGTTGCAAGCACAACTCGATAACTGTTTTCAGTTGCTGTCCCAAGGCCGCCGTACGGCCGTCCCCCGGCATCAGACGCTCAAGGCTGCACTGGACTGGAGCTACGAACGGTTGACTGCGCTGGAACAATCCGTGTTGCAGCGTTTGGCGATATTCAAGATGGCCTTCACCCAGGACGCCGCGATAGGCGCGATCAGCGGCGACGCGTTACCGGTCGCCGAGCTGATCGAGGTGCTGGACAACCTCGCACTCAAATCATTGCTGTCCCTGGAGCAGGGCGGCGGGGTGATCCGTTACCGCTTCCTCAACACCACCCGCACCTACGCCCTGGAAAAGCTCGAACTCAGTGGTGAGCTGCGCACCCTTGAAATGCGTTATGCCGGTTACGTCAGTCAAACGCCCCGGCTTTCAGGCCGGCAAGTGGCAATGCAACTCACCGAGTAAGTGGCGCACGGCCTTAAGGTCCGGCGTGGCAAAACCTTCGGTGAAGCGCTGGTAGACCGGCGCCAGCAATGCATGCGCCCGTTGATGGTGGCCCTGTCGCTGCCACAATTGCGCCAGCGAGGTGGCGCTGCGCAGCTCCCAGGTCAAGGCGCCCTGGGTTCTCGCCACGTCGAGTGCCTTGAGTAACACGGTTTCAGCCATCGCGGCGTTGGCCGGAAAATCCGTTGCCAGCAGCGTCTCGGCCCTGGCCCGCAGAATCTCTGCCGTGCTCCAGCCCGACGCGCCGTTTTGCGCACGTTCAAGCAGGTCGTCATCGACGCAGGTGGAATCCAGCGTGACCATGATGTCCTTGATCAGTCCGACACTTCGTTGCCTGGCGGGCGCGACATCGACGCCGCCGATCACCTGCGCGTAGTGTTGCGCCCAGGTATGGAACAGCAGGGCCGAGTGTTTCTGCGCCTGTTGCAGCAGCAGGCGCAGGAGTTCGCGGGCGCTGCGGGTGTCACCGTTGTAGTAGGCGATCAGGCAGCCGGCGAGCGCCAGGGTGTAGCAGATCGACGTGCCGTGGTTGATCTGCAACGCGATGTCCAGCGCCTGCCGGGCTGCACGCCAGGCCTGTTCCGGTTGGCCTCGCAGCCAGAGGATGCGCGCCTGGATGGTCAGCGCCGCGACACTCTGGTCGTATTGCACGCCGAAGCCATGGGTGAAACGGTTGAGATGACCACTGTGGGCCATGCGTTGCAGTACCTGTTCGGCATGCTCCCCGGCCTGTTGCTGGTCGCCTGAAAAATGCAGGGCAAGCACCCGCAATCGATGAGTGCTCAGGGATAACAGGGCGTCGTCATGTAGCCCCAGTTGATCGAATTGCCGGCTCTGTTGCAGGGCCATCTGGTATTGGCCGCCACTGAGATTGACCGCCAGGTGACCGGAAATCGCCCGCAACTGACCGGCCACATCGTTGAGTCGGCTGGCCAGGGTTCTGGCGCTGACAAAGGCGCCAAGGGTTTCGGCGCTCGCGCCTTGAGCGTGGTAACAGGCACTGCCCAGGGCCAGCTTGAGGGTCATCTGCAAGCGCGGGCAAGGCTCGGCAGACTGCTCGAGCAAGGCCAGGGCCTTGCGCACATAACCGCCGTGTTCCTTGAGCAGTGACAGCTCCTGCCACAGGGGCGTGGACGTCGCGGCCAGGCGTATCGCCAGCGCCTGCGGCCCTTGCCCGTGCAGACCCCAGTCGAGGGCCGCGCGGATGTCCTCCAGGGTCCGGCCATAGCGCTCGAGCCACAGGCCGGTCGAGGTTTTCTCCCATTCGTCCTGCGCCTGTTGCATCAGCGCCAGGCAACGCTCGGCATGGCGCTCCCGCGTGCCGGGCAGGTCGGGGCTTTGCGCGAGTTTTTCCAGCGCATGGCTGCGGGTGGTATCGAGCAGACGGTAGTAGAC
Organism: Pseudomonas sp. ACN5; assembly: GCF_002303975.1. Lineage (NCBI taxonomy): Bacteria > Pseudomonadati > Pseudomonadota > Gammaproteobacteria > Pseudomonadales > Pseudomonadaceae > Pseudomonas > Pseudomonas sp. ACN5. The sequence goes on along the minus strand of NZ_MRCP01000030.1, from coordinate 12,317 downwards.
ATCTTCATCGCCCACCTCCACGTTCAACAGGGACTTGGCGACCAGTTGGGTGATCGAACCGAACACTTCGCGAGGTTCGATGTGTTCGCCGACGATCACCGCCGCTGCCGACTCCAGGGTGAAGCCGCCGCGAAACACACTCAGTCGGCGCAGGCAGGTCTTTTCGCAGGCGTTGAGCAGCTCGAAGCTCCAGTCCAGTGTCGCGCGCAGGGTCTGATGGCGTGCCGGGGGCGTCTGACAGGGCTGGGTCAACACCCGGAAACTGCTTTGCAACTGCGCCAGCAAGCCGGCTAATCCGAAGTTGCCCACTTGCGCCGCCGCCAGTTCGATGGCCAATGGAATGCCGTCCAGTCGGTGGCAGATGTCGATCAACAGCGGCAGTTCATCGTCCGTCAGTTCAAAGTTGTCATGGCTGGCCATGGCCCGCTCGACAAACAGTTGCAGGGCGGAAAAGGTCATGGCCTGGGCGCGGTCGAGGACGGCGATGGGCGGCGGGCAGTCGAGTGATGCCAGGCGCTGGACGAATTCGCCTTCGGCCCGCAGGCTCTCGCGGCTGGTGGCGAGAATGTGCACGTGCGGCGCACTGCGCAGAATGTTTTCGCAGAGCTGGGCGATGGCGCCGACCAGGTGTTCGCAGTTGTCGATGACCAACAGCATTTGCCTGTCGCGCAGACAGTCGGCAAGGCCGCTCAGGGGCTCGTCATCGTGCAGGGCCAGTTCGAGCAACGTCGCCAGGTGGCCGTCGATCATCAGCGGGCAGTTGATCGGGGCCAGGTCCAGCAGGCGGATGCCGTCCCGGTAGCGACCGATCATTTGTTCGGCGACTCGCAAGGCCACGGTGGTCTTGCCGATGCCGCCGGGGCCGACAAGGGTGATGAAGCGCTGGCGCGGCAGTTGCACCACCAGATTGTCGACCAGCGTGCGCCGGCCGATCATGCGTGTGCGGCGCACCGGCAGGTTATGCCGGCTCGGCGCGCAAGCCATGGGCGCAGACGGTTGTTCGACCTGTTCCCTTGAGTGCGGTGCGACGAAGCTGTACCCGCGCTGGGCCACGGTGACGATGTAGCGCTGGCCGGCCTGACCGTCGCCGAGCGCCTTGCGCAACGCGGCCATGTGCACCCGCAGGTTGATGTCTTCGACCACGCTGTCGGGCCAGACCCGAGCGATCAATTGCTGCTTGCTGACCACGTTGCCGGCGTGTTCCAGCAGGATCAACAGGATGTCCATGGCGCGCCGGCCCAGGCGCAAGGGCTGGTCGGCCTCCATCACCAGGCGTTGTCCGGGGTAGACCCGGTAGGGGCCGAAATGCACAGCCTGTTCGGGGGAAAGGGTCAACGAGTCGCTCCTGCTGCAGCCGTCTGGTTCGCGGTTTACGAGCATATTCCTCAGGTTTTTTACGCAGCGCAATGTGCCGCCCGGGTGACTGAAGGGGCAGGCATTGACTCTAGCGTATCGGCCATCTGCTGTCGGTCCCGAAAACATTGGGGGCGACAGATGGGCGGGACAGGCCGGGGCTTTTTGCGTGCCAAGGAAAATTAACAACGATTAACTCGTCCTGCGTCCGGTCTGCGTCCAAAACTCTCCTTCTTCAACTTCCACTGAAGGCAGGGATGAAATGTCAGTCAGCCGCGAGCAGCTCGATGTGGGAGCGAGCCTGCTCGCGAAGGCGGTGTCACATTCAGCCTATGCGGTGATTGACACAGCGCTTTCGCGAGCAGGCTCGCTCCCACAAAGGACACCGGAATGAGCAACGTGGTGGTGGTCTATCACAGTGGCTACGGGCACACCCGGGTCATGGCCGAAGCCGTGGCCGCGGGCGTGGAGCGGCACCTGGGCAGCACTTGCCAGTTGATCCCGGTCGAGGAAGTGGACGAGCACTGGGCGCGGCTGCACAACGCCGACGCCATCATCTTCGGCGCGCCGACCTACATGGGCAGCGCCTCGGCGGCCTTCAAGGCGTTCATGGAGGCCACGGCCGCGTTCTACCTGACCCAGCCCTGGCGCGACAAGCTCGCGGCGGGCTTCACCAATTCCGGCTGCCTGTGCGGCGACAAACTCAACACCTTGCTGCAGATGGCGGTGTTCGCCGCGCAGCACTCGATGATCTGGGTCGGCCTCGACCTGCTACCGGCCCGTTCCAGCACCGGCGCGTTCAACGGCCAACTCAATCGCCTGGGCAGCTCACTGGGCGCCATGGCCCAGTCGAATGTCGAGCAATCCCCCGACGATGCGCCGCCTCCCGAGGATCGCTGCACCGCCGCGCACCTGGGCGAGCGGGTGGCGCGCCTGGCCGATCGCCTGAACCGACTTGCGGTTTGATTCACCCCCCAACCCTCGTTAAGGAGGCATCACCCATGAGCACTTTCACTACCCGCGACGGCGTCGAGATTTACTACAAGGACTGGGGCACCGGTCAGCCGGTTGTCTTCAGTCACGGCTGGCCGCTGAACGCCGACAGTTGGGAGTCGCAGATGATTTTCCTGGCCTCCAACGGCTACCGGGTCATCGCCCACGACCGTCGCGGTCATGGGCGTTCCAGCCAGCCGTGGTCGGGCAATGACATGGACCATTACGCCGACGATCTGGCGCAGTTGATCGAGCTGCTGGACCTGCAAGACGCCGTGCTGTTCGGTTTCTCCACCGGTGGTGGCGAGGTGGCGCGTTACATCGGTCGCCACGGCACCGGCCGCGTGGCCAAGGCCGGGCTGATTTGCGCGGTGCCGCCCCTGATGCTCAAGACCGAAGCCAACCCCGGTGGCTTGCCACTGGAAGTGTTCGACGGCATCCGCCAGGCCTCGCTGGCCGACCGCTCGCAGCTCTACATCGACCTCGCCAGCGGGCCGTTTTTCGGCTTCAACAAACCCGGCGCGAAACCGTCCCAGGGCATGATCGACTGGTTCTGGATGCAAGGCATGATGGCCGGCCACAAGAACGCCCATGACTGCATCAAGGCGTTCTCGGAAACCGACTTCACCGAAGACTTGAAGAAGTTCGACGTGCCGACGCTGGTGGTGCATGGCGACGCGGATCAGGTCGTGCCTTACGAGGCGGGAGGTGTCTCCTCGGCCAGACTGGTCAAAGGCTCGACCCTGAAGATCTACCCGGGCGCCCCTCACGGGCTGACGGACACCCACAAGGATCAGCTCAACGCTGACCTGTTGGCGTTCTTGAAAGGTTAAAAAGCCAGATCAAAAGATCGCAGGCTTCGCCAGCGCCTAAACGCTAGCGTGCATGCCCGAAGGCTGCGATCTTTTGCTTTCAAGGCCACGCACCCTCTGACAGCGCCAGGCAAACGGATTGATGCCTTCGCTGCGGGTGAAGAGGTGGCAGAAGTGCGCCTGGTCGCAGAAGCCGCATTCGAGGCTGATCTGCGTAAGGCTCATGTCGGTGTACTGGATCAATTGCTTGGCCAGGATTATGCGTTGCCGGCGAATCCAGTCCTGCGGCGAGAGTCCGGTGCTGCACTTGAAGGCGCGGGAGAAATGACTGCGCGAGAGGGCGCAGGCCTGTGCCAGTTCAGTGACTTCCAGGCTGTCGCCGAGGCGCTCGAGGATCAGTTGTTTAACCAGCCGTTCGCGCTGCGGGCTGAGGCCGCCGGTGCTTTTCTTTGGCACAGGCGTGAATGGCGCGGGCGCGGCATTTTGCTGAACGTGAGCCATGGTGAATGTCCGTGTCGGTAGGCTTCATTCTTGGACCCGAAGGCTCTGGCTTGCGAGTTAATCGTTGTTAATTCCGCGTTCAGCGCGGGACGTCCCGGGTAAAGTCAGACACACTTCTCAACCTCGCGCCTGGCCGAACACACAAGGGAACCGTGCTTATGAACCGTAACGATCTGCGTCGCGTCGACATGAACCTGCTGGTGATTTTCGAGGCGCTAATGTTCGAAAAGAACCTGACCCGCGTCGCGGAAAAACTGTTCATGGGCCAACCGGCGGTGAGCGCCGCGCTGGGGCGTCTGCGTGATCTGTTCGACGATCCGTTGCTGCTGCGCAACGGTCGCGGCATGGAACCGACGGCGCGGGCGCTGACGATTCTCAAGGAGCTGCAGCCGGCGATGGATACCATTTCCGGTGCGGTCAGCCGGGCCAGGGAATTCGATCCGGCGACCAGTTGCGATGTGTTCCGCATCGGGCTGTCGGACGATGCCGAGTTCGGTTTGTTTCCGTCGTTGCTGCGTCAGCTGCAAGAGGAAGCACCGGGCATCGTCGTGGTCGTGCGGCGGGCCAATTATCTGTTGATGCCGGCGTTGCTGGCGTCGGGGGAGATCTCGGTGGGCGTGAGCTACACCACGGACCTGCCGGCCAATGCCAAGCGCAAGAAGCTGCGCGATATTCCCTGCAAAGTGCTGCGTGGTGATACCCGGCCGGGGCCGCTGACCCTGGATGAGTACTGCGAACGGCCCCATGCGATGGTGTCGTTTTCCGGTGACTTGAGCGGCAATATCGATCTGGATCTGGCGAAGGTCGGGCGCAGTCGTCGCGTGGTGCTTGGCGTGCCGCAGTTCAGTGGGTTGCGGGCGTTGCTGGCGGGGACGGAGATGATCGCCACCGTGCCGGATTATGCGGCGTGTGCGTTGGTGGAGGGGTGTGGGTTGCGCGCCGAGGATCCGCCGTTCGAGATTGAGGCGGCGCAGTTGTCGATGGCCTGGAGCGGGGTGCATGACAATGATCCGGCGGAGCGGTGGTTGCGGGCGCGGATTGGGCAGTTCATGTCTTTGGCTTTGGATATTCGCTAGGCTTTTGACCTTGGCGGCCTCTGGGCCGACCAGGTTCTTGGTTGGTTGAGTACATATCCGTTTCTGCGGTAACGGCGGCTTATGGTTCCGCTCTTACAGCGGGTCACTTTTGGCAAACGCCCCAAAAGTAACCAAAAGGTCTCGCCCCTTACGTACGGCCCCTCGCTTAGGCTCGGGGTTCCTTCGCTCCGGCATTCATCCGGGGGCATCGCCTCCGGTCGGCTTCGCTTCGACCTCCTCTCGATGTGTTCGGCTTCGCCGAACGGCGCTGCGCGCCCACCCCCGGATGAACGCCTCCACTCAGCCTGCCGAGGGGGCGGGTGGATCAAGATCAAGAGCTGCAGGCGAGCTAACGCTCGGCCTGATGAGTGGTGAGAAGCGGCGCGGTGTGGATTGCTCTGCCTTTGCTCTTCTGTGGGAGCGAGCTTGCTCGCGATGGCGGCCTGCCAGCCGACCAATTTCTTTCGAATGTACCCAGTCCAACTGTGGGAGCGAGCCTGCTCGCGAAGGCGGTCTGCCAGCCGACCTGATTTTTGCAGATGTCCCCAATCCCTGTGGGAGCGGGCTTGCCCGCGAAGGCGGACTGCCCGCCAACCAATCTCTCACAGGGAGTATGCAGTGTTCTGACAGCTCTGTTTAAAAGCCGTCAACCTCTGTTCCTGAAAGCCACGCCGCCTTGCGTCGTTGCCTACAACTACGCCAGAATCCGCCGGCTTGTGTGTCTTGGCCCTGATCTCTAACGTTCTCCGCGTCGCTGTCCATGCAGCGATCGGGTTTAGCAGCTCGGTAAATTTCAAGGCTCGCCAGTGTCACCTCAAGACCATTTCGGTCCGCAATTTGGTGGCTGTGCGTGGGGCACTTCGGTGCGCCGGGTTCCTTGATCCCTGGTCTGCTAACCCGCGTACAGCCGCCACCCAATTCGTTTAGCAGCGACCTGTGGCGGCTCCATTGATCAAGGAGTTCCACCATGTTCAAACCCACCCCGAATCCCCCGAAAGACCCTGCCTCACCGCGCAATCCCAGCACAATGTTTGTCATCACCCCCGACATCAACACCGAAACTCTGTTGGCCCACGCCTGCGAATCCCTGGCCTCGGCCAGCATCATGGCCAGTGATCTTGCTGGCTTTCTGCAGAGCCCGCATCGCAACGCGCTGCTGGGGATTGCGCAGATCATCATGTTGGGTGAGCTGGCGGTGAATAGGGCGCTGGATAATCTCGATCCGCAGGAATAACCCGGTAGTAGCAACAACAAATAAACCTGTGGGAGCGGGCTTGCTCGCGAAGGCGGTGGATCAGCCAACATCAATGTTGAATGTTGTGCCGCAATCGCGAGCAAGCTCGCTCCCACAAGGATCTGTGTCGATGGACAGTTCTCGGTCCACACAGAAAACAGAGCACGTACATTCAATTTTTCCTCCTCCCGTCCCGGCACTATCGAATCCTGTCCCGGCGCATCGACGCCGGTGGTTTTTCATTGGTGCAGGTGGGCCATGGACACTTCGCGACGTGATGATCGGGCGCAAGACTGGGGGGTGCTGTTCCTGCGGGTCAGCGGCGGCTTGCTGGTGCGTCTGGCATGTTTGCCTATTCTGTTTTTGCTGTGGGTGTCGATGTTGCTCGTGCATCCGCAGTGGACCCTCTTCGAAGGCCAGTTCGGCTGGCTGTTGTTGATCGTGTTCACCAGCATTCTCATCGCCGGGCCGGGACGGCTGGCGCTCAATGTCCGTCTTGCCGGAGCCTTGCGTTATGTCTGATCTCAATCGCCGTGAGCCGGCAAGTCCCGGGCCTGATGAGGTGGTGACGCTGATCGTCAAGCACCGGGTCAAGGCTGGTTTCGAAGCGCCTTATGAAGCCTGGCTGCGCAACATTGTCAAGGTGGCCGCGCAGAATGTCGGGCACCTGGGCGTGGATGTGGTGCGCGGTAAAAACGCCGGCCTCGACACCTACACCTGCGTGCTGCGCTTTTGCTCGACCGAGGCGATGCAGAACTGGCTCGATTCGCCGCAGCGCCAGGCGTTGGTCGACGAAGCTGCTCCGATGCTGGCTGATGGCGACCAGACCGAAGTCAATCCGGTCAACGAGTTCTGGTTTTCGCCCCAGGCCGAAACCGGTACGCCACCGCCGCGCTGGAAGCAGGCCGTGGTGACGTTGCTGGTGATCCTGCCGCACACCTTGCTCGTGCCGCTGCTGTGGGGGCCGTTGTTGCGGCTCAACGCCTTGCTCTCCCACTACGTGGTGGCCACGTTCCTGATCACCCTGACCATCGTGCTCTCGGTGGTTTACATCTTCATGCCCATGGCGACGCGTCTGTTCGCGCCCTGGCTGTCTTCTGCCACATTGCACGAGGAACCCTGATGAACGCCGATCTGATTCTGTTCAATGGTCAATTTCATACCGTTGACCGCGAAAAGCCGCTCGCCAGCGCGGTGGCGATCAGCGATGGTCGCTTTGTCGCGGTGGGCAGTGATGCCCAGGCCATGGCCCTGCGTGGCTCGAATACCCAAGTGATCGACCTCAAGGGCCGCTGTGTGATCCCCGGGCTCAACGACTCGCACTTGCACCTGATCCGTGGTGGCTTGAACTACAACCTGGAACTGCGCTGGGAAGGTGTGCCGTCCCTGGCCGATGCCTTGCGCATGCTCAAGGATCAGGCCGACCGCACACCGACGCCGCAGTGGGTGCGGGTGGTCGGTGGCTGGAACGAATTCCAGTTCGCCGAGAAGCGCATGCCGACCCTGGCCGAGCTCAACCAGGCGGCACCGGACACCCCGGTATTCGTGTTGCACCTGTACGACCGCGCCTTGCTCAACCGCGCAGCGTTGCGTGTCGCCGGTTACACCCGCGACACGCCGAACCCGCCGGGTGGCGAGATCGTGCGCGACGCCAACGGCGAGCCGACCGGCATGTTGGTGGCGCGGCCCAACGCGATGATCCTGTACTCGACCCTGGCCAAGGGGCCGAAGCTGCCGCTGGAGTATCAGGTCAACTCGACCCGTCAGTTCATGCGCGAACTCAATCGCCTGGGCCTGACCAGCGCGATCGATGCCGGCGGTGGTTTCCAGAATTATCCGGACGATTACCAGGTGATCGAGCAGTTGGCGAAGGATGAGCAACTGACCGTGCGCATCGCCTACAACCTGTTCACCCAGAAACCCAAGGAAGAGCTGACCGACTTCAAGAACTGGACCGGCAGTGTGAAGCTGCACCAGGGCGACGATTACCTTCGGCACAACGGCGCCGGGGAAATGCTGGTGTTCTCGGCGGCGGACTTCGAAGACTTCCTCGAACCGAGCCCGGACCTGCCGCAAACCATGGAAGCCGAACTGGAGCCGGTGGTGCGCCATCTGGTCGAGCAGCGCTGGCCGTTCCGTTTACACGCGACCTACAACGAATCCATCAGCCGCATGCTCGACGTGTTCGAGAAGGTCAACCGCGACATTCCGTTCAACGGCTTGCCGTGGTTTTTCGACCACGCCGAAACCATCACCCCGCAGAACATCGAGCGGGTGAGGGCGCTGGGTGGCGGCATTGCGATTCAGGATCGCATGGCCTTCCAGGGCGAATATTTCGTCGAGCGGTACGGCGCGAAAGCGGCCGAAGCGACGCCTCCGATCAAGCGCATGCTGGCCGAGGGTGTACCGGTCGGTGCTGGCACCGACGCCACGCGGGTATCGAGTTACAACCCGTGGACTTCGTTGTACTGGATGGTCAGCGGCCGCACCGTCGGCGGCATGGAACTGCACGCCGAAGGTCTTTCACGCCTGACGGCGCTGGAACTGTTCACCCACGGCAGCGCCTGGTTCTCGTCGGAGCAGGGCAAAAAGGGCCAGATCAAGGTCGGGCAATTGGCCGACGTCGCGGCCCTCAGCGCGGACTTCTTCAGCGTCGATGAAGAGGCGATCAAGTGGATCGAGTCGGTGCTGACCGTGGTCGGCGGCAAGGTGGTGTACGGCGCCGGTGACTTCGAGAAGCTCGGGCCGGCCAGCGTGCCGGTGCTGCCGGACTGGTCGCCGGTGGTGAAGGTGCCGGGCCACTGGCGCCCGACGTCGCCGATGCAGGCCCAGGTTCACCACTGCAGCGGGCCCTGTGCGGTGCATTCCCACAGCCATGAACGGGCACGCCTGTCGAACGCGCCGGTCAGCGATTTCGCCGGTTTCTGGGGCGCCTTTGGCTGCTCGTGTTTTGCCTTCTGACGCATTCAAGAAAGCGCCGACCCAACAGGGCGGTGCGGTATGCAACAACCATCCATCAAGGAGCTTCCAATGAGCAACGTTCCATACAAACGCCTGAACAAAGACGATGCCGTGGTATTGCTGGTCGACCACCAGACCGGTCTGATCTCGCTGGTGCAGGATTTCTCGCCCAACGAGTTCAAGAACAACGTGCTGGCGCTGGGCGACATCGCCAAGTTCTTCAAACTGCCGACCATCCTCACCACCAGTTTCGACAGCGGTCCGAACGGCCCGATCGTGCCTGAACTCAAGGCGCAGTTCCCGGACGCGCCGTTCATTGCCCGCCCGGGCCAGATCAACGCCTGGGACAACGAAGATTTCGTCAAGGCAATCAAGGCCACCGGTCGCAAGCAACTGATCATCGCCGGTGTGGTGACCGACGTGTGCGTGGCGTTCCCGACCCTGTCGGCCATTGCCGAAGGCTTTGAGGTGTTTGTGGTGACCGACGCGTCCGGCACCTTCAACACCACCGTGCAACAAGCGGCCTGGGCACGCATGTCGGCCGCCGGTGCACACCTGCTGAACTGGTTCTCCGTGGCCTGCGAGCTGCAAGGCGACTGGCGCAATGACATGGAAGGCCTGGCCAACCTGCTGTCCGAGCGCCTGCCGAACTATCGCAACCTGATCAACAGCTACATGAAGTTCACGGCCAAGTAAGACGTACACCTGTGGGAGCGAGCTTGCTCGCGATGGCGGCGTATCAGTCGACACATGTGTTGACTGACAGATAGCTATCGCGAGCAAGCTCGCTCCCACAGTGTTTTGTGTCAGCCGTGGATCAGCGACTCTGCAACCACCCCAAAAACCCACCTTTCCTGACCACCACCGGTTTGGCCATCAACGCCATCCGGCTGTTTTGCTGGCGCACCGCTTGCAGCTTGTTCAACGCCCGGTCGACCTCCCGTCGTTGCGCCATGCAGTCGCGGGTCAGGGATTTGTCGAGGCGGTAGATGATGCTTGAGGTCATGGCGGTGAACCGTGCCTGGGACGGCGTATCGGCGAGGATGCTTTGTTCGCCCATGACTTCACTGGGCCCCATGCGCCCGGCTTCGATCTGCGTGCTGCCGTCGGGGACCGTGGCGCTGACCACGCCGGTGGCGATCACGTACAGGCTGTCCGGTACCTCATCCAGATCCAGCACCACATCACCGGCCGCGTATTGCTGCGCCACCATGTTCTGGGCCAGGCGATCCCGTTCATCGGCGCTCAGGGAACGGAAGATTTTCACTTCATCGAGCAAGGCCCGTACGCGGGTCGACGGCTCGATCACGCCATCGGGTTGCCGGGAAATGCCTGCCGCTTCGAGGTGCCGATGAGCCAGGTCGAACAGTTGATTGCGCACTTCACCCTTTTTGCCCAATTCGGCGATGAAGCCGCTGGCCACGTATTCGGACATGGTTTCGCCGGCTTCCTTGAGCACGGCTTTGGGCGCCGGATCGAGCAGCAGACTGCTGCTGCCCTGAAGAGTACGGTCCAGGGCATCGAGTACCCGACGCGGGCGAATGTGGTTGGGCACCTGAATGCTGATCGACACGCCGTGCATGTTGAACGGGCGGCTGAGGTTGACGATCTTTGCCTTGGCCGCCACCGAGTTCGGCACCACAGCGGTGCTGCCGGCGCTGGTCAGCAGGTGAGTGGCACGCCAGTCGATGTCCAGCACCTTGCCTTCGATACCGTCGATGGAAACCCGGTCATCGACCTGGTAGGGCTTGGTGGTGTTGAGCACGATGCCGGAGAACACGTCGCTCAAGGTGCTCTGCAATGCCAGGCCCACCACGATGGCGACGACGCCGGAGGTCGCCAGCAAACCTTTCACTGGCAGCTCCAGCACGTAGCCGGCGGCGGCCACCACCGCAATCAGGAACACCAGTGCGCCGATGACATCCTGCAACAGCCGGCCGCTGTGGCCGATGCGCCGCATCAGGGCCAGGCCGATCACTTCGGTGAGCACCCGTGCCGCGTACAGCCACCAGAGAATCCCCAGTGCCGTGGCCCCCAGTTGTGCCACGCGATCATCGGCAAACAACGGCGCCTGCAACGGGCTGACGCCGGCGTTGATGAGCACCGCGCTGAACAGCAGAAACAGCGCCAGGCGCACACCGACCCGGCTGACGCGATGCTTGAATGGCGCGACGTGCCAGAGCAGGGCGTCGATGGCCAGCAGCAGGGTGCTCAGGGAGAGCAGGTGACTGAGGAGAAAGGACATGGGAATGCTCCAGTAGAAATGAGGTCGCGCAGGTGGAGGATGCTGTTGTGGCGAGGGAGCTTTCTCCCGCTTGAGTACGGAGCAGATTAATAGTGTGCCAGGAAGGGAAAAAGCGGCTATAAAATGTTTAACTGTCAACCTGGAAGTGACAATGAACCCCTTCGAAGATATGCGTATTTTTTGCCAGGTGATGGACTCTGGAAGCTTCACGGCTGCCGCCGATCAACTGGGGCTGTCCAAGCAGTTTGTCAGCCGTCGCTTGATGCAACTCGAAGAGCGCCTGGGCGTGCGCCTGCTCAATCGCTCGACCCGGCGACTGGATGTCACGCCGCTGGGGCAAAGTTATTACGAGTCAGCCTTGCGCCTGCTCAGTGAAGTCGAACAAGTGGAGCAGGGCATCGCCGGCCAGACCACCGAGCCACGCGGGACCATTCGTGTGAGCGCTCCGCTGTCGTTCGCACTGGCGCATCTGGGCTGCCTGTTGCCGGTGTTTTTGCAGCGCTATCGCGATGTGACGGTGGAGATGGATCTGAGCGATCGGCCTGTGGATTTGCTGGGTGAGGGATACGACCTGGCGTTGCGCATCGGCGCGCTCGAGGACTCGACCTTGATTGCCCGGCGGATCGCGTCGATCCAGCGGGTGTACTGCGCCAGCCCGGCGTACCTGGCCGAGCGCGGCACACCGCTCAAACCTGAGCAATTGCACGGTCATGACTGTCTGCCGTACGGCCATGGTCGACAGGTGCAATGGCGTTTTGCGGGGCAGGGCAAGCCGCTGACGGTCAACGTCACCGGGCGGATGCGGGTCAATAACGGCGAGGTGCTCAGGGATGCGGCTATCGCCGGCCTGGGGATCACGTATTTGCCGGCGTTCATCGTCGGCTCGGCGTTGAAGGATGGACGGCTGGTCGAGGTACTGGAGGATTTGCGCCCCGAGCCGCTGACATTGTCGGCGGTGTATCCGCAGCATCGTCAGAGCTCGCGGCCGGTGCAGGTGCTGGTTGAGTTCTTGCGCGAGGCGCTGGATCAGTCTGAGGGTGGGTTGTAAGGATAGGGTTCACACAATCTACAGTGGGAGCGGGCTTGCTCGCGAAGGCGGTGGGTCATGGGACATTGATGTCGACTGACCCACCGCCTTCGCG
>NZ_MRCP01000029.1:0-30649 GCF_002303975.1 Pseudomonas sp. ACN5 | reverse complement strand
TGTCGCTGCCGGCACCGGCGAGTTCGCTCACCACGTCCCCGAGCTCGGTGACTTCATAGATATCGCTGCCGTCACCGCCGGCCATCGTATCGGCACCACCACCGCCGATGAGCACGTCATTGCCCGCATCACCGTTGAGGATGTCGTTGCCACCCAAGCCGTTCAGGATGTCGTTGCCATCACCTCCGCTGGCCACGTCGTCGCCTGGCGTGCCGGTCCATACGTCGACACCGGCGGTACCGACAAACAGATCACCGACCACTGTCGTTGCAGCCGAGGTGACTCGCTCAAGTGTGCCGAGGTCATCGGTGTAACTGGCGACGACACGCAGTTGCTGACCGACCTGTGCCTGGTCGGGTGTAAAGGTCGCGCCCGTCGCACCGGCGATGTCGCTAAAGATCGCGCCGCTCCCCACCTGCCACTGATGGGCAATCACCGAGGTCGTGGTCCCGTTGGCATCGGTGAACGCATCCGTGGCGGTCAGGGCCGATCCTGACGTCGGGGTGGTATCGCTGATCAACACCGTTCCAACCGGCAGGACATTGACGGTGCCGGTACCGGCCGCCGCGATCGGTGCGGTCGGCGCCGAGAACACCTCCTCCAGCACGCCATTGGCGTCCTTGTAGACTGCCCTGACGCGCAGGGCCAGCCCCGCTGCCACGACGAGTTCCGGGATAGCCGGTACGGCGCCAATGAGGGTCGCCGGTGGTGGGACCCTGAGTTCCGAGCCCACCGTGACGGTCGTGCCCTCTGCGCGCGCGACCTCGCCGGCGGCAAAGAAGGTGATGTCTTCAAAGACACCCGAGCCCGGACGCGCTTCAAATTGCCAGAAGAAACTGATGGGGCCGGTGATCGCGCCGCCGGTCGCGGTGTTGTTGGCATCAGTGATGTCTGCCGCCGATACCGTCAGCCGCTGGCCGACGGCGGGCGTAGGATCGTCGATCCTCAGCGAACCGACTGGCTCCGCGTTCAAACCGCCGAGCACGAGCGCCTGATCGGAGAACTGCAACCGCTCGATATGGCTGAGGGTGTCGGTCCCGTCCCTGCCGGCGACACTGTCGGTGACCGTAAAGGTGCCGTTGACGTTTTCGACCACGGTGTAATCCGCCAGATTGCCGGAGAACAGCGCCGTGTCGAAGTCGGGACCGGTCGCCGTCAGGATTTCGCGCACGCTCTGGAGCTGGCCGGGGTTATAGGTGCCGTTCACCATGAGCGGAACCAAGGGTGTCAGGCTATCGAAGGTAGCGATTTCCGGTCCGGTGCCATCGATGTTCTGCCGCACGCTGATGCGCACATTGAGCCACTTGTCGCCGTCGATCAGGTCGTCGCCGCCGCGGCCCTGGATGATGTCGCTGCCGGCGCCACCCAGGAGGATGTTGCCCCCGTCGAACTTGTCGTCGGCCGTGCCGGCGATGCCATCCGCGCCGTTGCCGGCGCTGCCGACCAGGTCCCGCAGACCGCTGATGAGGTCGAAGTTGGTGAGCACGCTGCCCTTGGCGCCAGCGACGGCGAGCAAGTCGGCAGTGGAGTCATCGCCGCTGAGGAAATCGGCATGGGCCGATCCCGACAGCCCTTCCACCAGGTCCAGCCGGGCAAGGATCGACGCGTTGGATCCAGGTACCGCCGGTTGATCGAAGAAGCGCAGCCTGGTGTTGAGGTCCATGGTCACGCCGCTCGGATCGTCCTTGTAGGTCGCCCAGTCGTACCCGGAGAACCCGATGAAACGGTCCGCCTCGCTGGGACTGCCGACCATGATGTCATCACCGCCCTCCCCGTCGAAATTGTCCGGTCCGCCATCGCCCAGGAAGACGTCGTTGCCATTGATCGGATCGTTGCCGAAGGGGTCGAAGTTGTCACCGGCAACGCCATCGGCGGATCCGCCCTGGATCCAGTCATCGCCTTCACCGCCGCGCGCGAATTCATTCGCCTTGCTGCCGAGGATGAAGTCGTTGCCCAGGCCACCGCTGGAGTCGGCCGCGTCTTCGCCGGTGATGATGAAGTCCTGGCCGGCCTGGCCAAGGATCAGGTTGAGGCCGTTGCCGCCCTGGATGACATCGTTGCCGTCCTCGCCGTGGATGACGTCGTCGCCCCCCATGTCGGTGATGATGTCGTCACCGGTACCGCCAAAGAGTTGGTCGTTGCCGTAGCCGCCATCGATCCGGTCGTTACCGGCATCGCCGTAGACCGTGTCGTCGTCCGAGTCACCGGCAATGAGGATGTCGTTGCCGGCCGTACCGCCCAACACCACCGTATCGGCACCGGTGTAGTGCAGGTAGTTGGTATCCGGGCCCGTCGTGGCGGGATTGTCGCGGATCACCAGCGGCGTGAGGAAGTCAGTGCGCGGAGAGCCAATCGGGTGGTCCGACGGACCAAAGGGATCGGCATTGGCCGGCAGATCGTCGGCGGTGCCGACAATGCCATCGGGTCCGGCAATCACACTGGGGTTGTACTGGTTCGCCTGGTTGACCTCCAACGTGTAGGCCGGCGTCAGGAAGACCCTGGCCGAAAGGTGTGTGGCATCGGTATTGGCCATCACCAGCGCGGCGAACGTGTTGTTCTCAAGCTCGGCGCCAAAGTCCATTGAGGCGGTGCGCTCCAGGTAGTAGAAGCGGTCACCGTCCTGGAGTTTCTCCATCTGGTTCTCGAAGACGAAGTTGAAGGTCGAGCCGAGCATGCCGCCAAAGGGCATCTTCTCCTCGGCCAAGCCACCAACCCAGAAGTCGACCGCATCCAGGCCGGTGATGGTCACATCGTCTGCCGTGTGCAAAACGCCGTCCGTACCCGCGGTGCTGGTCCAGGCGCCGGTGCTGTTGAGGAAGTCGATGCGATCGGCCGGCGCACCCGCACCGCCGAGCACCAGGAGCGAAGCCGCCGCGCGCTTGTCCGCCAGCGTGATGGCGTCGGTAATGCTCGAATGGGTGCCGTAGGCAGCGATGAAGTTGATCAGCGATTCCGGGTGCTTTATGTGCTGCACGAAATCAGCCCAGCTCGTGTAGGGCTTGAGCTCTGCGTCGCCGGTGGGCCCATAGAACTCCCGCCGCGCAGCGTTCAGGGACGGAACGCCGGTATCGCGACCACGCGCCAGGTTGATGGCAGGCAGATCGAGCGGCAGGCCCAACAGGTTGTTGCGCAGGGCTTCGGTGACGAACTCGTCGATCTCGTTGCCCACCTGGCGGGTCACGCCGCGCACGATGGCACCGGCCGCCTCTTCCGGAGTGGGGCCGCTGCCCGCGAACTCGAGCGGGTTGAGGAAGGCCTGGATCAGCCCGATATCGCTCGAGGCAAAGTTCGGATCAAGCCGGTCGACCTGCTCCAGCAGCATCGAGTGCCCGAAGCGATAGACGGTGTGTGCGAACTCGGCAACGATGCTCGGATCGATCGCGGTGTCGTACACCTGGCCCGGGGCGAAGAAGGGATCGACCATCGGCTGGATGGTCCGGGCGAACTCCTCGAACACCAGGTGCTGGTACTGCATCTCGGTGCCGAACTTCGCCGTCTGGAACAGGCGCTCGCCGTTCCAGTCCAGGGTCGAGGTGTCGGCGGGAACGGCAGTGACAGGCGTCAGCAGCCACTCGTTGAGGAACGACACATCGCCGCTTGCCGCTGTCGCCAGGACCACCGCCTTGGTGTGATCGACCAGGCGGTTGTGCTCATGGTGGAAGACGGAATGGACGGTGGTCAGGCCGATGTTCTCGTTGACCCGGCCGTCGCCGGCGATGTAGTGCGCATCCAGCAATTCGTTGTCGTAGAAGCCCGGCGCAGGCGTGCCGCCAATGACATTGTCGGCATCGGGCAGGAGTGCCGCGCCGGTCTGGTCGTCCACCGGAACGGCGGTGTGCGCGATGTCGTTGAGGAAGGCATGGCCAGTGCGCGCGGCGTTGGCCAGGCTGATGGGCGCTGCCGGATTGCCTTCAACGAGCACATCGTCGGCCGTGCCGGCAATGCCGTCCGGGCCCAACATCACCACCTGAGGGAAACCGTTCGGCCCCTTGATGAAATTACCGTAGGCGTCGGTCGCCAGCAGCGGCACGTTGTCGAAATCGGCATCGGTGAGATTGATGCCGAGCAGATCATGGGCTTGCGCCTTGACCACCTTCCAGGTGGCCATGCCGCCGATCTCGACGTCATCAGCGGTGCCGAAATGCCCATCGGCGCCCAGATCACGATTGGTGATCAACTTGCCGGTGGCCACCGGATCGCCCGCTGCATTGAGCTCATAGGCACGCAGGAACACCTGGTGCGAAGGATGCGAGCTGTAGGTCTGGTTCTGGTCGACAAACGGCGAGGTGGTGTTGGAGTTCTCGTGGATATCGTCGGCCGTGCCCAGGAGGCCATCGGGGCCGGGCTGATTGGTGGCGCGCGTCAGCACCATGAAGTTGGTCGGGCTACCGGGCACGAACAGCGGGTCATCCGGCTGCAGTGGAATGAACACGGTGCCCGAACCGCCCTTGGTGACGAGGTCCAGGCCATGGTCGAAAAACTGGCCGAAGAAGGTCATCCATTGGTTGAAGGGCGCGGTCAGGCCCGCGTCGGGACTCACGTTCGGGTCGAAGAAGGTCTCGAATGTCGAGCCGTCGGTGCGGGTTCCGGTCACCACCTGTGCACCGGCCTTGAGGACATCGTCAACCGTGCCGAGGATGCCATCCAGGCCAGGGTCGAAGGTGGCCGCGACCGCCGCCGGGTTGTTGGCGGTCTGGTCGACGATCAGGTTGCTGATGGTGCGCGGTTGCGAGTCGATCACCAGACCGCTGGTCTGGGTGTAACTCGTGCCGGCGTCGGCCGGACGCAAGTCCGGCGTGGTCAGGCGCGGGAATACGTTATCGGCGGCACCGTACTCGGGATGGAGCAGGTTGTTGTCCGTCCCTTCGACCGTGCGCAAACCGTAGGGCACGCGTATGTTCGGCAGCAGAGACACCAGGTTCTCACCGGCCGCGTGGTGTTCGGCTATCTTGATCTGGTCAAGGATGAACGACAGGTCCGATTGCGTGTAACGCACACCGTTGCTGGGGGCAGAGGTCTGCGGATCGATCAGCGAAGGCGCTGGTGCGGGGGCTGGCGCCGCGGCCACTACTGCCGTAGTCGGTGCCGAGAATACCTGCTCGGTCACGCCATGATCGTCCGCGTAAATGCCTTTGACGCGTACAGCCAGACCGGCAAGATCCGACGTCACCGTGAGCGTGGGCGCGTCCGCCCTGGTAAATCCGAGACCGATGCGACCTGGCCCGAGGATGATGTCCTCGAAGACGCCCGAACCCGGTGTCGCTTCAAACTGCCATATGTAACTGATGGAGTTGTGGATCGCCCCGCCCGCGTTGTCACCATCGGTGATGCCTGCCGCCGACACGGTCAGCGTCTGGCCAACAGTCGGCGCGGTGTTATCCACCGTCAGCGCGCCCACCGGCTCAGCGTTGAGTCCGGGCACGAGGACCATCGACTGATCGGAGAACTGCAGCCGTTCGATGTGGGTGAGACGGTCGGTTTCTTCCTTGCCGACATTGTCGGTCACGCTGACGATGTCGTCGCTAAAATCGAGCGCCGTGCCGTTATCGTTGACGGTGACTGTGTAGTTCGCCAGCGGGCCCATGAAGTTGACGGTATCGAAGCCGCCCACACCCGACAGGATCTCACGCACGGCGACGAGTTGCCCCGGATTGTAAGTGCCGTTCAACATCAGCGGGATCATCGGCGTCATGCTGTCGAAGCTGGCGATCTGCGGCCCGGTGCCATCCAGATTCTGATGCACGCTGATGCGCACGTTGAGCCACTTGTCGCCGTCGATGAGGTCACTGCCGCCACGGCCTTCGATGATGTCGCTGCCATCGCCGCCGAGGATGATGTTGCCCGCGCCGAACTGATCGTCGGTCGTGCCCCCGACACCGTCGGCTCCGAAACCGGCGCTGCCGACAAAGTCCCGCAGACCACTGACAAGATCGAAGTTGGTGAGGATGCTGCCCCTGGCCGTGATGTTGGCGATGATGGCCGCGTTTTGTTCATCGCCGCGCAGGAAGTCGGAGAAGGCCGAGCCCGACAGGCCCTCCACTTCCGCGAACCGGTCATAGACCGCATCGGGCGATTGCCCCACTGCGCCCACGATATCGCCTGCCGCATTGGGCACCGGGTGATACGGACTGAAGAAGGGAACGACCATGTCGACGGTCACGCCGTACTTGTCATTCTTGTAGGTGGTCCAGTCGAACCCGGACATGCCGTCCATCTTGTCCTGGGCATCGCTGGCGACGAAGGTGTCGTCGCCACCTTCACCGATCATTTCATCGAATCCGCCGGTGCCGATGAAGATGTCGTTGCCGGGCACATCGTCGGTCAATGTCGGGCTCGCGTTGTCGCCGGGTGCACCGTCCTGGGTGCCGCCCTCGATCCAGTCGTCGCCTTCATTGCCGGTCGGCGCCAGGTTGACCTTGGCGCCGAGAATGAAATCGTCGCCCGCGCCGGCGAAGGTCATCGTGATGTCTTCGGTGGTGATGATGAAGTCTTTGCCCGCGCCGCCGAACACCAGATTGTTGCCGGCGAGAGTCGAGTTACCGGCCTGGATGACGTCGTTGCCGTCTTCGCCGCGAATGACGTCGTCACCGCCGATGTCGGTGATGATGTCGTCACCGGCGCCGCCAAAGAGGTTGTCGTTGCCGTAGCCGCCGTCAAGCCGGTCGTTGCCGGCGTCGCCATAGACGGTGTCGTCGTCCGAGTCACCGGCAATGAGGATGTCGTTGCCGGCTGTGCCGCCAAGCACGACCGTGTCGCCGCCGGTGTAGTGCAGGTAGTTGGTATCCGGGCCCAGTGTGTCGGGGTTGTCGCGGATCACCAGCGGTGTGAAATGGTCGATCCGTGGTGAGCCGATCGGGTGGTCCGACGGGCCAAAGGGGTCGGCGTTGGCGGGCAGATCGTCGGCCGTGCCGACGATGCCGTCCGGACCGGCCACCACACTCGGGTTGAACTGCTGCGTCGTATCGACCTCCAGGGTGAAGGCCGGTGTCTGGAATATGTTAGCCGCCAGGTGTGTGGCGTCGCTGTTGAGCATCACCAGATTGGCGAACGAATTGTTCTCAAGTTCAGTGCCGAAGTTGAGTCCCGCGGTGCGGGCCAGATAGTACAGGCGGTCGCCATTCTGCAGGTTTTCCAACTGGGTTTCGAAGACGAAGTTGAAGCTCGAACCCAGCAGGCCGCCAAAGGGCATTTTCTCCTCGGCCAGGCCACCGATCCAGAAGTCGATGGCGTCCAGGCCGGTGATGGTCACGTCATCGGCGGTGTGCAGAATGCCGTCCGCACCGGCGTTGCTGGCCCAGACACCCGTACTGTTCAGGAAGTCCAGGCGATCGGCCGGGGCCGTGGCACTGCCGAGCACGAGATCCGCAGCCGCGGCGCGCTTGTCCGCCAGCGTCGTAGCGCCTGTGATGGTTGAATGCGTACCGTAGGCGGCGATGAAGTTGATCAGCGATTCCGGGTGTTTCATGTGTTGCACGAAATCGGCCCAGCTCGTGTAGGGGGTCAACTGGCTGTCGCCGGTCATGTGGTAGAACTCGCGCCGCGCCGCGTTCAGCGACGGGATGCCGGTTTCGCGGCCACGCGCCAGGTTGAGTGCGGCAAGGTCGAGCGGCAGGCCGACCAGGTTGTTGCGCAGAGCGTCAGTGACAAACTCGTCGATCTCGTTGCCGACCTGCCGTGTGACACCGCGCACGATGGCGCCTGCCGCCTGCTCAGGAGTCGGGCCGCTGTCAGCAAACGCCAGAGGGTTGAGGAAGGCCGCGATCAGGCCGGTCTGTTGATTGCCCGGGTCAACCGGATTGCCATCGCCGACGACGTTGAAGTTGGGGTCGAATCGATCGACCGTCTCCAGCAGCATCGAATGGCCGAAGCGAAAGACCGTGTGCGCGAACTCGGCGACGATCGCCGGATTGACGGTGGTGTCGTTGCCCATAGGGGCCAGGAACACGTCCACTTGCGGCTGGATGGTGCGCGCGAACTCCTCGAACACCAGGTGTTGGTACTGCATTTCGGTGCCGAACTTGGCGGCCTGGAACAACCGCTCGCCGTTCCAGTGCAGACCCGCGATGTCGGTCGGCGTCACGGGCAGCGCTGTCAGTTGGGCGTCGGGCATCAGCCACTTGTTCAGGAAATCAAGATCGGCGGAAGCCAGCACCGTCTCCTTGGTCTGCTCAACCAGCCGGTTGTGCTCGCTGTGGAAAATGGAATGCACAGTGGTCAGGCCGATGTTCTCGTTAACGCGGCCATCACCGGCGATGTAGTGCTTGTCGAGCAGCTCGTTGTCGTAGGTGCCCGGTGCTTGCGGGCCGCCGATGACGGTGTCCGCGTCAGCCGTCAGGCCGCCGGTGGGGTCGGCGCTGTGGGCGATGTCGATGAGGAACTGGTGGCCGGTGCGAACGGCGTTCGCCAGGCTGATCGGCGCGGCCCGGTTACCCTCGACGAGCACGTCATCGGCAGTGCCGGCGATGCCGTCCACGCCCTTCATCACGACTTGGGGGAGACCGTTGGGGCCCTTGATGAAGTTGCCGTAGGCATCGGTCGCCAGCAGCGGTACATCGAACACGTCCGCATCGGTCAAGTTGATGCCGAGCAGATCACGGGCCTGGGCCTTGACGACTGCCCAGGTGGCCATGCCGCCGATTTCGACGTCATCGGCCGTACCGAAATGCCCATCAATGCCCAGGTCACGATTGGTGATCAGCTTGCCGGTGGCGACCGGATCACCGGCGGCATTGAGCTCATAGGCGCGCAGGAACACCTGGTGCGAGGGGTGCGAGCTGTAGGTCTGGTTCTGGTCGACAAACGGCGAGGTGGTGTTGCTCTGCTCGTGGATGTCATCGGCGGTGCCCAGGATGCCGTCGGGACCGGGCAGATTGGTGGCGCGCGTCAGCACCATGAAGTTGGTCGGGCTGCCCGGCACGAAAAGCGGGTCATCCGGCTGCAGCGGAATGAACACGGTACCGCTGCCGCCCTTGGTCACGAGGTCAAGGCCATGGTCGAAGAACTGGCCAAAGAACGTCATCCACTGGTTGAACGGCACGGTCAGGCCCGCGTCCGGCGTGATGTTGGGGATCTGGAAGACGGAAATGTCGTCGGCGGTGCCGAACAGGCCATCCAGACCGGGGCTGGTGACGACCTGTGAATCCGGATTGGCCGCTGCGGCCGCGACCGCCGCCGGATTGTTGGCGGTCTGGTCAACGATCAGGTTGCTGATGGTGCGCGGCTGCGAGTCGAAGACGGCACCGCTGGTCTGCAGGTAGAAGGTCGGCGTGGTTCCGCCAGGGTCGGCGGGCCCGAAGAAGCCGGCCGGCTGGACCTGCGCGGTATTGAACACCGGCGTCGTCATGCGCGGGAAGAAGTTGTCGGCGGCACCGAACTGGATATCGGCCAGGTTGTTGTAGATGCCGGAGACGGTGCGCAGGCCGAAGGGGACTTCTACGTTCGGCAGCATGTCAATCAGACTCTCGCCTGCTGCATGCCGTTCGGAGATGAAGATCTGTTCGAGAATGAACTCGAGATCGGACTTGATGAAGCTGGCCATGGCTGTTTCCTCGATGCTTGGCAATCAGGAAACCACACGCATAAAACACCGCTGTAAACGCGTGGTTTAGTGCTGAATCCCATAAACAAAAATCGAAAATTGCACGACGGGACCTGGTACCACGGCCGCACCGAACCCTTGCCCGATTGCGTGCAATCAGCAGTGCTCGACTGAGGATTGATTCCCCGTGACAACCGTATCTACAGGCGGGTATTGCGCCTCAAGGAGGCGATGGCCCATGAACGCAGGTTGAATAGAAGGTGTGACTTGCTAATGGCCCCGTCACGTATCGGGGTTTTATGCATCTGTCCATGGCGCACTCTCAGGCATAGGGGGCTTGTCACAGTTGCCACACATCCAGCGATCAGAGTCCGGGACTTCCTGAGGGGTGATGGCACGGTTCTGCGTCCATGCGGCTTCGTCAACAAGCCTTTTATCCATGAGAAAACTGGC
Source organism: Pseudomonas sp. ACN5 (assembly GCF_002303975.1). Classification (NCBI taxonomy): domain Bacteria; kingdom Pseudomonadati; phylum Pseudomonadota; class Gammaproteobacteria; order Pseudomonadales; family Pseudomonadaceae; genus Pseudomonas; species Pseudomonas sp. ACN5. Next base: position 20,658 of record NZ_MRCP01000029.1, on the reverse strand, counting down.
ATCGACTACGAATTGACTAGTATGTATTGGAGAGTGGTTGCTTACGCTTGGTGGAGGCGTCAGGAAATCATTCAAACCATTGGTTTGGTTCTGATTGAGCGGAGCACTATTGGTAATAACCCCCGGCTGTTGTGGCCGGAAGTAGCGATTACCCAGTCTATTTGAGAGTCTTTTTAAAATACTCATCGCGCCTCTCGCCCTCAACCTCAAACACCAGTTTTACACTCCATTGAAAATGAGTATTGAAGGGCTACCCGGATGTGTACAGAGACGAAAGGCCAGCCAAATTCCGAGACCTTGGTCAACGAGTCGGATCAGACCTTGGTCGAGTCGGACACTGGCCTAAAGTCCCATGGCGCAGGCCCCGGGGGACCGGAAACCCGTGTGAAATTGCGCCATTTGAGCCGCTCAACCCAGTTCGTAATCTGCGCCACAATCATTCTGGGCCTGACCATGACGTTCGTTGGAAACCTCGTCAGCCAGAGCATCGAAGATGCAACGGTTCAAACGGCGGCAGAGACGGGCGCGCGTTATATGCAGAACTTTCTCGAACCTTTCGTCCAGGGATTAACCAATGCAAAGGAACTCCCCGATGAAACCATTCAGACCATTGACCACCTGCTGTCCAGCACCTCGCTCAGTACACATGTTGTTTCGGTGAAGATCTGGTTGCCGGACGGCACTATTGTCTACAGCACCGACAAATCCACGGTCCAGAAAACGTTTCCGACAGCGGAGATATCACAGGCACTGACTGGCAAGATCCATACAGAGTTCGACAATGATCTTGGAAATCATACGGTGGATGATATTGAGGATGCCTTTGAGCGAAGCCTGAATATTCCGCTCTATGAAATATTTGCTCCACTGCGCGAAGCGGATACTGGAAAGATTGTTGCGGTGGGTGAGTTCTACGAAACTGCGCAGGCGTTACAGCGCGAAATCAGTAACGTTCGAAAAAAAGTATGGGCGATTGTTGGAACAGCAACGACAGCCATGATTTTACTGTTGTTTTTTATCGTTCGGCGTGGCGACAAGATAATAAAGCAGCATGAAACAGCACTTAGATGGCGAATGGATGAACAAGCCAGGTTGCACTCAAACAATGCCGCCCTTCAGCGCAAAGTCACTAAAGCCAATCGCGAGTTCTCCAGAATCAATGAACTCACTCTGCGGCGGATCGGGGCAGATCTGCATGATGGTCCTGCCCAACTGTTGGCACTTATTCTCCTTCGCCTTGAAGAACTCGAAGGTTCGCAAGGCGTCTCGGATGTAGAAGCCCTGGAAATGATCAGGCGTGCCGGCGAGGATGCTTTAAACGAAGTGCGGGAAATTTCACTTGGCCTGGCACTCCCGGAAGTCAATGACCTGACCCTGCACGATGCCCTGGTATTGCTGGCCGAGCGGCACGAAGAGCGAACCGAGACGCGAGTCGACCTGCAGCTTGATACGCTTGCGGACGATGTACCGATAGCGCTTAAAATTGGTATTTACCGCTTCGCCCAGGAAGCTTTGAACAATGCCTATGTTCACGCCGGGGGAAAAGGCCAAAAACTCAGCGCCTCATACTCTGAAGGACTGCTGGAAGTGCAAGTCGAGGATGCGGGAGTGGGTATTTCAACCGAGAAACCGAGTGTGCCAGGTCGAGGTAGAACTCGGCTGGGCCTTGTCGGCATGCGCTATCGCGTCGAATCCCTCGGCGGCGTATTCAGCATTGAATCGGCTCCCGATGCCGGAACCAAGGCCAGGGCGCAGTTCAAAATCTGATAACCCGTACCAGAATGATCGTTGCGCCCAAGTCACCGCAGCGCTTATGGCTCGTTATTCGGCTTCCTGTTGTCATTCCAGTCGCGGCGTTGAAGAGCACCACACAGGCTGGATATATGGTCACTCTCCCAATGCCGCATCACTGCAGCCACCGCCTGCGTCCGGTTACGAACCCGCAGCTTGTACATGACATTTGTCATGTAGTGCTTGATAGTCTTCTCGCAGAGCTCAAGCTTGATAGCCACCTCGCGGTTGGTCAGGCCCTTCGATACCTCCCGGATAACCTGTTCTTCGCGATGGGTCAGTTCGACCTTTTGCTTGTCACCCGCGTGCTTTCTGATATTGCTTAACAGCCTGCCGGCAAGTTTAGGGGTAATGAAGGTTTCACCCCCGGCAACATTTCTGATGGCTTGCACAAGCTCAAGACCGCTGATGCCTTTCAACGCATATCCCTGCGCGCCCGCTTCGAGGGCGGAACAGGCGTCCTCGATGGACTCCGATACCGTCAGCATCAATACTTTAACTGCCGGCGAAGACGCCGAGATCGCTCGCACGGCAGCAAAGCTGTCGCCCGGCATATTGACATCCATCAGCAAAACATTCGGAGCAAAACGAGCGGCAATTTCCATGGCATCATCGGCAGACCCGCCCTGCTCGACCACCTGAAAGTCAGCTATTTTCTTCAGCGCCATTGTGACCCCATCCCTTAACAGTGGGTGATCGTCAACAATGCCAATCTTGATCACGGGACTCGTAAGAAGCTCCTCATGAGAAGCGACGGAGCTCAAAGTTGGTGTCGCGTGTTTCATTTTTCACCCCTTTCGTCCGGCCAAATCCGACAAGTCCTGCCGTCTCCATGATGTCCGGGACGACGGCTGTTGCGGGTGTCCGGGATGGTGCAACAAATGAGCCATTACCCTGGAGCGAAGAAAAAACTCAGATTAATGAACAGGGTGTTTCAGAATGTTTCAATCGAGAGAAAGCGTGAGGGGGGAATATTCCTCAACTTTGGTGGTAACCGACCGGTTGGGTGGGTGTAATGCCCCATTTATGGAGAAACTGGCGCCCTGTTGCACCGGCCGCTTTTACCAAGGTCTGCTTACCCTCGCAGCCTGGCGGACTTCGCTGATCCGGCTTGATGCAATGCTACGGGACGGCATCAATGGCGGTGACGGACGGCCTGTTGCAGGCCGTCGTTTTGCAGCGCTGGTGGATCAGGGTTTACGCGCAATGATCACCTGGCTCTTGGCTACCACCGCATCCAGCGCCTGCTTGATCTGTGTACCCCGGGGCGACGCCAGGATCGCCTGCCAGGTGTCCGCCCAGTGATTGAGCAACGGATGGTCCGGGTTGCTGAAGTCGACCTTGGCTTCCCAGAACAGCAGCATCCACATCGACCAGTAGAATCCGTACTGGCTGTGGCTGATCACTTCCAGGCCGGCATCGCTGACCATGGCCTTGAACTGCGCTTCGCTGATGATGCGAATGTGGTTGGGCTTCTGGAAATACTCGGCCGCCGCGATGTCTTTCTGCAGGTCTTCGGAGCTGGGGTGCGGGACGCTCAGCAGATACAGCGCGCCCGGTTTACCCACTCGCACCAGTTCAGCAAGGAACTGGGCCGGATCGTCCACATGCTCGATGACCTCGGTCGACACCACCCGCGTGGCGGTCGCATCGGCAATCGGCAGCGGGTTGCAGTCGGTGACGTGGCATTCGACGTCACGGGCCGGTGTATCGCTCAGGCGCTGGCGGGTCGCTTCAACCTTGGCCGCGTCGATATCGGCGATGATGATCTTCGCCCCGCGCATCCCGCAGAAATGCACGTTGCCGCCGTCGCCACAGCCCACATCCAGCAGTGTGTCCTCGGGGGTCACCGGGAAACCGCTGAACAGTTCGCCGGTCTGCTGATTGAACCAGCCGCTGAGCATGGCGTCGTGCAGGCCGAGCATATAGGGGTCGACCTTCTCCGCCACGGGTGGCGCAGGCGCAATTTCTGGCTGCACCGGCGCGGGGGTGCCCGCCGTGAGTTTCTTCAAAAGGCTCAGCATGAGGTGGCTCCAGAGGATGAGACGGCTGTTCGGGAGGTGCCCAGGCGCTTGACCAGCGAGGCGCCGCGATTGCGCATGGGCATTTCAATGAAGCGATAGTTGAGTTCGCTCAGCAGCACGATCAGGCCGCCAGCCATCAGCAACATCAGTATCGGATGGCCAGCCGGGCTGGGTAGCCCGGCAGCCTGTAAACGGAAAATGAATTCACGTACCAGCAAGTAGGCCGGGATATGGATCAGGTAAATCCCGTAGGAACGGCTGCCGACCCACGTCATCAGGTGCTTGAACACGCCGCGCGGCCACAGGTAATCGCGGTTGTAGGAAGCGATCCAGACCAGCACGGCGCACAGCACCGCGATCACACCAATCCGGTAATGACTGAAGGTAAAGCGATCCGTTGCCATGAAGCCGAGCAGCAGCGACACCGCGATCAGTGCAGCGACACCCGCCCATGGACGACGCAGGAATGTGGGCTCCCAGCGCAGGTACGACGGTTGCGTACTCCACATCGCCAACAGCACGCCAAGGGCCAGCGCGTCGGTGCGCACCACCATCAGGATCGGCGTGCGCAAGGTGAACAACTGCACCGCAACCAGCGCCAGCAAAAGCCACACAAGGTGTTTGCGAAACAGCACGATCATCAGCGGGAACAGCAGGTAGAACTGCTCTTCCAGCGACAGGCTCCAGTACACGAAACTGGTGCCGTACTCGTAGCGATAAAAACTGTCGGCAAAGCGGAAATTGGCGTACTGCGCGACGCCGGCCAGGGTCGCCTGAAGGTTCGCGTGCAGGGTGCCGAAGGCGCCTGAGCGGTTGAGAAAAAGACACGCCAGCAACATCAGCGCCAGCCACAACCAGGCCGACGGCAGCAATCGAAAGGCCCGGCGCAACCAGAAATTGCGCGTCTGTTGCCAATACTCCTGACGCGTTGTGCAGCGGCGCATGGCCGGGATCAGGCTGCGGGCAATGACAAAGCCCGAGATCGCGAAAAACAGGTCCACGCCCCACCACGGCTGGCCGTACAGGGTGATGGTCTGCAGCAAAGGCACAGCCGCCGCGAACAGGCTGTCCTGCAGGTGGTGAAACAGCACGCCAAGCACCGCAATGCCGCGCAACAACTCGATGTCCATGATCCGTTTTTCGTTGCTCATGCGCCCTCCTGGAGATGAGGTTTTCGAGCAATGATCACCTGACTCTTGGGCATGAACCGGTCCAGCATCTGCTTGATCGCCAACCCGTCGGGCTGGGCCAGCAAGTCCTGCCAGGTTTTCGCCCAGCTCTCCATCAGCGGCGGGTACGGCGCCTGGATCCGGTCGCGAACCGCCCCCCCCAGGTCGCGCCCGGCGGCCCGTTCACTGGCCCAGAAAAAAATCATGCCCATGACCCAGAAAAACCCGGTGGCCTGGCGATGCTCGATGACCAGGCCCGCGTCCTCCACCAGCGCGGCAAACCGCTCGGGGGTGAAAATCTGCACATGATTGGGCGATTGAAAGTAGCTGGCCGGGGCGATGCCTTTCTGCAAATGCTCGCCCACCGGCGACGGTACGCTCAGCAGGTACTGCGCGCCGGGGCGGCCCATGCGCACCAGTTCGGCCATGAAGGGTTCCGGCTGGTCGATATGCTCGAGCACTTCCATGCACACGACTTTGCTCGCGCAACCATCGGCCAACGGTAGCGGCAGGCTGTTGCTGACCAAACCGAGATTCGCTTTATCCGACTGCGCTTGCACTTGCCGCGCCAGGTCGCGGACCTTGTCATGTTCACTGTCGGTGAAGATCACCGAAGCGCCCTGGCGGATCGCAAACAAGGTCGCCACGCCTTCGCCGCAACCGACATCCAGCAAGGTGTCGTCGGCGGTGATGGCAAACCCTTTGAGCAGTTCGCCGCTGTCGCCCAGAAACCAGCCGTCGAGCAGGGCATCGTACAAACCGATGTCCCTGGGCGAGACTCGTGTTTCGGGTGCGGCGACCACCACCGGCGCGGGCCGCAACTTCGCAAGCAGGCGCCGGATCATGTGCCCGACGCTTGTGCGCAGTTTGCTTTACGCCGTTGCAGCAACTGCTCGAACACGGCTTTCAGGCGCTGCTCGGCAACGGCCTGGCTGCAGAATCCCTGCAGGCTGCGCACGGCATGGGCCGACATCCGTTGATAGCGCTCGACGTTCTGTCTGGCAACGTCATGGCTGGCGGAAAAAGCCGTGCACAGCGAGTCCCAGTCCGTGACGTAGCGCAGGGTACGATAGGCTGCGCGAGGATCGTGGGGCCAGGAGGTCAGTTCGTCGGTGCTGTCGACGATAAACGCGTTGTCACGGTCGATGTAGTCGGCCATGGCGGTGTTCAGCGGCGCAATCGCCGGCTTGCCGCAGGACATGAACTCCATCAACGGCAGGCATTGCCCTTCGCCGTAGGAGCAGTTGACGACGTAGCTGGTGGCCTCGACCAGGCGCTCGTAGTCGATGTCGGCCAGATAGCCGTGGATCAACACGATGCGGCACTGGTAGGACTGGTTCTTGTAGACGTGGTGCATCATGTCGGACAGTGCGTTGGCGATGTCATGGTGCGTGAGCTTGAGCACCAGGGTCGCGTCGGGCGTATCGCGAAAGGCGGTGCAGAACGCACTGATCATGTCCTTCCAGTTCTTGCGGCCGTCGTACGGATTGAACACCGAGGTGTAGACCACGCCCTCGAGCAACAGCTCGCAGTCGCGCGGCGGTTGATCGAAGGCGATTGGCGTGCCCTCGCGCAAACGCTCGGGGCCATAGGGGCGCAAGTCCGCCGTGCGACTGTCGATCAACAGCCCGCGCAGGTTCAGGCGCGTGGGGCCCACGACCGGACGCTTGTCCAGAAGCTCGCCGCGGGCGGCAAAACGGTCCCAGACGGGGGCCGCGATGGCGCTGATCGGGTAATCGCGGCCCATCACATCGTGCACGGCATTGACGGTGAAGCTGGAGTGGGTGATCGCCGTCCCGCAGGCGCCCAACACCATCCGCCAGTCATGCCGCGGTTCGCCCTGCCAACTCTCGGTGGGAATGGTGCTGAACTCCCAGGCGAACACCGGAATCGTCGGGCACGCGTAGTGGACCGGCGTGCGATGCGGCGGGGAGAAGGACAGGAACACGCAGTCTTCGCCCCGGCTCAGGCAATCGAAATACAGCCGGTCGACCAGCTCGTCCGGGTTGCTGACCTCGATCACTTGCCCCAGCCGTTCGAGCACCGGGCGGAATTCCTTGAGGACGAAGTAATAGCTGTACTCGGGCCGCCCCAGGTTCTGCTGGATGTTGCTCTTGTTGGTTTCCGAATGAATGATGATCAGCACGATGCAGCCCCCGTTTCGGCAACCACCGGCACGACGTCACGGACCGATTCCTGTTTGAAGAACAGCGCCAGCCGCTGTTGTACCGGTGCGAAGCTGCAGTATTCGTGCATGCGTTCGCTGGCCGCGTCCGCCATGGCCTGCCAGGCGTCCGGCTGGTTTTTTGCCATGGCGTAGCTGTTCTCGTAAGCCGTTTTCAACGAGCCCCAATCCGGACGGTGGCGCAGGGTGCGATACAGGATTCGCGCGTCTTCCGGCCAGATCGTCGGTTCCTGGCTGGACTTGACGACGAAGGCCACGCGGTCGTCGATGTAGTCGCGCATCGCCGTGTGGTTCGGGGCGATCACCGGCCGCGCGCATGACATGAATTCCATCAGCGGCAGGCACAGGCCTTCGCAGCGTGAAGCGTTGACGTAGTAACTCGCCGCGCCATAGAGACGGGCGAACTGCTCGTCCTGCAGATAACCGTGCATGACCACCACGCGACAGGCGAAGGGCGAGAGTTGGGACAGCAAGGTGATGAGCTCGACGTAATAGGTCGACAGGTCGTTCTGGGTCATCTTCAACACGAGCGTGGCGTCCTCCACATCACGCAGCGCCCAGCAGAACGCGGTGATCAGGTGGTGCCAGTTCTTGCGGCCGTCATCAGGGTTGAACACGCTCACGTAGACGACGCCGTCGACCACGATTTCGACCGTTTGGCTGGTGTCGGGGAAAGCCGCTTGTGGATGCTCGTCCTGCGCGCCAGCTGCGCTGATGACGGGTTCATCCGGCACGGAGGGTGCGCTGACGACGGGTTCGATCGGCAACGGCTGAGGTCTGCGAAACCTGGCCAGCCATGGGCGAACGGCATCCGGCACCAGATCGCGAATGGCTTCGCGATACCACAGCAGCACGTAATGCCTGGTGATGAAGAGGCGTCGCCGCAGGGTCAACGGCGGCGCAGGTTGCGGTTGCGGTACGGGCTCCGGCTCAACGATTTCCACGGGTGGTTGCTCGATGATCGGCGCGATCAGGCCATCGGCGGACAACCCCATCGCGCGGCTGTCCAGGATGCAACCCTTGATCTGCAGCGTGGCACCGGCGTTCACCGACGTACCGGGGTATTGCTGGCGAATGTCGGCAAAGCGCTCCCACAATGGCGTCGGCAGCACCAGCACCGGGAAGTCGTCACCCAGGGTCCGGTGGATGGCTTCGGCGGTATGGGTGGACAAGGTGATCACCCGCCCCAGGCGTGCCAGTGTCCGGCTCCAGTCATGCCGTGGATCGTTGTCCCAGTGCTCGGCGGGAATGCTGTCGAACTCCCAGGCGACCACGCACACCATCGGACATTGCAAGTCAGTGGGGGTCTTGTGCGGTGGCGCGAACGAAATGAACAGGCAGTCCTGACCGGCCTGCTGCAACTGCCGGTACAGCGGATCGACTTCGGCGGCCGATGACACGACATGCACCGGTCCCAGGCTTTCGAACAGCGGTCGATACGCCTTGAGCACGAAGTAATAACTGTACTCGGGACGGCCGAGACTCTGGCTGATGGAGCTGTCGTTGACGTCGGAGTAAAGAATGAAATTCATGGCATCCCACGGTGACGCCGCCATCCCGGCAGCCTCACGCTATGACGGGGAGGACAGGGTTCGAGCCCGTGTTTACCGGCGCTCGCCCATCGTCTTCCTGCCCGTCTACGTTCTTGTTTTAGTGGTCAGTTTCTCGCAGTTTCGAAGCGACGCTGCCGAACCCCGGGTAATAGTGACGAGGGGCATTCTAAACACATCCATCGAGGGTTCGTGAACCGCCCGACGAGAATAAATCGGGCTACGCTGACGAGAACTGACCAGTCACGGTTGGACCTGTTGAAATTGCCGAGCAAATGGCACAGATTGGCTACCAAACAACTACAACAAACATTTCACCCGCCATTCGAGCGATCATGCCGCTCGCAAGTTTTTCCATGGAGTCTGTGGGAGATGGATGAAATGCATGACCAAGGGGTCGCTGTTTGAAAAAACGTCTGTTTGTCACGGGTCTGAGCGGATTCGTAGGACAACACATCCAATCGCGTTTGCAGGCTGATACCTCGGAATGGGAACTGCTGTCTGTTCCCGACCGCTACGATCTTGCTGCACCTTCGAGCCTCGAAGGCTTGTGGCCGCAAATGCCCGATGCAGTGATTCACCTGGCCGGCCAGACGTTCGTCCCGCAGGCCTTTCGTGATCCGGCCGGCACCCTGAATATCAATCTGCTGGGCACCCTGAACCTGCTGCAAGCCCTCAAGGCGCGCGGCTTCACCGGCACGTTTCTGTACGTCAGCTCCGGTGATGTCTATGGCCAGGTCGCTGAAGAGCATCTGCCCATCACTGAACTGCAGCCCCCCTGCCCGCGCAATCCCTATGCTGTGAGCAAACTGTCGGCAGAGTTCCTGAGTCTGCAATGGGGCCTGAGCGAAGGCTGGCCCGTACTGGTTGCCCGCCCGTTCAACCATATCGGCAGCGGGCAGAAAGACAGCTTCGTCATTGCCGGCGCCGCGCACCAGATCTGCCGGATCAAGCAAGGCCTGCAGGCACCACGACTGGAGGTCGGGGACGTCGACGTCACGCGCGACTTCCTTGATGTCGCGGACGTGGTCTCGGCCTACCTGGCCTTGCTGGAAAAAGGCACACCGGGGCAGGTCTACAACATTTGCTCGGGACGCGAGCAGAGCATTCGCAGTTTGATCGAACAATTGGCAGATCTTGCCCAGGTCGACCTGCAACTGGTCCAGGACCCTGCGCGACTTCGCCGCGCGGATCAGCGTCGGGTGTGTGGCAGCCCTGACAGACTGGCCCAGACCACCGGATGGAAGTCTGAAATCACAACACAACAATCCCTGCGGGCGATCCTGTCCGACTGGGAGAAGCGAGTACGACAAGTATGACTAAAAGTGCATTGATTACAGGTATCACCGGCCAGGATGGCGCCTATCTGGCCAAACTGCTGCTCGACAAGGGTTACAAGGTCCATGGCCTGGTTGCGCGCCGCAGCAGCGACTCGCGCTGGCGCCTGCGCGAGATGGGCGTCGAGGCGGACATCGTCTACCTGGATGGCGACATGGCCGATGCCTGTTCAGTGCAGCGTGCGGTGATCAAGTCAGCGCCGGACGAGGTCTACAACCTCGCCGCGCAAAGCTTCGTCGCGGCCTCCTGGGATCAACCGGTGACCACCGGCATCGTTGACGGCCTGGGCGTTACGCACTTGCTCGAAGCGATCCGCCAGTTCAGTCCGCACACGCGTTTCTATCAGGCGTCCACCAGCGAAATGTTCGGCCTGATCCAGGCCGAACAGCAGGACGAGAACACGCCGTTCTATCCGCGCAGCCCTTATGGCGTGGCCAAGCTGTATGGCCACTGGATTACCGTGAACTACCGCGAAAGCTTCAACCTGCACGCCAGCAGCGGGATTCTGTTCAACCATGAATCACCGCTGCGCGGCATCGAGTTCGTGACACGCAAAGTCACCGACGCCGCCGCCCGGATCAAACAGGGCAAACAGCAGGAACTGCGCCTGGGCAACATCGACGCCAAGCGCGACTGGGGCTTTGCCGGCGACTACGTCGAAGCCATGTGGCTGATGCTGCAACAGGACAAACCCGACGACTTCGTGGTGGCCACCGGCGTGACCACCACCGTGCGCGAGATGTGCCGGATCGCCTTCGATCATGTGGGCCTGAACTACCGCGACTACGTGAAGATCGACCCGGCGTTCTTCCGCCCGGCCGAAGTCGAAGTGCTGCTCGGCAACCCGGCCAAGGCCCAGCGTGTGCTGGGCTGGAAACCAAAAACCGACCTGGATGCCTTGATCCGCATGATGATGGATGCGGACATGAAACGCGTTGCCAAGGAGTAGGCCATGCTGATTCCCGTGATTCTCTCCGGCGGTGCCGGGACAAGGTTGTGGCCGGTGTCGCGTGAAGGCCATCCCAAGCCGTTCATGGCCTTGCCTGACGGCCAGTCGCTGCTGGGCAAGACCTATCGGCGTGCCGCAGAGTTGCTCGACGGCTGGGGCGATATCGTCACGGTGACCAACCGCGAGTACTACTTCCAGAGCAAGGATCACTTTCGGGACGCGCACCTTGGCCGTCATCGCGGGCACTTCCTGCTGGAACCGGCGGGGCGCAATACGGCGCCGGCGATTGCCGCCGCCGCCCTCTCCCTCCAGGCCCTGCATGGCGACGACGCGATCATGCTGGTCATGCCGGCCGACCATCTGATCGTCAATGTTGACGCGTTGAAGGACGCAGTCGAGCATGCCGTGACGCTGGCCAGGCGCGGTCACCTGGTGACCTTCGGTGTGGTGCCCAGCGCTCCGGAAACCGGTTTTGGCTACATTGAGGCCGGCACTTCACTGGACGACAAAGGCGCTGCCAGCGTGCGGCGCTTTGTCGAAAAGCCCGACCTGCAAACCGCGACGCATTACGTGGAAAGCGGCAACTTCCTGTGGAACTCCGGGATGTTCTGTTTCTCGGTCGCCACCCTGCTGGCCGAACTGCAAACCCACGCTCCCGATTTGCTGGAGCAGACGCAAACCTGCATGGCCGCCAGCGCGGCGGTGGAAAACGCCGGGAGCGTGCAACAGGAACTGTCACCGGCGCTGTTTGGCGAAATCATGGACATTTCCATCGACTACGCGTTGATGGAGCGCTCCGACAAAGTGGTCGTCGTGCCCGCCCGTTTCGACTGGAGCGACATCGGCTCCTGGGGCGCGGTGGCCGCGCTGGTACCGGCGGATGAGCAGAACAACCGTGCCGTCGGCGAGGCGATTTTCATCGACAGCCACAACAACTTTGTCCAGAGCGACAACCGTCTGGTAGCGACCGTGGGCGTGGATGACCTGATCATCGTCGACACCGCCGACGCGGTGCTGGTGGCCCACGCCGACCGCGCCCAGGATGTGCGCCGGGTGGCCAGGCAACTCAAGGACAAAGAGCACGAGGCCTACCGCCTGCATCGTACGGTCAGCCGGCCATGGGGTACCTACACCGTGCTCGAGGAAGGGCCGCGCTTCAAGATCAAACGTATCGTGGTCAAGCCCGGCGCCAAGCTGTCATTGCAGATGCACCACCATCGCAATGAACACTGGGTGGTGGTCGAAGGCATGGCCAAGGTCACCAACAACGGCACCGGCACGCACCTGGTGGCCAAGAACGAATCGACCTTCATTGCCGCCGGTCACAAGCATCGCCTGGAGAATCCCGGTGTGATCGACCTTGTGATCATCGAAGTGCAAAGCGGCGAATACCTGGGAGAGGACGATATCGTCCGCTTCGAAGACCAATATGGGCGGACGGTTTGAATGCTGCGTAATCTTTACCAATCCCTGTGGAGTTACCGGGGTTTCATCCTCGGCAGCGTCAAGCGGGAGTTTCAGGCGCGTTATCGCAACTCGCTGTTCGGTGCCTTGTGGACCGTGCTCAATCCGCTGTCGATGATCCTGGTCTACACGGTGATCTTTTCCACCATCATGCGCGCCCGCTTGCCGGGCGTGGATGACGGGTTGGCCTACAGTGTCTACCTGTGCGCCGGCCTGCTCACCTGGGGCCTGTTCGCCGAGATCACCACGCGCAGCCAGAGCATGTTCCTGGAAAACGCCAACCTGCTGAAGAAAATCAGCTTCCCGCGCATCTGCCTGCCGGTCATCGTGCTGCTCAATGCCGGAATCAATTTCGCGATCATCCTGGGCTTGTTCCTCGGCTTCCTGCTGATCAGCGGGCGGCTGCCCGGCATGGCGTTACTGGCGCTGGTGCCGTTGCTGATCCTGCAAGTGATGTTCGCCGCGGGGCTGGGGATGATCCTGGGTGTGCTCAACGTGTTCTTTCGCGACGTCGGGCAGTTTTTCGGCATCTGTCTGCAATTCTGGTTCTGGCTGACGCCGATCGTTTATCCGCTGTCGATCCTGCCGTCGGGTATCCAGAGCTTCATCGAACTGAACCCGATGACGGCACTGATGAACAGCTACCAGAACCTGTTTCTCTACAACCAATGGCCGAACTGGAGCTCGCTGGTGCCCTTGCTGGTGATCGGCCTGTTGTTCTGCGCAATGGCGCTGCGGCTGTTCCGCCAGCGTGTCGGTGAAATGGTGGACGAGCTCTGATGGGACATATACGTGTCAGTGGCCTGGGCAAGGCCTACAAGCAGTACCCCAATCGCTGGAGCCGGCTGTTCGAATGGCTGGTGCCGTTTTCCCGCAACCGGCATCACCTGCACTGGGTGCTGCAAGGGGTCGATTTCGAGATTCAGCCGGGGGAAGCCGTGGGCATCGTCGGGGTCAACGGTGCCGGTAAAAGCACGCTGTTGAAGATGATCACCGGCACCACCCAGCCCACCTGCGGCGACATCCAGTTGCAAGGCCGCGTGGCTGCGCTGCTTGAACTGGGCATGGGTTTCCACCCGGACTTCACCGGCCGGCAGAACACCTTCATGGCCGGCCAGTTACTTGGCATGCAGGTGGAAGAAATCGAAGCGCTGATGCCGGAAATCGAGAGCTTCGCCGAAATCGGCGAGGCCATCGACCATCCGGTGCGCACCTATTCCAGCGGCATGCAGATGCGTCTGGCGTTCAGCGTGGCCACCGCGCGGCGGCCGGATATCCTGATCGTCGACGAAGCGCTGTCTGTGGGCGACGCCTACTTCCAGCACAAAAGCTTCGATCGCATCCGCAACTTCCGCAAGGCCGGCACCACGTTGCTGATCGTGTCCCATGACCGCTCCGCGATCCAGTCGATCTGCGACACCGCCATCCTCCTGGAAAACGGGCGCATGGCCATGCGCGGCAAGCCCGAAGAAGTGATGGACTACTACAACGCCATGCTCGCCCAGCGCGAGGGCCAGACGGTGCGCCAGGAGATGCTCGCCAACGGGCAGGTGCAAACCATTTCCGGGACAGGCGAAGCGGGCATTCTCAGCGTCCGCCTGCTTGACCCCAAGGGTCGATCGGTGGAAGTGGCAGAAGTCGGTCAGGCGATGGTCCTCGAAGTGCAGGTCGAGGTGCGCCAGGACATCGAGCGGCTGATTCTCGGCTTCATGATCAAGGATCGCCTCGGCCAGCCCATGTATGGCATCAACACCCACCGGGTCGACAAAGCCCTCACCGACCTGAGTGCCGGCGAACGCATCACCTACCGTTTTGCCTTCGACATGCGCCTGGGCAAGGGCAACTATTCGGTGGCCCTGAGCCTGTCGCGCCTGGACTCGCACCTGGATCGCAATTTCGAATGGCGTGACTACGGGCTGGTCTTCCACGTGATCAACAATCGCCAGGAAGACTTTGTCGGTTGCTCCTGGCTCGAAGCGCAGACCAGTGTTACCCGCTCCAGCGAAAACCAGGTGGAAACCGTTGGGGTGACGCAATGACCCGACTGCTGGTGGAATGTACCTACGTTTTCGAACACCCCGATGCCAACTCGGGCATTCAGCGGGTCGTGCGCAATGTGATTCAGCAATTGCCAGCCGCGGATGCCCAGCGTGAATGCATTCCGGTGGTGATGATCAATGGCGCGTTGTTCGAGGTGAAAAGCCTGGCGCCCCTGCCGACCGTCAAAGTGGATCTGGTAAGCCTGCGGGTGAAGCTCGAACAGTTCGCCAATCAGTTCTGGCTGCGCCACCGCGCGCTGGAACGACGCCGCCCTTTCAGCCAATCGAAGTTCGCCCGCCGGGTGCTTTATGTCGGTTGCCGCCTCACCGCATTCGCCTGCCTGAGCCTGCCGATGCGCCTGCTGGACCGGGTACTCAAGGGCAAGCCGGTTCCCGAGCGCTGCGTGCCATTGCAACATCGCGCAGGCGACCAGTTGGTGCTGCTGGACTCGTCCTGGCACGCCAACTTTTTCCCCCTGGCCGAGCAACTCAAGCGTGACGGGGTCGGCATCGTGTCGGTGATCTACGACCTGATTCCCCTGACCCACCCGCAATTCTGCGACGCCGGGCTGGTGAAGGTGTTCAACGAATGGTTCGACTGGATCGCCCGCACCGCCGATGGCTATGTGGCAATCTCGACCACCATCCGCGACCAGGTGCGCCAGGAGATGAGCCGCAGGATCGGCACCGCGCAGGTCCAGCAACGCTGGTTCGACTACTTTCACCTCGGCTCCGAACTCGACCTGAGCGACGCCCGCTCCGCCGTCGACCCGGGGTTGCTGCAGATGTTCAAGTCGGCGGACCCTGTATTCCTGATGGTCAGCACCATCGAGCCGCGCAAGAACCATGCGTATCTGCTCGACGCGTTCGAGCGCGCCTGGGCGGCCGGGTCCAGGGCCCGGTTGTGCATCGTCGGCAAGATCGGCTGGAAGTGCGAGGCGCTGATCGAGCGTATCCGCCAGCATCCAGCGTTGAACCAGCGCCTGTTCATGTTCAATACGCTCTCGGACAAGAGCCTGGAACACGCCTATTCCCACGCGACCTCGCTGGTGTTCCCGTCCTACGTCGAAGGGTTCGGGTTGCCGCTGGTGGAAGCCATGCAGCGTGGCCTGCCGGCAATGGCCAGCGACATCCCGGTGTTTCGCGAAATCGGTGGCGAGTACATGGCGTACTTCGACCTCGACGATCCGCAGAACCTGGCCGATCTGGTCATCGACATGGAAACGAGCGGCGCATTTCCCGCGCCCCTCAACCTGGAAAACTGGCGCTGGCTGAGCTGGCGCGAGGCGAGTGCGCAACTGGTCGATCGCATCCAGCGCAACCTGCACAGCGATGCGAAGGTGCCTGAGAGTCAGCATGCGAATTGCCCTTAACGCCCGCATCCTCCAGGCCCCGCGCACGGGCATCGGCCACTACGTCGCCGAACTGGCGACGGCCCTGGCCCGCGAACCGGACGTCGAGTTGACGTTGTTCCATGGCTGGGGCTGGAGTTCGGTCCTGCCCGAGGCGGCGATGCCCGGTTACTCGCGCTTGACGCCATTGCTGCGACAGATCCCGGGGGCCTATCAGGCGCGGCGCTGGCTGGAACAGAAGCGCTTCGACCAGCGCCCCGCCCAGTCCATCGATCTGTATCACGAGCCGAGCCTGTGGCCGCTGTCGTTCAACGGCCCGACCATCATCACGCTGCATGACCTCACCCACCTGCACTATCCCGACACCCAACCTCCGGCCCGTCTGCGCGAAATCGAGCGACGACTGGCCGACGGCGTACAACGGGCGCGGCTGATTCTGACAGACTCGCAGCACATCGCCGATGAAGCGCAGGCCTGGTTCGCACTGCCGGCCGAGCGCTTCGTGGTGGCACCGCTGGGTGTGGCCGCGCGATTCCACCCGCGTGAACCCGAGGCCATCGATCGCGTCCTCAAAACCCACGGCGTCGAGACGCGGGAGTATTTTCTCTGCGTCGGCACCCTGGAGCCGCGCAAGAACCTGACCCAGGCCCTGCGCGCCCATGCGCTACTGCCGGAAACCGTGCGCCAGCGTTTTCCCTTGCTGATCGCCGGTATGGCCGGCTGGCAGCGTCAGCAGTTCAATGACGAGTTGCGTACGGCCCTCGCCTCAGGTCATGTGTGCCTGCTGGGGTACCTGCCCGACGAGGATCTGGCGCAGTTGCTGGCCGGTGCCCGGGCGCTGGTCTTCCCTTCGTTGTACGAGGGCTTCGGTCTGCCGGTGCTGGAAGCCATGGCCAGTGGCACCCCGGTGATTCTGACGGGTATCTCGGCGATGCCGGAGGTGGCTGGCGATGCCGGCAACTACATCGAGGCGCACGACCCGGACACCTTGCGCGATGCCATGCGGCGGCTGATCGACGACCCGGCACACTGGCAGGCCTGTCGCGAGGCGGGCTTGCAGCGAGCGAAGCTTTTTTCCTGGGAGCGTTGCGCGACGGTGACCGCCCGCGCCTACCGCCAGGCTATGGAGAACTGATATGCGCGTTCTGCACTTTTACAAAACCTACTTGCCCGACTCCATGGGTGGCATCGAACAAGTCATTTTCCAGATGAGCGAAAGTGGCGCGCGCCATGGTGTCGACAGCACGGTGCTGACCCTGAGCAATGACCCGGCGCCGGGCGTGTTGCAGATCCGCGAGCACCAGGTGCATCAGGCCAGGATGGACTTTCAGCTCGCCTCCACCGGTTTTTCCTACAGCGTATTCAAGCAGTTTCGTGAGCTCGCCGCCGAAGCCGACGTGGTCAACTACCACTTCCCCTGGCCCTTCATGGACCTGGTACATTTTGTCAGCGCCACCAAAAAACCCAGCGTGGTGAGTTACCACTCCGACATCATTCGCCAGCGTCATCTGCTCAAACTGTACCGTCCGTTGATGCGCCGGTTCCTGGACAGTGCGGATCGAATCGCCGTGGCGTCCCCCAACTACTTTCACACCAGCGACGTGCTCAAGGGCTATCGGGACAAGACCCGGGTCATCACCTATGGCCTGGACAAATCGGGTTATCCGAAGCACGACGCGGCACGTACCGAGCGCTGGCGCCAGAAACTGGGGGACAAGTTCTTCCTGTTCGTCGGTGTCATGCGCTACTACAAGGGGCTGCACATCCTGCTCGAAGCGATGCAGGGGCTGAACTACCCCGTGGTGATCGTCGGCGCCGGCCCGCTGGAAGAGGAGTTGCATGCCCAGGCCAGGGCACTGGGCCTGCAGAACCTGCACTTTCTCGGTTTCCTCGGAGATGAAGACAAGGTTGCCTTGCTCGAGTTGAGTTATGCGGTGGTATTTCCGTCGCACCTGCGCTCCGAAGCATTCGGCATTTCACTGCTTGAAGGCGCGATGTATGGCAAACCGATGATCTCCAGTGAGATTGGCACGGGCACCAGTTACATCAACATCCATAACGAAACCGGGCTGGTGGTGCCGCCCAGTGATCCACTGGCGTTTCGTGAGGCGATGCGCACGCTTTGGGAAAACCCGGTGCTGGCGGCACAAATGGGCGAGAAGGCGCTGGCCCGCTATCAGAATCTGTTTACGGCGGACGAAATGGGTCGCAAATGGGCGGCGTTGTATGAGGAACTGCTGGAAGAAAAAAACCTCGCCTACGCATGAGGCTTTTTTGCAGGATCCGACTTGCCTTGGCTGCGGCCGGGGAAATCTACGGGCAAATGTCCCAGGTCAGCAGCGTGCTGGAACAACCGGCCGATGAAGTAATTGGCAAAGTGCGGTTGCTGATCATCAGCCGGATTTTCTCCGAGCGCTTTGATGACTTCCTCGCCGATTGGTCATCGCCGGCTTCGGTACCGGCTGTTTGCCCGAGCACGTGGTGGCGGCGGACGTCGACGCCGGATAGCTCTGGCGCCTGCCGCCCCACGAAGGGCTTGCCGATGTCGAGATTCATTAGCTGTGGAACCGCGAACAGAAGATGAGCCCTGACGGTTCAGACGTGAGGATCGCCCGGCGCCTTGCCCGGTGCCGCGTACTGCGGCTTCAGGTGCCCGTCCTGATCGAGTAGCCAGGCGTCCATGATCTGCCGTACAACCGGTCCGGCGACGCGGCCACCCGCCTCACCGTTTTCGATCATCACCGAAATCACGATCTTCGGGTGCTCGGCCGGGGCGAAACCGACGAACAAGGCATTGTCGCGGTTACGCTCACGGGTTTTCTCCCGGTTGTAGCGTTCGCCCTGCTTGATCGCCACCACTTGCGCGGTACCACTCTTGCCAGCAATACGGTACTGCGCGCCCGCGGCTGCGGCCCGGGCAATCCCGCGGGCATCGTGCATCACCATCTGCATGCCATGGTTGACCTGCTCCCAGTCGCGTGGATCCTTGAGCAGGATGTCCGGCATCGGATGCTCATCCACCGGCGCGATGCCGTCCACGGTTTTGGCCAGGTGCGGGCGATTCCACACGCCTTTGTTGGCAATCAGCGCCGTGGCCTGGGCCAATTGCAGCGGCGTGACCTGCATATAGCCTTGGCCGATTCCGAGAATCACCGTCTCACCCGGAAACCAGGCCTGCCGACGCGTGGTGCGCTTCCATGCCTGGGATGGCATCAGGCCGGGGGATTCTTCGTTCATGTCCAGGGAGACTTTCTCACCCAGTCCGAACATTGCCATGTAGTCGTGCAGGCGATCGATCCCCAGCTTGTGTGCGAGGTCATAGAAATAGGTGTCGTTGGAACGCATGATCGCTGCATCCATATCCACCCAGCCGTCGCCGCTGTGGTTCCAGTTGCGGTACTTGTGATCGAAATCCGGCAGTTGGTAATAACCGGGGTCGAACACACGGGTCTGTGGCGTGACGACCCCCGTGTCGAGGCCGGCGATTGCCACTTCCGGCTTGATGGTCGAACCCGGCGCGTACAGGCCGCGCAGCACACGGTTGAACAGCGGCCGGTCGACGGAGTCGCGTAGCGCAGAGTACTCCCTGGAACTGATGCCGGTGACGAACAGATTAGGATCGAAACTCGGGTTGCTGACCATGGCCAGCACTTCACCGGTCGACGGATCGAGCGCAACCACCGAGCCGCGACGATCACCCAGAGCTTGTTCGGCGGCTTCCTGCAGCTTGACGTCGAGGCTCAGGACAATGTTTTCACCCGGCACCGGATCCGTGTGCTTGAGCACTCGCAGCACGCGGCCCTGGGCATTGGTTTCGACTTCCTCATAGCCCACATGGCCGTGCAGTTGCGACTCGTAGAATTTTTCGATCCCGGTCTTGCCAATGGATTGGGTGCCTCGGTACTCGACCGTATCCAGGGCCTTTGACTCTTTCTCGTTGATGCGTCCGACGTAGCCGACCGAAT
The DNA here is from genome assembly GCF_002303975.1 of Pseudomonas sp. ACN5. Classification (NCBI taxonomy): domain Bacteria; kingdom Pseudomonadati; phylum Pseudomonadota; class Gammaproteobacteria; order Pseudomonadales; family Pseudomonadaceae; genus Pseudomonas; species Pseudomonas sp. ACN5. The sequence goes on along the minus strand of NZ_MRCP01000029.1, from coordinate 832 downwards.
GCGCGAAGTGCGCGCCCAACGGATAGTGCCGAACGAACTGCGGCTCGACATCGATGCCCGGCAAGCGGAACTCGTTGACGGCGAGTACGGCGATCTGTTCTTCGCTCAGTTCATAGAACAGCGTCACCGGTACGAAGGGGTGACGTGCCTGCTTCATCACCTTGTCGAATTGCGAGCGGTCTTCAGCGGACAAGTGCAGGAGATTGACGACCTCGTCCAGCTCTTCGTTGACATTGGAAGCACGTTCGCGGGTGATGGTCAGGTTGAAGCTGGGGCGGTTGTCCGCAAGGAGTACGCCGTTGCGGTCATAGATCAATCCACGGGTAGGCGTAATCGGCAGGACATGTACGCGATTGTTTTCGGAGATGGTCGAGTGATAGTCGAACTCGACGACCTGCAGGACATACAGGCGTACCACCAGAGCACAGGTTATGGCGGCAACGAACAAGGCGCAGGCCATGAGTCTCTTGTTGACCAGGCGTGTTTCTTTTTCGTGGTCCTTGATCGGTATCGGTTCAGGCACTTGTGCAGCAACTCTTTGAAAAGAATGCCGATCCGTGGGCGCAGACTCAGTCCATTAAAAATGAGCTGCACCTTAGCAAAACCGGGGGGTCAGGTTTATGTGATTTTTTTTACAATTGACTTTGAATGGGGTGCTCGTGTTTTTTCGCGCGCAAAAACAAAACCCCAACTGCTTTCGCAATTGGGGTTTCGGAATTTAATCTTGACGATGACCTACTCTCACATGGGGAAACCCCACACTACCATCGGCGATGCATCGTTTCACTGCTGAGTTCGGGATGGGATCAGGTGGTTCCAATGCTCTATGGTC
>NZ_MRCP01000028.1:0-60951 GCF_002303975.1 Pseudomonas sp. ACN5 | reverse complement strand
GATGCATGGGGAGGGGGTTTTGGGGGTTGTTGATTGAGTACACGACTCTCACAGACATACGCCGAACCACTGTGGGAGCGGGCTTGCCCGCGAAGGCGGCCTTCCAGCCGAACATTTTCTACAGCTGGCCCAACATCCTTACTTCCCAACCAATCCTTCCTACCCCGGCAATCTCAACTCCGCACACAACCCACCCTCTTCACGATTGCTCAAGGTCAATGACCCTCCAATCGCTATCGCCAGTTGCTGGGCAATCGCCAACCCCAACCCGGTGCCGCCGGTGCTGCGGTTGCGGGAGTTTTCCACGCGGTAGAAGGGTTCCATCACGTGCTTGAGTTCTTCTTCGGCAATTCCCGGGCCGCGGTCGAGGATCTTGATCGACAGCTGGCCGTCGGCCTGTTTTTCCACGCGCAACTCGGCAGCGCCGGCAAATTTCAAGGCGTTGTCCGTCAGGTTGACCAGTACCCGGCGCAGGGCGTGGGGGCGGGTGTCGATGACGGTGGCGCTCTTGCCTGTGAGTTGAACGTCCTTGCCCATGTCCTGGTAGTCGAACACCAGGCTGTCGAGGAACGAGTCGAGGTCGGTGCGGCGGCTTTCTTCGGTGGCGCCGTGGATGCTGCGGGCATAGGCGACGCCTTCGCGTACCAGGTGTTCCATCTCGCCCAGGTCGTTCCACAGTTTGTCTTTTTCGCTGGAGTCGTCCATGAACTCGGCGCGCAGTTTCATGCGGGTGATCGGGGTTTGCAGGTCGTGGGAGATCGCTGCGAGCAATTGCATGCGTTCTTTCAGGTACGCCGCGATGCGTGCCTGCATCGCGTTGAAGGCCTTGGCGGCGTGGGCGACTTCGGTCGGGCCTTTTTCGTCCAGGAGCACAGGGTGGGCGTTGGGGTCCAGGGTTTCGACGGCCTCGGCGAGGCGGGTGAGGGGGCGGATGGCGATTCTGACCGCCAGCCAGGAACAGGCGAGCATCAGCGCCAGTTGCCCGAGCAACACGATGGGCAGCCAGGGCGACAGCGGCACCATCGCCGGGCGGAGGTCGATGGTCAGCGGGCTGCCATCCGCCAGGTTCAGGTGCACTTGGAAGTGTTTTTTCGGCCCGGGGATGTCGGTAAAGGTCATCGGGTAATCGCGGCCGATGGCGTCCTTGATCGAGGCGATGGCAATGGGCGCATCGGGCATGTCGGTGCGGATGGGCGTGCCCGGCGAACCCTCGTTGAGCAGGTAACTGTAGTTGCGCCGTTCCAGTTGTTTGAGCCAGGCGGCTCGTTCAGCGGCGGGCAAGCGGTCGAGGATGGCAACGGAGGTGGAAACATCGGTTTCCAGGTTGCCGAGCATGGTGTTTTTCGAGGATTCGTAGCGTTCGTAGTACTGCGCACCGAAGGACAATGCCTGAGCGAGGATCAGGCCGATCAGGAAAATCAGCGACAGCCGCGAGGCCAGGGTCCGCGGCCAATGCAGCGCCTGCGTCATGATTGATCGCCCAGGATTTCCACCGGCAGGGAAAACACATAGCCTTCGCTGCGCACGGTCTTGATGTAGGCCGGTTCGCGGGCGTCGTCGAGCAGGCGCTGGCGCAGGCGACTGACCAGCAGATCGATGGAACGGTCGAACAGGTCGGCGTCGCGGCCCTGGGTCAGGTTGAGCAATTGATCACGGTTGAGCACCCGTTGCGGATGGTCGAGAAACACCCGCAGCAATCGATATTCGGCGCCGCTCAGGGCGACCATGGTGCCGTCTTCATCGAGCAGGTGACGGGCCGAGGTGTCCAGGCGCCAACGACCGAAGGCCAGCAGGCGGCTGGCTTCGGTCACCACCAGGTTCGGCGGCAGCATGCGGGTGCGCCGCAGCACCGCGTTGATCCGCGCCAGCAGTTCACGGGCAGCGAAGGGTTTGACCAGGTAGTCGTCGGCGCCCATTTCCAGGCCGAGGATGCGGTCGGTTTCATCGTTGCGCGCGGTGAGCATCAGCACCGGCGTGGTCTTGTGTTTGCCGGCGCGCAATTCGCGGCAGAGCAGCAGGCCATCGTCCCCCGGCATCATGATGTCCAGCACGATCAGGTCCACCGGGGTGGTTTCCAGAAACGCGCGCATCTGCCGCCCATCCGCCACGACGGTGGTGCGCAGGCCGTTCTTCTTCAGGTAGTTGCCTACCAGCTCGCGTATTTCGCGGTCATCGTCAACGATGAGGATGTGATCAACGTGATCCATTGGGCCAAACCTCTGATGAATGGGGAATGCCACACAGTCTATCGAGCCCGGGCGGGGTCGCCTGCCGCCCTTTGTATTGCAGTGTATCCGGCCTGCCTGGGGATACACACGAAGGCAAAAAAGCCGATTTCCGGGGGTTTTGTATTGCTCTGTATCTGCACGCGGTTCTGATACGTACCGATTGATTCACGCCGATTCCCGACACAGACGAGATACCTCGCAGGCTTTTAATTGGTTCCATCGAGGCAAACCAGAGCGCCTCGGCCCAACGACCTGTTGAAACCTTGAGGAACTCGCCATGAACACCAAAGCCGTCTACGCCGCTTGCCTGTTTGCCGCCCTGAACATCTGCACCCTGTCGGCCCGCGCCGAAGCCGATGTCACGCCTGAAACCTACACCTACGGCACCCATCTTGACATCAGCAAAGTGGTGTCGCTGACCGAGGACGCTACGCCTTCCTGCGGCGTGGTCAATGCACGGCTGACCTACCTCGACTCCCAGTCGAAAACCCAGGTGCTGGATTACAGCAAATTCACCGACCACTGCAACTCGGAAAACTGAGTGCTGCGATCAACGACCGCTTAATCCCATTGAATCAGGAAGGACATCATGAACAACGTATCCCGCTTTCTTACCGCCATCGCTTTTTCCGTCGCCGGTGCGGCAGCCCATGCCAACGCCTCTGTCGAGCAAAGCGCCTGCGGCAGCAACACCTGCTTCCAGCTGACGCCCGTGGCAGAGAAGGGCACCCAGGGCTTCCTTGCGCAGGACGGTTCCAGCCGTACGCCGCAAGGGCAGATGCTCGCCGAGAACGGTGCCAGCCGCACGCCTCAGGGGCAGTTGCTGGATGAACAGACAGCTTGAAAACCCCCCAATCCACTGTGGGAGCTGGCTTGCCAGCGAAGGCGGCCTTGCAGGTGACATCTCTATTGAATGTACCGGCCTCTTCGCGAGCAAGCCCGCTCCCACAATGATCGTGTGTCGCCCTCTGAATTGTATTAGGTGATCCCATGTTACTCATCGCTTTCCTGGGCGGCATATTGACCGTCCTCAGCCCGTGCATCCTGCCGGTCGTGCCCTTCCTGTTCGCCGGGGCCGACCGCACACGCGTCTCGATCCTGCTGACCCTCGGCGGCATGGTCCTGACCTTCGCCCTGGTCTCCAGCCTGGCCGTGGTCAGCACCGAGTGGGTGATACAGGCCAGCAACACCGGGCGCCACGTCGCCCTGTTCGTCATGGTGCTGTTCGCCCTGTCGCTGATGTCCGCCCGGGTCGGTGACTGGCTGGCGCGCCCCTTCGTGCTGCTGGGCAATCGCATCGACCCGGATTCGCACAAGATGTCCGGGCCGCTGGCGTCGATCATGATCGGTGTCGCCACCGGGCTGCTCTGGGCACCCTGCGCCGGGCCGATCCTCGGGGTGATTCTCACCAGCGCCATGCTGCAGGGCGCGAACGCCGGTACCAGTCTGTTGTTGGTGGCCTATGGCGCGGGCAGTGCGCTGTCGCTGGGCGTCTTGATCTTTGCCGGGCGTGGCCTGGTCAATCGCTTGAAACCGTCGATTCCGGTCACTGGCTGGCTGCGCCGGGGCGCCGGGGTTGCAGTGCTGACCGGTGCGGCGGTGATCGCAACGGGGGCCAATGACCTGTTGCTGGCCAACACCTCATCGCAAGGTGTCAGCCGTGTCGAGAAAAACGTGCTGGAGACCGTGCCGAAAGTCGTCGATTACCTGGTCAGCAAGGTCAAGGCCGACAGCACCATGGGCAACGCCCAGGGCGCGATGCCGTCGTTGTCCGGCGCGGTGGACTGGATCAACTCACCGGCACTGACCAACGCAGCCCTCAAAGGCAAGGTGGTGCTGGTGGACTTCTGGACCTTCGACTGCATCAACTGCAAGCACACCCTGCCGTACGTGAAGGACTGGGCGAAGAAGTATGAAAAGGACGGACTGGTGGTGATCGGCGTGCACACGCCTGAATACGGCTTTGAACGCATCATCGACAACGTCAGGGACAAGGTGAAGGAATACGGCATCACCTACCCGGTGGCGATCGACAACAATTACGCGATCTGGCGCAACTTCGACAACCAGTACTGGCCGGCGCACTACATCATCGATGCCAAGGGGCAGGTGCGTTACACCCACTTCGGTGAAGGCAGCTACGACACGCAGGAGAAAGTGATCCAGCAGTTGCTGGAGGAGGCCAAGGCCAGCGCGCCAGCGGCGTAACCGGCTTGATCAATGGCTCACAGGTCCCGCGCCATGAGCCATTGATCTTTTTCCCATGCCTGAAAACGCTCCAGTACAACCCAGCCGCGCCTGGCGTAATAAGCGCTCTGGTCCTGGGTGTGCAGGTAGATCCTCTTCTCGCCGTTGGCTTTGGCTTGCGCGCAAATCCCTTCGATCAAACGCTCCGCCAAGCCCTTGCCGCGTGCCTCGGGAGTGATGAACACACAAGCGAGCCAAGGCCCCAGATCCGGGCGATGGGCCAGGTCGGCCCTGGCCAGCGCTGCACCGCCCAACAGTTCGTTGTGGTCTAGGGCGATCAGGCACTTCCAGTCGCCATTGTCCTGGCCTTCGGCGAATTCCCGTTGCCAGTCGGGCAGGGGCTGTCCGGCGTATTCGTAGTGGAACTGCCGGTGGATCCACGAAGCGAATGTGTTGCTGTACTGCATATGTCGAGCAAGCCAGTCCAGGCGGGGTGTCATGTGATGAGTCCTTTCCGAGTTCAGTTGCCGGGAGCGAGAGTAGCGGGCCCGGGCGGTGCTGTCGCCCCTGCCGGTTCAGCGACCGCTCAAGTGATTCGAGGCCGCCTGACCACGCCGCCACGCCGCCGGCGGTGCACCGTACTCGCGACGAAAGGCGCGGCTGAAGGCGGTATCGGTCTGGTAGCCCACTTCCTCGGCGATGCGCGTCAATGAGTTGTTGCTGCTGCGCAACAGGTTGGCGGCGAGCAACATCCGCCATTGCGTCAGGTACTGCATCGGCGACACCCCCACCAGTTGCTGGAAGCGCTCGGCCAACACCGATCTTGAAGTGCTGGCGGTGCGCGCCAGTTCGTCCAGCGTCCAGGCGTGGCAGGGCTTTTTGTGCAAGGCGTTGAGGGCCGCGCCGACGATGCGGTCGCGTACTCCGGCCAGCCAGCCGGTGCGACCTTCGTCCTGTTCGTTCATGTACAGGCGCAGCACTTCGATGAACAGCACTTCGGCGAGTTTGGCCAGGACCCCTTCGCCGCCGGGGCGGGGCGAGCGGGCTTCGGCGAGGGCGTAGCGCACGGAGGATTCCAGCCAGATACCGGCACTCGAACCGCGCACGTTGACCCGCACCACGGGTGGCAAGCCCTTGAGCAACATGCCCGCCAGGCGCGTGTCGCACGCCAGGTAGCCACACACCAGGCGGGTGACCGCGCCACCACCGCCATAGCTCAGTTGGCGGGGCCGGCGCGCCAGCACCGCATCCAGTCGCGCACCCGTGGCCGGGGGCAATCCCGGTCGGGAGCACATGCGATGGGCGTCGCCCTGAGGGAAAATCACCACGTCGCCGGCGCTCAGCAGCAGCGGCGGGTCATCGCCCAGTTCGACGTAGCACTCGCCATCGGTGATCAGGTGAAAGATCACCACCCGTTCCGCATCGGGCTCCAGGAACGGCGCGGCCGTGTCGGCGCTGGGCGACTGGTAGCACCAGGGCGCGGTGAACCGTGCGTTGATGAAAATCGCGCCGACCAGGTGCACCACCCGCAGGGTCTGTGACAGAGCGTCCATAGGGATTTCCCCGTGACAGGATTCCTGATTGTGAACGCGTCGGTGCGCCGTGTGGAATCTCCGGACGATCGGGCAGGCTTGGGCGACGATCGGGCAGGACGCCAGCGCCCGTCAGGACGATAGTTGGATCACAGGGTGAATGCGCCCTGCCATCCAGAACAATAAAGAGAGGTTGCCATGCCTAAGTTCGTCATTGAACGTGAGATCCAGGGCGCCGGAGCTCTGTCGGAAAGGGATTTGAAAGCCGCTTCGCTAAAGTCCTGCCAGGCTTTGCGTGAGTTGCCGGAGGTGCAGTGGCTGCAGAGCTATGTCACCGGTGACAAGCTCTACTGCGTGTACATCTCGCCGAACGAGGCGCAGATCCAGGAGCATGCCAGGATCAGTGGTTTTCCCGCCAACCGCATTTCCCAGGTCATGAACATCATCGACCCGACGACAGCGGAGTAACCGCGATCAGGCCCGATTCGTGTTTCAACCCAGAGACTGCCTCCATGAGTACACCCATTGATCTGACTGCCTTGAAAAACCGTCAAATGGCCTCCTGGGCCAGCGGCGACTACGCCGTGATCGGCACCACCCTGCAAATCGTCGGCGAGCAACTGGCCGAAGCCTGCGACCTGTTGTGCGATGAGCGCGTGCTCGACGTCGCCGCCGGCAACGGCAACGCGACCCTCGCGGCCGCGCGCCGAGGCTGCAAGGTGACGTCCACCGACTATGTCGCCGCCTTGCTCGAACGCGGCGAAGAGCGGGCCCGGGCAGAACGCCTGAACGTCTCTTTCCAGGTCGCCGATGCCGAAGCCTTGCCCTTTGCCGACGCCAGCTTCGACGCTGTGCTTTCCACTTTCGGTGTGATGTTCACGCCGGACCAGCCCAAGGCCGCCGCGGAGCTGGCGCGAGTTTGCCGCCCGGGCGGGCGGATCGGCCTGGCCAACTGGACACCGGAAGGTTTCGTCGGCCAGATGTTCAAGACCCTGGGCCAGCACCTGCCACCGCCGCCGGGAGCGAATCCACCCTCGCGCTGGGGTACCGAAGCCTGGCTGCACGAGCACTTCGACGAGCGGGACTTCCTGCTGCAGGTGACGCGCCGCACGTTCAATTTCCGCTATCGCTCGGCGGCGCATTTCATCGACACCTTCCGCCAGTGGTACGGACCGGTGCACAAAGCCTTCGCCGCACTACCGGCGGATGGCGCCAAGGCCCTGGAAGCGGACCTGACCGAGCTGATCAACCGGATGAACCGGGCGGGCGACAAGTCGCTGGTGGTGCCGAGTGAGTACCTGGAGGTGGTGATCACGCGGCGGTGAAGGGTCACGCATAACCCCCCCTGTAGGAGCGAGCTTGCTCGCGATGGTCGATAACGATTACGCGTGATTTCTGGATGCGCGCGGTGTTTTCGAGTCCATCGCGAGCAAGCTCGCTCCTACACGCAAAAAACGGCGCCCTAAGGTGCCGTTTTTGTTCGTGCCTGTTCCTGTAAACGGAGATCGGAAAATCAGATCAAGCGAGTCGGCCAAAGGCAGCGGCGGTTACTCAGGTGGGTCAAGTTGGTCCAGCGCGCGGTTCACCGCCAGCTCGCCCAGCATGATGACTTGCGCAATGCCGAGTAGGGCGTTGCGCCGGGGACCTTCCATATGATCCGCCAAATCCATGGTCATGACATTGGCCGACGCCAGCGATTTGCATGCATGGGCCAGCAGGGTTTCTGTATTGAGCTCTGGGTTGACGAAGAACATCGTGCCGACTGAGCGCGGAGTCTCCATGATGGGGACGTCTGGCTTCAGGTGATAGTCGATGGTTTGTTCGGCGTCTTCGTGAGGTTTTTTTGAATCGGCGTTTTCGTACGGGGATGGAGGATCGGTCTCCGGCGGATTGGGTGTGACCTTGAACATGGATGGAACTCCGACGCTATTTAAAAGGAGCCATCACCGCCTCGCTACCAAACGAAGGGTGGCGACCATACGAAGGTTGGTAGACCGGGCATCGGAACCGGCGCCCCCGAAGGAGCCCTGCGCATGGTCACCATAAAAACACCGCCCAGACACTGGGCAGTAAAGGTGACGCTATGCGTCGATGCTACGGGCCTACCAAGCCCGATCACTGATTTTTCAATGACCGGCAAACGATAGAACCCAAGCCCACGACGCACAAGCCGGCGGATTCTGTCGCACCGGTAGGCAACGGCGCAAGGTGGTGTAGCTTTCAAGAAGTAATTTTCCAAGCGATTAAACGTGTGCGTTTAAATTTCTTTGAGTGGGCTTCCACTTCGCAAAAAAATTAACTTTTGGAACTATCGCTGTAGGAAATGGGTTGTTGGTTATTGCGAAAATTCCTATTCGTTCAGTTGGCTACGCCATTGGATTGCTTACAGCATGTGTTCCACCGTCTTATTTGTCGTCGCCCAATATTCTCTCTGCTCAGCGTTTCTGCGGAAACGAGAGGGAACGCAACTCAAATCGATGACAATAAGGACGTTTAAATGAATGCATCCCTGAACCCCTCATATTCCAACGAAGTCACCGCTGAGTTTCTCTGCAGTCTTGATGCCCCCCACTTCACTGAAGAACGACTTGCGCAGTTTTGCGAAGAGTCTCTGGCGGTTGTTCGCCAGGGGCAGGCGTACGTGGACGCTCATCCCGCTCACTCCATTTACCGAATCGCAACGGAGGGCAGTCTGACCCGCGATGGCGGGGTGATCCAGCAGGGAACTGCTCCCTTGGTATTCACATTGGAGAGCGGCCAGGAAGTCCGCGCGGCACAGAAGGGCGATTACGTCGTGTACGCAGATGGATCTACGGCGCAGATCGTGACGGGCGCGGGACAAGAAAATAGCCATGTGGCGCTGGTCGGCAGCCGTCTTTGCAATGGCGACGAGATCATCAACACCTTGCAAGGCGGTTTTTTGATAGTGGGGCGTGAAGGGGTGCCGATGGTCGAGGACTTTCTGCCTTCCATCAAGGAGGAAGAACATCAATGAACGAAGGACATTTCATCGGCCTGCATGACAAGACCACCTGTGGCGGCAAGGTCCTGGATGGTCATACCGGAGTCATGATGTACGGCATCGCCCATGCCCGCGAAGGCGATCGGGTCACCTGTGGCAAGGACGGCAAAACTTACAAGATCGTGGGTGGCATTTCGTACATGATCAGTCATGGCAAAGCCGTGGCGGGCACGCTGGACAGCCATAGCGGTTGTCCCTGCAAAGCCCGATTGATCCCCTCGGTGTTTACGGCCACCTATCGCAGCGCTAACTCCGCACCGCGAACGGGCAGGAGTGTTGTGCAACCCGCTGCCAGTGCTGCAACCAGTCAACCGGCAGCCCCGCGTCAGTCCGGTATCGCCCCTTCTAACCCTCCAGCGTCTGCCATATTCGCCCGCGCAGAACCTCAAGAACCGGGTTTCTATGTGGTGCCCAAAAGCATGACCCGCGAAGCCTTGGAGGCCACGCTTTTCGCCACGCCCGATGCCGCCGTGATGCGCAAGTTTCGAGCGCTCAATCCTGAGCGAGGCGATATCAAGGCCGGTTCGCTGATCGTACTGAGCGACCCGAACAACACCTCCTGCACCTATCAGGAAGCGCAGCTGATGCAGGCCGCGCAACAGGTCAAGTCTGCACTCGACCCCCTGACGCCAGATGAGGCCGATTTCATGTACCGCCACGCGGCGGAAATCGCCAGTTTTACCGGCCAGACCTCGACCTGGCTGGGCGTGAGCGCGGTGGTGATGGAAAAACACCTGAGCCGACTGCGCGACACCCTTCAAGCCATGGAACGCCTGCATCAGGACAGCTATCGTCAGCACGGCCATCTCAAATCGCCGCAGTTTTTCACCGAACGCCAGCGCCTGCTCGCGCAACTGGATGCCCACCTGCTGAACTCCACTCGCCTGCGTGGCCAGACGACCTTGGGTGATCACCCCAAACTGAAGACGGCCCTCGGCATTTCCAGTCGAAGTCTGGTGCATCACTGGAACAAAGCCGGTGCGCCGGGGCAGATACCGGGTTATGCGACCCATGTGGATGCGACCAGTCGGGCCGCGAAGTACATGCAGGCGGGCGGGTACATCGGGATTGGGATTGGTGGGGTTTCTTCGTTGCTGGCTGTTCAGGAGGTTTGTGTTGGTGACGCTGGAGCGGCTTGCGAGAGGGTCCGATTTACAGAAGCAGGAAAGTTTGTCGGATCCACCGTTGGTGGCGCTCTGGGTGCAAGGATAGCCCAATCTGCCAGCGGTCCAATCTGCCTGGCGCTTGGGGTTACAGGAGTTGGTGCGGTTGCCTGCGTTGCGACCGTGATAGGGATTGGCGCATGGATGGGTACGACTGGCTTAGGTGAAGGCGGTGAGAAAGTTGGTGAGATCTTGTACGAAAAAACACAGCCATGATGGGTGAGGATTTTTGGTCGTCTTGGTTTGCTTTCTGGCTTCTGGCCGGCCCAATCTTGCTGGGCTGTGTAAGTATTGCATTTACTCTGTATCTGAGCCGTCATCATCTGGATTCCATGTTGGAGGCCTTGCAGAACAGTCGCTACATCTACATTTGGGGGCCGGGCCTGCGGAATCAGGGTTGGTTTGGGGGCTTCATATTGATTAGCAAGATTGCCGGCATGATGATGTGGCCGAGGGCGTATATCCGCATTGGAGATGTGGACCCTATCGATGTCGCAAACTTCCCTCCTCATCTCAAACGACTTCTGCAAATCGACGCGGTGATGCTTTTTGGTAGCGCAACTTGGGCATTAGCAGGATATGTGCTGATGAAATTTGAGTAGGTTTATGGGCGATCCCCCCAAGCTAAAAACGATACTCGGCATCTTCAGCCGCAGTATGGTGCACCACTGGGACAAAGCCGGTGCGCCAGGGCAGATACCGGGTTATGCGACCCATGTGGATGCGACCAGTCGGGCCGCGAAGTACATGCAGGCGGGGGGGTACATAGGGATTGGTATTGGTGGAGTTTCGTCGTTGCTGGCTATTCAAGAAGTTTATGTTGGTGACTCTGGAACCGCTTGTGAGAAGGTCAAATTTACTGAAGGAGGGAAATTTGTTGGGTCGACCATTGGTGGGATAGCGGGTGGAGCAGGAGCTCCTTTGATTAGTGGCACTATTTGCCTTGCACTTGGAGTTACGACGGTAATAGGTGGTGTTATCTGCGGTGGGGCCTTGGTAGGGATTAGCGCATGGGTGGGGACAGAAGCAGGTAGCATGGGGGGCGAGTTCATAGGTGAGAAAATATTTGAAGTAACACAGCCATGACCAGCATCGGTACTTGGAATCCGTGGATTGCAATTATTGTTGCTGGCGGTCCAATTATGCTGGGCGCTGTGAACATCGCTTACTGCTTATACCTGAGCCGCCGCCATCTGGACGCCATGATGGAGGCCTTGAAAAACAGTCGCTACATTTTCATTTGGGGCCCTGGATGGCGCGGGCAGGGCTGGTTTGGGGGATTTGTACTGATTACTAAAATTGCCGGGATGGTAGTGCGACCGAGGGCATATATACGCCTCGGTGATGTGGACCCAGGCGATATCGAAAACTTCCCACCTCGGCTGAAGCGTCTTCTGATGATCAACGTGGTGATGACGATCGCTACCCTGATTTGGATGGCCATTACCTACGTGCTACTCGAACTCAGATAACGCGATGGGCGAATCTCCAGGTTGTCATTGAAGCAAAAGACGCAAAAACGGCACCGAAAGGTGCTGTTTTTGTTTGGGGCTGATCGCGATGGCGGTGTATCAGTCAGAGCATCTGCGACTGGAAGACCGCCATCGCGAGCAAGCTCGCTCCCACAGGGATTGTGTGGTGGTCTTGGCATTTAAATCACTTCTGCCCCCCGCGCCTGCAGCAACTCGCGCAACACCGACCGATGACAATGCGCTTCATCCTCGCAATAACAGCCCACGGCCAGGGACGTGCTGTGAGACAGCGCGGCCAGCAGGTCCAGCATCTGGCTGGCGGCGGGCTGGTTCATCTCGGCCTTGAACTTGCGCCGGAACACCTCCCAGGCCTTGGCATCCTGTGCAGCCTTGGCCTCGGCCACCAGCTCCGCGCTGGGTGACAGCAAGGGCTGCCAGACATCATAGAAATCCCGGCTGGCGAATTCGGCTTTCGGTACGCCACGGGGAGGGCGGCGTACCGTGCCCAGGCGCAAGCCTTCGTCGGGGCGACGCGGCGAACCCAGTTGAACGATATGGACCGCCATGGCTACTTGAGCCGCGATTCGTCGAACCACTCCAGCGCCGTGCGCCAGAAGCAGATCCCGAGGAAATACGCTGACATCAGCAGCCACAGCCCCATCACCATCGGGTTGATCACTGGATGGTTGAGCACCAGCGACAAGCTGCACAGCAACCAGATGGCCGTCACCGCAATGTTGATCGGCATGAACCGGCGCACGCGGAACGGGTGCAGGAATTTCATCCGGGTCACGGTCAGCAGGGCCAGGCCAATGATGGTCACGAAGGTGATCCACGGCGACGGGGCAATGATGTACAGGCACAGGGCAACCACGTTCCAGGCGGCGGGGAAGCCCTGGAAATAGTTGTCCTTGCTCTTCATGTTGACGTTGCAGAAGCAGAACAGCGACGACACCAGAATCAGCGACACGCTCAGCAGCAGGGTGTAGTCCGGCAACGGGATGTAGCGATAGATGAACAGCGCCGGGATAAACACATACGTCAGGTAATCGATTACCAGGTCGAGGATCGAGCCATCGAAGCTCGGCAACACCGACTGCACGTTGACCTTGCGCGCCAGTGCGCCGTCCAGTCCGTCGACGATCAGGGCGACACCCAGCCACAGCAGGCAATGGGTCGGCTGGTTATCCAGCAGGGACAGCGTGGCGAGGAAAGCGGTAACCACGCCGGTGGCCGTAAAACCATGGGCGCCCCATGCTTTGAGTCTGGCGATGTACAGGGTTGAAATCACAGGGGCGTTCTCCAGTGAATGAAGCAAGCCAGTTGACGCCCCGCGCAAGGGGGGCGGTGGCAACCGGGTCGGGTTGCAGGTATCGACCGGGTATCCGCGGATAAGGTTCACCATCTATGAATCTTAGCCGTGCTAAAAAAAATACCCCGGACAATCCGCATTGATGCGGGCGCGTCGGCCCAACGGCGCTGGCACATTCGTCTGCGAGGTCTATCGTTGCCTGACTGGACAGAACCCTTCCCAAGAGGACAAGCGTCATGAACACCAGTGATCTGCTCGAACAGTTATTGCGCGCCGGCCAGGGCTCGATGGCGCAACAGAGGGGCAGTGGCGCGTCGCCCCAGGGCGGGCTCGGCGACCTGGGTGGATTGCTCGGAGGGTTGCTGGGCGGTGGCGCTGGTGCGGGTGGCGGTGGCGCAGGGTTGGGCGGTTTGCTCGGTGGTTTGCTGGGCGGCGGTTCGCCGGTGGGCGGTGCACCCCAAAGCCGCTCCGGTGGCGGCACTAATTATGCGGCGCTGGCGTCCCTCGGCATGATGGCGTTCCAGGCGTACCAGGCCTGGCAACGCAGCCAGGCGTCGGCACCGCAGGAGGCGCCGCGCACCGTGGACTTGCTGGCCGGCCCGGAAGCCGAGGAACACAGCCATGCGATCCTGCGGGCATTGATTGCCGCGGCCAAGGCCGATGGCCGGATCGATGAATCCGAAAAGCAGATGATCAGCACTGAAATCGGTCGTCACACCGACGATCCGCAATTGCAGCAATGGCTGGACGATGAAGTCGCCAAGCCGCTGAACCCCAATGAAGTGGCGCAGTCGGCCACCGACCCCGGCATGGCCTCGGAGATGTACCTGGCCAGCGTGATGCTGGTGGACGACCAGCAGGACGCCGAGCGCAACTATCTGGATGAACTGGCCGCGGCATTGCAGATCGAGCCAGAGTTGCAATTGCGTCTGGAGCAGCAGGCCAAGGGGACTGCCTAAAGCTTCGCGAGCAAGCTCGCTCCCACAGGTTGATCCGCGCCGAACGCAGAGGTTGTGTGCGCAGAAAGTCATTGTGGGAGCGAGCTTGCTCGCGAAGCGGTCGTCACAGTCAACATCCTTGGCGCCTGACCCACCGCCATCGCGAGCAAGCTCGCTCCCACAGGTTGATCCGCGCCGAACGCAGATTCTGCGTGCGCTGAAAATCCCTGTGGGAGCGGGCTTGCTCGCGAAGAACGATAACGCGGTCAACCTGCTGAAACACCGGCCGCACCCCGCGCCACAAGCCCGTCCGTCCGGGGCTTTTCAACGCCGATTGAATTATTGCGCCGCTCGCCGGCTCTGCTTTGTTAAGAGACGTTTGCATCCGACGTCCTGGCGCGAAGCAGGTGAGCCATGCCCCGCAACCTCGATGACAGGCGCGATCTTTCGACGACTGGCGAGCCAGCCGCCAAGCGCTCAGACAAGGAAAAACCATCGCCACTGACCGGTGCCCGCAAAGCCAGGTTGCCGGACCTGCTCAAGCCGGAATTGGCGACGCTGGTGGACAGGGTCCCGGACGGCTCCTGGAGCTACGAAATCAAGTTCGACGGCTACCGGATCATGGCTCGCATCGACCATGGCGACGTCAGGCTGATCACCCGCAATGGCCACGACTGGACCCACAAACTGCCAGAACAGGTCCAGGCCCTGGTCGCGCTTGGCCTGGAATCGGCGTGGCTCGATGGTGAAATGGTGGTGGCCGACGACCAGGGTGTGCCGGACTTTCAGGCGCTGCAAAACGCCTTCGAGGCGCAG
Organism: Pseudomonas sp. ACN5; assembly: GCF_002303975.1. NCBI lineage: Bacteria > Pseudomonadati > Pseudomonadota > Gammaproteobacteria > Pseudomonadales > Pseudomonadaceae > Pseudomonas > Pseudomonas sp. ACN5. The sequence goes on along the minus strand of NZ_MRCP01000028.1, from coordinate 46,281 downwards.
CGCAGCGACGGCATTTTCTACTACCTGTTCGACCTGCCGTACCTCAATGGCGTGGACTTGCGCGAAGTGCCGGTCGAAGAGCGTCGGGCTGCGCTGGCAACTGTGCTCAAGACCAATGACCAGCCGCTGCTGCGCTTCTCCGAGTCGTTTGGCGAGGAGCCGCACGCCTTGCTCGACAGCGCCTGCCGGATGCGCATGGAGGGCTTGATCGGCAAGCGTCTTGGGTCGCCCTATGTCTCCCGGCGCAGCAGCGACTGGATCAAGCTCAAATGCCAGCATCGGCAGGAGTTCGTAGTCGTCGGATTCACCGAGCCGAAAGGCTCGCGCCATGCCTTCGGCGCGCTGCTGCTGGGGCTGCATGACCGCGACAGTGGCGAGTTGCGCTATGCCGGCAAAGTCGGCACCGGGTTCAACGAGGCGACGCTGCGCAGCCTCCATGAGCAGCTCAAGCCGTTGCAGGTGAAAAAACCGCCGGTGGTCAATCCACCCGACGGTGCCGAGGCCAGGGATGTGCACTGGCTCAAACCCAAGTTGCTGGCGCAAGTGGCCTTCGCTGAAATGACCCGGGACGGCTCAGTGCGCCATGCTGTTTTCCATGGCCTGCGCAATGACAAACCGGCACACGACATCACCGAGGAGCGCGCGAACACCGTGAAAACCTCCACTGCGAAAAAAACCGCGACCACACAAAAGAAGCCCGCCCCCGCACCCTCGCAAATCGGCCTGGAAGCGGGGCAGGTGCGCATCACTCACCCGGACCGGGTGATCGACCCCGGCAGCGGCACCACCAAACTGCAACTGGCGCAGTACTACGCGAGTGTCGCCGAGTGGATCCTGCCCGAACTCAAGGATCGCCCGGTGGCGCTGGTGCGCGCACCGGACGGTATCGCCGGCGAGCTGTTTTTCCAGAAGAATGCCGAGCACCTGGCGATCCCCGGCATCGTCACGCTGGACAAGCAGCTCACCGGCCAGCCGATGATGCTGATCAACAATGCCGAGGCGCTGATTGGCGCGGTGCAGATGAGTACCGTGGAGTTGCACACCTGGAACGCCACGTCGGTCAACTTCGACAAGCCGGACCGTTTTATCCTCGACCTTGACCCGGACCCGGCGCTGCCATGGAAACGCATGATCGAGGCCACTGAGTTGACGCTGTCGGTGCTGGATGAGCTGGGGCTCAATGCCTTTCTGAAAACCAGCGGCGGCAAGGGCATCCATGTGGTGGTGCCGCTGACCCGCAAGCTCGGCTGGGATGAGGTCAAGGACTTCAGCCATGCCATTGTCAGTCACATGGCCAGGCTGCTGCCCGAGCGTTTTTCGGCAGTATCGGGACCGAAGAACCGGGTCGGGCGGATCTTCATCGATTACCTGCGCAATGGCCTGGGCGCGACCACCATCTGTGCCTACGCCGTCCGTACCCGTGAGGGCCTGCCGGTGTCGATGCCGATCTTTCGCCAAGAGGTTGCCGAACTCAAGGGCGGCAATCAGTGGAACCTGCACAACGCGCTTGAACGCCTGGCTGAAGTTGGTGATGAGCCCTGGGCGGACATGCGCAAGACCCGGCAGGCGATCACTGCCGACATGCGGCGGCGGGTGGGGATGAAGAAGTGACCTGTGCCGAAAGGCGCTGCTGAAGGCTGCGATCTTCTTAGGGTTTCAATAACCTGAAGATCAACGGATCGCAGCCTGCGGCAGCTCCTACGCGAGCAACCTGTTCTTACTTGAGGAACGCCTGGAAGTCGGTACCCAGTTTGTCGATCGCCGCCTTGAAGTCCTTGGCGGTAATCTTCTGGCTTTCATTTTCCAGGGTAGTGCCAAACACCTTGCGCACCACTTTGGCCACGGTCTGATTGCTCTTGGCGTCGATGAACTCGGCTTCGATGAACAAGGTGGTGTCCTGGTCACGGTGACCGGTGGCTGCCTGGGTTGCCCCGACGACGGCCGCGATGGGGACCACTTCATACCACTTCATGCCTTCGTTCTCGGCGTTCACCCCGGTAATCGCCGCGCGCATGATCAGGGGACGGGAACCCGCCGGAGCCGCTGAGGAGTTCGACACTACACGGTACCGCTGACCCAGCGTGGCCTTGGCCTTGTTGGTCATGTAGTTCTGAATGTCGGTCAGCGTCTGCTGGTTGACCCGCTCATCGGGTTTGGGCGCCGGGTACAGCTCCAGCTTGTTGAACACCACAGTGTCATACGCATTCGGGTTCCACGAAGGGCTGACCCAGCGCATCGCGGTGCCGCCGCTCGGCGTTTCGACTTCCTGCAGGTTGTTGTAGTTGGACAGGAAGCCTGAGTACTGTTCCTTCTCAGTCACTTTCGAGGTGCAACCGCCTAGCAACAGACTTGCCAGCGCAGCGCCGACCAGCAGTTTTCGGGACAGATTCATAGTGGTGTCTACTCCTTGGATAAAATCGTCGTTCTTTTGTTTACAAGACATCAAAATCGCCAGGTCATGTTCCCGCTCAGGGCTTGAATCCAGGCATTGTCGAATTCACCGGAAATCTGATTGCCGGATACGGACTTGGTCTGCTCAACCGGCATGTCGCCGAGCCAGACCATGGCCCAACTGACGTTGATATCGGTGTCCTTGTTCAGAGCATAGGTGGCTCCTGTGGCAATGCGCCAGGATTCGTTCATCGGCACGATCACGCTGCGGTTGCTGTCCGACACGGCACTGCTGTCGTACGCCACGCCGACGTTCCACAGCCATTGCTCGGTGGCCTGGTATTGCGCACCCAGGGACAGGTGCCAGGTGTCCTTGAAACCGGCGTCGACCGTTGTCGATTGCGCACCGAACGCGGTGGTGTCGACCTGTACGCCGATGTCACCGAATTCCGACCAGTCCTGCCAGTTGACCGAGGCCAGCAAGGCCCATTGCCGGTCCAGTTGCTGGAACAGGCTCAGGGTGACGGTTTGCGGCACCTTCATGTCGAGTTCGGTCTTGGTGTTGTTGACGCGTTCGAGCAGTCGGCCATCGCCATTCACGTCCAGCCGGTCCTCGAAGTCCAGATCGACCTGGCTGGTGTAGGTCAGGCCAATCCGTGTGCCGGCTTGCGGGGCGTAGATCACGCCCACGTTGGCGCCATAGCCCCAGGTGCCGTCCTTGTATTTGTACTGGCCGTCGGTGCGGTCGGTGAAACCGAAGGGGGAGCGGTCGATGGCTGTTTGCGCCTGCAACATGCCGTACATGGCCTTGACGCCGAGGCCGACCGACCATTGCTCGTTGAAGCGATAAGCCACGCTCGGTACCAGCGACAGGCCGAGCAGGCTGGAGTTCTGCGCGAAGTAACGACCGGACCAGTCGTTGTCGTAGTTGACCGCCAACCCGAAGTCGCCGTACTGGCCGAAACCGACGCTCCAGTGCTCGTCCAGTTCATGGCTGATGAAGAAGCTGCCGCCGGGAATGGGGTCGAGGGCGTTGCCACTGCCGCTGCCCGGGGTGTTGGTGGCGGCGTCGCGGTCGAAGCTCAAATCGCCGTACAGCACCTGCAAGCCGGCGGTGATTTGTGTGCCTGGCAGGTAGCTCATGCCCGCCGGGTTGCTGGCGATGGTCGAGGGGCCCTGGGCGCGGGCGGCGGCACCGGCGTTGGCCAGGCCAGCGTTATCGGTGCCGATTTCGTAAAGTATGATGCCGCCGGCCCAGGCTGGCTGGCAGCACAGGGCGAGTAGCGTACAGGCGGGTAGGGCCAGTGTGCTTGTGCGCATGTAACTACCTCATCAAATGTCCATTTCGAATGTGGGTGGCCTGTGCCGGCCACCTATGGTTTCGGCTGTTTACTTGGCCATGGCTGCCCGGGCCGCTTCGATTTTGGCCTTGACCGCTTCAAGATTGAAGCTCGCGCCTTTCTGCATTGGCGGAAACTCCACGGCTGTTTCGGCCAGTTTGACCACTTGTTGCTGCACAAACACATAACGCCAGAACTGGAATTTGAACCACTCGAAATACTCCAGCGAACCATTGGCTGCCATATTCTCCGGCCATCCGGCACGTTCGAACGGATCGAGGCGCAGGTTAGTCAGGATCGGCATGTCCAGCGTGACCTTGGCCCCCAGCCAGCCCCCGGGCTGATCGATGAAGCGGTACTTGAAGTCATCGATGCGGATCGCACCCAGGGTGCTCTCTCCAAAGTAGAAGATTTCATGCCGGTTCGACGGCCCCTTTCCGGTGATCATTGGTGTTTGATCATAGCCGTCCAGGTGAACTTTGTAGGTGGTATCACCCAATTGTTTGCCCTTGAGCAGTTCCGCCGTGATGTTCGGGTTGCCCGCCGCTGCGACCAGGGTCGGGAACCAGTCCATGCCGGACATGATGCCGTTGGCGACCTGGTTGGCCGGTACCTTGCCCGGCCAGCGAATGATCGCCGGCACCCGGAAGCCACCTTCCATCACCGTACCTTTGCCCATGGCGAACGGGGTGGTGCCGCCGTCCGGCCAGGTGAAGTTTTCCGCGCCATTGTCGGTGGTGAAAATGACGATGGTGTTGTCGTCCATGCCGTCTTTTTTCAGCTTCGCCATGACTTCGCCGACGATGTCATCGAGCTGCGCCATGCCGGCCTCCTGTTCCGACCAGCCATTTTGCGCATTGCGCATGGCTTCGTACTTGTCGGACAGGTGCGTGACGATGTGCATGCGGGTCGGGTTGAGCCAGACGAAGAACGGTTTGTTGTCCTGCTTGGCCTTGTCGATGAACGAGAAGGCCTTGTCGCGAATTTCGTCGTCGACGGTTTTCATCCGCTCCGGATAGAGCGTGCCGGCATCTTCGATCTTCTGCTTGCCGACCTTGCCCCAGCGCGGCATCACAGTGGTGTCATCGGTGGTGGTGGCCCAGCTGTGGACCATGTTGCGCGGGCCCACGGTGGCGAGCAGTTCTTGCGGATAGTTGGGGTGCGCCGGGTCTTCCATGGCGTCGAGGTGATAGAGGTAGCCGAAGAATTCGTCGAAGCCGTGCACGGTGGGCAGGAACTCGTTCAAGTCGCCCAAGTGATTCTTGCCGAACTGGCCGGTGGCGTAGCCCATGGCCTTGAGCGCGGTCGCGATGGTGACGGCTTCGGCGGGAATACCCACGGGCGAGCCGGCCTGGCCGACGGTGGTCATGCCGGTGCGAATCGGCAGTTCGCCGGTGATGAAGTTGGCGCGCCCGGCCGTGCAACTGGCCTCGGCGTAATAGTCGGTGAAGCGCATGCCTTCAGCGGCGAGCTGGTCGAGGTTGGGTGTTCTGCCAGCCATCATGCCCTGGTTGTAGACGCCGATATTCGACCAGCCGATATCGTCGCCCATGATCACCAGGATGTTGGGGGCTTTGTCGGCAGCCAGGGTCAGGCCGGGAATCACCATTGCAGACAGCAACAGCGGTACTGCAAACATCGAGGATAAGGTTGTCCGGTTCATGTCGAGCTCCTGCGTACTTGCGTGAGTACAGAGAGACGCGCCCCCAGACGCCATTCAAATTCGTAACCCCCCCGCGAAGAGCGTAGGTTTGAATGGCGGAATATCCAGTTTTGGATAGTCAGAAAGTGAGTGTTTCAGGCGCTTTGCACTTCAATGGCGTACCGGTAAATGTGCGGGTCGAATCGGGCGGCGAGCGATACTCGCCGCCGCCATCGTCATGACCGGGCGGCAGTGGCGACCAGCAACGGTGCCATTTGCTCATCGGTCAATGCGGCGTGCACGTCCATGCTCATCAGGTCGTTCCACTCCAGCACCCACTTTTGAATCGGCACCAAATCACTTGCCTCGGCAATGCCGAAACCGGCCGAGCTCCCTACGGCGTGCCAGCGTCCGTGCATGGTGACGCCTGCGGGCGGCGCGCCACCGGTCTTGAGGAAACGTGCGATTGCGGCATCACGGTTGTCCGGGCTGATTGTCCAACTGACGATGAATAACATCGGCTACCTCCTGTTGCGCATCGGCACCTGTTGTTGCGCGTACCTGGCTGGTGCCGGGCCGTGGCCACGCTTGGGTGTGCAGTTCCGTCCTGGCTGGCTTGCAGCGAAATCTCCCAAGGAAGGCATAGCAGTGCCCCGCGACTCGCGTACGACCGCTGATCCTGTTCCGGTTCATTTTCGAGGGGGTAACAGACGCCTGTTTCACCAGCGAAACATGGGCAGCGGCCGCAGCGGCGAGCGGAGCAATTGGCGGGCTGAAAGCTTCATCAGCATCGAGTGAAAACCGTGATCTGGAAAAGTCGACTGCACGGTTTTGATGAAGCTTCGGGACAGGCCGAAGCGGACCAGGCCCAGGGACACATCCACCAGATCGGCCCGGCGGAAGGGTTCGACGCTGTCGGCACAAGCGCCGCGATACCGACGTAGCTTGTGGTGCTCGAGTATCAACGCACTGACTTCATCTTTGAGTTGCGGGCGTTGTCGGCTGTCGAGATATTCAGTGGCCAGTGCAATGGAGGGCGGCAGGTAGTCAAGGGTGTCATCGGTCCAGATACCCAGGTCATGAAACGCCGCTGCGATCTGTACGGCATCCGGGGGCAAGCCTTCGGTACCGCTGAGGGCCGCATGAAAATTCAGCACCCGGTAAATGTGGTTGCGGTAGCCCTGCAGGTCGGCACCGATGGCCAGGGCGAACGAGGTGAGAATCTCGTCGGTGAGGGGGAATTCGAGAATGGGCTTCATCAGGCGTCACGCAACAAGTCGTTGGCATTGAGCAGCTCGTAGGCAATCTCCGGGCGCTTTTCCATGGCTCGGCGAATGGCGGCCGGGATGTTGGCGCGGGTCTTGCGGCATAGCCCTGGCAGTTCGCCGATCTGGATGCCGATGCCGCGCATGGTGCGCACCTCATTGAAGCCGGGGGCGATGTCCACGCGGATGCCCAACTGTTCGAGCATACGCCGTTGCAGGTGCTCCAGATCGCTCAGGCTCTGCAGATTTTCCAGGCGTTCGATCAGGCGTTTTTCTTCGTTGCGGGTCAAAAACAGAATGCGCAGGTCCGCCCCCGGTGTTTCCAGCAGCGGGTCACGCCCGCAGTCGCAGGCGCCGGGCGGGCAGGGTGAGCGAATTGGAGCGGTGGTGGTCATGGGGATCAATCATAGAGCGCGGTGATTGAGTTTGCCCATAGGGATTTTGGCGTGAAGACGATCTAAAAAAATGTGGGAGCGGGCTTGCTCGCGAAAGCGTCCTGTCATTCGACAATTGCGTCGACTGACACTACGCCTTCGCGAGCAAGCCCGCTCCCACAGGGGGTTGCGGTGAGCCTGCTTGACTTACTTCAGTACCAGCATCCGGTAAACGCCATCCTCAACCTCGATCCCGTGGGTGTCATGGGTGAAGCCTGGGAAGGATTTGTCGAAGGCTTCCAGTGCCTTGAGATACGCCAGCAGCGGACCGTCCGCAGGGCCTGCGTTCTCACCTGGCATGAGCAGCGGGATACCTGGCGGGTACGGCACGATACCGGTGGCGGCGAGGCGTCCGGCGGCTTGCTCGAGGGTCACCAGTTCGATGTCGTTGCGCACCAGTTTCTCGTAGGCCTCCACCGGGCTGAACTCGGCTTTTGGCAAGGTGCCGAAGGCCTGGGACATGTTGGCGGTGGTCTTGTGTTTCTTCATGGCGGCAAAGATTTCGTCGGCCAGATCCTTGAGGCCCATGCCGGCATAGCGTCGCTGGTTGGCGTTGTACAGGTCGGGCAGGCACAGCTCCAGTTCGGCGTTGTCGTCGTAGTCGCGCTTGAAGTCGAGCAAGGCGTTGAGCAGCGTGCCCCACTTGCCTTTGGTGATACCGATGGAGAACAGGAACAGGATGGTGAAATCGGTGGTTTTCTCGACCACGATACCCTGGCGGCCCAGGTACGCCGTGATCACACAGGCCGGGATACCGGAGGCGAGCAAGTTGCCGTCGTCGCCCATGCCCGGGGCCAGTACCGACACCTTGATCGGGTCGAGCATGCAGTAGCCGTCTTCGATGTCACCAAAACCGTGCCATACCGCGTTCGGGTGCAGGACCCAGCAGTTCGGGTCGGTTTTGAGCGTAACCGGGTCGACCTCATGGAAGGGCACGGTCGCGGCGCCCACCTGTACGGTCGGCGGCTGCCAGCAGGTGAAGAACCAGTCGTCCTTGCTCAGCATCTCGTTGTGCATGCGCGAGAGAACCTGGCGGAAGCTGATGGCTTCTTCGATCGACTCGCTGGTGAGGATCTGCCCGCTCGGCGCTTCCATCATGGCCGAGCTGACGTCGCAGGACGCCATGATCGCGTAGTTCGGCGAGGTCGAGGCGTGCATCATGTACGACTCGTTGAAGCGCGCATGTTCAATCGGGTTACGGCCGTCGCGCACGTGGATCATCGAGGCCTGGGACAGGGCGGCCAGCAGCTTGTGGGTCGACTGGGTGGCGAACACGGTCGGCTTGGACTTGTCGTGGTCGGCCGGATTGCCGTGCATGGCATGGCGTCCGCTGTACAGCGGGTTGAAGCGCGCATAACCGTACCAGGCTTCGTCGAAGTGCAGGCGGTCGACGCTTTCGCCCAGCAACTCTTCGACGCGGGTGACGTTGTAGGTCAGGCCGTCGTAGGTCGAGTTGGTGACGATCGCGTGCACCGGCGTCGGGTCGATGCCTTTCTTGACCAGCGGGTTGTTGGCGATGGCGGCTTTCACGCCTTCGGCGCTCAGGGTCTGCGGCAGGATCGGGCCGATGATGCCGTAGCGGTTGCGGGTCGGCACCAGGTAGGTCGGAATCGCCCCGGACAGGGTCATCGCATGCTCGGCGGACTTGTGGCAATTGCGGTCGCACAGGGCGATCTGGTTGCGCGTGACGCTGGCCATGAGAATGACGCGGTTGGACATCGACGAACCGTTGGTCACGTAGTACGTGCGGTGCGCACCGAAGACCTTGGCGGCATAACGTTCGCCCTGGCCGATGGGGCCGCTGTGATCGAGCAGGGAGCCCAGTTCGCCGACCGAGATCGACAGGTCGGAACGCAGCAGGTTTTCACCGAAGAACTCGTAGAAGGCGCGCCCGGCAGTGCTCTTGAGAAACGCGGTGCCGCCGGCATGGCCCGGGGTGTGCCAGGAATATTCATAGGTGCGGGCAAACTTCACCAGCGCGCCGAACATCGGCGGCAGGGCCGCCTGACGATAGCGTTCGATGGCGGCCAGGATGCGCCCGCTGAGGAAACCGGTGGTGTCTTCAGGCAGCCAGATGAAGTCGTCGGCGTGTTGCATGACCAGCAACGGAATGCTCGACGCGGTGGTACGGTCACTGATCAGGAACACCGGCACCCGGGTGTTGCGCTCGCGCAGTTTGACCAGCAGCTTGATGCAGTCGGCGTGGCCTTCGCTGCTGTCCATTTCCCAGCGGATGAGCACGCACTGAACGGCAGGGTCCGACCGCAGGATCGATGCGGCGTCCGAGAGGCTTTCCGAAGCCAGGACACTGACGCCACGTCCCTCTACATCGTGGACCAGATGATCCAGGGCGCGGCCAAACACCGTTCGTTTGTCCGGTGGGCTGCTGACCAGTAGCGCCAGCATGCCCAGCGAGTGTTTATAGTCCGTCATGCTTGAATCTCCAGAGTGGCTTTATTCAGATTGTTCACCGGCACGGGTTCGGCAGTGAGGTGCTGCGCGCTGACGGTTTGCGTCGGTACGCTGTTGTTGAGTGCTTCGAGGCGAATCAGGCGGTTGTTGACGAAGCCGAACAGGGTGTAGCCGAAGATCGTGGCGACGCCACCGAGCATCAGGGCCTGCTCACCGGAACTGTACAGCGCCAGGTAGCTGTAGGCCGCCGCGATCAGCGCAATGACGTTGGTGGCCAGCGCCTTGCCTTCCGGCACGTTGGAGACTTTCTGCATGGTCATCAGTGCGGCCATGGACAGGATGTACGGCACCAGGTTGGTCACTACCGCGAGGTTGACGAGGGTGTCGAACTGCTTGCTCAGGTCGGGACTGATGGTGAGCAGGGCCAGTGCGGTCTGTGCGGCGAGCAGCACCAGCATGCCGACAATCGGGGTACCTGCCTTGTTGGCCTTGGCGAAGATCGACAGGAAGTAACCGGTGTCGGCCGAGCTTTTGTACACCTGAGCGATGGTGAACTGCCAACCCAGCAAAGAGCCGATGCAGGCAAGCACCATGGCCGCCATCACGATGTCACCGATCATCGGGGTGAACATCTTGGCGAACACCAGGCCGAACGGCGCGGTGGACGCGACCAGTTCTTCGTTGCCGACGATACCGAAGATGACGTTGGTGGAGACGATGTAGATCACCGCCGCACCCAGGGTGCCGCCCAGCACGGCAATCGGTACGTTGCGCTCAGGGTTTTCCACCGCGTCGGTGTTGGCGCAAGCCGATTCCAGGCCCAGGAAGGCCCACAGGGTGATCGCCACCGAGGCGCCCGCCGCTTCGAACCAGCCCTTGTCATGAGGGTTCCAGCCAGCGGCGTAGACGCTGCTGTCGAAATAGAACCAGCCCACCGTGGACACCAGCACCACTGGTGCAATCACCCCCCAGACGGTGATCGAGCCGATCCGGCCGGTAATGCGCGCGCCGCCAAAGTTGGCGAAGGTCGTGATCCACAGCAAGGCAATGGTCGCGAGACCGACTTGCAGTGAATCCAGTTTTATTCCGAATAGCGTCTGTATATAGCCAACCGCGGTAATACTGATCGCCACGTTGGCAATCAACAGTGAGAGGCCGTAGGTGTAGTTGGTGATGTAGTTACCGGCTTTACCGAACGTGTATTCGGCATAGCCGCCCATGCCGCCGGTCTTGCGGCTGAGCATCCCGCATCGCGCAAAGGCGTAGGCCAGAGCCAGGGAGCCGGTGGCCGTCACCAGCCAGGAAAGAATCGAAATTGCACCGACTTCCGCTAGTTTCGTCGGTAATAACACAATGCCTGAGCCCAACATGTTGACGGCGGTCAACATTGTCAGTTGCCCCACACTCATTTTTTTTGCGACTGACATTCCGTTGCCTCACTTAGTTGGCGATTGAGAGTCTTAGCTATAGCAAAGGATTGAAAACTCGCAAGAAATGGCCTTGGCCATCTCGTTTTTTGCACTCATTTGCAAAAAAGGCACGATGCTGGCCCCCAAGTTTAGAAATCCCCCGCAAAATTAGTTCATTTTCAACTAGTTAGATAGGTCAAGATGCGCAAGATATGGATCGCGTTAATTCCGCTAGTTGTTGCGGGTATCAGCAATTCGACGCAAGCCAAAGAACTGGCCACCCAGGATCAATACATGTGCAGTTGGGGCGCGGGCACTGCTGCAAGGGCACAGGAACTCAAGCTTTCAGGTGTTTCTCTGTACGCCGCGCGGCAGAAAATCCAGGCCTACAAGTTCTCCAAAACATGGATGCGCATGATGGCACTCGGTATTACAGAGCAAACTTATGACAGTTCGTCGCGATTGAAACCGACGGCCGTACGGCAAAGCTTTTATGAGGACTGCGTCAGGTACAAGTTGGCGCGTAAATAAGGAAGAAGCGGGCGCCGGTCGGATCGACTGCAGCGCGGGCCGGTGACGTCTATATTGATTGACCATCCCGGCGACCGGATGGGGCGTTAAAACCGGTTTTCTACAACTCAATCAGGAGGTCAGCATGAACCAGATCGATAAAGTGTTGTACACCGCCCAGACCCACACCACCGGTGGGCGTGACGGCGCCTCCCGCAGTTCCGACGGGATCCTCGATGTGAAGCTTTCGTCGCCAGGTGCGGGCGGTGGCGGTACCAACCCCGAGCAATTGTTCGCTGCCGGGTGGTCAGCCTGCTTTATCGGCGCCATGCAAGTGGCAGCCAGGGAAATGAAAGTGGCGTTGCCCAAGGATGTGGCTGTCGATGCGGAAGTCGACCTGGGCACGAATGAAGGCGGCTACCTGCTTCAGGCTCGGCTCAATGTCAGCCTGCCGGGGCTGGACCGTGAGACCGCACAAAAAATCGTCGACACCGGGCACCAGTACTGCCCGTACTCGAAAGCCACGCGCAACAACATCAACGTCGTGCTCAAGCTCGTTTGAGTTGACGTGAAAAGCTCGCCGCCAACAATGACCTGACCCAGGGTGAGCCGAGGGCATCGAAATTGTCGGTGACGGTGGATTTCCACGGGATGTTTTTTGGGCAACTCCTGTGGGAGCGAGCTTGCTCGCGATGGCGGCGTACCATTCAACATCAATGTTGACTGACCCGCCGTAAATCGCGAGCAAGCTCGCTCCCACAGGTACTGTGTTTTACCTGACCCGCAATGTGCGATCTTTTTGACGTTGCGGCGCTACGGGAAAATCAATTCATCTTGCTGTGATCATGCGCCATGTTGCCGTGATCCATGGTGCCAATCGCCTTGGCAACGGCTTCAACCTGGATCGACTCTTTCTCGCCCTTGGCGTCTTCGACGGTGAGGGTCAGCGGCACCTTGTCGCCTTCCTTGATCTGGCCCGTCAGGTTCATGAGCATGATGTGGTAGCCATTGGGATCCAGGCTCACCGCTTTACCGGCCGGCAGTGCCACGGCGTCCACCTGCTGCATTTTCATCACGTCGTCTTTCATGCTCATTGCATGAATCTGGACCAGACCTGCCACCGGCGTTTGCACGCTCAACAGTTTGCTGTCGCTGCTCGCGGTAACGGTCATGAAGGCGCCGCTCGATGGCTGGCCGGCTACGGTGGCGCGGACCCAGGCGTCGTCGACCCGGGTTTGTGCCGACGCCTGAAAGGCCAGGCCGACCAGGGACAAGCCCAGTGCCAGTTGCTTGCAACGTTGCGCGAAACGGTTCTTAGCCTGCGGGGCATTCATATCAGCAAACCTCCATCACGGTGAGCAGGTCCTCTGCGCACTCTTTGGCCGTCAGGGACGCGGACAGCCCCAGGCGCAGATTGCCCCGGGAGTCGAAGACATAACTGGTCGCGGTATGGGAGAGGGTATAGGTATCGCCGCTCGGGACTTTTTCAAAGAACACGCCGAATTCCTTGGCGGTGGCGGCGGTTTGTTCCAGGGTGCCGTACAGCGCTTCGAAACTCGGGTCGAAGGCCTTGACGTATTTGTCGAGCAGCTCTGGCGTGTCGCGCTCCGGGTCCAGGGTGATGAAGATCACCTGCAGCCTTTCGCCATCGCGGCCCATCAGCTTTTTGGCCTGGGCGGCACGGGCCAGCGTGGTGGGGCACACGGCCGGGCACTGGGTGAAACCGAAGAACACCATCGGCATCAGGCCGCGATAGCTGCCCAGCATCCTGGTTTCGCCCTCGGCGTTCGTGAGCTTGAAGTTACGCCCCATGATCTTGTCGCTGAGGTCTTTGCCGTACTTGAACGACAGCTTGCTGCTGTCGTCGCAACCGGCGAGCAGGCCCAGGCTCAACAGGCCCATGCCTTGCAGGACAGTTCGGCGGGTATACACAGTACTCATGGAAAAAAGCATCCTGTTGAACAGGCTGAAACTGACAGCGTAGTGACTGTACAGACGAAAAAATCGGGGGGATCTTAACAAACTGTGCCGGTGGCGGCGGGGTGGATACGACCATTGGACCGGCGCAGAGGCGTGACATAGTGTCGCGCCGCAACATGTTCGGCTGAGGGCAATAGTGCTCTTGTGGCGAGGGAGCTTGCTCCCGCTGGGTTGCGTAGCGACCCCAAAAAAGAGGGCCTGCTGCGCAACCCAGCGGGAGCAAGCTCCCTCGCCACAGGCAAGCTCCCTCACCACAATTAACGACGCAGCTTCGCGCAATGATCCTGTTCCGGCTGTGCGGCCGTGTACCACACGTAATCCGCGCTCTCGGCGGTCACGGTCTTGCCCGCTTCTGCGAGGATCAGCACGGCGTTGCCTTCACCGGCACCGAGGTCTTTCAAGTGCAGCGGCACCCCCAGATCCTTGCGCACGTGAAAGGCCCCGGCCAGCAGCAACGCCGGCGTCGGCGCGGCCATCAGGCGCTCGGCCATGCGCCGGTCGCGTTGTTGCTGCACGGCGAGCATGGCCGGCATTTGTGATTCGGGCAGCAGACCGCAATGGGATTGGCGGATGTCGTCGAGCAAGGTCGCCTGCACCTGTCGGGTGGTGGACGCTTCGCCATTCAACTCAGGGCGCTGTCGGTAGATCTGCATGATCTGCGCGCGGTCCAGATTCGCCGCCAGCAGCGGATAGGGTTGGCGCAGCGCGTAGGTGACGAGGGCACCGTAGACACTCCAGTCCCAATTGGCCTGCCAGGCCAGCGCCTTGAACGCATCGGCCGGTGGCTGGCCGGCGCGGGTCGCGGCTTGCGCGGCATCGACTTTGGCCTGTTGATCGGGGTTGAGCATCTCCATCAGCAGACTGCCCTGGGCACGCTGTGCCGCCAGCTCGCGCAGCAACCACAATTGCAGGGCGTGGTGGTCCGGGTTGTCGTGCTGTTCGCCGACCAGAACCCGCGGCGCAACGGCCAGGCGTTCGACCAGTTCCTGCGGGGTCAGCGTGCGACCGCTGGCCAGTTCGCGGATGACGCCGAGATCGGCATGATCGCGCCCTTGCGGGGCAATCGGCGCCGGGGGCGGCGTTACAGAGTGGGTTTGGCAGGCAGCCAACAGGCTGAATGCACACAGCAACAGAAAGCGCATCGGTTTTCCTTGAATAGACAGAAGCCCCCTCGATCAATGAAGGAGGGGGGCGGTATCAGCGCGCGATGATCAACGGGTGGCCGCGTTCCGGGTGTTGGTGAATCAGCACCTCCAGGCCATACACCGCCGCCAGCGCCTCGGCGGTCAGCACCTGTGCCGGTGGACCGTAGGCGTGGGGCAGGCCCTGTTGCAACAACAGCAGTTGATCGCAGTAGCGTGCAGCCAGATTGAGGTCGTGCAGAATCACCAGCACCGCTGCACCGCGCTCGGCGAAGTCGCGCACGGCTTGCAAGATGGTGTGCTGGTGCAGCGGATCGAGCATCGACGTCGGTTCATCGAGCAGCAGGGTTTGCCCTTCGGCCCCCGGCCAGAGTTGAGCGAGCACCCGCGCCAGATGCACGCGCTGGCGCTCACCGCCGGACAGCGCCAGATAACTGCGCCCGGCAAGATGAAGCGCATCGGCCGCTGAAAGCGCCTGGGCGACGATTTCGGCATCGCGCACGCGGCCGCTGGCGTGAGGCAAGCGGCCCATGCCCACGACTTCATTGACCGAAAACGCAAAGTTCAGGCTCGAACTCTGCGGCAGTACGGCCAGGCGCCTGGCCCGTTCCTGGCCCGGCCAGTCGGCGAGTGGACGCTCGTCGAGGCTGACCCTGCCTTCGCGGGTTGGCAGTTCGCCGCACAAGGCGGCGAGCAGGGTGCTTTTGCCGGCGCCGTTCGGTCCCAGCACGCCGAGCACTTCGCCGGGGCGCAATTGGATATCGATGTTCGCCAGTACCGTGCGGTTGCCACGACGTACCAGCAAGTTGTTTGCCCGCAGCATCAGGAACGCCCTCGTACCAGCAGATAGAGAAAGAACGGCGCGCCGATCAGTGCGGTCACGATGCCGATCGGCAATTCGGCCGGCGCCAACAGCAGGCGCGCGGCCAGGTCGGCCAGCAACAGCAGGCTCGCACCGGCCAGTAACGACGCGGGCAGCAACACCCGGTGATCCGGGCCGACCAGCAGGCGCATCAGGTGCGGCACCACCAGGCCGATGAAACCGATCAGGCCGGCCGCCGCGACGGCCGCGCCGACGCCGAGCGCCGTGCACAACACCAGCTCAAGCTTGATGCGCTCGATGTCGAAGCCCAGGTGACGGGCCTCCGACTCGCCCAGCAGCATGGCATTGAGTGCCGCCGCGCGACGTGGCAACCACAGCGCCACGCCCAGGGTGACGATCAGCAACGGCCACAGGCGCGGATAGCTGGCGCCGTTGAGGCTGCCCAGGTTCCAGAACGTCAGGGTGCGCAGGGTCGCGTCATCGGCCAGGTAGGTGAACAGACCCACGCCGGCACCGGCCATGGCCGTCATCGCCACACCCGCCAACAGCATGGTGGCAACGTCGGTTTGCCCGTTGCGGCGGCCGAAGCGATACACCACCGCCGTGACGATCAAGCCACCGGCGAAGGCGCTGACCGACAGCAGGTAAGGCTCTACCGCTGGCGGCACGCCACCCAGCAGGCTGCCGCCGACGATGGCGAGGGCGGCACCCAGCGCGGCACCGCCGGAGACGCCGACCAGGCCCGGGTCCGCCAAGGGGTTGCGGAACAACCCCTGCATCGCCACGCCGGACAACGCCAGTACCGAGCCCACGGCGATGCCGAGCAGGCTGCGCGGCAGACGGATCTGACCAAGGATCAGCTCCGCCTGCTGCGTGTCACCCCCGTCAAGCGACAACCCCAGCAGGCGCATCCCGGCCAGCAAGGTATCGCCCAGCGGCAGGCTCACCGGCCCGAGGGCCAGGGACAGCCAGAACACCAGCACCAGTAACAGCAGCAAACAGATCAAGGTCGGACGCGGCCGGAAAATGGCCGTCATGGGTGGGGCCCGGCAGTCTGCGCCTTGACATCCGGATAGAACGCCGTGGACAGACGCGTCAAGGCGTCCGGCACTCGCGGGCCAAGGCCACCGACCAGCAGCGTCGGGTCGATCACCAGCACCCGGCCGTCACGTCCGGCCTGGGTTTGCGCCAGGATCGGGTTCTGTTCCAGCAGGGCTTTACGGGCCGCATCGCCTTGCAGTTTTCCACCGGCGAAGATGATTACCTGCGGGTCCAGGCTCAGCATGGCTTCGCTGGAGACCGGTTTGTAGCCGTTGTGCTCACCCAGGCTTTTGCCGCCGGCCTGCTGGATCATCCAGGCCGCCAGGGTGTCCTTGCCCGCCACTTGCAGGTTGCCGCCGGAGTGGCTGAGCAGCATCAGCACCCGGGGCGCCGGTTGCTGTTGCTGCGCCAGCCTGACCCGATCGGCCTGGGTGTGCAGACGCTCGAGGTAGCCCGCCATCAGCGCCTGGGCCTCGGTTTCCTTGCCCAGCAGCTGGCCGAGTTCGGTGAGGTTGTGTTGCAGGGCCGGCACGTCGGCCTTGACCGACAGCAATTCAATGCGCACGCCGGCGGCCTTGAGTTGCTCCAGCACCGGTGGCGGGCCCATTTCGTTGCTGCCCACCAGAATGTCCGGCTTCAGGGCCAGGATGCCTTCGGCCGCCAGCGCACGCTGGTAGCCGACGCCCGGCAGGCGATGCAGCGATTGTGGGTACTGGCTGGTGCTGTCGACACCCACCAGCTTGCTTTCGCCACCCAGGGCGACCACCCATTCGCTGAATGCGCCGCCGGCGCTGACCCAGCGCTGGGGCAGGGCGTCGGCGACGGCCATTTGGCTGACGAGCACGCCGGCACAGGCCAGCAGTGTTTTGATACGCATCGGGACTCTTCCTTAGCCGATCAGAGGGGTGGCGGTTTCAGCCAGGGCACGCCAGTCGTCACGCTCAGGAATGCCCGGCTTGCGCACACCGAACAACTGGATCACCAGTTCGCCTTCGGCATCGAAACCTTCGTAGCTGGTGATGATGCCATCGACGCTCGGCTTGCGCACACGCCACAACTCGGTCACGCCGGTCGTCTTCAGGTGCAGGTTGAACATCGGGTCGAGCACGTTGAACCAGGTGTCCATCCAGCGCAGGTTGCTGACCGGCCCTGAGTGAATCTGGATGCAGTGCTTGTTGCCGACGAACACCATGATTGGCACTTCGCGCTTGCCGGCTTCTTCGATGACCCGGGTCAGCTCGACGGTGGCCAAGGGTTCGGCCCACTCGTGACCGGCCAGGCGCAGGGCCTGGGTGCGTGCCACGTCGTTGCGCTTGAGCAGCATGAAGAAGTCGTGGGTGTCCTTGAGCTGCGACCATTCGCTGCGCAGGGTATCTACATCGACTTCGCTGTCGACGCGTGGTGCCTTGGCTTGCGGCAGCGGTTGCAGGTCCAGTTCGGCCGTCTGTTGTTCGGCACGGAAACGCTCGACCAGCGGTGCCCAGGCAGCATCGAAGCTGGTGGCGGTCAGGTAGACCTTGTGCACGGCCAGGCCCTGGCGGTCGAACACCTGGACGCTGCGCTGCGGGCCGCGCGGGGTGCTTTCATCGACGGCGAAGACGCTGGCCCAGCCGCTGAGGAACAGGCGCAGGTCGATGTCCGGCGACAGCACCATGCCCATCTGGCCGCTGCCCATCACGGTCACTTCGCTGTACACGCCTTTGCGTTCGTGCACGCAATGCTCGTTGCGGGTCAGGGCCATGATGGTGCCCAGTTCACCCAGTGCCGGCAGCAGTTCCTTCCATTCCGGGCGCAGGCGCACGGTATCGGTGCCCAGGCGGCTGGCGGTCAGCTCAGCTTCGCTGACACCCAGTTTGGCCGCGGCATCGCGGGCGCGCAGGCCGGGTTGTTCGGCGCGCAGTTGTTGCCAGGTCTGGTACAGGGCCGGGGCGACTGGCAGGGCGCAAGTATTGGCGGTCATGTGATGCTCCTTCAGGATCAACGGTTCGCCGTGAGGGCGAATTCTATTGGTATCTCTACACGGCTGGGCACAGCCCGGCCGTCGACAATTTCGGGGCGGAAACGCCAGGTGGTCACTGCTTCGAGAGCGGCCTGGTCAAGGCTCTCCACCCCCGAGGAACGCACCAGCGTCAGCTTGAGTTGCTGGCCGCGCTCATCGAGGCGCACCTCGATCCGCACCACACCCTGCTGGTTGCGACGGCGGGCAGTGTTGGGGTAGCGAGGCGCCGGGGGAGGGGTGACGAAGGACGGGCGCAGGCTGACCACCGGGGTGAGCATGGGCGCCGGAGCGGCAGCGACGGGGAGGGTCGGGTTGGCGTTCTGTGCGGGCGCGGCGGCGGGCGTCGCTGCCGGTGTCGGTCGAGTCGGGGTCTGCGCCATGGTGGCCGCAAGCTCCACGGGTTCGGCACGACGGGGTTCCGGTTTGGTTTCGCCACGAGGTTTGGCAACCGGTTGCGGCTTGCCTGGCGCCTTGACCATGGACGGCTGGGTGCTGACCGGCAGCGGCTTGACCGGTGTCGGTGCGGTCTCGGCTTTCGTCGTTTCAGGTTGCTTAGCAGGTGCAGGTGCAGGCATCGGGGCAGGCGCGCGCTTGGTCTGCGGCGGGGCAGGGGCGGGCACGGCAATCGGTGCCAGCGTCACCAATTGAATCGCCATCGGCGGCTGAAAGGCCAGCGGTTCAGGCGCAGCCTGAATCTCGCGGACGAGCCATCCGGCGCTCAGATGCAGCGCAATCGATAACCCCAGACAACCCCAGAAGTGCTTCATGCACGCTTGTTCCAGTTTTAAGCTGAATGCATATGGTAATAATTTGCATTTACAAGTCAAGCTGGTTATCTTCGCCGCCGCTGCCGACAAGCGTTTTTGTATACATCCCTTCGACAGAAAGGGGCCAAACGCTTGGTTCATACAAAACAAAACACACGCCGGACAGTGTCCGTCGCCCATGCAGACCCCCTTCAACACCCTGCATGCAAGTGACCACTGTCAGATCCCAGGAGTAAAAGTTAGATGTCGATCCGTCCGCCATTCGCCATGCGTCCCTGGCTCTGCTTGCTGTTGCTCTCGCCTTCGCTGGCCTTTGCCACCGAACCCGTTACCCAGTTCGATACCGTCAGCGTGACCGCCACTCGCACCGAGCAGACCCTGCTGCAAGTGCCGAGTACCGTGTCGGTGCACAGCGAGCGTGAAATCGATCAGCAGAACGACAAGGACCTCAAGGATGTGGTGCGTTACGAGCCGGGTGTTTCGGTCAGCGGCACCGGCAGCCGTTTCGGCCTGTCCGGGGCGAACATCCGCGGTATCGACGGCAATCGGGTACTGACCCAGGTCGACGGCGTGCGCGTCCCGCAAAGCAACGCTTTCAGCCCGTTCCAGGACGTGCGCAGCAACTACGTCGACCTCGACACCATCAAGCAGGTGGAAATCATCCGCGGCCCGGCGTCCTCGTTGTACGGCAGCGACGCCATCGGCGGTGCGGTCAGCTACCTGACCAAGGATGCCGGCGAGTACCTCGAAGACGGCGACGACACCTACGCGCGCTTCAAGACCGGCTACGACGGCAGCGATGACAGCTGGCAGCGCAGCGCCACGTTCGCCGGGCGTACCGGTACCGTCGACGGGCTGCTGCACCTGGGTCGCCGCGACGGTCAGTCCACCGACACCGCAGGCAACGTCGGTGGCGTAGGCGCATCGCGCACCGAAGCCAACCCGCTGAACTACACCACCGAAAACGTGCTGGCCAAACTGGGCTGGGACTATGGCGAGGGCGACCGCCTGCAGTTCACTTACGAGCGCTACCAGGATGACGCCAACAGCAACCTGCTGAGCGACATCGTCACCCGCGCCACCCTGACCAGCCCGGCGATTCTCGGCTCCACGGCCGATGACAGCATCGACCGCACCCGCTACAGCCTGGCCCATACCCTGAGCCTGGACAGCGCAATGGCCGACAAGCTGCAATGGCAGTTGAACTATCAGGAAAGCAGCAACGACCAGGACACTTATCAGCAGCGCCAGACCACCTCGCGGGTCAACCGCGTGCGCACCCGCCAGTCGACTTACGACGAGCGCCTGTGGAGCCTGAACACCCAGCTCGACAAGGCATTCGCGATTGCCGACACCCGGCATCACCTGATCTACGGTGCCGAAGTCAAACGCATCGAGTCGAGCAACAAGCGTACGGGTCAAGAAGTGCGCCTGGACACCGGCGCCATTGTGCCGGCCACGGAGAACTTCCCGGTCAGCGACTTCCCGGATCCGACCAGCGAATCCCTGGGCCTGTTCGTCCAGGACAGTATCGAGGTCGGCCGCTGGACCCTGTTGCCAGGCCTGCGCTACGACTACTACCGTCAGACACCGCACGTCACCCGGGAATACCTCAACGGTTTGCCCTTGGACACCGATCCCTCGCGCCTCTCCGACGATCATATTTCGCCGAAGTTCGGTGTGACCTATCAGCTGACCGAACACGAAAGCGTCTACGGCCAGTACGCTGCCGGCTTCCGCGCGCCGAGCCCGGTCAACATGTACGGTGAGTTCAGCAACCCGCAATTTGGCTACAGGCAAATCGGCAACCCGAACCTCAAGCCCGAAACCAGCAACAGCTTCGAGACCGGCCTGCGCGGTCGCTACGACCTGGGCAGCTTCGGCATCGCGCTGTTCTACAACAAGTACAAGGACTTCATCGAAACGGTCAGCTTCACCGATCCGACCAGCGACATCCCGCTGACCTTCCAGTCGCAAAACGTGAGCAAGGTCACTATCCGTGGTGCCGAAGCCAAGGGTGACATCAAGCTGGACGCCTTCATGCCGGCAGGTACCCGTGCCCTGGGTTCGATTGCCTATGCACGCGGCAAGAATGAGGAAACCGGCGAGGCGCTCAACAGCGTCGACCCGCTCAAGGCGGTCATGGGCCTGGCCTACGATGCACCGAGCGGTGTGTATGGGGGCCAGGTCATGTGGACCCTGGTTCAGTCCAAGGACCGCGTCGACCACAGCGGCGATGCCGACTTGCTGATCAACCGCCAGTTCGAAACCCCGGGCTACGGCACCCTCGACCTGACGGCCTGGTGGCAGGTGACGCAGGAAGTGTCGATCAACGGCGGCCTGTTCAACGTCACCGACAAGAAGTACTGGAACTGGGGCGACGTGCAGGGCCGCGACGAAAACGCAGCGGGTCTTGATCGTATGACTCAGCCTGGGCGTTATGCGGCGGTCAACCTGATCTGGGAGATCTGATCGGTGTGACCTGGTGTTAATCCTGCAGAAATACATGACTTGTGGCGAGGGAGCTTGCTCCCGCTGGACTGCGCAGCAGTCCCTTTAATGGGGCCGCTGCGCGACCCAGCGGGAGCAAGCTCCCTCGCCACTGTTTTTTGCGCTGTGGGCTCAGCGCCTCCGGTCGTAAAACCGCGCAACTGCACGAGGGCTGCCTAGACTTTCTGCTTGATCAGCCTTGGGGGGACTGTCGGACAAGACAACCAGAGGTTCAACCATGAGCACTCAATCGCTAGATACCGAACAGATCCACCTGGTGGTGCGTCATTATGTGGAGGGCATGGTCTTCGCCAATGAAGCGCTGTTGCGCAAGGCTTTTCATCCAGACTGTCGCATCATCGGTCACTTCCAGAAGGTGCTTGAATGGGCTTCCCTGGATGAGTTTGTCATCGCCATCAAGGCCGAAATCCCGGCGCCTGCCGGTACGCAGCCGTTTTGGCAGGTGATCAATCTCGATGTCACCGGCGATGCCGCGGCGGTCAAGGTCATCGATGATTTCGCCGGGATACGGTTTACCGATTACCTGTCGTTGCTGAAGGTGGACGGGCGCTGGGTGATCATCAACAAGCTTTATTACTATCAGGAGTAGTGCATCGCTGCGGCGCATTCGACGCTAAGGCGCCTGCGTCTATCTTCATGAAATAAACTCGTGATCATCACGATTTAAATGAGTTTGTCTCACTAGGGCTCAACTACCGACAATGACGCCATCTACCACATGGAGTTTTATTGTCATGGCATTGGCCCATTCCCTTGGATTTCCG
Organism: Pseudomonas sp. ACN5; assembly: GCF_002303975.1. NCBI lineage: Bacteria > Pseudomonadati > Pseudomonadota > Gammaproteobacteria > Pseudomonadales > Pseudomonadaceae > Pseudomonas > Pseudomonas sp. ACN5. The sequence goes on along the minus strand of NZ_MRCP01000028.1, from coordinate 23,851 downwards.
CGCATCGGCCGCGACCGTGAACTGAAAAAGGCCCAAGAAGCGTTCTGGAAGGGCGAGCTCGACGAAGCCGGTCTGCGCGCCGTTGGCCGTGACCTGCGCAAGACTCACTGGGACTTGCAGAAAAAGGCCGGCATCGAACTGCTGCCGGTCGGCGACTTCGCCTGGTACGACCAGGTCCTGACGCACTCATTGATGTTCGGTGTGATCCCGGAGCGTTTCCGCCCGCACGATGGCAAGGCCAGTCTGCAGACCCTGTTCGGCATGGCGCGCGGTGTGAGCGACAGCTGCTGCGGCGGCGCCCACGCCCAGGAAATGACCAAGTGGTTCGACACCAATTATCACTACCTGGTCCCGGAATTCAGCGCCGACCAACAGTTCCAGCTTGGCTGGGATCAACTGTTCGAAGAAGTCGAAGAAGCCCGGGCACTGGGGCATAACGTCAAGCCCGTCATTATCGGCCCGCTGACCTACTTGTGGCTGGGCAAGGCCAAGGGCGCCGGGTTCGACAAGCTCGAACTGCTCGAACGCCTGCTGCCGCTGTACGGCCAGATTTTCCAGCGCCTGGCGGCACAGGGCGTCGAGTGGGTGCAAATCGACGAGCCGATCCTGGTGCTCGATCTGCCTCAGGACTGGAAAAACGCCTTCGAACGCGCCTACAACCTGATCCAGCGCGACCCGCTGAAGAAGCTGGTCGCCACTTACTTCGGTGGCCTGGAAGAGAACCTGGGCCTGGCCGCCAACCTGCCGGTCGACGGTCTGCACATCGATCTGGTGCGTGCGCCTGAACAGTACCCGACCATTCTCGACCGCCTGCCGGCCTATAAAGTGCTGTCGCTGGGTGTGGTCAACGGCCGTAACGTCTGGCGCTGCGACCTGGAAAACGCCCTGGCCACCCTGCAGCACGCTCACGAACGCCTGGGCGATCGCCTGTGGGTCGCGCCGTCCTGCTCGCTGCTGCACAGCCCGGTTGATCTGGGCCGCGAAGACCAGCTCGATGCCGAGCTGAAAAGCTGGCTGGCGTTTGCCGTGCAGAAGTGTGAAGAAGTCGCGCTGCTGGCTCAGGCGGTCAACGAGGCCGAAGCGCCGAACGTGCTCCAAGCGCTGAGCCAAAGTCGCGCCGTTCAGGCTGCCCGTGCTGCATCGCCACGCATCCACAAGCCGGCTGTCCAGGCCCGTGTCGCCGCGATCACCGCCAGGGACAGCCAGCGTCATTCGCTGTTTGCCCAACGTATCGCCAAGCAGCGCGCAGGCCTGAACCTGCCACTGTTCCCGACCACCACCATTGGTTCGTTCCCGCAAACCGCGTCGATCCGTCTGGCGCGCCAGTCGTTCAAGCAAGGCAAGCTGACCGAGGCCGAATACACCGAAGCGATGCACAGCGAGATTCGCCACGCCGTGCAAGTGCAGGAATGCCTGGGCCTGGACGTGCTGGTGCACGGTGAAGCCGAGCGCAACGACATGGTCGAATACTTCGCCGAGCAACTCGACGGCTATGCGTTCACGCGTTTTGGCTGGGTGCAGAGCTACGGTTCGCGCTGCGTGAAACCGGCGGTGATCTTCGGCGACCTGAGCCGCCCGAAAGCCATGACCGTGGAGTGGATCCGCTACGCCCAAGGCCTCACCGACAAAGTGATGAAGGGCATGCTGACCGGTCCTGTGACCATGCTGATGTGGTCGTTCCCCCGTGAAGACGTCAGCCGCGAAGTGCAGGCCCGTCAACTGGCCCTGGCCATTCGCGATGAGGTCGTGGACCTGGAAGCCGCCGGGATCAGGATCGTGCAGATCGACGAAGCGGCGTTCCGCGAAGGCTTGCCGTTGCGCCAGGCGCAGTGGCAGCACTACCTGGACTGGGCGACCGAAGCGTTCCGCCTGTGCGCCTCGGGTGTGCGGGACGAAACCCAGATCCACACCCACATGTGCTACAGCGAGTTCAACGATGTGATCGAGTCCATCGCCGCCATGGATGCCGACGTGATCACCATCGAAACCTCGCGCTCGGACATGGAGTTGCTGGACGCGTTCGAAGCCTTCGCCTACCCGAACGACATCGGCCCCGGCGTGTACGACATCCACTCGCCACGGGTGCCGGACGCCTCGGAAATGGCCAACCTGCTGCGCAAGGCCGCCAGGCGCATTCCCGCCGAACGCCTGTGGGTCAACCCGGACTGCGGCCTGAAAACCCGCGGCTGGCCGGAAACCGAAGCGGCGCTGGTGCACATGGTCAACGCTGCGCGTCAGTTGCGTAAAGAATGGGCCTGACGCTTTGCTGGATGCACCACTGAACCCTGTGGGAGCGGGCTTGCTCGCGAAGGCGGAGTGTCAGGCGACATCGATGTCGAATGTGCCGGCCTCTTCGCGAGCAAGCCCGCTCCCACAGGGGGCGCGGTGCCGCGCTCCTACAGCCGCCGCTCGGCCACCAACAGCAACGACTGCGGCACCGGGCTTTGCGGGTGCTGCGGTTCCTGCAAGCCGGCCAGTACGAAACCGGCCATGTCCAGCGCGTTGAGCCAACTGGACAGGGTGCGGAAGTACCACGGCATGGGCTGCCACTGGCCCTTGAATCCGGCAAAGGTCTCTTCCCGCCAGCCATCCTGATAGTCGCCCGCCGCAGCGGACCACGGGTGCAGCGTCTGGATCACCAGCGCGCCGCCAGGGGCGAGCAGGCTGTTCATGGCGCCGAGCAGGGGGATGATGTCCTGATGCAGCAGGGCGAAGTTGGCGCAGATCAGGTTGTAGTCGCGGCCGATGTCGACGGCTGCCTCTGCCAGCTGTTCATAGCTCGCCAGATGCACCGGTGCAGCGCCCGCCGCCCGCGCCGCTTCCACCAGCGTCGCATCGCCATCCACACCGACCGCCTCGATGGCCCGGTCCGTCAGTGCACGCAACAGCCAGCCTTCGCCGCAACCCAGGTCGAGCACACGCTCGGGCTGGCGTCCCAGCACGGCCAGCAGGATGGCCTGGTCGGTGACCTTCAGACGGCTTTCGATGGTGCCCGTGCGGATGGCGTCGATCCAGGCCCGGGCATTGTGGTGCCAGCTGTCGAGGAGGGTGGATTCGGGGGCGGGCATGGCGTTGTCCGGCGCTAGGTGGCCGTTGCCAAATGATAGGCAACCAGCGCGTTGGCGTGGCCATGCCCCATGCCGTGTTCGGTCTTGAGCCAGGCCACCAGTTCCATGTGTTTCTTGTCGCTGAGGGTTTTAAGCAGGTCCAGCCAATGGCTGATCGGCTGCCCATACTTCTTCTCGATTGACGGGAAGTACGAAGCCGGTCCTTTGGGTTTTGTCTCTTCGGTCACGATGCAAACTCCCTTTTCGCTTTGGTGGGGTCGAAAGCAGCACCGGTTACGTTACTGATTTGCCGTCGGCGAGTCCATCGTTCCTGCGGTCATCCCGTCATCGATCGCGATGCCCCGGGCGCGCAAGGCTTTGATCAACTCGCTACGGGTGCCGGGCAGGTTGAGCATGGTCCGGGTACGCAGCGCCGCGACTTCTTCGGCGGTGTAAGGCTGATAGTCGGCCGGCAGGCTTTCGCCCGCCATGCCGTCTTTACGCATCAGCCAGTTGAGCAAGTCCGCCAGTTGCGCGTTGTTCAGCGCCGACTGCGACATGCCCGGCACCCGCACGAGGAATTCGCGGCCGCCCGGTACCTTCAGGAAGTTACCGACAAAGCCTTTCATCCGGGGCGTGTCGTTCGCGGCGGAGCCCGTGCCGTCGCCCAGGTGGCAACCGGCACATTGCAGTTGATAGTTGACGCCGACGCCGTACCCGGCCTGGGCAATCGGTTTTTGAACCTCTTCGTTGCCCGGCGCATGGCTCTGCGCCGGGTCGGGAATAGCCCGGGCGAATGCGAGCGGGGCGCTCAGGGCGCAGACGACTCCGAGCAATATCAACCTACGCATGAAACAGACCTCCGCTGATGACCGGTTTGGCACCTGCATGTAGGAGCGAGCTTGCTCGCGAAGATCTCAAGGGCGACGCGTTAAACCAGGTAGCCCGCGTTATCGTTGACGTCCTTCGCGAGCAAGCTCGCTCCTACAGGTACACACACACACACAAAGCAGTAAAAAAAATGAAAAGCAGCCACAGAAAAAAAACCGCCGATTGCCCGAGCAACCGGCGGAAAGTGCGCGTTTAGACGGCGACGCCGCGGATTACCGAAACGGTGCAGTGGTAGATGTGCGATTTGGCGGCCAGGCACCAGTTCACATCGTTGTTGTTGAACGGGCGGTAAGCCGGTTCTTCACTGTCGTTACGGGTACAGGCGCACTGGGCGCAGCTTTGCTTACCGCAGCAGTCGTTGTAGGAAATGATGTAGTCCTTGCCATCGGCCGGGTTGCGGCAGGTGCCGATCCAGGTCACTTGCGAGGCTTCGGTGCCTGGTGGGCAGGAGGTCACCGAACCGCCGCAGCAGCTGCACAGAAAACCGTCGATGGAGCAGTAGCGCCAGTAGTCGCAGCTGTTTGGATCGCCCGGATCGCCAGCCTGCGCCGGCTCGGCGGCCAGGGCCTTGCTGGTACGGTCCAGCGGCAGCAGCAAGGGCAGGGCGGCACCGGCCACCATCAGCGAGCCCATGCGCGACAGCAATTTGCGGCGCGAAGTGGTGTCGGCCACGCGGCGGGTCGAGCGCTCGAACAACAGATCCAGCAGTTTCATAAAGGTCTCCCTGCCTTATCAGTGGCTATGGCCGTGGCTGTGGTCGTGGGTGTGGGGTTGGGCATTGAGGTACTGCTGCAGCGTGGCGTGCTTGAGGTGCTCGACTTCGAACAGGCTGTCCAGGTGCTCGCGGGAGTTGACCAGGCCCTTGGCGCGCAGGGTGCCGGCCTTGTCGATCAGCGCGGCGTACGGCAGCTTGCCGATCTGGTAGGTCATGCCCACTTGCGGGCCGACCACGTAGGTGGCGTCTTCGAGTTTGTGTTCGCGGATCAGCGCTTGCTGGGCGTCCATGTCGCCATCGCTGACGAACACCACGTCCAGACTGCCCGCTTGTTCCCTGGCGATGGATTTGATCGCCGGCAGCAACGACTTGCAGATCGGGCAGGTCGGCGAGAGGAAGAACAGCAATTGCGATTTTTCACCGGCATAACCGAAGTTCACCGGGCGACCGTGACGATCGCTGGCAGTGATCTGCGGCGCGGGTTCATTGACCGCCACGCCTTTGTCGACCATCAGCGCACCGGCCGGGGCCAGACGCCCGTGCAGCACGCCAATCTGCCGCACCAGGCCCATGACGACAAACGCCACGGCCACCAGCAGCACCCAGAGCAGAACGTTGGAAACAATCAAGCCTTCCATTTCGATTACCTACCAATCAATTTGAGCAGAAGAGGGGAGTTCGCCAGCAAGCCATCGGCCGCGGCGTAGATGAGCAACGCGACCGCGGCGGCGGCCAGGGTCACGAAACCATCGAACAGGTTGAGGTCGCGAACCGCCGGCGCCACGCTGGCCACCAGCGCAAGCAGCACCAGTGCGCTGTTGCGCGCCAGCAGGACCGGGCGCAGCGGTTGTGCCTGGTCGGGGCCGGCGCAACCGCAGTCGATGTCCGCGCGACCGCGCCACAGGTTGATTCCGATGGCGGCGGCGTACAGCGCCAACAAGCTGGCCGCGCCTATTGCGGCGTAACCACGGCTGACCGGCACCAGCAGGGCAAAGGCGATGGCCAGTTCCAGCAGCGGCACCAGCCGTGCCGTCGGGCGCACCAGCGCCTGGGGCAGCAGTTGGTAGTCCGCCAGTTGCCGGGCGAAGCGGGCCGGCGCGCGCAACTTGTGGGTCGCGGCGCTGGCCAGCAACACCGCGATGGCAATGGCGCTGGCAATGATGAAGATCGGATCTGTGTGCATGGCCGAACCTCTCAGTAGCTCAGGACCTGAGTCGCGGTCTTCGCGACTTTCGGCATGCTGCCGGTGAGCTTGTTGGTCTTGAGATCGAAAATCTGCAAACCGCCTTCCACATCGGTGCCGAGCAACAGCGGCTTGTCGTCGCCGGTGGCCTGCATGCTCCACACCGGAACCGGGGCTTCCAGGGTCGCTACCTTTTTGTGGGTCTTGAGGTCGAACGCCCAGATCAGCGGGCTCGGGTCTTCCCACTTCATGGCTTCGTGGGCGTCGTGCATCAGCACGTACAGGCGGTCCAGCTTCGGTGCCACGGCCATCAACTGCCAGCCACCCGGTGCCCAACCGGCCTTCTTTTCTTCGTCGGTAACCAGCGACCAGGACGGCAGGATCTTCGGCGCGCTACCTGCGAAATCCACCGGGCGCACGGTGCCGGTCGTGGTGGTGAAGTAGTAGGTGTCGCCGACGTTGACCGCGCGCTCTACCAGTTTTTCCGCGTTCGGATCAAAGAACGGCGTGCGGCTGCGCGCGGTTTCCTGGCCCTGATCGTTGAGGGTCACCACTTGCAGGCTGCCGTCGCCGCACAGCGAGGCGAAGCGGCGGTTGCCGATCGGGTAGTTGAGCACGCAACCGGGAATGGCGATTTCCGTGGCAACGGCCTTGGCCTGGGTGTCGACCACAGTGACCGAGGTCGACGGCGTGAAGTTGTAGACATAGACGAACTTGTCGTCGCCACTCGGCTTGAGCGCATAACGCTGGGTCAGCGATTCGGCGCGCTTGTTCGGAATCAGCACTTCCCAGGCCGGCGACAGGGTCGAACTGTCCCATGCGGTCAGCACATCGGTACGGGTACCGCGGGTGCCGCGCGAATACCAGATGTCGGCGCTGTAGAGGGTCTTCTTGTCATGGCTGAGGGTCGACGGCGCGGCAAAACCGGTCGGCACCATGCCGAGGATGCGCTTCTGGTCCGGGTCGACCACGGTCACGCGGCCAGCGACGAAACTGTCGAACTCGACGTCGATGACAAACGCGCGGTGAGCTTCGGGTGGAAACGCCAGAACGGTCTGGCCAATCGTACCGGCGGGCAAATCCGCGCGGGCACTGTTCAAACCGAGTACAAGCAGGCTCAGGCCAAGCGCTGACTGTACGGAGATCCTGTTTGTTCGCATAAGGGGAACTTCCTGAATTGTTGGTAACGCGGATCGCGGGTGCTTTGGCAGATTTTTACCCTTTGATTCTGCCGTGCCCGGCGATCAGGAGAATTGCCCTGCCTGCCAAGTGTTTGTGTGTCTGTGCCAGTGTCATGAAACTGGCTGCACAAGGTGATAAAGCAGGGGGTTGAATGGTCTGAGAGGGGGAGGGCGACGCTGCACTTGTGGCGAGGGGGCTTGCCCCCGTTGGGTCGCGAAGCGGCCCCAGTATTTTCCAGTCACACCATGCCAGCAGGTTTTGCGGCGGCTTCGCCACCGAACGGGGGCAAGCCCCCTCGCCACAGGGTTTGTGTATGTCAGACCAGAGGAGTTGTGCTGGTCAGGCGAGGGGAAGGGAAAAGCTGAAAACAGCGCCGCACGGCGCCAGGTTTTGCGCCCAGATATCGCCACGGTGGCGGCCGATGATGTTCTTGCACAGCGCCAGGCCAATGCCATTGCCACTGACCTTGGAGGAGAAAAAGCCGTCGAACAGCTTCTCCTGCGCCTGGGTCTGGATGCCGCGACCGCAGTCTTCGATGCGCACCAGGGCCACCTCGTTGTCGCGGCTGGCATGGATACGCAACACGCGCCGTTCGGCCGGCAGGTCGGCCATTTCTTCGATGGCGTTGAAGGCCAGGTTGAGGATCACCTGGCCGATCAGCACCTTCTCGCAACTCACCATCAGCGGTTCGGGCGAGGCGATGATTTCCACGCGCACCCGGCTCGGATCGGCGCGCAGGCTGATGAAGTAGCGGGTTTCGCGCAGCAGCTCATTAAGGTCGACCCGCTGTTCGGATTGCTCCAGCTTGACCACGTAATCGCGCACGCTCTTGATGATCACCGAGGCATGCTCGATTTGCCGCACTGCGTTTTGCAAACCCCAGGCGACGCCTTGATCGGTTTCGCCGGCGTTGCCCAGGCGAATCATCGTGCCTTCAATGAAGTTGCGGGTGGCGGCCAAGGGTTGGCTCAGTTCGTGGGCGATGGCCACGGCCATTTCGCCCATGGCGTTGTAGCGCGCCAGGTACTCGAGCTTCTGCTCGCTGACCCGCCGCGCTTCCTCGGCCTGGACCTGCTCGGTGACATCGCGGAACAGCAGCAGATGGCCGACCAGATCATCCTCGATCTCGATGTAGCGGCAGGTTGCGTCATGCCAACGCCACTCGGCATCCCGGCGCTGCACCTTGTAATGCACGTTGAACGGCGCGTGCTCCGGCGTTTCATGGGCAAGTTGTTGCAGCAGGCGCTGGCCGGATGCGTCGTCGCACCAGGCCAGGAAGTTCTTGCCCATCAGCTGGTGCACTTCGCTGTTGAGCAGGTGCGCGCCGGAGTCGCTGATAAAACGGATGTCGCCCTCGGGGCCGAGCACCGCCACGCCTTCGGCCAGGTCCTGCATAAAGGCCTTGAGCCGGCTTTCGAAACGCTTGAGGTCGCGCTTGACCTTGTCCTCTTTGGAGATGTCGCGGAACTGCACCATCAACACGTCGCGACCGTCCAGGTGCACCAGGGTCGCCACCGCCTCGGACAGAATCTCCACCCCTTGCTTGGAGCGATAGCACCACTCGATGGCGCGTTGCCCGGTGCGCGCCGCGCCTTCGAGCCAGCGCAAGCCTACCGAACGTCGGTACTTCGGCGCATCGCGGGTCATGTCCGGGGCCTTGAGCGGCGTCAGTTCCTCCAGGGTAAAGCCCAGCGCCGCCAGGGCAGCGGCGTTGGCCCAGAGAATCTCCTTGGTGTGCGCGTCATGAAGAATGATGCACAGCGGCATGGCTTCGATCAGGGCAAAAAAGTCGTTCGGTTTTGGCAGGTACATCGCACGGCCCCTGGCGGCAGAGATTTGCAGTATGGCGTTTTATACCGGCTCGCACAGCGCGATGCGCTCAGAGGTAACCGGCGTGGACCTAGGGGTTTTCTTTAGCGAGGGGGCTGCACGCACCAATAGTGGCGGGCGGATGCGGTTTTTACACTGGCCTCCAATGCAAGGGCAACGACCCGACCCTTGTAGGAGCGAGCTTGCTCGCGATGAACCTGAGAGCGCCACGGGGTGCCAGGTTTCCAGCGTCATCGTTGACGACCATCGCGAGCAAGCTCGCTCCTACAAGGAGCGGTGGAGCCCTCTAACAATAATCAAAACGGAGAACTAGCCCATGCTGCGTTCAGCTGTCGCGCAACAAGACCCTGTGTCCGGCCCGGTCGTGCCAATGGTCGAGAGTCAGCTATTTGAGCAGGTGCTGGATGAGGTTCGCCAACGCCGCGAAGAATTCGACGCCGGCTCCCACGTGCCTCGGGACATGATCGAGCGCTTCAAGCAGTTGGGTATCTATCGCGCCGCCACGCCGAAATGCTACGGCGGCGACGCCCTGGCGCCGGCGCTGTTCCTGCACATGATCGAACGCATCTCCGAAGCCGACGGCTCGGCGGGCTGGGTCGCCAGCTTCGGCAGCGCCGGTGTCTACCTGGCGGCCTTGCCGCCGCAAACCCTGGCTGAAATCTACGCCCAGAGCCCGGACCTGGTGTTCGCCGGCGGGTTGTTCCCGCTGCAGCCAGCCGAGGCGGTGGAAGGCGGCTGGCAGGTCAACGGCACCTGGAAGTTCGCCAGCGGCAGCAAAGGCGCGGACCTGCTGGGTGTCGGCATCGGCGCCAGTGCGGCGGGCGGCAAACCGCGCACGGCGGTGTTCCCGGCCAGCCAGGTCGAAATCGTCGAGAACTGGGACGTGGTCGGCCTCAAGGGCACCGGCAGCCATGACCTGCGTGTCACCGACAAGTTCGTCGAGGACCGCTGGACCTTCATCCGTGGCGGGGCTGCAACCATCGACGAACCGCTGTTCCGCTACCCGTCGATCGCCTACGCCGCGCAAGTGCTGGCCGTGGTCAACCTCGGCCTGGCCCGTGCAGCGCTGGATGAAATCAGTCGCATGGCCGGGGCCGGCGGCATTACCGGTGCGCCGAAAATGGCCGACCGCGCTTACGTGCGCATCGAGATCGCCAAGGCCGAAGCCAAGCTGATGGCCGCACGGGGGTTCTTCTACAACGCCACCGAGCAGGTGTGGAACTCGATCCTGGCCGGCAACCCGGTCACGCCGGAGCAGACCAGCCTGCTGCGTCTGTCGGCGATCCATGTCTCCCAGGCGGGTGCCGAGGTGGTGCAGAGCGCCTACAGCCTGGCCGGGACCACCGCCATTTACCTGCGTCATCCGCTGCAACGCTACCTGCGTGACTCGATGGTGGTGACCCAGCACGCCTTCCTCAGCGAAGGGCTGTACGACGGCGCCGGCTCGGTGTTCCTCGGCGTACCGCCGTTCCCGGGCTACATCTGATTTTTCATTACTTTTTTCAAGGATCAACAGCATGTCCCAAGCTACCCAGGAACCGTTGCGCGTCGTCTTCTGCATCGGCATCACCCAGAACTTTTTCGACTTGCCCACCGGCGAAGGCCTGAGCGTGTGGAAGGGCTTCAGCCAGATGATGGGCTCCCTCGGTGCCATGCCCGGCATCACCGTGCTTGGAGCCATGGACGACGACCGCCTGATGGTCGGCCCGTCGACTACCTCACCCTGGACCGTGTACATCATGGCCGACGTCGACTGCCACCAGTCGGTGATCGACGCCTGCAACCTGTTTCGTACCACGCCGGTGGGCGAGTACAGCCTGTGGCGCTACGCCAAGGTCGAAGCGCGCATCGGTCGCCCGCTGACCATCCCTGACGCGGCCAGGGTGTAAGCCATGAACGAGGCCTTGCTGCAGCGTCTTCAGACGCTCGAAGGGGAAAGCGCGGTGCGCCGCCTGATGGCGCGCTACATGGACCTGTGCGATGTGCCGAGGGCGCTTACCCATGTCAGCGAATTGGCTGAGCTGTTCTGCATCGATGCGATCTGGGAAGGCGTCGGCAGCCAGACCGCGCAGACCTTCGGCCAACACCGTGGGCGTGATGCCGTGGCAGCGTTTGTCGGCAGCTATTTGCCGCCGTCCGAGCACTTTCGGCTGAACCTGCATTACCTCACCAGCGAGTCGATCAGCGTCGACGGCAGCACGGCGCAAGGGCAGTGGATCATGCAGCAGATCTCCACCTACGCCGATGGTCGCAGCGAGCTGTTCGGCACGCGGCTGAACATCGATTTCCGCTGCGTCGACGGCACCTGGCTGATCGCCCATTTCCGCACGAAACGGCTGTTCAACACGGAGCTCTTCACCTTGGGAGCGGGCACATGAGTACGTTCATCAGCGAATTCCTCCTCGGTGGCAACGGCAAGCGCGTCGCCATCAAGGACTCCATCGACATCGCCGGCCACCCGACCCGCTCGGGCAGCCGTGCCTTCGCCGATGCACCTGCTGCCACGAAAAACGCCGCAGTGGTTGACGCGATCCTCGACGCCGGCTGGCAGATCGTCGGCAAGACCAACCTGCATGAACTGGCCTTTGGCGTCACCGGCATCAACGACTGGACCGGCACACCGGTGAACCCGCAGGCGCCGGACCGGGTGCCGGGCGGTTCCTCCAGCGGCTCGGCCTCGGCTGTCGCCGCCGGCCTGGCGGACATCGCCATCGGCACCGACACCGGAGGTTCGGTGCGGGTGCCGGCGGCGTGCTGCGGTATCGCCGGGCTCAAGCCGACCTATGGCCGTGTCAGCCGTATCGGTGCGCATCCGCTGGAGTCCAGCCTCGATTGCGTCGGGCCGTTCGCCAGGTCCATGGACGATCTGATCGCCGCCATGCAGGTGATTTGCCCAGGCTTTGGCGTGCAGGGACTGCCCGCAGACGGCGCGAAAGTCGGCTTCCTCGACGTGGCCTGTGACGCGCACCTGCAAGCCAGTCTCGGTGCCGCTGCCGACCGCGCCGGATGGCGTCGCAGCCACCTGCACCTGAGCGAATTCGAAGCCGCGTTCGCCGCCGGCCTGACCGTGATCAATTTTGAAAACTGGGCCGCGTTCGGTCATCTCACCGGCAAAGGCCTGATCGGCGCCGATGTCGAGACACGCCTGTTGGCGGCCAGCCGTACTACGCGTGAAGAGCTCGCAGAGGCAGAGGCCGTGCGCAGGCGTTTCACCCAACAGGTGGATGCGGCGCTGGAAGACTTTGCCGTGTTGCTGTTGCCGACGCTGCCGACCTTGCCGCCAACCCTCAGCGAAGCCCGCGCCGGCAGCAAGGCCGTGGCTGGCATGACCCCACTGGTGCGGCCTTTCAACCTCAGCGGCCACCCGGCGCTGACGGTGCCGGTGGAACTCGATTGCGGCGGATTGAAAGTCGGCCTGCAAATCGTCGGCCGCAAAGGTCAGGACGAGCTGGTCTGCGCCTTTGGTGCGCAACTTCAAGCCTCTACAACCCAAATCTGAAAAGAAGCCATGAGGAGAACCGCATGAGCACTCATGAATACCGGCTGATCGCAACGTCGAAAAGCCCCGAAGACCTGGTCAGTCACGACCGCGTCGACGTCTCGCTGTACAACGACCCGGCGCTGTTCGAAGCCGAGCTGGCAAAGATTTTCTACCGCACCTGGGTGTGGGTGGCCCACGAAAGCGAGGTGCGCAACTCAGGCGACTTCAAGACCGCCACCATCGGCCGTCGCCCGGTGATCGTCGTGCGCGACAAGAAGAACACCATCAACGTCCTGGAAAACCGTTGCCGGCACCGTGGCGCCACCGTGTGCGAGAAGCACAAGGGCAACGCCACCGGTTTCACCTGCCCGTACCACAGCTGGTCCTATGGCCTGGACGGCAAGCTGCGGGCGCTGCCGTATCCGGACGGTTACGAAGGCATCCTGGAGAAGTCCGAACTGCCGCTGACCAGCCTGCGCGTCGAAAGCTACGCCGGCATGGTCTTCGCCAGCTACAACGACGAGATCGAACCGCTGGAAGACTTCCTCGGCGGCGCCAGACACTGGATGGACCTGTTCATGAAGCAGGGCGCCGGCTACCCGATCAAGACCCAGGGTGAACACAAGTTCAGCTTCAAGGGCAACTGGAAGATCCAGCTGGAAAACACCACCGACGGTTATCACTTCCCGATCGTGCACAAGTCGTTCATGTCGTCGGTGGACGAAGAAACCTCGGAAATGCTCTCGTTCATGACCGACGAACAAGCCGTGACCCACTCCCTGGGCAACGGCCACAGCGTGATGGTGATGGTGCCGGAGCACGTCGACCTGGATCACGACGACGGCACCGAACAGTTGCAGGAACGCTTCGCCCACGTCACCGAAGAGCTGTCGAAAACCCTGCCGGCCGATCAGGTGCGTCGCATCGTGCGTTCGCTGCACGGCGCCGGTTTCAACCTGAACCTGTTCCCCAACGTGGCGATGTCGATGTCGTTCTTCCGCGTGCTGCGTCCGGTGTCGGTCACCGAAACCGAGATCCGTCACGTGGCTCTCGGCATGGACGGCGGCCCGGAAATCGCCAACCGCGAACGCATGCGCATCCACGAACACTTCCAGGGCCCGTTCGGTTTCGGCAGCCCTGACGATGCCGAAGCCTGGGACCGCGTGCAGCGCGGCTCGTATGCCGGCGTCGACGCGCCGATCCTGGTCAACCGCGGCCTGAACCGCGAAATCACCGCTGAAAACGGCGACAAGGTCAGCCACGCCACCGACGAAGGCGGCATGCGCGGTGCCTACGACATGTGGAAAAGGATGATGAGCCAATGAGCAATCACGACACCCTGAACGGTTTTGCAGGTCCCCTGGCCCAGGCCATCGAATTCATCTGGCGCGAAGCCGAGCTGCTCGACCACAAGCACTATGCCGAATGGGCGACCCTGTGGAGCGACAGCGGCAAGTACATCGTGCCGATCGACCCGGATACCGAAGATTTCGAAGCGACCCTCAATTACGCCTACGACGATGCACGCATGCGTGCCCTGCGCATCGAACGCCTGAGCGCCGGCTTCTCGCCGTCGGCGGTGGACGCGGCGAAAACCATTCGCACCGTCTCGCGTTTCCGTCTGGTGGAAGCGGCCGGTGACATCGTCGAAGTGAATTCCGCGCAGTTGCTGTACGCCTACAAGCGCGGCGTGCACACGCCATTCGTGGCCGAGCTGAACCACCGCATCCGCTTCACCGACGGCGTGCCGGCCCTGGAACGCAAGGTGGTGCGCCTGATCAACTCCACCGACAGCCTGAGCGCGCTCGGCTTCCTTTTATGAGGGCACCCACATGAGTCGAGTAGCCCTTGTAACGGGTGCTTCGCGCGGGCTGGGCGAGTGCATCGCCCGCCGTCTGCATGCGGCAGGTTATCGCGTCGCCCTGGCGGATGTGCGCCTCGACGGCGTGCAGCAACTGGCTTTGCAACTCGATGGCAGCGGCGCCAGCGCCATGGCCATCGAGCTGGATGTGCGCAGCAAGGCCGACTTCCAGCGTGCCCGCGACCTGCTCGCCGGGCAGTGGGGCGGCACCGACATTCTGGTGAACAACGCCGGCGTGTCGAAAGTCGCGGCGCTGATGGAGATCACGCCAGAAGAGTTCGACGAGTCGATGGCGATCAACCTGCGCGGCACCTTCGTGGCCTGCCAGGTGTTCGGTGCGCACTTTGCCGAGCGTGGCTTCGGGCGCATCGTCAACATCGCGTCGCTGGCCGGGCAAAACGGCGGCACCGCCACCGGCGCGCACTACGCGGCGGCCAAGGGCGGCGTGGCGACCCTGACCAAGGTCTTCGCCCGTGAACTGGCGCCGCAAGGGGTGACGGTCAACAGCATCTCGCCGGGTCCGCTGGACTTGCCGGTGGTCCGCGAAACCGTGGCGCCGGAGCGTCTGGAGCAGATCCTGAAAATGATCCCGGCCGGCACCCTCGGCGATCCAGCGTTCATCGCCGACAGCGTGTTGCTGCTGATCGCCGACAACGCCGCCTCCGTAACGGGCGCGTGCTGGGACATCAACGGCGGCTTGTTCATGCGCTGACTTCATGGCCGGAAAATGATCCTTGTAGGAGCGAGCTTGCTCGCGATGGTGTGTCAGTCGACACCGATGTAACTGAAAGTCCATCGCGAGCAAGCTCGCTCCTACAAGGTCTGGATCTGGCCGTAGTGTTAAACCCAACCAAGTGTATTCAGGTGATGCAATGATGAAGGTGAAGATCGAAAGGATCGTCGACGAAGCGCTGGATATCCGCTCCTTTCGCCTCGTGCGCAGTGACGGCCAGCCGCTCGACACCTATGAACCGGGTGCCCACGTCGACCTGACCGGGCCGACCGGGGTGACCCGCCAGTATTCGCTGTGCAGCCCGCCGCAGGATCGCCGTGCCTACCTGGTGGCGGTGAAGAAAGAAGCGCAGTCGCGCGGCGGTTCGCTGGCGTTGCACGAGCAGGTCGAAGAGGGCATGGAGCTGGAAATGGGCGCGCCGCGCAACCTGTTCCGTCTCGATGAAAGTGCCAGTGAACACCTGCTGTTCGCCGCCGGTATCGGTGTCACGCCGCTGCTGAGCATGGCCTACAAACTGGCGGAAAGCGGCCAGCCGTATCGCCTGCATTATTTCGCCCGTTCGGCGCAGTACGCCGCGTTTACCGAGCTGTTGGCGACCCGTTTTGCCGACCACGTGGAGTTTCACTACGGCGTGGAGCCCGCGGATCTCGACGCAGCGTTGAGTGAATGCCTGGAGCGTGCCGGCAGCGCCGCCCACGTCTACACCTGCGGCCCGGCACCCTTCATGAACACAGTGGTGGCAGTGGCTTCGCGCAGTCGTCCGGATGAGGCCATTCACCTCGAACACTTCGCGGCGGACCCGGCGGCCAACAGCGCCCCGGCCGGCGGTTTCGAAGTGGAGCTGGCCAGTTCCGGCGTGGTGCTGCACGTGCCGGCCGACGCCAGCCTGGTCGACGTGCTGCAGGCCCATGGTTGCGACATCGACACCGAATGCCGCGAAGGCATTTGCGGCACCTGCATCGTCGAGGTGCTGGACGGCGTACCGGAACACCGCGACAACTGCCTGTCGAACAAGGAAAAGGCGTCCAACAAGCAGATCTGCGCCTGTGTGTCACGGGCGCTTTCCGCTCGTCTGGTATTGGACATTTAAGCCTCGGGAAGGCTGGAAAGCATGCGCCGGAGACTGTTGAATGGGCGCCCGGCGGCCGTCGAGGGAGGCGATGGCTACAGAAACAACGGTTTGACGAACCGCTCGATGAAGCGGTCGAAAAAAAATAACAACAAAAACGTGAGGCTTTGCGGACATGATTACAGCATCGACGGTGCGCAACGAGGCGTTCGAAAGTTGGTTGAGCCAGGTGAACCAGGCCTGCGGGCGTTTCGACGCACGGGCGCTGGACACGGATTTCTACGGCGAACTGGCGGAATTCCGCAGCGGTGCGATCAACCTCAGTGTGGTCGACATGGCGCACGTGCATTTGTATCGCACCAGCAAGGACGTCAGCACCAGCAGCGACGGCCACTACTACGCCGTGTTCCAGATGCGTGGCAGTTCACAGCTGGAGCAGGGCGACAACCGCGCGCAACTGGGATGTGGCGACATCGCGCTGATCGACGCCAGCCGTCCGAGCGACATGACCTACCACGGCGATTGCCGACAGCTGTCGCTGATTCTTCCGCGCCAGGTGGTCGAGCGTGGTTCGCACTTCAATGCCGTCAACTGCGCCACGCGCATCGCGGCCAGCAGTCCGCTGGCGGCGATGGCCAACAAGCTGGTGCTGGAGACACGCCAGCAGGAAGGGCTGGACATGCAGGAAAGCGAGGCCGTGCTCGATGCCCTGGCCAGTTTGTTGCTGCCGGGTATCAGTGCCCGTGACAGCGCTGCCGATCCCCATGAGCGGCAGTTCCGCAAGATCATCGCGTTCATCGACACACACCTCAGCGACGAGGAACTGTGCCCCGAGTTGATCGCCCGTGAAGTCGGGATTTCCGTGCGCGGCCTGTACCGGATGTTCTCCAAGCGCGGGCTGGTGGTGGCGCAGTACATCAAGCATCGTCGCCTGGACTTCTGCGCCGAAAACCTGCGCCGCGCCGATGTCGAGCAGAAGCTGTCGGCGCTGTGTTATGCGTGGGGCTTCTCGGATTCGAGCTACTTCTCGTCGGCCTTCAAATCGCGCTTCGGCGTGTCACCAGGGGCTTATCGCAAGCGCTATAGCCAGATCTGACACCCGCGATTGATGTTGAATGTGCCGGCCTCTTCGCGAGCAAGCCCGCTCCCACATTGAGTCTTCGGTGAACACAAAGTCTGTGTCCGGCCGAGGTCAACCTGTGGGAGCGGGCTTGCTCGCGAAAGCGGTGTGTCAGTCACCATCGATGTTGAATGTACCCGCAATGGCGGCCTGACGTCGATTAGAGGAGGGTCAGTGCCGCACCGGCTCATCCACCGGCAAATGCAGCACCTCGCGCACCAGCATGGCGATGCTGGTCACGCCCATCTTTTCCTTGATCTTGGTGCGGTGCACGTCAACGGTCTTCACGCTGATGTTCAGCTCCCGCGCGATCACCTTGCTGGCCTTGCCATCGATCACCAGCATCAGCACTTCCCGTTCACGGCTGGTCAGCAACGCCAGTTTGCCCTGCAGGTTCTGACGCTGTTGCTGATCGGCCTGGGCGTGCACGGCGGTCTTCAGCGCGGCCTGGATGCGGTCGATCATCTGTTGCGGGTTGTAGGGCTTCTCGACGAAGTCCAGCGCGCCGTTCTTCATCGCCGTGACCGACATCGGAATGTCGCCATGGGCCGAGACGAAGATGGTCGGCAAGGTGCTGCCGCGCTGGTTGAGGATTTCCTGCAACTGGAAACCGCTGGTCTCCGGCATGCGCACGTCGAGCACCAGGCAGGCGGGCTGCCTGGGGTCGTACTGGCTGAGGAACTCTTCGGCGCCGGCAAAGCACTGCGCCTGCACGCTGACCGACTCCAGCAACCACGCCAGGGAAGTGCGCAGGTCCTTGTCGTCGTCAACGATATAAACAATCGGTTTGCGGGTTTCCATCGGAGGCTGCCACGAAAGTTTTCTAATTATTGTTTTCGCACGCGAACGCGCGGCACGCATCGGCTCGTCTTTCTGGAGCCAGTCATCAGAATACCCACTGTGGACGGCCCTTGCGATAAAGAAACCACCTAGTCGACTAGCGGAAACCCAACCTCGCCATGGGGATCGTCAGAATGGTTGTGCCGCGCCCGCAGCCTTAGTCTTGTTCCATCACCTACGGGCCGCAAGATGGCGGTCCTCCTGAAGGAAGGGGCATCGACATGGCCGACCTGAGCCAGCAGCAAATCGATTTTCGCAACGCCATGGCGCAGCTGCCTGCGGCGGTGAACATCATCACCACCAACGGCCCCGGCGGGCGCTGCGGCATCACCGCCAGCGCCGTGTGCTCGGTGACCGACTCGCCGCCCACCGTGCTGGTGTGCGTCAACCGCAACAGCGCCACCCACGACGTGTTCCGCACCAACGGCCACTTGTGCGTCAACGTGCTGTGCGGCGAGCAGGAAGAACTGGCCCGGCACTTCGCCGGCATGACGAAGGTGCCGATGGCCGAGCGTTTCGCCTGGGACCTGTGGGACGACGGCGCGGCCGACGTGCCGGTGCTGCGCGATGCCCTGGTGCAATTGGAAGGGCGGATCAGCGAGTGCAAGGAAGTGGGCTCGCACTCGGTGATGTTTGTGGAACTGACGAAGGTCGGGGTGCGGGAACCGCGTGACAGCCTGGTGTATTTCAACCGCTTGTTCCATCGCCTGGAGCATGTCGGCGCGCATTGCTGATAGACCGCGTTATCGTTCAATCGCGAGCAAGCTCGCTCCCACAGTGGATTTGAGTCGAACACAGATGTTGCGTTCGCTGAAAGTCCCTGTGGGAGCGAGCTTGCTCGCGATGGCGGTGCCAGTTTGGAATGCTTGTTTAACGGCTGTAGGAGTAACTTCCTGCAAGCTACAACACCTTGCGGCATTGCCTACAGGTACGCCAGAATCCGCCGGCTTGTGCGTCTTGGAGGCCATCGGTAACTTGGTCCGCATCACTGATTTCCAGTGATCGGGTTTAGCAGCCCGTGGTGACACGAGGCGCATTGGCAGTCCAAACAGTCAGGTATTCCCCATCCCTGCACTTGACGGCAGCTGTGCGCAGGGCGCCTTCGGGCGCGCCGGTTTAGTGTCTCCCCGGTCTGCTAACCTGCGTACAGCCGCCACCCTACATTCGTTTAGCAGCGAATCGGTGACGGCTCCAGTTCTGGAGACCGAACGATGTTGAAGGTTACCCCTGATCCACCGCAAGACGACGCTTGTCCCAACCCGGCCCTGCACATCATGGCCACCCCGCACAAACCCTCCACACTGTTCACCATCAAACCCGACATCGACACCGAAACCCTGCTGGCCCACGCCTGCGAATCGCTGGCCTCGGCGAGTGTCATGGCCAATGACCTGGCGGGCTTCCTGGAAGGCACGCACCGCAACACCCTGCTGGGCATCGCGCAAGTGATCATGCTGGGGGAGTTGGCGGTGAATCGGGCGCTGGACAGGCTGGATTCACCGGAATCTGCCTAACGCCGCTGACCCTGTGGGAGCGGCGGTGCGGCGATCCGACTTGCTCGCGAAAGCGGTGTGTCAGTCAACATTGATGTTGGAAGTGATGGCCTCTTCGCGGGCAAGCCCGCTCCCACAGTGGATTTTTGGCGTACTCACTTCTTGTGTTCACGGAAGATCCCTGTGGGAGCGAGCTTGCTCGCGATGGCGGTCTATCAGACCTGCAAATATTCTCGAGCCAACCAGCAAGCCCGCTCAATCAGCATCGGCGCCATTTCAATCGCTGTCGGCGTGCCCTGGCGGGTGTGAATCCAGCCCAGGTACGTGGTGCCGCGCAGCATCAGGAACAGCGCCAGGGTCTTGCGATCAGCCTCGGTCAGCGGCTTGACCGCGTGGTAGCCGTCGAGCAGCGCGGTCTTGATCTGATCAAAGCGCGGGTCATCCAGGCAGAAGTACAGCGCAGTGGCCAACTCGAACATGTGCCAGCCAAACCCGGCATCGTCGAAGTCGATCAGGCGCAGGCGCGGGCCTTCGATCAGCAGGTTCTCGGGCACCAGGTCGGCGTGGATCATGCCGAAGTTGCCCAGGTGCCGGCCGTACTGGCGCAAGTCCTTGCGCGCCGTGCGCCGGGCCTGTTGCAGCAGCTCCCGCTGCTCATCGCTGAGCTGTTCCAGCTCCCAGAAGCGCCCCCAGAACGGATTGGCGCCGATCAGGCCTTCTTCATCCCAGGCGTGCCGGACAAACTCGTCCGGCTGCTGCCAGTGCGCCGAATGCAGGTGAATGCGCGCGGCAATCGCGCCGGCCTCACGGAACAGAAAATCGATTTCGGTATCGGCCTGCACCCCGTTCTCCGAGGTGCCGGCGGTGGCGCCCGGCAGCCAGGCGAGCATGTCGATGTGGCGCGGCTCGCCGATGGCTTGATGGGTGACTTCGACCAGGTGGCTTTGATTCTGCGCACGGATGATTTGCGGCACGGTGATGCCGGCGCCGGCCAGTGCCTCCATCCATTGCAGCTCGGAACGCAGCGCGGCTTCGCCGTGATAGCCATTGCGGTGGATGCGCAAGGCGACCCGCTGGCCATCGTGGCGGTGGGCGGAGAACACCGCGTTCTCGCGAAACTTCACCAGTTCAATGTCGGCGAACTCGCCGTCCCACTGTTGCAGGGCATGGCGCGCCAGTTCGTGCAGGCGGGCCACTTGCTGGTCGTGTGGCAGGGTGTGGAATTCAGTCATGGCAGGGCCTCAAATCGCGCTCAGGGCGTGGTCCAGGGTGTCGACAAACAGGTCGGCGTGATCGCGGCCGAACACCAGCGGCGGGCGTAGCTTCAGAATGTTGTCGCCGGCGCCGATCTTGCTGATCAGCACGCCGTTCTCGCGCATGTCGTTGACCACCTTGCGCGCCTCCAGGCCGGCCGGCTCCTTGCTGGCGTGGTCGCGCACCAGTTCCATGGCGAAGAACAGGCCCTTGCCGCGCACGTCGCCGATGATCGAGTGCCTGGCGGCCAGCGCCTGCAGGCGTTGTTGCACGTAAGCGCCGACGTCTTGCGCGTTTTTCAGCAGTTGCTGTTGCTCGATCACGTCCAGCACCGCCATGCCGACCGCCGCCGCCACGGGCGAGCCACCGAAGGTGTTGAAGTACATCGCATGGCGACCGAAGGATTCGACCAGGGCCTTGTGGGTGATCAAGCCGGCCAGTGGATAGCCGTTACCCATGGGTTTGCCGAGGGTGACGATGTCCGGCACCACACCGTGGGCCTGATGACCCCACAGGTGATCACCGGTACGGCCGAAGCCGGACTGCACTTCGTCGGCGATGAACAGACCGCCGGCGGCGCGGATCAGCGCGGCGGCCTTGTTGACGAAACTGGCCGGCACCCGTGGCAGGCCTTCGTTGGCGAACAGGGTGTCGATCAGCAACGCGGCCGGGCGAATGCCCTGGGCTTGCATCGAGGCGATCGCGGCGGCGATGTTGGCCGCGTATTGCTCGGCCAGTTGCGCCTCGGTGGTGCCGGCCGGTGCCCGGTACAGGCACGGAATCGGCACGGCGCGGGCATGGGCGGCGAAGGGTTCCGGCGAGGGCAGGGCGGTGGTGACTTGCGCCAGCGACGCCGAGTTGCCGTGGTAGTTGTAGTCACTGACGATGATGCCGGTGCCGCCACTGGCAAAGCGTGCCAGACGTAAGGCCAGCTCATTGGCCTCGCTGCCGGTGCAGGTGAACATCGCGGTGTCCAGCGGCTCGCCGAAGGTCGCGGTCAGGCGTTCGGCGTAGCGCACCACTTGTTCATCCAGGTAACGGGTGTGGATGTTCAGCGTGGTGGCCTGGCGGTGCATGGCCTCGGTCACGTGAGGGTTGCAGTGACCGACGCAGGGCACGTTGTTGTAGACGTCGAGGTAGCGACGACCGTCGACGTCGAACAGCCAGACACCTTCGCCGCGCACCAGGTGCAAGGGCTTGTCGTAGAACAGCGGCGAGGCGCTGCCCAGTACGCGATGACGGCGTTGCAGCAGAGTGTCTTCAGGCATGGTCCGGAACCTCAATGACGGTGGCGCGACGGTTGCGCAGCAGGTAGTTGAAAATGCACAGGCTGAAGGTCGCGGCGAGGGCGATCAGCATCAGCAGGTCGAGCTGGAAGCAGGCGGCGATCACCACCAGCGTCAGGGCCAGGCCCAGCCAGGCAACCAGTTTGCCGCCGGGCAAGGTGAAGGGCCGTGGCAGGTCAGGCTGGCGGGTCTTGATGCGCAGGTACGCGGCGAAGATGAACAGGTAGCCAACGTTGAGCAACAGCACGACCGCGAGCATTACCGTGGCCGGGTCCACTTCGGACAGCGGCAGTCCGATGGCGCCGATCAGCAACAGCGCCGGCCAGGGCGTGCCGCGTTTGCCGGTCTTGCCCAGCCATTGCGGGAACAGGCCGTCGCGGGCCATGGCGAACAACTGCCGGGACGCGGTGAACACCAGTGAAAAGAGGGTAGCGATCAAGCCGAACACCGCGCCGCAGCCAATCACCTTGGCCAGCCAGGAGCCGTCACCGAAGGCGCTGTTGCCGGACATCGCGGCGTACAGCGGATCACCTGCCGAACCCACCAGCTCGACGCCACCGGCACCGGGTGCGCAGACCAGCACCACCAGCGCCGTCACCAGCAAGGTGCCGATCGCCGCCAGAATGCCCCGTGGCATGGTGCGGCCGGGGTTGTGCGCCTCCTCGGCTGCCGAACCGGTTTGCTCGACGGTGATGAACAACCAGATCGCGAAGGGTACGCAGGCGAAGATGCCGCCGAGGCTCACGGGGGTGGCGACGTTGGCGGGCAGTTTCAGCAAGTTGGCCAGTTCGACATGGGGCGCCATGGCCACGCCAAAGGTGAGCAGGGCGACTACAGCGATGATGCCGGCAATGAAGGTCAGGCCCATGGCCTCACCGACGCCGCGCATGTGGATGCCGATGATCACCGCGAACAGGGCGATCTTCACCGGCCAGCCACCGAGGCCGAAAATCGATTCGGTATAGGCGCAAATGAACGTCGCTGCCGCCCCGGTGCCGATGGTCAGCGCCAAGGCACAGGCGACGCCGACCAGATAACCCACGAACGGCCCGAACGCACTTTGCGCATACACGAACACGCCGCCAGCGCTGGGCAACGCCGTGGACAGTTCCGCCACGCACAAGGCCAGGCCGCCGCAGAGCAGGGCCATCAACAACGTGGCGATCAGCATGTTCAGCCAGCCACCGGCCGCCAGCCCGAAGTTCCAGCCGGAAAACTGCCCGGCCACCACCAACGCAATTCCGAGGCCGGCAATCTTTGGCCAGCCCAGCGCACTTTTCTTGAGCACAGAAATCTCCCGCGACCCGAAGGCCGATTTTTTGTTTTAGTGAGATGTGGAGGGGTTCAGCGTTGCATTGCAGGGCACTTTGGAGCGGGTTGTGCCCCAGAGGTCGGCCTCGATACTACGCCGGGGGGGTGGGGCGGCAGGTGTGCGTGTGTGCCATGTCGTTGGTTGTGGGTGCCAGATGTGGGAGCGGGCTTGCTCGCGAAGGCGGAGTATCAGTCGGCAAGGATGTTGGCTGTGCGGGCCTCATCGCGAGCAGGCTCGCTCCCACAGGGGATCTGTGGTGCACCAGGCAATTGTGTGTGGCAGAAAATCCAAATGTGGGAGCGGGCTTGCTCGCGAAGGCGGGGTGTCAGGCGACGGTGATGTTGGATGTGCTGGCCTCATCGCGAGCAAGCCCGCTCCCACAGGGACCTTTGGTGAACACAGGATTTGTGTATGGCAGAAATCCATATGTGGGAGATTCTATGGTTGAGGGGAAGCCCTCAACCGGCTTTGGGTTGATATTCGCTCTGTCCTTTCAGCAGGGCGAATACGACCCGAGCAAGCTTGCGAGCCAGTATCACCAGCGCCTGAGTGGT
>NZ_MRCP01000027.1:0-61173 GCF_002303975.1 Pseudomonas sp. ACN5 | reverse complement strand
CCGCGGGTTTCGGCAACGATACGATCCTGAACTTCGGAGCCAATGCGGCCGCAGGGCAGGACCTGCTCAATATCGCGGAGTTCGGGATCACCAGCGCGACGTTCGCTGCCAACGTGACCATCACGGCCAACGGGGCAGACACGGTGGTAGGGATCGGGGCTGACAGCATTCAGCTTGTCGGTGTCGCCAGCGCGGCCGTTGATCAAACGGACTTCATCCTGGCCACTTGAGGTCCTGGCCAGTACTGTCGCAAGGAGCGTGGACCACGGAGGGGAGGGCAATGGATGCCCTCCCTTTTTCCTTCCACTCAATGTAACGCAGCCTCGGGTTGCCGTGCCTGATCGTGCAGGAGGGTGGGTATCACCTGGAGAGTCTGGAGGATAATGCCAGGGCGTTTTTTTTGAGCCCTGAGGTGTGGCAGCTCTGAGATCTTGGGTGTCTGGATGATCGCTTTCGCGAGCAAGCCCGCTCCCACAGTGTCCGAGTAAAACCGCAGATTTGCGGACGGCACTGAACCTGTGGGAGCGGGCTTGCCCGCGAAGAACGATAACGCGGTCCACCTGACGGAACACAAACGCCCTACGGCACTTGCCATAGCCCTTACGTTAACGTAAAGATTGCGGCAGGGCGCCGACGTATGAAGGCGCAAGGGCGGACGACCCGGAGCGCTTGATGACGCTAATAAAAACCAACTCCCCCAAACTGCATCGAGAAGCCCGGCTGGCCCGGGAAAAGCTGCACCTGGAAGGCGAAGTGCCGGATGGCGTCCTGCGTGCGGAAATCGATGCCTCGTGGCGGCGCAGCCTGAGCCATGGCGTGCATTTCAATGCCAAGCACGAACTGGCGCTGGAATCGAGCGCCAGCCTCGACCTGTTGTTGGCCAGCAATCGCCTGCTGATCGACGCCGCGCTGCCGTCCATCGATTACCTGGCCGAGCGTCAGGGCAAGGAAGGGCTGATCATCCTCGCCAACTCCGACGCCACCATCCTCGCCGTCGAAGGCCGCGCCGACCGTCTCAAGGGCAGCGGCCTGCAGGACATCACCCTCGGCGCCTGCTGGAGCGAAGCGGTCCGCGGCACCAACGCCCTCGGCACGGCACTGGTGGAAGCACGGCCGACCCTGATCGATTGCGGCGAGCATTACCTGGATCGCCTCAGTGATTTTTCCTGCACTTCGGTGCCAATCCATTGCCCACAGGGCGACATCCTCGGCGTTCTCGACCTGACCCGCGAAGGCCCGCTCGGCCGTGCCCATGACAGCACGGCGCTGCTGGCCATGGCCGTCAGCCAGATCGAAAGCCGGGTGTTCAACGCCAGTTACCCGGACGAAATCGTCCTCGCCTTCCACAGCCGTCGCCAATACCTCGAATCCCCGTGGCAAGGCCTGCTGGCGGTGAGCCTTGGCGGGCAGATCCTCGCGGTCAGCGCCCAGGCTTGTCAGTTGCTCCACGCCGAGCGCTCGGCCCTGGTCGGTCGGCGCTGCGAGGAGTTTCTCGGCGTCGATGGTCTGCAGTTGTTGGCGCGTCTGCATCAGGGTGGAGCCGGCAGCCTGCAGACCGCCAAGGGTGAGTTCTTCTATAAAACCCTGCGCGCGCCACAACGCTCGATCAACGTCAGCAGCCCGCCGCGCACGGTCGCGAAACCGGCCAAGGCGCAACCGGATCTGGAAGCGCTCGCCGGCAGTAACAGCCGTTACGCCCGAGCCTTGCGCATGGCCCGTCAAGGGTTGGCCAACGAACTGCCGGTCCTGTTATTGGGCGAAACCGGCACCGGCAAAGAAGTGATCGCCCGTGCCCTGCACATGGCCGGCGTGCGCTGCGACAAACCCTTCGTGGCAGTGAACTGCGCGGCGATTCCCGAAGGCCTGATCGAGTCCGAACTGTTCGGCTACCGCGAAGGCGCGTTCACCGGTTCACGCCGGGGCGGCATGGTCGGCCGCCTGCAACAGGCCCATGGCGGCACCCTGTTCCTCGATGAAATCGGCGACATGCCGCTGGCCTTGCAGGCCCGACTGTTGCGGGTGTTGCAGGATCGCAAGGTCGCGCCCCTGGGCGCCGGCGAAGAGCAGGACATCGACGTCGCGCTGATCTGCGCCACCCACCGCGACCTCAAGCGTCTGGTGGAAGAAAAACACTTTCGCGAGGACCTGTTCTACCGGGTCAATGGCATCAGCGTGATGCTCCCGGCCCTGCGCGAACGCGAAGATTTCGCCGCGCTGGTCAGCCGCCTGCTGACGACACTGGGCGCACCCGCCGTGGTGCTGCACGATGATCTCGATCGTTTGCTCAGCGGCTATCACTGGCCGGGCAACATCCGCCAGCTGGAGATGGTCCTGCGCACCGCGCTGGCCATGCGCGAACCGGGTGAAACCGTGCTGACCCTCGACCACCTGCCCGACAGCATGCTCGACGAATTGACCGCCAGCGAACGGCCCCAGGCCAGCAGCATCCGGGAAAACGAACTGGAGCTGATCCGCCAGTCCCTGGACACGCATCAGGGCAACGTCTCGGCCGCCGCCGACGCCCTGGGTATCAGCCGCGCGACCCTGTATCGCAAGCTCAAGCAGTTGCGCTCCTGATGCAACGCCTGATCGTTCGGCTGATCGACAGCCAGAACCCCGAGGCCTTGCAGGCGTCGCTGCGCTGGCTGTACAGCTTCGTGCGCCCCCATCGCCTGGCGATTGCCGGGCTGCTGGGCTTGTCGGTCTGTGCTTCGGCGTTGGTGCTGGTGCAACCCTGGCTGACCAAGCTGTTGATCGACGACGGCCTGCTGGCGCGCAACTTCCCGATACTGGTGCTGATCGCCGGGCTGATGATCGTTGCCGGGCTGCTGGGCACGGCGCTTTCGGGCATCAACCGCTACCTGCACACGCGCCTGTCCGGGCGCATGCTGTTTGCCCTGCGCGATGACCTGTACCGGCATCTGCAAACCCTGTCGCCGAGCTTTTACGGTCAGCGGCGCATCGGTGACCTGATGTCGCGCCTCGATGGCGACGTCGCGGAGATCCAGCGGTTCGCCGTGGACTCGCTGTTCTCGGCGGTGTCGAGCGTGATTGGCCTGGTGGTTGCCATCGCGATGCTGGTGACGCTGTCGTGGAAACTGTCGCTGCTGGCCCTGGTACTGATCCCCCTCGATGTCCTCTGGCTGCGCTGGATGCGGCGCAAGGTCGAGCGCGATGTGCGGCAGTTGCGCGAGCGTTCGGCAGACATGTCGTCGTTCATGGTCGAGACCTTGCCGGTGATGAAGTTCATCCAGTCCGCCGGCCAGCAACAGCGCGAAGCGCGGCGCCTGGAAACGCTGGGGCAAGGCTACATGAGCCAGTTGCTGCGCCTGCAAGTCACCGAGTTTTTCACCCAGGCCGTGCCGGGCACGCTGACCTCGCTGTCCCGGGCCTGCGCCTTTTTGATCGGCGGATACTGGGTGGTGCAGGGCACCTGGCAGCTCGGTGCGCTGATCGCGTTTTCCACCTACCTGGGGATGGCCGTGGGGCCGGTACAGAGCCTGCTCGGGCTCTACGTGGCGATTCAGCGGATGACCGTCAGCCTCGGCCGGGTCATGGAGTTGCGCGGCGAACAGCCGACCGTGTCGACGCCTGCCAGACCACGGCCGATGCCCAATGGCGGCGATCTCTGGTTCGACAACGTGCATTTCGCCCATCCCGGTCGCCAATCGACCCTGCGCGGCATCGAAGCGCGGATTCCCTACGGTATGAAAGTGGCCCTCAGCGGCGGCTCGGGTGTCGGTAAATCCACCCTGATCGACCTGCTGCAACGCCATCACGATCCGCAATCGGGACGGGTACTGCTGGGCGACGTCGATGTGCGCGAGCTGGACCTGTTCCAGTTGCGTCGACGCATTGCCATCGTCAGCCAGGACATCGTGCTGTTTCGCGGCAGCCTCGCCGACAACCTGGCTTACGCGGTGCCGGACGCCAGTCGCGAAGCGATTGCCGAAGTGGCGCGCCTGGCGCAACTCGACAGCCTGATCGAGTCCTTGCCCGAGGGCCTCGACAGTCCGCTGGGCGAGCGCGGCCAGCAGTTGTCCGGTGGGCAGAAGCAGCGCATCGCGATTGCCCGGGCGCTGTTGCAGGACCCATTGATTCTGGTGCTCGATGAAGCGACCTCTGCGGTGGACGAAGCCACCGAGCGCGAAGTCATCGACGCCATCGACCGCTTGTTTGCCGCACGCACGCGCATTCTGATCAGCCATCGCCCTTCAACCCTGGCCGATGCCGATCTGCGTTTCGAATTGCTCGACGGCGTGCTGACCTCGAAAACGGTGCTGCATGAAACCTGAGTTGCGCATCGGTGTGGTGGACAGCGGCCATTCGGCGGCGCAAAGGGTGCAAGTGATCGCCGGTCGGCGCTTTTCATTGCTCGAAGATGGCCTGGCCGAGGGCGACTTGCGCGAGGATCCGCTGGGACATGGCAGCGCGGTGATCGAGGCGATTGGCCGGCGTGCACCCTCGGCGCTGTTTTGCGTGGCCCAGGTGTTCGACCAGCGCGGTGTCACCAGTGCCCTGCAGATCGCCACGGCGATTGACTGGCTGGTGGCGCAGAACGTGCGACTGATCAATCTGAGCCTCGGCTTGCGTCAGGATCGCAGCCTGTTGCGCACAGCGTGTGCGGCGGCGGTGGCGCAGGGCGTGCTGCTGTGTGCATCGAGCCCGGCCCAGGGGGGCGGGGTGTTTCCGGCTAATTATCCGCAGGTGTTGCGGGTGACCGGCGATGCGCGCTGCGCCGAGCGGGAATGGTCGTGGCTCAACAGCGCCCAGGCGGATTTCGCCGCCTGTGTGCATGGCACGTACCCGGGGCAATCCGGGGCGAGCCTCGGATGTGCCGCGTTGAGCGGGCACATCGCCGGGTTCCTTGTCGAGCAGCCTGATGCCAGCAATGAGCAAGTCATCGAGTGGTTGCGCGACCATGCCCGTTACCGTGGCCCTGAACGGCGCTTCGGGCCATGACGGACATCGTCATTCTTGGCGCCGGACCGGCTGGAGCCGCTGTCGCACTGGGGCTACGGCGGCTTGGCCATGGCGTCACGCTGATCAGCGAATGGCGCCGGTTTGCGGCGCTTGAAGGCGTGTCCGTGCGGGTTCTGGATGCCTTGCGCAGCGCGGGCCTGCATCAGGCGTTGACGGAGGCGACACTGCCTTCTCAACGCCAGGTGAGCTGGAACGGCCAGCACCATGCGCAGAACATCGAGTACTTGCTCGACCGTCCGCTGTTTGACCGAGGCCTGCGTGAGGATTTGCGCCTGGCGGGGGTCGAGCTGATCGAAGGCCGGGTGCTCAGGGTTCAGTCATCGGCCAATGGTCACCGAATCGAAATCGACGGACACGAAGCGCTGCTCGCGCCGTTTCTCGTGGAAGCCCGAGGGCGGCAGGCACCCGCTATCGGCAAGGGCTTGCGTGGCCCCGAGACCGTCAGCCTGCTCAATCGCTGGCAAGGTACGCCGGGCAGCACCGCCAGCGCCGTGGAAAGCCTTGCAGACGGCTGGGCATGGATGGCGCGGCGGGCCGACGGCCAGTGTTACTGGCAATGGACGGTGGATGTGGCCAGTGCCGGGTTGCCGGGCAAGGCCATGTTGCTCGATTACTGCCGGCAAAGACGTGGGGAGTCGGCAGTGGCCCGTGGTTTTTTCGGCGGCGAACCGGAGCTGGATGTGCAGCTGCATGCCCGCAGCAGCACGGCGATTCTCAACCCGCAGGTGTGCGGCGATAACTGGATTCGGGTCGGTGATGCGGCGATGGCCGTGGACCCGTTGTCGGGCAATGGCATCTTTCAATCCCTCTCCTCGGCGTTGCAGGCGCCGACGGTGATCAACACGCTGTTGTGCAAACCTGAGCGAGCGGCTCTGGCCCGGCGTTTCCACGAGCAGCGGGTGGAGCAGCTGTTTTTGCGTTTTGCGCGGATCGGCCGGGATTTCTATGCCGATGAACAGCGTTGGCTGGATCAGCCATTCTGGCAGGCACGACGGCAATGGCCGGATGCTGAAATTGCCCATGCCGAGGCCGATTTTAATGCCCTGAGAATCGAACTCGCGCCGGTGTTGCGTGACGGATTTGTCGACGAGGCCGAGGTGGTGATCACGGTGGATCAACCGCTGGGGATCTGGCATGTGCAGGGGGTGGAGGTGGCGCCGCTTGTAAGAAGATTGCGCACGGAGCCGGCTGAGCAGGTATTGGCCGGGTTGACGGTGGAGCAGGGAAGGAGGGTTCGCGGCTGGTTGTTGGCTCAGGGATTCAAACCCTGATATTTGGGCTGTCTGGACCGGCCTCTTCGCGGGCAAGCCCGCTCCCACAGTGGATTTGTGTACGACGCAAAACACTGTGGGAGCGGGCTTGCCCGCGAAGGCGGCCTAATGGACGCTACAAATCACAATTTGATCAACACCGACTTCAGCTCGGTGTAATGCTCGATCGCCGCATACCCCATCTCACGCCCAACGCCGGACATCTTGTAGCCGCCGAACGGCAACGCCGGGTCCAGGGCGCTGTGGCAGTTGACCCACACCGACCCCGACTTGATGCGTGGAATCATCCGGTGCACCGCCGCCAGATCATTCGACCAGATGCTCGCCCCCAGGCCGTAGGGGCTGTCATTGGCCATGCGCAGGGCATCGGCTTCGTCGTCGAACGGAATCGCCACCAGCACCGGGCCGAAGATTTCTTCCTGCACCAGTGAGTGCTTCTGATCGACATCGACAATCACCGTCGGCTTGACGAAAAAGCCCGGCCCAAACTGCTCGCCGCCGCAGGCGATGGTCGCACCGCTTTCCCGGCCCTTTTCGATGTATCCGTAGACGCGTTCCTGCTGGCGCGCCGAGATCAAGGGGCCCATGTCGACGCTCGGGTCCAGGCCGTTGCCGAGCTTCATCGCGTTGGCGATGTCGCTGATGTCCGCCACCACATTGTCAAAATGCTTGCGCTGCACATACAGCCGCGAACCTGCACAGCAGACCTGGCCCTGATTGAAGAAAATAGCGCTGGCGGCCCCGGCCGCGGCGGTTTTCAGGTCGGCATCGGCCATGACGATGGTCGGCGACTTGCCGCCCAGTTCCAGGGTGACCCGGGTCATGGAGTCCATGGCGATCTTGCCGATCTGCTTGCCCACCGCGGTGGAGCCGGTGAAGGTCAGTTTGTCCACCAGCGGGTTGTGGGTCAGGGCGGAACCTGCGGTGATACCGGTACCGGTGACCACGTTGAACACGCCTTCGGGATAACCGGCCTCCAGCACCAGCTCCGCGAGTTTCAGTGCGGTCAGCGGGGTTTCATCGGCGGGTTTGAGTACAACCGTGCAACCGGTGGCCAGGGCCGGACCGAGTTTCCAGCAGGCCAGCAGCAGCGGGAAGTTCCAGGCAACGATGGCACCGACCACGCCCACCGCTTCTCGACGGATGAAGCTGTGGAACTGATCGTCGGGCATCAGCGGTGCCGAGACGTCAACCGTCGAGCCTTCGATCTTGGTCGCCCAGCCGGCCATGTAGCGCAGGAAGTCGATGGCCAGTTGCACGTCCATCACCTGGGCCACAGCCGCGCTTTTACCGTTGTTCAGGCATTCCAGTTGTGCCAGCAGCTCGGCGTCGCGCTGCATCAGGTCGGCGAGTTTCCATAACAGGTTCTGCCGCTCCCGAGGGCGGGTGCGGGTCCAGGATGAATCGTCGAATGCCTGGCGGGCGGCGAGGACCGCGCGGTCGACATCCTCCGGCGTTGCCCGTGGCACCACGCACAGCACTTCACCGGTGGCCGGGTTGTGCAGGGGCATGGTCTGGCCGTCGGTGGCCTCGACCCAGTCTCCGCCGATGAGCATGCGCGGGGCGCGCTGGATGAATGCCGAAGTGGCGGGAAGCAGGTGTGGGAGCGACATGATGAAACCTCGTCTTGTTCGTGTGGCGAGGTCTTTCGCAATGGCTGTGCCAGTTGTCCATTTTCGGCCCGAGGGCCCCATCTGCCGGGGCGTGACAGATTCTCTGCGGATCACCCTGCGAACGATAAACGTCGCAAATTGCGACGACGTGAGACGTCCCGAACACAACACCCTGTAGGAGCGAGCTTGCTCCGGGCGGCGTTCCGACGATGGACGAAAGAGCGCCACGTTTAGTCGGCAAGCACGCGTAATCGTTAACGACCATCGCGAGCAAGCTCGCTCCTACAGAAAGCTATGCTTGTCTCAGGCTGAAACAGTTGTCGCGAAATTAAACGCGCAACGCCGGCGACAGGATTGGCAAAACACCGGCCATTATCGGCAAATCATTGATTCATTGAGGTATTCATAAGCTGGCACGCTCCGTGTATTGCTCATTGCAGACGTTTCTCCTGCCTCCGTCAGCGGTTCACCGCCGACGGCAGAAACCATAAAAACGATAAGCCACAACAATAAGAACGCACCGTGCGAGGTTCGACGTTGATGAAGAGAAAACTCCGATCAGGCATGAGCGCCAGCCTGCTGGCCGTAGCCGCTTTTGTAGCGCTGCATTCGCCTCACAGCCTGGCAGCCCGCGACGCCCAGACCATCCTCAAGGAAACCTGTCAGGGCTGTCATACCCCCGAAGCCGATAACGCCCTGAGCCGCATCAGCCACCAGCGCAAGACGCCGGAAGGCTGGCTGATGAGCATTGCCCGGATGCAGACCATGCACGGTTTGCAGATCAGCGACGACGACCGCCGCACGCTGGTCAAATACCTGGCCGACACCCAGGGCCTGGCACCGAGCGAAACCGACGGCGTGCGTTATGCGCTGGAGCGCCGGCTCAATACCGTCGAGCAATTCGATGACCAGACCAGTCAGATGTGCGGCCGTTGCCACTCCGGTGCGCGGGTGGCCCTGCAACGGCGGCCCGCCCAGGAGTGGGAACGTCTGGTGAACTTCCACCTCGGCCAATGGCCGTCACTGGAATACCAGGCCCTGTCCCGCGACCGCGACTGGTTCGATCTGGCCCGCAAAGAGATGGTGCCGCTGCTGGCCAAGCGTTATCCGCTGGACAACCCGGCCTGGAAAAAATGGCAGAGCGCCGCACCGAAAAGCGAGGCGCTGGCGGGGGACTGGAGCTTCAGCGGCCACTTGCCGGGCAAAGGTGAACTGGCCGGTGTGATGAGCGTGACCGCCGACGGTAGCGACACCTTCAAGGTCAGCGTCAAAGGCCAGTACGCGGACGGCTCGCCGTTCAATGGCGATGGCAGCGCGATTCTCTACACTGGCTATGAATGGCGCGGCAACGTGACCATCGATGGCGTGACCATGCGCCAGGTGTTCGCCGCGCAAGGCAATGCCATGCAGGGCCGGATGTTCGAGGCCGAGCACGACGAACGCGGCCTGGACTTCGTCGCCGCCAAACAGGGTTCCCAGCGTTTGCTGGCGGTGCAACCGGGCTACGTGAAAGCCGGCAGCGAAACCGAAGTGACCCTGATCGGCAGCGGCCTTTCCGGCAAACCGAACTTCGGCAAAGGCGTGGAAGTGGTTGAAGTCGTCTCGCAGAGTCCGGAGCAGATCAAGGTCAAGCTCAAGGCCGCCGCCAATGCCCAGCCGGGCGCGCGTGCAGTCACCGTCGGCACGCTGAAAGGCCCGAGCCTGTCGGTGTACAGCAAAATCGCCGAAGTCAAAGTCGTGCCGGAGTTCTCGGTGGCGCGGATCGGCGATGGTGGTGGATCGACGCCGAAAGTCCAGGGCCGTTTCGATGCCGAGGCCTGGGGCAAAGGCGCCGATGGCAAGCCGTACCGCATCGGCGTGTTCCCGGCGCAGTGGAAGGTCGAGGCCTTCGACGAACGCGCCAAAGAGGACGAAGACGTCAAGTTCGCCGGCACCATGCAGGCCGACGCAGGTGTGTTCACCCCGGGCGATGCCGGGCCGAATCCGGCACGCAAGATGTCCACCAACAACGCCGGCAACCTCAAGGTGATCGCCGCCGTCGACGACGCAGGGAAATCCCTGACCGGCGAAGGTCACCTGATCGTGACCGTGCAACGCTGGAACAATCCACCCATTCCGTGATGTTGAAACCTGAGCTGCGCTGAAAACAACGGCTTCAGACACTTTTCGGAATGACCGCAGGTCCCGCAAACCGGGGCCTGCACAGGAGGTTTGCAATGGGCGCTATCTTGAATCTGGTCGAACGCAACCTGCACGAAGTGCAGGTCGATGCCGACCGCATGCTGTTTCACATCCCCAGCAGTTCGCTGTTCGCCAGCGATGAACTGACGGGCACCATCATCGATACCTTGCGTGGTCCCGGCTGCTCCTCGGACGACCTGATCCAGCGCCTGGCGGCGCGCTTCAACGGCGAGGAAATCACCGAGACCCTGCGCGAGCTGATGGCCCTGGAACTGGTCAGCGACGGCTCGCCGCTGACCCCGGACATCGCCACCAAACGGGTCGAGCGCACGGCGATCAACACCGTGGTGCTCAACGTCAACACCGGCTGCAACCTGAGCTGCACCTACTGCTACAAGGAAGACCTCGACAAGCCGTCGGCCGGCAAGAAGATGGACGTGGAAACGGCCATCGCCTCGGTGGAAATGCTGCTGCGCGAATCCCCGGATGAAGAGCGTTTCACCGTGGTGTTCTTCGGCGGCGAACCGCTGAGCAACCGCAAGCTGATCGAGTACATGGTCGATTACTGTGAGAAGCGTTTTCGCGAGGCCGGCAAGTTCGTCGAATTCGTCATGACCACCAACGCCACGCTGCTCACCGAAGAAACCGTGGACTACCTCAACGCCCACCGTTTCGGGCTGTCGGTGAGCATCGACGGTCCGAAAACCGTACACGACCGCAACCGCATCACCGTGGGCGGGCAGGGCACCTATGACGTGGTGCGGCGCAAGGCCGAGATGCTGCTGTCGCGCTACAACAGCCGTCCGGTGGGCGCGCGGGTGACCCTGACCACCGGCGTGACCGACGTTGAAACCATCTGGGATCACCTGTTCAACGAGCTGGGTTTCGCCGAAGTCGGCTTTGCCCCGGTGACTTCCGGCGACATCAGCAGTTTCAACCTGACCAGCGACGAGTTGATCGAAGTCTTCGCCAACATGAAAAAACTCGGTCGGCGCTATCTGGAAGCGGCGCTGGAGCACCGCAACATCGGTTTCTCCAACCTGCACCAGCTGATCACCGATATCCACGAAGGCCACAAAAAGGCCCTGCCGTGCGGCGCGGGCCTGAAGATGCTGGCGGTCGATCACAAGGGCGAGCTGAACCTGTGCCACCGCTTTACCGGTTCGAGCCTGCCGACCTTCGGCAACGTGCACAGCGGCGTCAAGCAGGTGGAGTTGAACGACTTCCTGTCCCAGCGCCTGGACCGCACCAACACCGGTTGCGAAGACTGTCAGATCCGCAACCTGTGCTCCGGCGGTTGCTACCACGAGAGCTACGCCCGCTACGGAGACCCGACGCACCCGACCTATCACTACTGCGAACTGATGCGTGACTGGGTCGACTTCGGCATCGAGGTCTACACCAGGATCATGGCCCATAACCCTGCGTTCATCAGCAGCTACATCACTCCGCGCAAGGCTCACTGATATGAAACATCTCAAGGCAATCAATAACAAAGCGTTGAAGCTGGATCAGGCCGCGGACGAGAACCGCATAGAAGAAGTGGTGGCCATGAGCTCCGTGGCGGGCTGTGCCTCGACCACCGACCCGGGCTGGGAAATCGATGCGTTTGGCGGTGTGTCGTCGCTGTGCCAGCCGATGGAGGCCGATCTCTACGGTTGCTCCGACCCGTGCTGGTGGCCGGCCCAGGTGCCCGACATGATGAGCACCTACCCGGACTGGAACAAGGATGCCCAGGCGTCCAACGAAAACTGGCGCAACCTCGGCACTGTCTTCCCCAAAGACAAGTGATCACAGAAGAAGGATTCCAGCATGCGTAACATCAAAGCCTGCGGCCTGGCCGCGTTCGCCGTCCTGAGCAGCTGTTCCGTCAGTGTTCTGGCCGATGAAAACACCGCGCTGCAAGTCGGTCACGAATACATGGTGACCACCAACTACCCGAACAACCTGCACGTGATTGACCTGGCCACCGACACCCTGTTCAAGACCTGCAAGATGCCCGACGCCTTCGGCCCCGGCACCGTGCAGTTGTCGCCGGACCGCAAGACCGCCTACGTGCTGAACAACCACTACGCGGATGTCTACGGCGTCGAACTGGACAACTGCAAACAGGTGTTCCACGCCAGCATCACCCAGAAGCCGGGGGAGAAGGCCAAGTCGATGTTCGCCTTCACGGTCAGCCACGACGGCAAGGAACTGTACACCGTCGCCAACCCGACGCTGATGATGAACGACCGCTATGAAGTGCAGCAGCCTCGGCTCGATGTGTATTCGACCGACGCCGGGATGGATGCCAAGCCGGTGCGCAGCTTCCCAGCGCCGCGGCAGCTGACCATCATGCAGAGTGGCGACGACGGCACCTTGTATGTGGCGGGGGCGGACGTCTACAAGGTCAATGTGCAGACCGGCAAGTTCGACGTGCTGATCCCCAGCCGTCACTGGAAACGCCCGAACTACAGCGCGCCGGACGTGCTCTACGTGTGGAACCAGCAGACGTACCGGCATGACTTCTCGCTGCTCTACACCGCCGCGAAATTCAAGGACAAGAAGCAGGACCCGGCCACCGCCGAATACCTGTATGGCCTGTTCAGCGTCGACCTGAAAACCGGCAAGACCGAAACCACCGACTTCGGGCCACTGACGGAAATCTATTTCAGCGGCATGCGCTCGCCCAAGGACCCGAACCTGATGTTCGGTGTGCTTAATCGCCTGGCCAAGTACGACATCAAGGAGAAGAAAATGCTCCAGGCGGCGACGCTTGATCACTCCTACTACTGCATTTCCTTCAACAAGGACGGCAGCAAGATCTACCTGGCCGGGACGTTCAACGACGTGGCGATCTTCGATGCCGACAGCCTCAAACAGACGGGCAGCATCAAATTGCCGGGCGGGGACATGGCGATTACCACGGCGCAGATATTTGTCCGGTAATTGCGGCGACTGAACCGACGCCTTCGCGGGCAAGCCCGCTCCCACAGTGGATTTGTGGTGTGGTCACTATTGTGTGAACACCGCTGAACCCTGTGGGAGCGGGCTTGCCCGCGAAGAGGCCCTCAAAAACTCTGAAAATCTTAAACCCCCGGCACCGGACAACTCATATCCCCTTCCTGACACTTCAGGTAGTTCTTGAACGTCTGAACCCGTGCCTTGGTCAGTTCCGTGGTGCAGTTGCTGTAGATCAGCGGATACACACTCCCGCCTTCCACCCCGGACGCCGAGAACTTGCACTCGGCATCGCGGAACGCAACCCACGCCCGCTGTGCACCCACCAGCAGTTTCTTGTTGTCCGGGTTGCCCTTGAACCGCGAAGTGATCTGCTGGTACAGCGCATTCAATTCCTTGTCGGCGGCCGCATTCTGTTGCGCCGCGCACTGGTTCATCGTCGCCTGGTTGCTGGCGTTGTCGCAGTCAACGGCGACAGCCATGGAGGTGAACAGCAGGGGCGTCAATGCCAATAGTAAGCGTGGGTTCATGCCGGATGACTCGCTGTGACCGAAAGTTGAGGTGCAGTGTAGCGCTGTGACGGATTCAGCCCGCTACGCTTGCCACTGCGAATGTTTCACCAGCGATTGCCATTCGATGCTGTTTCGAAGGAAAACGTTAGCAGTTTCGACCTCCGACTTTGTGATTGCCCCAGAACTTATCCGTGCAAATGCAACCGAATATCTCAGGTATGGTTGATTGCGCATCCCGATTGGTACAACTTTAGGGTTGGTCTTGTGGTCTTACTGACCTACTGTTCAAGTACAGGAGGTGACTTATGAACCCAGCATCTGATCGCATCGAAAGGAAAATCCTGCTCAAGGCCAAGCGTTCGCAGGTCTGGCGAGTGATAGCCCATGCCGAAGAGTTCGGGAAGTGGTTTGGCGTGGCGCTGGAAGGCAAGCGTTTTGTGGCAGGCGAGTGGACCCAGGGCCGGGTTACGTACCCCGGTTATGAACACGTATTGTGGAACGTGTTGGTCGAGCGGGTCGAGCCGGAGCGGTTGTTTTCGTTTCGCTGGCATCCGTACGCGGTGCGTCCCGAGATCGACTATTCCCAGGAGCCAACCACCCTGGTCAAGTTCGAACTGGAAGATCATGACGCAGGCACCTTGCTCAGAGTCTCCGAGTCTGGTTTCGATCACATCCCCGATGTGCGCCGGGAAAAGGCTTTCCGGATGGATAGTCGTGGATGGGAAGAGCAAATGAACAATATCGAGCAGTTTTTGATCGACAATGCAAAGTCCCACGAGCAACAGGGAGGCTGAAGTCGGCTCGACGCCTGAGGCATCTAAGGGTTTTCGGAAGGTGGCTTATAGCGAATGTCTTACACGCGATGGTAGCGATATCGCCTGTTACAATTTGGATCCGATGCGTATTCTGGCCTCACCCACTGAAGCACAGGATGTGCTCAGGATCACGGATGATCGACCATATGCAAGGAACGCTGCGACAAGGAGTCGTCATGGTCTTGGAAAAACCCGCTTCGGCGGGTTTTTTTGTGACCGCAGGAAAGGTCGGGGCGGCAGCAAGCGGATACCCGCCGCCGTTTTCTTACAGACGATCGAGTTTCGCCGCCGCGCGCTCGGTGATTTCCGCCCGCAGCTTCAATGACCCCGCAGCCCGCTGGCGAGCCTCTTCCAGCACACTGGCCGGCGCCGTCTCGGGGCTGCCCGCCGTAAACGGCGGGGCCGGAGCATATTCCAGTTGCAACTGCACCAACTCGGCGGTGGCCGGGTCGAACAGTTCGGCGGCCAGGGTCAGGGCGAAGTCGATACCGGCGGTGATCCCGCCACCGGTCAACAGATTGCCGTCGCGAACCACCCGATCCTTCACCGCGATTGCGCCCAGCGGCTTGAGCAACTCGTGATAGGCCCAGTGAGTGGTGGCGCGTTTGCCCTTGAGCAATCCCGCCGCGCCCAGTACCAGTGCGCCGGTGCACACCGACGTGATGTACCGGGCGTTGGCGGCCTGGGCCCTGAGGAAGTCCAGGGTCTGGTCATCTTCCATCAACGGCCCGACGCCACTGCCACCGGGTACGCAGATCACGTCCAGCGCCGGGCAATCCTCGAAGGTGGTAGTGGGTTTCAACAGCAGGCCGGTGCTGGCGGTGACCGGCATCAGGTCCTTCCAGATCAGATGCACTTTCACATCCGGCAGCGAGGCCAGTACGTCATAAGGGCCGGTCAGGTCCAGTTGCTGAACCTGTGGAAACAACAGAAAGCCGATCTGCAACGTCATGGTGTTTTTCTCGTGAAGTGGGTGGACGGCTTGACTGTAGGCTCGTAGGATTTGGCGTATACGCCAATATCCCCACGAATTACGCCAAATGTCGAAAACCATCCATGTACTCGCGTTCGCCAACGTGCAATTGCTCGACGTCACCGGGCCGTTGCAGGTCTTCGCCTCGGCCAACGACATTGCCCGCCAGCAAGGCCTGCCGCCACCCTATGCACCGACGGTGATTGCCAGCGGCGGCGGGGCGGTGATGTCGTCGGCGGGCCTGGCGCTGTTGGCCGAACCCTTACCGGATGACGGCACTGACACCCTGATCATCGCCGGTGGCTGGGGTGTCTACGCGGCGGCGCAAGATGCGTCGTTGGTCGCCTGGGTGCGCGAGCATGCCCGTGGCTGCCGACGGGTTTCCTCGGTGTGTACCGGTGCGTTTCTGCTGGCGGCCAGTGGCTGGCTCGATGGCCGGCGGGTGGTCACCCACTGGACCCGCTGCGAGCAACTGGCGCAACAGCACCCGCGCTTGCAGGTCGAGCCCAACCCGATCTTCATCAACGACGGCCCGGTCTGGACCTCGGCCGGCGTGACGGCTGGCATCGACCTGGCACTAGCCATGGTCGAACAGGACCTGGGGCGCAACATGGCCCTGGAAGTCGCCCGGCAACTGGTGGTGTTTCTCAAGCGTCCGGGTGGCCAGTCGCAATTCAGCGTGACCCTGTCCCTGCAACAGGAAGGCAAGAGATTCGACGAACTCCACGCCTGGATCAGCGAAAACCTGACCAAGGACCTTGGCATCCCGACCCTGGCCTTGCAGGCCGGCATGAGCGAACGCAGCTTCGTACGCCACTACCGCGCCGACACCGGCCAGACCCCGGCCCGGGCCATCGAACTGATCCGCGTCGAAACCGCGCGGCGTCTGCTCAGCGATACCGGTGTGCCGATCAAAAGGGTGGCGGTGCAATGCGGCTTCGGCAGCGAAGAAACCCTGCGCCGCAGCTTCCTGCGGGCCATGGGGGTGACACCGCAGGCTTACCGGGAGCGGTTTTCGGTCAGTGCCGGAGTAGATCCAGCAGTGCCTTGAGTCACTTACTACCAGAACTCGAACATTGTTTGATCCGTACTTACGGCTGCCAGACAACCTTCTCCCCACTCAACCTGCGATCCAGAAAACACGCCGCACTGATCAACGCCAGATGCGTCAGCGCCTGCGGCGTGTTGCCCATGTGCCGCCCATGGCTGTCGAACTCTTCGGCATACAACCCCAGCGGGTTGGCGTACCTGAGCAGCTGTTCGAACTCCAGGTGGGCCTTGTCGAGCTGGCCGGCGCGGGCCAGGCATTCGACGTACCAGAACGAGCAGGCGGCGAAGGCGCCTTCGCTGCCGGGCAGGCCGTCGATCTGGCTGTCGTCGTTGCGGTAGCGGTAGATCATGCCGTCGCGCACCAGGCTCTTTTCGATGGCTTGCAGGGTTGCCAGCCAGCGCGGGTCACGGGCACTGA
Organism: Pseudomonas sp. ACN5; assembly: GCF_002303975.1. Classification (NCBI taxonomy): domain Bacteria; kingdom Pseudomonadati; phylum Pseudomonadota; class Gammaproteobacteria; order Pseudomonadales; family Pseudomonadaceae; genus Pseudomonas; species Pseudomonas sp. ACN5. The sequence continues at coordinate 44,414 of NZ_MRCP01000027.1, read as the reverse complement.
CGAAGCGCACCAGCGGCATCAGCAGCATCGAACCGTCCAGGCCGGTGCCGCCGATGTGCTGGACGAAATGCCCGTGCTCCTCATTCCAGAAGTTCTCCCAGATGTCGGCATGGATCGCCTGGCGGGTCTGGTCCCAACGGGCGAACGGGGCGGGCAGCGAGCGTTTGGACGCGAGGCGGATGGCGCGGTCCAGGGCGACCCAGCACATCAGCCGTGAATGCAGGAAATGATATTGCTCGCCGCGCATTTCCCAGATGCCGACGTCCTTTTGCTCCCAGGTCTGGCAAACCTGATCGACCACCTCTACCGTGTGTTTCCAGCCCTCATGGGAGATGGCTTCGCCGTACTTGTTGACCAGGTAAATCGCGTCCATCAGCTCGCCAAAGATGTCGAGCTGGACCTGTTCATACGCCTGGTTGCCGATGCGCACCGGTTGTGCGCCACCATGGCCGGACAGGTGCGTCAGCTCGATTTCCGGCAGTTCCTGGCGACCGTCGATGGCATACAGGATGTTGAGTTTCATCGGCTTGCCCCGGCAGTCGCTGACCCGCCCACGCAACCAGCGCATGTAGGCATTGGCCTCTTCGACGAAGCCCAGGCGCATGAATGCATAGACCGTGAACGAAGCGTCGCGGATCCAGGTGTAGCGATAGTCCCAGTTGCGCTCGCCACCAGGGCTTTCCGGCAGGCCGAAAGTAGCCGCGGCGAGAATGGCGCCGTGCTTGCGCGAGGTCAGCAGCTTCATGGCCAGGGCCGAGCGGTTGACCATTTCACGCCAGCGCCCGCGGTAGTTGGACTGGCCGATCCAGTCGCGCCAGAACTTCAGGGTGCGTGTCAGGCACAGATCGGCGGCACCCTCCTTGAAGCGTGGGTCGCCAGACGCACCGAGCAGGAACTGGGCGGTCTGGTCTTGCTCAAGGGTGAACTGCGCGACCGCGCCATTGGCATCAATGTGCATGGCTTGATCGGCGCACAGTCGCAGGGACGGCTGGTCGGCAGCCTCGAAGATCACGTCATCCTTATCCATGCTCGCGCGGGTGTTGGCACGGGCGTAGTCATGGCGCACCGCGCAACGCATGTGGAAGGTGGCGCGGCCGCTGACCACGCGGATCCGCCGCATCAGCAGTGGCAGATCGTCCTCGGTGTCGCCGACGGGCAGCAGGTCGGTGACCTCGACCACCGCCCGGTCACTGAGCCAGCGGGTTTGCAGCACGTTGGTGTCGGGCAGGTAAATCTGTTCGCGGCGGGCGTCGGGCAAGTCCGGCGATAGCTGGAAAATTCCCGCCTCGGGGGTGTCCAGCAGCGAGCAGAAGATTGACGGACTGTCGAACTCCGGCCAGCAGAAGAAATCCACGCTGCCCTTGTCGTTGACCAGCGCCGCGCTGCGCATGTCGCCGATGATGCCGTGGGCGTCGATGGGGCTTTGGCGTTCGGGGTGATCAGCCATTGTCGCGCAACTCCGGGAGTCTGGGGCCTATTTAGCTGACTGGTCTGGGTGGCCGAGAGTTCACTTGGCGGGGCGTAGGTTGTCTGTACTGGCCCCTTCGCGAGCAGGCTCGCTCCCACAATGGACGGCGTACAGCGATCAACTGTGGGAGCGAGCCTGCTCGCGAAGGGGCCTTCACCGACAACCAACAAATTGCCGCTTCCCCCCCGATTCGCCGTTATGGCAACGTGCAGTCCCCTGATGAGACCTGACCCATGGCAAACCCCTATCGCGAGTTGTTCAAAGCCCCCGGCAGCGGCGCATTCGTGCTGGCCGGCATGCTCGCGCGCATGCCGATTTCCATGACCGGCATCGGCCTGATCACCATGCTCTCGCAATTGCAGGGTGGCTACGGAATGGCGGGCGCGGTGGCGGCGACGTTCGCCCTGGCCACGGCCTTTTGTGCGCCGCAGGTCTCGCGGCTGGTGGATCGGTATGGCCAGGGGCGGATTCTGCCGGTGGCGGCGCTGCTCGGCGGTGGGGCGCTATTGTTGCTGTTGCTGTGCACGCGGTTGCAGGCGCCGCACTGGACGCTGTTTGTCTTCGCTGCGCTGGCCGGCTGCATGCCGAGCATGTCGGCGATGGTGCGGGCGCGCTGGACCGAGGTGTACCGCGGCCGCCCCGAGTTGCAGACTGCCTACGCCCTGGAGTCGGTACTGGATGAAGTCTGCTTCATCGTCGGGCCGCCGCTTTCCGTTGGCCTGTGTGTGGTGGCGTTTCCCGAGGCCGGGCCATTGGCGGCCTTGCTGGCGCTGGCCGTCGGCGTCACCGCGTTCGTGTTGCAGCGCAGCACGGAACCGCCGGTACATCCCCACGAAGATCACCATCAAGGCTCGATCATCCGCTCGCGCGACATTCAATTGCTGATGCTGTTGATGGTCGCCATGGGCACCATCGTCGGCGTGGTGGACGTGGTCAGCGTCGCCTTCGCCCAGCAGCAGGGTCAACCGGCAGCGGCGAGCATCGTGCTGTCGGTGTACGCCATCGGCTCGTGCCTGGCCGGGCTGGCCTTCGGCGCACTGCGTTCGAAAGTACCGCTGGCGCGCCTGTTCCTGTACGGCGGCGTGGCAACGGCGGTGACCACCTTGCCGTTGTTGCTGGCGGCGAACATTCTCGGCTTGTCGCTGGCGGTGTTTGTCGCGGGGCTGTTTTTTGCCCCGACGCTGATCGTCGCCATGGCCCTGGTGGAGCAGATCGTGCCACCGGCCAAACTCACCGAAGGCCTGACCTGGCTGGTCACCGGGCTGAGCATCGGCGTCGCGATCGGTGCAGCCGGCTCCGGCTGGCTGGTGGACGCCTTCGGCGCGCGCAGCGGGTTCTGGCTGGCGATTGCGGCGGGGGCGCTGGTGCTCGGCTCGGCGATCCCGAGCTATCGCCATCTGAAATGAAGATCGACCTGTGGGAGCGGGCTTGCTCGCGAAAGCAGAGTGTCAGTCGACATCAATGTTGCATGACACACCACCTTCGCGAGCAAGCCCGCTCCCACATTGGGATCTGCGACTAATTCCGGCTACACCTCATCCGTTCTCCAAGCAGACAACCTTCGAGGAAATCCCGGTGACCCCGCTGACATTGCTGTGCCTGCCCTATTCGGGCGCGAGTGCCATGGTCTATAGCCGCTGGCGGCGCAAAATGCCGGAGTGGCTCAAGCTGCAACCGGTGGAATTGCCAGGGCGGGGCGCGCGATATGGCGAGCCCCTGCACACCGACATGCGCCGCCTGGCGCTGCAGCTGGCCCACGAACAGAAGGCCACGCTCAAGGCGCCGTATGCGTTGTTCGGCCATAGCATGGGGGCGTTGCTGGCCTGCGAGATGGCCCACGCGTTCCGCTCGCTGGGTTGCCCGGAACCGGTCGCGCTGTTCGCCTCGGGCACCGCCGCGCCGACCCTGCGCGCCGACTACGACCGCGGCTTTGCCCAGCCGAAAACCGATGCCGAACTGATCGAGCAATTGCGCACCCTCAACGGTACCAGCGAAGAGATCCTGGCCAATCAAGAGTTGATGAGCCTGACCCTGCCGGTGCTGCGCGCGGACTTCCTGTTGTGCGGGCGTTTCGCACCGATCCAGCGCCCGCCGCTCAAGTGCCCGGTGCACGTGCTCGGCGGCAAGGCCGACCGCGCCACCACCGAGCAATTGATCGGCTGGAGCCAGGAAACCCGCGGCAGTTTCTCGGTGGACATGCTGGCCGGCGGACACTTCTTCATCCATGAGCAGGAGGCCAAGGTGCTGCGGGTGATCAAGGACCAGCTTGAGGGGCATCATCGGCGGCATTCCATGGCTGCCGTGGGTTAACACCCTCCTCAAACTTCACTGGACCCCTGTGGGAGCGGGCTTGCTCGCGAAGAGGGAGTGTCAGCAACATACCCGTTGCCTGACACACCGCCTTCGCGAGCAAGCCCGCTCCCACAGTAGTATTCATCAGCCTGTTTTTTCGCGTTTCTCTCCCTCCTGATACTTGTTCCCCTGCGCTAATTTTTCCCGCCTGCATTCGTTTTACAGGGACGACGCGCCTTTGCGCCTGCTGCCTACTGATGCGGATGCCGATAGATGAATGCTGAAGACTCCTTGAAACTTGCTCGCCGGTTTATCGGGTTGCCCCTGGAAAAGCGCCAGATGTTCCTGGCGGCCTTGCACAAGGAGGGCGTGGACTTCGCCCGTTTCCCGATCCCGGCCGGCATCGAGGCCGAGGATCGCCAGGCGTTGTCGTACGCCCAGCAACGCATGTGGTTCCTCTGGCAGTTGGACCCGCACAGCGGCGCCTACAACCTGCCGGGCGCAGTGCGGTTGACCGGGCACTTGAACCTGTCGGCGCTGGAACAGGCGTTCGCCAGTCTGGTGGCGCGGCATGAAACCCTGCGCACGGTGTTCCAGCGTCAGGTCGACGACAGCTTGCAGCAAGTGCCGGCCACGGCGCCGTTGCTGATCGAACAGGTGGATTTCAGCGCACTGCCCGCCGAGGAGCGCGAGCGGGCCGTGGCGCATACCGCCGAGCAGCAATCGATGCTGCCGTTCGATCTGTCGACCGGTCCGCTGCTGCGGGTCACCTTGCTCAAGCTCGCAGAACTTGAGCACGTGCTGTTGCTGACCCTGCACCACATCGTCTCCGACGGCTGGTCGATGAACGTGCTGATCGACGAATTCATCCGCTGCTACGACGCCTTCGATGCGGGCACCCAACCGCAGCTGGCCGCGTTGCCGATCCAGTACAGCGACTACGCCCTGTGGCAGCGCCGCTGGCTGGAGGCGGGCGAGCAGGCGCGGCAACTGGCGTACTGGCAGGCGCAACTGGGCGATGAGCATCCGGTGCTGGAACTGCCCCTGGATCATTCGCGCCCGGCCATGCCGAGCTATCGCGGCACCCGCTACGAATTCGCGGTCGAAACGCAACTGGCCGAACAACTGCGCAGCGCCGCACAGAAGCACAACATTACCCTGTTCATGCTATTGCTCGGCGCCTTCAACGCGTTGCTGCATCGCTACACCGGACAAACCGACATCCGCGTCGGCGTGCCCATCGCCAACCGCAACCGTGCGGAAATCGAAGGCCTGATCGGCTTCTTCGTCAACACCCAGGTGCTGCGTACCCAACTGGACGGCCAGACCCGGGTCGACGACCTGCTGCGCGCCGTCAAGGAAACCGCCCTCGGCGCCCAGGCCCATCAGGACCTGCCGTTCGAGCGCCTGGTCGAAGCGTTGAAACTGGAGCGCAGCCTCAGTCACACGCCGTTGTTCCAGGTGATGTACAACCACCAGCCGCACGTGGCCGACATGGCGTCGGTCAGCACCGCCTCCGGCCTGGTGCTGGGCAGCATCGACTGGCAAAGCCGCACCACCCAGTTCGACCTCACCCTCGACACCTGGGAGAAGGGTGGCAAGCTGCACGCCGCGCTGACCTATGCCAACGACCTGTTCGAAGCCGACACCATCGCACGCATGGCCCGGCACTGGACGCGTCTGTTGCAGGGGTTAGTCGACGACTCGACGCAAAAAATCGGTGAGTTGCCGATGCTGAGCGCCGATGAGCAACAGGTGCTGGTGCAGGACTGGAACCGCACCGCCGAGGTCTATCCCGTCGAGCAGTGCCTGCATCAGTTGATCCAGGCCCAGGCCCGACGCACGCCCGAGGCACCGGCGCTGGTGTTTGGCGAGCGCCGGTTGAGCTACGCGCAACTCGATGTCCGCACCAACCAACTGGCCAATTACCTGCGCGGGCAGGGCGTTGGTCCGGATGTACTGGTGGGGATCTGCGTCGAGCGTTCGCTGGAGATGGTCCTTGGCCTGTTGGCCATTCACAAGGCCGGGGGTGCCTACGTACCGCTGGACCCGGAGTACCCGGCCGAACGCCTGGCCTACATGATCGACGACAGCGCGATTGGCCTGCTGCTCACGCAAGGCAACCTGCTCGGCGCACTGCCCACCGACGGCGTCAAGGTCATCGCCCTGGACCGGCACCACGACTGGCTCGACGGCTACAGCGAAGTCTGCCCGCAGGTCGAAGTGCATCCGTTGAACCTGGCCTATGTGATCTACACCTCCGGCTCCACCGGTAAGCCCAAAGGCGCCGGCAACAGTCACGCGGCGCTGGTCAACCGCTTGTGCTGGATGCAGCAGGCTTACGGGCTGGATGACAGCGATTCGGTATTGCAGAAAACCCCGTTCAGTTTCGACGTGTCGGTCTGGGAGTTCTTCTGGCCGCTGATGACCGGCGCGTGTCTGGTGGTGGCGCCACCGGGCGCACATCGGGAACCGGCGCAGTTGATCCGCCTCATCGCTGACCACGGCATCAGCACGCTGCACTTTGTGCCGTCGATGCTCCAGGCGTTCATTCACGAGCCGGGTGTCGAGACGTGCACGGGCCTCAAACGCATTGCTTGCAGTGGCGAAGCCTTGCCGCTGGATGCGCAATTGCAGGTGTTCAAAAAGCTGCCGGGTGCCGGGTTGTACAACCTCTACGGCCCGACCGAGGCGGCCATCGACGTGACCCACTGGACCTGCGTCGACGAAGGCGCCGACAGCGTGCCCATCGGCCGGCCCATCGCCAACCTGCGCACCCATGTGCTGGATGCGCAATTGCTTCCGGTTCCGGCCGGCGTGGCGGGGGAGCTGTACCTCGGCGGCGCCGGGCTGGCGCGCAGTTATCACCGGCGGCCGGCGCTCACCGCCGAGCGCTTCGTGCCGTGTCCGTTCCACGACGGTGCGCGCTTGTACCGCACCGGTGACCGCGTGCGGCAGCGCGCCGATGGCGTGATCGAATACCTCGGGCGCCTCGACCATCAAGTCAAATTGCGCGGCCTGCGCATCGAACTGGGGGAGATCGAAACCCGCCTGATGCAGCATGACCTGGTGCGCGAGGCCGTGGTGCTGGTGCAGGGCGGCAAGCATCTGGTGGCATACCTGGTGCTGGAAAACGCCGACGCCGATGTGCAATGGCCGCAAACCCTCAAGGCCTGGCTGCTCGGCAGCCTGCCGGAATACATGGTGCCCACCTACCTGATGCCGCTGGATGCCTTGCCAGTGACTGCCAACGGCAAGCTCGACCGCAAGGCCTTGCCGCCACCGGACGCCGCGCCGCAGCAGGCGTTCGTCGCACCGCAGGATGCCATGCAGACCACGCTGGCGCAGATCTGGCAGGACGTATTGGGCCTGGAGCGCGTGGGCCTTGAAGACAACTTCTTCGAACTCGGCGGCGACTCGATCATTTCCATCCAGGTGGTCAGCCGCGCCCGCCAGGCCGGCATTCGCCTCAGTCCGCGGGATCTGTTCCAGTACCAGACCGTGCGCAGCCTGGCATTGGTCGCGACGTTCGAAAGCCGCAGCCGCATCGATCAAGGCCCGGTCAGCGGCGAGGTAATCCTGACCCCGACGCAGCATTACTTCTTCGAACAGGCCATCGCCCAGCGTCAGCACTGGAACCAGTCGCTGCTGCTGACGCCCCGGGAAGCGCTGGATCCGCAAGCGTTGGAACGGGCCTTGGTGGCCGTCATCCATCATCATGACGCCTTGCGCCTGCGCTTCATCGACGGTGCCCAAGGCTGGCAGCAACGCCATGGGCCGCAGGTCGAATCCGCTGGGTTGTGGCTGCGTCGGGCCTCTTCGGCCGAAGCCTTGACCGCACTGTGCGATGAAGCGCAACGCAGCCTCGATCTGGCCAACGGACCGCTGCTGCGCGCCTTGCTGGTCAACCTCGACGATGGCAGCCAGCGCCTGTTGCTGGTGGTTCATCACCTGGCGGTGGACGGCGTGTCGTGGCGGGTGTTGCTCGAAGACTTGCAACAGGCTTACCGGCAAGTGGCGCTGCCCGAGAAAACCAGCGCCTATCAAGCCTGGGCCGCGCACCTGCAACAGCATGCCGGCACCTTGTCTGGGCAATTGCCGTACTGGCAGGCGCAACTGGCGGATGCCCGGGACCTGCCGTGTGAGCATCCGCAGGGCAGCTTGCAGCAGCGCCACGGGCACAAGATCGAATCGACACTGGATGCCGAGCTGACCCGCCGGTTGCTGCAACAGGCGCCGGCGGCCTATCGCACCCAGGTCAATGACCTGTTGCTCACGGCGTTGGCGCGGGTCATCTGCCGCTGGAGCGGGCAGGGCTCGACGCTGATCCAGCTTGAAGGCCACGGCCGCGAAGACCTGGGCGACGAACTCGACCTGAGCCGCACCGTCGGCTGGTTCACCAGCCTGTTTCCCGTGCGCCTGCAACCCGAAGTCGGGGCGGCGAATTCGATCAAGTCGATCAAGGAACAACTGCGGGCCATTCCCGGCAAAGGCCTGGGTTATGGGCTGCTGCGTTATCTCGGCGAACCGGCGCAGCGCCAGCTTCTGCAAGACTTGCCGGCGCCACGCATCACCTTCAACTACCTGGGGCAGTTCGACCGTCAGTTCGATGAGGCTGCGCTGTTCGTCCCGGCCGCGCAAAGCGCTGGTCAGGCCCAGGGTGATGACGCGCCACTGGCCAACTGGCTGACCGTGGAAGGTCAGGTGTATGGCGGGCAGCTCTCACTGCAATGGGGTTTCAGCCGCGACATGTTTGCCGAATCCACGGTGCAGCGACTGGCCGATGCCTACACCGAAGAACTCAAGGCACTGATCGAACATTGCTGCGCGACAACGCCAGGCCAGGTCACACCGTCGGACTTCCCGCTGGCGCGCATCACCCGGGCACAACTCGATGCCTTGCCTGTCCCGGCACCGGCCATCGAGGACGTTTACCCGCTGACACCGATGCAACAGGGCATGCTGTTCCACACCCTGTACGAACCCCAGGCCGAGGCTTACATCAATCAATTGCGCCTGGACATCCGGGGGCTGGAACTGGCGGCATTCGGCCGGGCCTGGCAAGCGGCGATCAACCGACACGACATTCTGCGCAGCAGTTTCCACTGGTTGGGACTGGAATCTGCGCACCAGGTGATTCATCGCCAGATCGACCTGCAACTGCAAGTGATCGAAGCGGCCGACCTCGACTTGGATGCACTGGCCGCCGAGGAGCGCAGTCGCGGCTTCGAACTCGGCACCGCGCCGTTGTTCCGCCTGGTGCTGGTGCGCCGAAGCACTGAGGACTGGCACCTGATCTACACCAGCCATCACATCCTCATGGACGGCTGGAGCAACGCGCAGTTGCTCGGCGAAGTGATCCAGCAGTATGCCGGGCAGACGCTGGCCAGGCCGTTGGGGCAATACCGCGATTATCTGGGCTGGATTCAACAGCAGCCGCTGCTGGCTGCCGAGCAGTTCTGGAAGCAAGCGCTGGCGCCACTGGAAACGCCGACACTGCTGGCGCAAGCCTTGCCGGCGCCCACCGAAGGACGCGGCATGGGCGAGCATCAATTGACCCTTGAGAGTGCCGCACTACAGCGCCTGGGCGATTTCGCCCGCCATCAGAAAATTACCCTCAACACCTTGCTGCAAGGCGCCTGGGGCCTGCTGTTGCAGCGCTACACCGGCCAATCCTGCGTGGCGTTCGGCGCCACCATGGCCGGACGCTCCGCGCCGCTGCCGGGCATCGAGCAGCAATTGGGGCTGTTCATCAACACCTTGCCGATCATTGCCGCGCCGCCGGCAGGGCAGTCGGTGGCCCACTGGCTCACCCACCTGCAAGCACTGAACCTGAGCCTGCGCGAGTTCGAGCACGTGCCGCTGTACGACATCCAGGGCTGGGCCGGGCAACAGGGGGCGCTGTTCGACAGCCTGCTGGTGTTCGAGAACTACCCGGTGGCCGAAGCCCTCAAACAAGGTGCGCCGGCGGGCCTGACCTTCGGCGCGCTGCGTAATCACGAAATCACCAGCTACCCGCTGACCCTCGGCATCGAAGTCGGTGCCACCCTGCGTCTGGATTTCAGCTTCGACCGCAGCCAGTTCAGCGCGGCGCAGATCAGCCAGTTGGGCGCCAGCCTGTTGCAGGTGCTGGAGCAGTTCGTCGCTCAGCCACAGCAGGCATTGGGCGCGGTCAGCTTGCTCGATGCACAGGCTCAAGCAAAGGTGTTGAACGGTTCGCGTCCGCCTGCGCCGCCACTCGACAGCCCGTTGCTGGCCCATCAGCGTTTCGAGCAACAGGCGGCACGCACGCCCGATGCACTGGCGGTGATGGTCGGCGACGAGTGCCTGACCTACGCCCAGCTCAATGCGCAAGCCAACCAGCTCGCCCATCGCCTGCGCGCCCTGGGTGTGGCACCGGGGCAGCGGGTCGGCCTGTCGGTGCGACGCAATGCGCAGATGATCGTCAGCCTGATGGCCATCCTCAAGTCCGGCGCCGGGTATGTGCCGCTCGATCCGGATTACCCGGCCGAGCGCCTGGCCTACATGATCGAAGACAGCGGCATGGATCTGCTGCTGGTGCAACCGGGGTTGCTCGCCGATGTAGCGTTGCCGCAAGGTTTGCCGCGCCTGGCGCTGGAGTCGAGCGTTGACGGTTACTCCACCGAAAACCCGGACAACCTCGCCAGCGCCGAAGACCTCGCCTACCTGATCTACACCTCCGGTTCCACCGGACGCCCGAAAGGCGTGTGCCTGGCCCACGCCGCGCTGCGCGAGTTTTGCGTGATCGCGGCGGACTATTCACAACTCACGGCGCAAGACCGTGTGCTGCAATTCGCCACTTTCAGCTTCGACGGCTTTGTCGAGCAGTGCTACCCGCCGCTGTGCGTGGGCGCGGCGCTGGTGATGCGCGGCGATGAGTTATGGGACACCGACACCCTTTATCGGCAGATCATCGCGCACGGCGTGACCCTGGCCGACCTGCCGGCCGCCTACTGGTTCTTGCTGGCTCAAGAGTGGGCTGCGCAACCGCAGCGTGAGAAAGGGCGCTTGCGTCAGGTCCACGTCGGGGGCGAGGCCATGTCGCTGGAAGGCCTGAAGTTGTGGCATGCCGCCGGTCTGGGCGATGTGCGCCTGCTCAATACCTATGGGCCGACCGAAGCCACGGTCGTTTCCAGTACCCACGAATGCACCCTGGCCGATACCCGCAACCCCATTGGCGTGCCGATTGGCCGGGCGTTGCCGGGGCGTGCGTTGTATGTGCTGGACAGCGAAGGCCACCTGCTGCCGACCGGTTGTGTCGGCGAGTTGTGCATCGGCGCTGATGTCGGCCTCGCCCAGCGCTATCACCAGCGTCCGGGTTTGAGCGCCGAGCGTTTCATTGCCGATCCGTTCTCCGCCACACCGGGGGCACGGCTGTACCGCAGCGGCGACCTGGCGCGCTATCGCGAGGACGGCACACTGGAATACCTGGGGCGTATCGACCATCAGGTGAAAATTCGCGGATTCCGCGTCGAACTGGGTGAGCTGGAGGCGCACCTGCAAGGCCTGCCGATGATCAGCGAAGCCGCGGTGCTGGTGCACGAAGGCGTCGGTGGCATGCAGTTGATCGGCTACGTAGTGCCTGCCTCGGATGAACAGCTGGGTGCCGATGCGCGACAACTCACCGACACCGTGCGCCGCACCTTGGGCGAGCGCCTGCCGGACTATATGCTGCCGACGCAACTGGTGCTGCTGGCCGCGTTGCCCCTCAACCGCAACGGCAAACTCGACCGCGCCGCATTGCCAGCCCCGCCAGTCTGGGAAGCCGCAACCGGTAGCGCACCGCAGGGGGCACTGGAAATCCAGCTGGCGCAGATCTGGCAGCAGGTGTTGCAGGTCAGTCGCGTCGACCGCGAGAACAGCTTCTTCGAATTGGGCGGGCACTCCTTGCTGGCGACGCAAATCGTCTCGCAGATCCGCCAGCGCATGGGCCTGTCGGTGAGCCTGCGCAGCCTGTTCGAACACCCGCGCCTTGAGGATTTCTCCGCACAGGTACAGACACTGCAGCACCGCTGTGAGCGCCCGGCGCTGGTGGCGGACACCTCCGGCGAACGCCAGCCGCTGTCCTTTGCCCAGCAGCGCCTGTGGTTCCTGTGGAACCTGGAGCCGGACAGTTCGATGTACAACATGCCGGGCGCCTTGCGCCTGCGTGGCGAGCTGAACCTCGACGCCCTGCGCCAGACCTTCGAAACCCTGGTGCAGCGCCACGCGGTGTTGCGCACCACCTTCTACGAAGAAGACGGCCAGACCTGGCAGCGGGTACACGGGCAATTGCCGTTGAGCTTCGAGGCCGGCGACCTGCGGCATCTGCCGGCGCCGGACGTCGAGGCGCAACACCTGGCCCGCGAGGAAGTCGCGCGGCCATTCGACCTGCGCCACGGCCCGTTGCTGCGGGTGCGGGTGCTGCGGGTCGCGGATGACCAGCATGTGCTGTTGTTGACGGTGCATCACATCGTCGCCGATGACTGGTCGTTCCGCGTGCTGATCAATGAATTCGTCACACTGTATCCAACCCTCAACCGTGGCCAGACCCCGCAACTGCCGGCGCACAGCGTGCAGTACGCCGACTTCGCCAAATGGCAGCGCCAGTGGCTGGAGCAGGGCGGCGAGTTGCAGCGCCAGCTCGACTACTGGCAGCAGCGCCTTGCCGAGCCGCAAGCCGTGCTGGAGTTGCCCGCCGATGGCGACCGGCGCACGGCGCAGGAAGGCGCCAGCGCGCATTTCACCTTCAGTGCCGAACTCAGCCAGCAGTTGCGCGACTTTGCCCAACAGCGTGACCTGTCGCTGTTCATGCTGCTGCTGGCCGGTTTCACCCTGGTGTTGCGCCAGCGCACCGAAATCGCTCGGGTGCGCATCGGCACCGATATCGCCAACCGAAATCAAGCCGAGCTTGAAGAAATGGTCGGCTTCTTCGTTAACCAACTAGTACTGCAAGTGGAAGTCGATGCCGGGCAGCCGGCAGAGCAATTGCTGGAGGCCTGTCGCCGGGCGGTGCTGGAGGCTTCGGACCATCAGGACTTGCCGTTCGAGCGCCTGGTGGAGGCCTTGCGCTTGCCGCGCCGGGCCGGCCGTTCGCCGCTGTTCGACATCAAGCTGATTTACCAGGAAGGCGTCGCTCGCTTGCCCTCGATGGATGGGTTGCACGTGGAGGATTTCCCCTCCGGGCGTCAGGCCGCCGAGATCGGCATGGTCGCTGCGTTCTACAACGACGCGCAGCACATCCACCTGAGCTTCGAGACACCGGCCGGACAGTACCTGCCGAGCACGCTGGAATGTCTGTTCGAACAGATCCAGGCGGTGCTCGAAGCGTTGGTAAGCGCTGAGCCGTTGCAGGTCGGTGAGTTGCTGAACCTGGCCAGCGATGTCCAGCGCCGTGCCGAGGCGCGCTTGAACGAGCAACGCAAGGCCCTGCTCGGCGGTGCCATGGCGATCAAGCGCCGCTCGGCGAACCGGGGCGCGCCGACAGCGCAAACCGCAGCGGACTGATTCAGGCAGCGGCGCCCTATAGCGCCGCCGTCAACATTTTCTGGAGGGGTTTATGACCGTTTCAACGACCAAGTCCATTCCCAAGATGGGTCGTGGTGCCCGCAAAAGCCTGTCCACCGATCCGACGCGGCTGGTGAGTTTTGCGCCGATGTTCGAAGGCCACAGCATGCCGCTGGTGTGCCGTCCGGCCGTGTCCGGCGTGAACCTGGTGGAATGGGCGAGCCAGAATCGCGCGCTGATCGAAAGCAAGCTGCTGGAGCACGCGGTGATCCTGTTCCGTGGCTTCCAGGTGGCCGATATCGGCGAGTTCAACCGCTGTGTCGATGCGATTTCCGGCGGCGCGCTGGAGTACCTGTTCCGCGCCTCGCCACGCACCCAGATCACCGGTCAGTTCAAGATCTACAGCTCCACCGATTACCCGGCGCCGGAGAAAATCTTCCCGCACAACGAACACTCGTATTCGCCGGTGTTCCCGCGTCACCTGTATTTCTACTGCGACACCCCGTCGGCCACCGGCGGCGAAACACCCTTCGGCGATACCCGCCGGATCCTCGCGCGGATCGACCCGGCGGTGCGCGAAGAATTTGCCCGTAAACGCATCATGTACGTGCGCAACTACGGCGACGGCATGGGGCTGCCGTGGCAGACCGTGTTCCAGAGCGAGGACCGCGCGGAGGTCGAAGCCTACTGCGCCAAAATCGGTATCCAGACCGAGTGGAAGTCCGGCAACCGCCTGCGCACCCGGCAGAACGGTCCGGCCATCGTGCGCCACCCGCTGAGCGGCGAGCGCATCTGGTTCAACCACGGCACCTTCTTCAACGCGCTGACCCTGCCGGACAGCATCCGCGACAACCTGCTGCGTGAGTTCGGCCCGCAAGACCTGCCGCAGAACACCTTCTTCGGCGATGGCTCACCGATTCCCGACGACGTGATTCGCCACCTGCAAGGCATCTACCGCGAGGTGATGGTCGAGTTCGCCTGGGAGAAGGGCGACGTGGTCCTGCTCGACAACATCCTCAGCGTGCATGCGCGCAACGAATTCACCGGTTTCAGAAAAACCCTCACGGCCATGGCCATCGCGCAGAAAAGCGCCGACCTGGATCAGGAATAAGGACACCCGACATGAACACCACCGCCCTCGAACCTTCGGTAGACGTCTTCCAGACTTCGGCCCAGCAGGCCTTTTATTTGCGCGTCCAGGAACTGGGTGCCCAGCCGCTGTTCGCCGCCCTGACATTGCCGGTCGCCAGGCCGGTGGATGCCCGGGCGTTACGGGCGGCGCTGGAGACACTGGGCCGGCGTCACGAAACCCTGCGCACGGTGTACCGCCGCCTGCCGGGCATGAAGTGGCCGGTGCAGAGCCTGTGCGAGGCGCTGCCACTGACAGTGCTGGGCGACCAGCCTTCGGTGGCCGAGGCCTTGAGCCGCAGCCGTGAAGTCCTGGTTGAAGATTCGAATCAAGTGCTGGTGGTGGCACAGGTCGAGGGCGGAGCAGGGCAATCCATCGTCACTCTGCTGACCCCGGCGTGCAGCTTCGACGAGGCCTCGCTGCGGGTGCTGTCGGCTGAACTCGCCAGTCTGTTGCGCGGCGAAACCCTGGTCGAAGACGAGGACGCGCTGCAATACCTGGACTACAGCGCGTGGCAGGAAACGCTGCGCGAAGAAGACATCGGCCACCAGGGCGCCGCGTTCTGGCGCAACCTGCAACAGCAGTTCGTCGTGGGCCATCGCTTGCCCTTCGAAAAAGCGCTCGATGTCACCTGGGTTCGTCGTCAGGCCACCTTGATTGACGCCCCATGGTTGGCTGGGGTGCAACGGGCTGCTGTTGAAGCGGGCGTTGAACCGGAGCAATTGGCGCTGTTGCTGTGGACCGCGTTCGTTGCACGCATCGGCCAGCAGGAAAAACTGCTGATGGGCTGGCAGGTGGACGGTCGCAACGAGCAGACCGCCACCACCCTCGGCCGGTTCGCCCGGCGTCTGCCGGTGGCCTTCGAGCACCGTAGCCAGCAGACATTGACGCAAGCCTTGGTAACCTTTGCGGCCAGCGTTGAGCAGTCGCTGTCCTGGCTCGACTGCCTCAACGAGTTCGAACTGAGCGCCGAAGGCACCGCGCCGCTGCGTTACGGCTTTGTCTATCAAGCCGCCATTGATGCCGACATCGAGGTGGATGACGCCAACCCCGAAGTCCTGCGCCTGCGTGTCCAGGGCGAGCAGTTGCAGCTGTCGTGCCTCGACGGTGCGCTGCCGGAGTCGATGCTGGCCGAATGGCTGGAGCAGTTTGTCGAGTTCAGCCGTCAATTGCTGGCATCGCCCGAGCTGAGCCTGGCTCAGGCGAGTCTGCTCAATGCTGCACAACGGACCCGCCTGATCGAGGGCTTCAACCCGAACGCCACCGGGCAGGCATTGCCGTGCCGTTTCCTGCAGGAATTGTTCAGCGAACAGGCGCGCCTGCATCCGCAACGCATCGCCCTGAGTATCAACGGTCAGCGCCTGACCTATGCCGAGCTGGATGCGCGCGCCAACCAGGTGGCCAATACCTTGCGCGCCCAAGGCGTGGTGGCGGATGAAATCGTGGCGGTCTACGGCCAGCGCTCGCTGGAAATCGTCATTGCCTTGTTGGGTACGCTCAAGGCCGGCGGTGCGTACTTGCCGCTGGACCCGAACTACCCGATCGAGCGCCTGGCGTTCATGCTCGCCGATACCGGCGCGCGCCAGGTGCTGGCCTGTCAGCCGCTGCCGGACGCATTGCGCCATGAGCGGATAATGTCCCTGATGCCCGGGGCCGAGGTCTGGGCCGCCGCGCAAACCGAACCTGCGCCTCAGGGCGACAGCGCCAACCTGGCCTACGTCATCTACACCTCCGGCTCCACCGGCCAACCCAAGGGCGTGATGATCAGCCATGCCAACGCCGTGGCCTCGACCCTGGCGCGCACGGGGTTTTATCGCCAGCCGCTGCGCGCGTTCCTGATGCTCTCGTCGTTCTCCTTCGACAGTTCGGTGGCCGGGGTGTTCTGGGCGCTGGGGCAGGGCGCGACCCTGTGCCTGCCGGACGAGGACAGCTACAAGGATCCGGCGCAACTGGCGGCACTGATCCAGTGCGAAGAGATTTCCCACTACCTGACTCTGCCGTCCTACCACGCACAGATTCTCGAACACCTCGATCAGCAGACCCTGGCCTGCGTCATCGTTGCCGGCGAAGCCTGCAGCAACGCCCTGGTGCAGCGACATCGCGAGGCATTGCCGGGGGGGGCACTGGTCAACGAATACGGCCCGACCGAAGGCACCGTGTGGTGCTCGGCGTGGGAATTGCCGCTCGGCCAGGACGCCGACAGCATCCCGATCGGCCAGCCGATTGCCGGCATGCGCATTCACGTGCTCGGCCCGGACCTGCAACCGGTGGCCGTGGGCGCCGAGGGTGAACTCTACGTCGGCGGTGCCGGCATTGCCCGGGGCTACTTGCAGCGTGCCACGCTGACGGCCGAGCGTTTTGTCCCCGACCTGTTTGCAAAGGCGGCGGGCCAACGCCTGTACCGCACCGGTGACCTGGCGCGCTATCGCGCCGATGGCGTGCTGGAGTATCTGGGCCGGGTCGATCACCAGGTGAAAATCCGCGGCTTCCGCATCGAACTGGGCGAAATCGAAGCGGCCATGCGCAGCGCGCCGGGCATCGAGGACGCCGCCGTCATCGCCCGGGAAACCCCGACCGGCCCGCAACTGCTGGGCTTCGTGGTGTCCCCGGCCGACACCGCCGACATCCGCCTCAACGAATTGCGCAGCCATCTGGGGCAGGCGCTGCCCGAGCACATGCAGCCGGCGCGCTTGCAGGTGCTGGAACGTTTCCCGCTGATGCCCAACGGCAAGCTCAACCGCCAGGCCTTGCTCGATCTCGATGTGCGCCGCAGCGCTTTCGTCGCGCCGCGCAACGACCTGGAAAAAACCCTGGCGGCGATCTGGGCTGAAGCGCTGCACGTCGAGCGCGTGGGTGTGCACGACAGCTTCTTCGAACTCGGCGGGCACTCGCTGCTGGCCACGCGCATTCGCGCGCGGATTCAGGACGAACTGAACCTGGTGATCCCGCTCAAGCTGTTTTTCGACGGTGACACCCTGGAACGCCTGGCGGCGCAGATCGAGCAGTTCCGCCAGCAAAGTGAACACCAGGAAAACGATCTAGACGCCCTCGAAGCGTTGTTCGACGAAGTGGATGAGGAACACGCGCGATGAGTGCTGCACCGGACAGAATGATGACCCTGGCCCAGCGTTTCTGCGGCTTGAGCGCGGACGCCCGGCGTGCGTTGCAACAAAAGATGCACGCTCAGGGGCTAACCCTGGAGTTGCTGCCGATCCCGCCACGGGACCGCGCCGTCGACACGCTGCCGGCGTCTTACGCGCAGCAGCGCTTGTGGTTCCTCTGGCAGATGCAGCCCCAGGCCACGGCCTACAACCTGACCGGTGCCTTCCGCCTCAATGGCGAGCTGAACCGCGATGCATTGGCGCAGACCCTGGCGACACTGGTGCAACGTCATGAGGTGTTGCGTACCACGTTCGTCTTCGACGAACAGCAAGTGCTGCAGCACATCCACCCGCAGATGGACACCCCGCTGGTCGAAGTCACTGCCGCCGACGACATCGAACTGCAACGCCAGATCGCCCTCAACGCCGAGCAGCCGTTCGACCTGCAGCACGGCCCATTGATGCGCTGCCGCTTGATCCGCCTCGATGCCCGGCAACATGTGCTGGTGCTGACCTTCCATCACATCGTCACCGATGGCGGCTCGCTGCCGATCCTGTTGCAGGAATTCACCCGGGTCTACGGGCAGTTGAGTGCAGGGCAGGCCGTGCAGCTAGCGGAACCGGGCATTCAATACGCCGACTTCGCCCGTTGGCAGCGCCTGTGGCTGGAGGCCGGCGAGGCCGAGCGTCAGCTCGATTACTGGCGCGAACAGCTGGGCAATGAACACCCGCCACTGAAGCTGCCGACCGACCGCCGTCGCCCGGCGATCCCGAGCCAGCAGGGCGCCAGCGTCGAGCTGAAAATCCCCGCTGCGTTGACCGCGCAACTGCGCGAGCTGGCCCGCCGCGAAGGCTGCACCCTGTTCATGCTGCTGATGGCAGCACTGCAGACGCTGTTGCATCGCTACAGTGGCGAGCAGGACATTCGCGTCGGCGTGCCGATTGCCAACCGCACCCGCCAGGACGTGGAAAACCTGCTGGGCTTTTTCGTCAACACCCAGGTGCTGCGCAGCCAGCCCCGGGCCGACCAGCCGTTCGTGCAATTGCTGGCCGAGGTCAAGGCCGCAGCGCTCGGCGCACAGGCTCATCAGGACCTGCCGTTCGAGCAACTGGTCGATGGCCTGGGCGTGGAGCGCAGCCTGAGCCACACGCCGCTGTTCCAGGTGATGTTCAACCACCAGCGCGACAGTGGCGACCCGCAACGCTGGGACCTTCCGGGGCTGAGCGTCGAACCGCTGATCTGGGACGAAAAGACCACCAAGTTCGACCTGATGCTCGACACCGTCGAAAGCGACGAGGGCATCCACGCGTCGTTCGTCTACGCCACCGAACTGTTCGACGCCGCGACCATCGAGCGTCTCGGCCGCCACTGGCTGAACCTGTTGCAGGCCATCTGCAGCGATGCCGGTGTGGCCTTGGCCGACCTGAGCATGCTCGACGCTGCCGAACAGCAGGCCACCTTGCTGGACTGGAATCGCAGCGCCGAAATCAACGCGCCAGAAACTGCGAATACCCTGTGTGCCCATCAACTGATCGAAGCCCAGGCCGCCGCGCATCCGCACAACATTGCCGTGTCTTGCGAGGGCATCACCCTCACTTACGCCGAACTGAACAGTCGCGCCAACCGCATTGCCCATCGTCTGCGCGAACGCGGGGTCGGCCCGGACGTGTTAGTGGGCATCGCCCTGGAGCGCTCGCTGGAGATGATCGTCAGCCTGCTGGCGATCCTCAAGGCCGGTGGCGCCTATGTGCCGCTGGACCCGGATTACCCGCAGGATCGCCTGGCCTACATGCTCGCCGACAGCGGCACGCACCTGTTGCTGACCGATTCGGCGCTGATGCCGCGTCTGCCGTTGAACGAAGGCATTGAAGTGATCTGCCTCGATCACGCCAGCGACTGGCTCGATGAGGCCAGCGCCGACAACCTGCCGAACCTGACCAGCCCACAGAATCTGGCTTACGTCATCTACACCTCCGGTTCCACCGGCAAACCCAAGGGCACGCTGCTGCCCCACAGCAATTTGACCCGCCTGTTCAGCGCCACCGGGCACTGGTTCGGTTTCAATGCGGACGACGTCTGGAGCCTGTTCCATTCCTATGCCTTCGACTTTTCCGTGTGGGAAATCTTTGGCGCACTGTTCTACGGCGGCAAGCTGGTGGTGGTGCCGCACGCGGTCAGCCGCTCCCCGGAAGACTTCGCCCGCTTGCTCAGTGATGAAGGCGTCACGGTACTCAACCAGACCCCCTCGGCCTTCCGCCAGTTGATGCCGTTCGCCTGCGCCAACGCGCCAGGCATGGCCCTGCGTTACGTGGTATTCGGTGGCGAGGCGCTGGACGTGGCCAGCCTGCGGCCGTGGTACGACGCTTTTGACGACCGGCAGCCATTGCTGATCAACATGTATGGCATCACCGAAACCACGGTGCACGTGACCTACCGCCCGCTGTCCCGCGCCGACCTCGATGGCGCCAACAGCTCGCCCCTGGGCGAGCCGATCGCCGACCTGCGCTGGTACGTGCTCGACCCGCGCCTGAACCCGGTGGCCAAGGGCTGCGTCGGTGAGCTGTACGTCGGCGGTGCCGGTCTGGCCCGGGGTTATCACCAGCGTGCCGACCTGACCGCCACGCGCTTTGTGCCGGACCTGTTCGCCGCTGAGCCGGGCGCACGCCTGTATCGCACCGGCGACCTGGCGCGTTACTGCGCCGATGGCAGCATCGAGTACGCCGGGCGTATCGACCATCAAGTGAAGATCCGTGGCTTTCGCATCGAACTGGGGGAAATCCAGGACCGCCTGCAAAGCCACCCGGCCATCGAGCAAGCGCTGGTCCTGGCACCGCAGGTCAACGGCAGCCAGCAACTGGTGGCGTGGTTCACCGCGACCAATGACGACAAGGATTTGCGCCAGTCCCTGCGCGAACATTTGCAGGGCGGTCTGCCGGACTACATGGTGCCGGCGCACCTGATCAGACTCGAGCACTGGCCGCTGACCAGCAACGGCAAGCTGGATCGCAACGCATTGCCCAAGCCTGATGCGGCGCTGGCGCAGCACGCTTACACGGCACCGATGGATGACATGCAGATCGAGCTGGCGGCGATCTGGCAAGACGTGCTCAAGCTCGAGCGCGTAGGCATCGATGACAACTTCTTCGAGCTGGGCGGCGACTCGATCATCTCCATCCAGGTGGTCAGCCGCGCGCGTCAGGCCGGGATTCGCATCACCCCGCGCGACCTGTTCCAGCACCAGACCGTGCAGAGCCTGGCGAAAGTCGCTGTGCGCAGCGCCGGGCTGGTCATCGATCAGGGGCCGGTGCGCGGTGACGTGTTGCTGACGCCGATCCAGCACTGGTTCTTCGAACAACACATCGAGGCTCGTCATCACTGGAACCAGTCGGTATTGCTGGAGCTGCGCGAGCCACTGGACAGCGGCTGCCTGCAACAGGCGCTGGCGGCCTTGCTGGAGCATCATGACGCATTGCGCCTGCGTTTGCGTCAGGTCGATGGTGTCTGGCAACAGGCACAAGCCGAGCAATGGAACAGCGTCGATGTACTGTGGCTGCGCCAAGCCGCCGATGCCGATGAACTGCTTGAACTGTGCAACGCCGCACAGGCAAGCCTGAACCTGCAGGACGGCCCGTTGCTGCGTGCCTTGCTGGTGGACATGGGCACGGCAGGCCAGCGCCTGTTGCTGGTGGTGCATCACCTGGCGGTGGACGGCGTTTCCTGGCGTCTGCTGCTCGAAGACCTGCAAGCCGCCTACGCTCAGGCACGTCGGGCCGAGCCGCTGCGCCTGCCGGCCAAGACCAGCGCCTATCAGGCCTGGGCCGCACGTTTGCAACGCCATGCGCAAAGCCCGGCGCTGGCGCAGCAAGCCGCTTACTGGCAAGCCCAATACCACGACGTTGCGGTGCACCTGCCGGCGGACAACCCGCAAGGCAGCCTGGCCAGCCGACACGCCATCAGCGTGGAAACCGTGCTCGACAGCACCTTGACCCGCCAACTGCTGCAAGAGGCCCCGGCGGCTTACCGCACCCAGGTCAACGACCTGTTGCTGACGGCACTGGCGCGGGTACTGGGCCAATGGACCGGTCAATCCTCGACCCTGGTCAAACTGGAAGGCCACGGCCGTGAAGACCTGTTCGACGACATCGACCTGACCCGCACCCTGGGCTGGTTCACCTCGATTTTCCCGGTCAAGCTCACCCCGGCCGGCGACCTGGCCGCGAGCATCAAGGCGGTCAAGGAACAGCTGCGCGCCGTGCCCGACAAAGGCATCGGCTTCGGCATCCTGCGCTATCTGGCCGACGTTGGCCTTGAGGCTTTGCCGTCACCCCAGGTCACCTTCAACTACATGGGCCAGTTCGATGCCAGCTTCGACGAGCAGGCGCCGTGGCGTCCGGCGAAGGAAAGCGGCGGTGCCGAACAGGGCGCCTCGGCCGGGCTGGACCGGGGCCTGAGCATCAACGGCCAGGTCTACGCTGGCCAACTGCGCTTGAGCTGGACCTTCAGTAGCGACCTGTTCAAAGCGCAAACCGTGCAGCACCTGGCGGATGCCTATGCGATAGAGTTGCAACGGCTGATCGAACATTGCCTGAGCGGTGCCGGTGGCCTGACCCCGAGCGACGTACCGCTGGTGCGCGTCGATCAGGCGCAACTCGACGCCTTGCCACTGGCGGCCAGCCGCATCGAAGACATCCTGCCGTTGTCGCCGATGCAGCAAGGCATGTTGTTCCACAGCCTGTTCGCCCCGGATGCCGGTGCCTACGTGCCGCAGATGCGCGTGGATGTACAGGGGCTGGACGTCGAGGCGTTCCGCAATGCCTGGCAGCAGACGCTGGCGCGCCATGAAGTACTGCGCGCGGCGTTCTTCAGCGAAAGCAATGGCTCTCGACCGCTGCAAGTGATCCTGGCCGAAGCCACGCTGCCGATGAGCCTGCTCGACTGGCGCGACCGGCCTGATCTGCCGCACGCGCTGGAGCGACTGGCCGAGGACGATCGCCTGCGCGGTTTCGACCTGACGGCGGCACCGCTGCTGCGCCTGACCCTGGTGCAGACCGCCGATGACAGCCATCACCTGATCTTCACCAACCACCACATCCTGCTGGACGGCTGGAGCACCTCGCAGTTGTTCGGCGAAGTGCTGCAGCGGTATTGCGGAATCATGCCCGCGCCGAGCGTCGGTCGTTATCGCGATTACATGGGCTGGCTGGGCACCCGTGACCGCGCTGCGTGCGAGGCGTTCTGGCTGGAGCAATTGCAGGGGTTCACCGAGCCGACCCGTCTGGCCGGCGCCTTGCCGGGGCCGGTTGCAGGGCAGGGCAGCGGTCATCGCACCCAGCACCTCAACCTGGACCGCGCAGCCACCGAGCGCCTGAGCGGTTTCGCCCGCGAGGCCCGCGTCACGCCCAACACCCTGCTGCAAGCCGCCTGGCTGTTGATCTTGCAGCGCTACACCGGGCAGCAAACAGTGGCGTTCGGCGCCACGGTGTCGGGGCGTCCGAGTGAACTGCAGGGCATCGAGCAGCAGATCGGGTTGTTCATCAACACCTTGCCGGTGATCGCCACGCCGCACCCCGAGCGCACGGTCAGCCAATGGATCGATGAAGTCCAGGCGCTCAATCTCCGGTTGCGCGAAGTCGAGTACACGCCGCTGGCGGATGTGCAGCGCTGGGCCGGTCATTCCGGCGAGGCGCTGTTCGACACCCTGCTGGTGTTCGAAAACTACCCGGTGGCGCAAGCGTTGGAGGAGGGCAACAGCAGCGCGCTGAAATTCTCCGGCATCAGCAACCACGACCAGACCAGTTTCCCGCTGGCCATTGCCGCCGAGCTGGGCGAATGCCTGGACCTGCGTTTCAACTACGACGCGGCGCTGTTCAGTGCCGAAGCCATCGAAGGTTTGAGCACTCGGCTGGTGGCGTTGCTCGATGCCATGGTCTGCGCGCCGCAACAGCCCTTGGGGCGCTTGAGCCTGCTCGATGCCGTGCAAACGGCGCAGCAGGTCGAAGGCTTCAACCGTACCGTGCAGGACTGGGCGGATGTGCGCCCGGTGTACCAGTGCTTCGAAGCCCAGGTGCTGCAGACCCCGCAGGCCCCGGCCCTGGTGTTTGCCGGCCGGACCCTGAGTTATCGCCAGCTCAACCAACAGGCCAACCGACTGGCGCACCTGTTGCGCCGCCAGGGCGTCGGCGCCGAAGTGTTGGTGGGCATCGCTGCCGAGCGTTCGCTGGAACTGGTGATCGGCTTGCTGGCGATCATGAAGGCCGGTGGCGCCTACGTACCGCTGGACCCGGACTACCCGCGTGAACGCCTGGAGCACATGTTCGACGACAGTGGCGTGCACCTGCTGCTGACCCAGCGTCGTTTGCTTGAGCAGTTGCCGATCCCGGCCGCCACCACGGCGATCTGCCTGGATGACATGGCGCCGCTGCTCGAAGGGCTGAGCGAGGAAAACCTGCCCGGCGTGGTCGAGCTGCAATCGCTGGCCTACATGATCTACACCTCCGGCTCCACCGGCAAACCCAAGGGCGCGGCCAACCGTCACGATGCCTTGTACAACCGCCTGGCGTGGATGCAGGGCGCCTATCCGCTGGACGGGCGCGACACCGTGTTGCAGAAAACCCCGTTCAGTTTCGACGTGTCGGTCTGGGAGTTCTTCTGGCCGCTGATGACCGGCGCACGGCTGGCCGTGGCCGAACCGGGGGCCCATCGCGATCCGGCGCAACTGGTCAGCCTGATCGAGCAATACCAGGTCAGCACCCTGCATTTCGTGCCGTCGATGTTGCAGGCGTTTGTCCAGGGCGAAGGCTTCGAGCGTTGCGCCAGCCTGCGGCAGATCATGTGCAGTGGCGAAGCCTTGTCGGCAGACTTGCAGCACAGCCTGTTCCGCGTCCTGCCGGACGTCGGCCTGTACAACCTGTACGGCCCGACCGAAGCGGCGATCGACGTAACCCACTGGACCTGTGTCGATGACGGCGGGTTCAGCGTGCCGATCGGTTATCCGATTGCCAACCTGGTGACCTACATCCTCGACGACAGCCTGCAACCGCAGGTGCAGGGGTGTGTGGGCGAGCTGTACCTGGGCGGCATCGGCCTGGCCCGGGGTTACCACAACCGTGCGGACCTGACCGCCGAGCGCTTCGTCGCCAGCCCGTTCGGTGAGCAGGGCGAACGCCTGTATCGCACCGGCGATCTGGCACGCTACCGCGAGGACGGCGTGATCGAATACGTCGGCCGCATCGACCATCAAGTGAAGATCCGCGGCTTGCGCATCGAACTGGGGGAAATCGAAGCCTGCCTGCTGGAGCATCCACAGGTGCGCGAAGCCGTGGTGATTGCCCTGGATGTCGGCAAGTCCAGGCAATTGGTGGCTTACGTCGTCGGTCATGCCGACCTTGAGCCACTCAAGCAACACCTGCGCAACGCGCTGCCAGAGCACATGCAGCCAAGTCACATACTGTTGCTCGATCAGTTGCCGGTGACACCCAACGGCAAGCTCGACCGCCGCGCATTGCCGCAGCCGGACCAGCAGGTTCGCGAGTACGTGGCGCCGCGCACTGCCGTGGAAGCGACGCTGCAAGCGGTGTGGCAGGCGTTGTTCGAAGTGCCGCAGATTGGCATGCACGACAACTTCTTCGAACTGGGCGGCGATTCCATCGTCTCGATCCAGGCCGTCAGCCGGGCGCGCAAGGCCGGGTTGAGCATTTCGCCCAAGGATGTGTTCAGCCATCCGACCCTCGCCGAACTGGCGACGGTCGCCCAACCGGTCGCGGCAGATCAAACCGTGCCGACTGTGGTTGCACCGACAGCAAACATCGAACTGAGTGAAGCGCAATTTCAGGCGCTGGAACTGACAGCGGACGAAGTCGAAGACGTTTATCCGCTGTCGCCGATGCAGCAAGGCATGCTCTTCCACTCGGTGCAGGACGGCGATTCGGGGCTGTACGTCAACCAGATCGAAGTGGGCGTGCGCGGCGTGGATGGCGCGCGCTTCCGCGAAGCCTGGGCCGATGCTGCCCAACGTCACGGGATTCTGCGCACTGCCTTCCTCTGGGAAGGTGACAAGGAGCCGCTGCAAGTGGTGCGGCGCGATGCGCCTGCGCTGTTGACCGAGCTGGACTGGCGCGAGCTGGATGATCAGCCTGAACGCGTCCGCCAACTGGCCCTGGAGGAGCGCGAACGCGGCTTCTCGCTCAATCGCGCGCCCTTGTTGCGCCTGTTGCTGGTGCGTCTGGAAGACGACCGCTATCGTCTGATCTGGACCTACCACCACATCCTCATGGACGGCTGGAGCGTGTCGCGCCTGATCGGTGAAGTGCTGCGCCATTACAGCGGCGATGAGCACGAGCCGGTGGCCGCCTATCGCGACTACATCGACTGGCTCGGCCAGCAAGTCGCCGAGGCCAGCGAGGCGTTCTGGAAAGGCAAACTCGCCAACCTCGAAGGCTCCACGCACCTGGCCCGCGCCTTGCCGGTCAAGGCGCCGCAAGCGGGTTACCACGCGATCTATACGCACTTGGGTGCCGGGCAGACCGCGCGTTTGCAGGCGTTTGCCCAGCAACAGCAGGTGACGCTCAACACCCTGGTGCAAGCCGCGTGGTTGCTGCTGTTGCAGCGCTACACCGGCCAGCGCACGGTGACGTTCGGCGCCACCGTGTCCGGGCGCCCGGAAACCCTCAACGGCTCGGAGAACATGCTCGGGCTGTTCATCAACACCTTGCCGGTGGTCAACAGCGTGCCGACCGAGGCCAGCGTCGGTGACTGGCTGCGCGACATCCAGGCCTGCAACCTCGACATCCGCGATTTCCAGCAAACCCCGCTGAGCGATATCCAGCGCTGGGCCGGGCAGGGCGGGCAGTCGTTGTTCGACAGCATCATCGTGTTCGAAAACCAGCCGGTGGACCGCACCCTGCGGGAATGGAACGGCGACTCGCTGCGCTTTGAAGACGTGTCCGACTTCGGCCTGACCAGCTTCGCCATGGACCTGATGGTCAGCCTCGACGAGGGGCTGCGCATCGAGTACATGCACCAGCGCGACCAGTTCGATCTGGCGACCGTCGAAACCCTGCGCGGCCACATGGAAAGCCTGATGCAGCGCCTGTGCGACGACGCCGGGCGTGCCGTCGGCGAACTGGGCCTGCTGACCCTGGACGAAGGCCGGGCGCTGGACGGCGAACTGCAAGTGGTGGCGGACGGTGACGAGACACCCGTGCACGAGCTGATCCGTCAGCGTGCGCGACTGCAACCGGATCACACGGCGCTGGTGCTCAGTTATGCCGACCGCGACGCCGAGCACCTGAGCTACGCCGAGCTGGATCGACGCTCCGATGCGCTGGCGGTGCATCTGCTGGAACAAGGCGTACAGGCCGAAGACGTGATCGGCGTGTTCATGGAGCGTTCGCTGGAGCTGGTGGTGTCGCTGCTGGCGGTGATGAAATGCGGCGCCGCCTACGTGCCGCTGGACCCGCAATACCCGCAGGAACGCCTGTGCTACATGATGGCCGACAGCGACATGCGCCTGCTGCTGACCCAGGAACGGCTGCGCGACACAGCACAATTGAATCCGGGCACGGCCATGGTCGCGGTGGACCGATTGAACCTCGACGTCGAGGTGCCGGCACCGCAACGTGCTGTGCACGCCGAGCAACTGGCCTACCTGATCTACACCTCCGGTTCGACCGGTAAACCGAAGAGCGTCGCCGTCGCCCACGGACCACTGAGCATGCACGTACAGGCCATCGCCGAGCTGTACGAAATGGACCCGGGCAATCGCGAACTGCACTTCATGTCGTTCGCCTTCGATGGCGCCCATGAACGCTGGATCACCGCGCTGATCAGCGGCTCGATCCTGGTCATTCGCGACAACAATCTATGGACCGCCGAACAGACCTTGGCCGTGCTGCACCGCCAGCGCATCAGCGTCGCCTGCTTCCCGCCGGCGTACCTGCTGCAATTGGCCGAGCACGCCGAATTGCAGGGCGGTGATCCGCCGCCGGTGCGCATCTACTGCTTCGGTGGCGATGCAGTGCCGGACGCCACGTTCGAGCGGGTCAAGCACACACTCAAGCCGCAATACCTGGTCAACGGCTACGGCCCGACGGAAACCGTGGTCACGCCGCTGCTGTGGAAGATCGCCGCCGACGGCCATTGCCAGGCGATGTACGCGCCGATTGGCCAACGCGTCGGCAGCCGCAGCCTGCACGTGCTGGACATGGACCTCAACCCGCTGCCGGTGGGCATGGTCGGTGAGCTGTACATCGGCGGACGGGGTGTCGCGCGCGGTTACCATCGTCATCCGTGGCAGAGCGCCGAGCGCTTCGTCGCCGATCCGTTCAGCCCTGAAGGCGGGCGCTTGTACCGCACCGGTGACCTGGTGCGCCGTCGCGAAGATGGCGTGTTCGACTACGTCGGGCGTATCGACCATCAGGTCAAGGTGCGCGGCTTCCGCATCGAACTGGGCGAAATCGAAGCCCGCTTGCGCGAGCAGGCCGGGGTCAACGATGCGCTGGTGGTCGTGCGGGACAACGGCCAGGGGCCGCAACTGGTGGGCTATGTGGTGGCGCAAGACGATGGCCTCGGCCCGCGTTGCCAGGCGGCATTGCGCGAAAGCCTGCCCGACTACATGGTGCCGACGCAGGTCGTGGTGCTGCCGCGCTTCCCGCTGACGCCCAACGGCAAGCTCGACCGCAAGGCCCTGCCGGATCCGGCCTTCAGCGGTCGCGACTACGTGGCCCCGCGCACGCCGCTGGAATGGGCGCTGGCGGACATCTGGCAACAGGTGCTGGGCATCGAGAAGGTCGGCATCACCGACAATTTCTTCGAACTGGGCGGTGATTCGCTGCGCACCCTCAAGGTGATCTCGAAAGTGCGTGCGCTGAACGCGCCGGATTTCCAGATCAAGCTGCGCGACATGATGGCCAAGCCGACGATTGCCGGGTTGTCCGGTGTCGATGAGCAACCCGTGCGCCAGAGCCCGCAACCGCTGTTGCTGCTCAATCAGCAGGTGGCGGATCAGCCGGCATTGTTCTGCCTGCACGCCGGTTTCGGCACGGTGTTCGACTACGAACCGTTGGCCCGGCGCCTGGACGGTGAGCGCACGGTGTACGGCGTGCAATGCCGGATGCTGCTCGACCGGCAGTGGCACGACACCTCGCTTTCGCAGATGGCCACCGACTACGTCGAGGCGATCCGCGCCAGACAACCCCAGGGGCCGTACCACGTGCTGGGCTGGTCGCTGGGCGGGGCGTTGGCGTTGCTGGTGAGTGAGCTGTTCGAACAGCAGGGCCAGCGCATGGCATTCGTCGGTCTGGTGGACAGCTTTGTACCGACCCAGGCCAATGCCGTTGCCAGTGCAGATGAGTGGCGTGTGGATCTGGCCGAGTTCCTCGGTGCAGCCCTGGGCATGGATGGCGAGGTGATCGCCCGGGCGCTGAGTACCGAGGCGGCGGGGGACCACGATGCCGTGGCGCGGATCATTCGCGCGGTGATCGACAGCCAAAGCGATCAGGCCAGCGGTTATGCGCTGCTCGGTGCCGATGAACTGGCCCAGACGTTCATGGTCAGCACACGCTTGAAGGCGCTGTCGCGGCAGGTCGACACCCTGCCGATTCCGCAAGCCGGGCTGCATTGCTGGTGGGCCGATGGCAACCCGACGACCGAACGCGCCACGCTCGAACGCCAGCAACCGCGGCTGCGCCAGGTGCAAACGGTGACGGCCGGGCACTTCGATATCCTGCAGCAGGATGAGTGTCTGGACGCCGTGGTGGCGCTGCTTGGCCGGGAGGTGGTGCCGCAGATCTAAGCTGATAATTTGTGGCTAGGGGCTTCCCTGTGGTGAGGGGACTTGCCTGTGGCGAGGGAGCTTGCTCCCGCTCGGCTGCGAAGCAGTCGCAAACCCGAACAACGCGGTATGTCTGGCTAACCGCGATCACAGGTTTTGGGGCCGCTTCGCGACCCAGCGGGAGCAAGCTCCCTCGCCACAAGCAAGCTTTCGCCACAGGTTTTTCGTTCGGCTTGGCAGGGTCTTCATTGAGCCCTAATGAACGACCCTCCCGGTTCGTTTACCAGGGCAAGCCTGTTTATTTTTTGGAGACTACCGCCCATGGCATTGCACCCGGACATCGAAGGTTTTCTGGAGCTGGCCGAGTTCGGCCGCCTCAGCGGCAAAAGCCAACCCATGCATGAGCTGACGCCTGGCGAAGCGCGGCAGCAATTCGAACAGACATCGCAGTTGCTCGATGCCACCCCGACGGGTGCATTGACGGTGACAGCGGTCAGCCTGCCTGCGCGGGACGGGCATGTGCTCAATGCGCGGCTGTACGCCAAAACGCAACCAGACAACGAGCCACGCCCGGTGTTGTTGTACTTCCATGGCGGCGGCTACGTGGTGGGCAGCCTCTATTCCCACGACACCCTGTGCCGGCGTCTGGCGCTGGCAGGGGAATTTGCCGTGTTGTCGGCGGATTATCGACTGGCGCCGGAACACCGCTTCCCCACCGCTTACAACGATGCCGAAGACGTGACGCGCTGGCTGGCTATTACCGGTGCTCAAGCCTTGGGGCTGGACGCGAGGCGCATAGCGCTGGCAGGGGACAGCGTCGGCGGCAGCTTGGTGGCGTCGCTGTGCATCGCCATGGCCCAGGACCCGCTGGGGTGGCCGCTGGTGCCGCGCCTGCAAGTGTTGCTGTACCCGGTGATCGACGCGGTAAAAAAACGCCCGTCGCTTGAGCGATTCGCCGAAGGCTATCTGCTGGAAGCCACCACGCTGGAATGGTTCTACCAGCAATACCAACGCAGCGAAGCGGACCGTGCCGACTGGCGTTTTTCACCGCTGTACGCCGAAGGACTGCAACGCCTGACGCCGACGGTGCTGTGGCTGGCCGAGTACGATCCGTTGCTCGATGAAGGCCTGGCCTGGGCCGAGAAACTGCGGGCCGAGGGGCAACCCTTGGTGCTGGAGGTGATGGCCGGCATGACCCACGACTTTGCGCGCATGGGCGAGATGGTCCAGGAAGTGCCGGGGATGCTGGTGCAACTGGCGGCGCAGATCAGCGAGAGTCTGGGCTGATTTGTTGTGAGGGGATTAACGGATGCCGATCAGTTAAATGCAATCCCTGTGGGAGCGAGCTTGCTCGCGATAGCGGTCGTACATTCAACATCTATGTGTCTGACCCAACGCCATCGCGAGCAAGCTCGCTCCCACAGGTCTATCGGTGATCCGGAGATTGTGGTCAGGGCGGATCAAGCCGATCCAGCGCCCGATTCACCGCCAGTTCCCCCAGCATGATCACCTGCGCAATCCCCAACAGCGCATTGCGACTTGTCCCCTGCAAATGATCCACCAGATCGTTGGCCATGACATTGGCCGACGCCAGCGACTCACAGGCGTGCACCAGCAGGGTTTCGGTACTGAGTTCGGGATTGACGATGAACATCGTGCTGGGTGTGCGCGGGGTGGCCATGATGTTGGGGCCTGGATCGAAGGCGCATTCGGCGGTTTCGTGGGATTGTTTTGATTCGGGACTTTCGTGTGGGGAGGCCGGGTCGGAATCCGGCGGATTGGGTGTGGGCTTGAACATGGATGGTAAACCTCTCAGTTGAGCCGCAACCTGTCTCGCTACTAAACGGAAGGGTGGCGGCTGTGCGCAAGTTAGTAGACCGGAATACCACCCAAATCCGGCGCACCCGAAGGCGCCATGCACACAGCCACCATCAAATGCAGGCGGACACCTGATTGAATGACGCTTATGCAACCGATTTTGGATGGTAAGACAGGCTACTAAACCCGATCACTGACAATCAGTGACCCGAACCAAGTTACCGGCCACCCCAAAGGCGCACAAGCCGGCGGATTCTGGCGTACCTGTAGGCAACGACGCAAGGCGTTGTGGCTTTCATGAAGTAACCTGTAGGCCGCTTAAACAGGCGCTGCCGAGCGGTGTTTGATTCTCAAATCCAACGTAGAGTAAAAAGCCCTGGCCGAACCAACGGGGGAAAGAGGCTCACATCTTCCAGCAGAATCCAGCGGCTTTCGAGTGACGCCAGGTTGCCGAGCATGTGCGACAAACGGTGTCGCTTTGGAAAACACAAGGGATAGCCAGTGATCATGACCATGGATGATCTGACAATGCGTAAGATCTCGGCGCTTGCATCACAGGTCCTGGTGTTGGAAGCGAAAGCGGCTACAGACGGATTCAGGTTTCTCACCCGACTGATTGCGCAGTGGAAAACGGGAACGACTCGATTCGATCAGGCAGGCGAATGCTTTTTGGGAGCCTGCGTGCGAAATTACCCCCAACTTGACCACGCGTTTGCATTCGACCTGACCAGTCATTTGCATTCGTTCTGACCACCGATTGCATCGGATTTGACCAGCACGCTTTGTAACCATGATCGGCAGAGAACGGCCAACAGGGGTCAGTCGTGACTTTGTCTTCACCGCGTTTCTAAAATGCAACATTGTCGCTGGCGAGATTACGTAAACCAGCGGCAAGCCATTCGCTTGCCACCCCATGCACCTCTTAGACTCAGCGCCCTATAAAGTGGGTCAATATCTCCAGAAAACGGGAGTTACGAGTACTAACACCGTCAGGATTTCCAGTCTCCCCAGAAGCATTCCAACGGTCAGTAGCCATTTGGCGGCATCAGGTAATGATGAGAAATTACCGGCCGGCCCAATGATCGTGCCAAGCCCCGGCCCGACGTTACACACCGCAGTAGCGGCACCGCTCAACGCGGTTGTCCAATCAAGGCCAATGAGAGCCAGGCCCAAGGCGATGGCGGCAATGGTGATGGTGAAAAAAAACGAGAAGGTTAAAAGCGAGCGCAAGATCTCCTCATCAATGGGATGACCGTTGTATTTCTTCTGAATCACCGCTCGAGGATGGATCAACTGCTTCAAACTACTGACCAGCAGGGCGGCAGCCACCTGAAAACGGAAGATTTTAAGACCACCTGCCGTTGAGCCTGAGCACCCACCGACGAAGGTCAGGTAGAAAAACAGCAAAACGGCAAAGCTGCCCCACAGAGTGTAATCACCAACCGCAACTCCCGTGGTCGTGACGACCGAGGTCACATTGACCGCCACGATACGAAATGCATCCCACCATTTGTAATCGCTGTGAAAACACAACCAGGTACCCACTGCCAGCGAAGTGACGAGCAGGAATCCAATGAATCCGCGTACCTGGTGGTCCTTGAGTAGCGCCCCGCGGTGGCCGCGTAATGTCGCGACATACAACGTAAAGGGGAGACTACCCAGAATCATGATAATGACCGCCACCCAGTGAATCGCGGGTTGCGTCCAATGCCCCAGTGAGGCGTCCGAAGTCGAGAATCCTCCAGTAGAGATCAAGGACATTGCATGGTTGACCGCTTCAAATGGCGTCATGCCAGAGATCCAGAGCGCCAGAGTTCCGGCTCCAGTAAGTCCCAGGTAAAGCAAAAGGATGTACTTGGCAGCCACATGGGAACGCGGCGTCACTTTCTCCGACCAGTCTGAGGACTCTGTCTGGAACAGACGCATGCCGCCTACTCGCAACAGTGGAAGGATCGCCACAGCCATACCGATAAAACCGATACCTCCCAACCAATGCAGCATGGAGCGCCATATCAACAAGCCGGGAGATGAGGTATCCAGACCGGTGAGTACAGTCGAGCCAGTGGTTGTGATACCCGACATCGTTTCAAAGAATGCGTCGGTGTAGCTGATATCGCTGATAAACACCATTGGCAACGCTGCGAAGGTACACACAACGACCCAACTGCCAGTCGTCAGCAGGTACATATCCCTCGGGCGAAGCTGGCCAGTATCCGGGCGCCCCCGCACAATCAACAACAAGCCACAGATGAAGGTAATCAAACTCGACCAGAGAAAGGCCGACAGATCGTCGCTACGCTCGTAAGCCACCAGTGTGATCATGGGGATAACCATGCTTATGGCCAGCGTGATCAGAAAAATGCCTAAGATGAAGCCGATAAGCCGAATTGCTGCGAGGGACATAACAGAGCATTCCAAAAATGAGTCAATCGTGTTCACAGACGAGCAGCAGTACTTCGTCAAGACATGCAGAAACGAAGGGCAGCTTCGGGTCGATTCTGTTGAAAAAGTCGGTCTACCCAAACTGCCTGATCATTTACTCGTGAAAACGCCTTTTTCGCACGCTGCTACGTGAAATCCGAGTCCGGAAGCCTCTGCCAAAAGTAAAGATTTCAATCTCGGACGCGTACTTTTCGGATGCGCAAACCATGGTCGACTTTTTCAACACAATCGGTCGATTTTAGCCGGTCACGGAAGACAGAAATCGACCAGAGGCTGTCAATCGCTCAAAACACTTAAAAACCACTGATTGCTAAAGTAACCAGGATCCGAAATAGCTCACTCGGTCGAAGGGACGGATGTTTTACTGCCCAGGCGAATCAGTTCATTGGAGAAACACAGGCCGACGATGATCAGTGCCGCTCCCGCGTACAGGCTTTCGCGCGGTACTTCATTGAGCGCCACAAACGCCAGCAGCGCGGCGAACAGTGGCTCGGTCAGCTCCAGCGCTTGCACTTGGGAAGGCTTGAGATACTCGATGGCCTTGGTGGTGCAGAAGAAGCCCAGGATTGTCGGCAGCGTGGCCAGTGCCAGCAGCGCGGCGATCGCCAGCGGCGACAGCTCGCCCATCGCGAAACCATCGGCCGCAGCCGGCATCAACAGGTACAGGCTGCCAAAGAACAACAATTGTCGGGTGAAGTGCAGCCCCCCCGACACCCCCATACGCTTCATGGCAACCGAAAAGGCCCCATAGCCGCAGCCGGCCATGGAGGCGAGCGCAGCACCTTGCAGGGTAAAGCCCAGCTGCAGGTCGCCGCCGAAGATCACCGAGATCCCGGCGATAGCCAGTGCGGCGCCAACGGTAGCGTTCGCGGTGATGGCATCCTTGAGGAAAATGCGCCCCAGAATGATCGAGGAAATTGAGGCACTGGCCATCAGCACCACCACCACACCTGCCGCAGCGTAGTGTCGATAGGCGGACGTTTCGAAATGGAACAGCACAAAGATGCCAAGGAATGCGCAGATAGCCGCCTGAGTCCATTTGGTCGACGCCGCCGGGCGCTTGAGGAAAAACAGCAAGATCGAGAGAAGCACGCAACCCAGTATGGTCTTGATGACAGCAATACTGCTGGCGGTGAAGCCATTACTCATGAGTACTTTGCTGAGTACACCGATCGTTGCGTTCAGCGCTGCAGCGCAGAGTGCAAATATGACGCCTTTGCTGAAAGTAGACTGCATTGTTGACGATCCCTGTCGCTGAATTGTCGTTCGATAGAATGCCGCCCTGCATCGACGGCGCAAAGTTTGCGAATAGCCCCCAAGGGAGCAGTCAGAGGGCCTGACCCTTGGCTATGCAATATGAGTTGACGAACGTTGCAGTGTGCTGCAAAGACTGACGTATATCCGGTTTGGCTATTCCATGCCTGTTGGCAAATTGCTCGAACGCCGTTGTATCAAAACGAGTGGTCTGGATAAAGTCCAGGGCTTCGGGTTTTGTATTCAAAAAACGCGCAACGGGAGGAATACTCAGTAGCAACTTCAGCAAGCGCAGTGGAATGTAATGCTTGGGAGACTTTAAGCCCAACGGTTGTGCCACCTGTACCAGCAGTTCTCGCAAGTTGGGAGTTTGGTCATCGAGCGCCAGCAGTTCCTGGCCCGCCATGGCAGGATCAAAAGCACAAATCGCCACCAGCTCAACCAGGTGATCCACGGTAACCAGTGGCAGCCAGTGCTCGGCGGTACCAGGCACTGCAGTCAGCTTTCCCTGCACAAGGTTGCGTATCAGCTCCACCAGCGGCTGACCGTCAAGGATATGCCCCGTGCGGCTGTGGCCACAAACCGTCGCAGGGTGGACAACGGTAATCTCTCCGCCCTTGGTGGACATGACCTCCAGGGTCGCAAAATGCGCCTCCAGCTTGCTCCCCTCGTAACCACCGACACGTCGGTAGACGGCAGGCCAGTCCGTCAGCTCCGGGAAACGAGGGTCAATTCCGATGCGTTGCAGATGTTCATGATTTTTCAGCATGTAGCCGCCGATCATCACTAACCGGCTTTTTTGCTCAGCCGCCAACAGCGCCACGCGCTTTGCCCCTTCCACATTCACCGCACGAGAATGCTCCACGGAAAGCCCCCATGCGAAGTGGGCGCCTAAGTGGAATATGACTCTGGCGCGCCTTAATACTTCTCGGTCAGGAAGACTCAGCCCGAGGTTGTCCCGTTCCAGATCGCCAGCCACGGCAAATACCCGGGTCGCGCAACCTCCCAAATTGTCGACTTGCTCGCGCAATGCAGCCAGTCGCTCTGGGCGCCGCATCAACACCCGAATGGTGTGACCTTTTGCACTCAGGTACGCCACCAAATGTTGACCGATAAAGCCGGTACCCCCCGTGACAAAGCACTCCACGCTCATTTCCCTGCTCCTTGTTCAAGGTGAAAAATCAAGCGTAAACTATCGACCCAACTCTATAGTCAAGCGGTGTTTTCATGAAAATCGGCGAACTCGAGACCCGCAGCGGCGCCAGCCGCCATACGTTGCGTTACTACGAGCAAATCGGCCTGATCTCACCA
Source organism: Pseudomonas sp. ACN5 (assembly GCF_002303975.1). Classification (NCBI taxonomy): domain Bacteria; kingdom Pseudomonadati; phylum Pseudomonadota; class Gammaproteobacteria; order Pseudomonadales; family Pseudomonadaceae; genus Pseudomonas; species Pseudomonas sp. ACN5. The sequence continues at coordinate 8,321 of NZ_MRCP01000027.1, read as the reverse complement.
CTGCGGCAAACTAACAACTATCGCGTTTACACAGAGCAAACTCTGCAGGATCTGGACTTTATCCAGCGCGCGCAAAGCATGGGGTTTTCCCTGGGGGAAATAGGCGAGATTCTGGATGCGCAACGCAACAAACTGATCGATTGTGCTGACGGCGCCAAGCTCATTGAAAAGAAGATGGCGGAAATCAAACAGAAAATCGCCAACTTCCAAAGCATTTATCGGTATCTGGACCAAGAGCGCGCAAACCTCGAAGCCAGTGCTGCCAAACAACTTGAGCTTCAGCAGCTGAACAACTCTTCCAACTGAACTGTCAGCATCTGCGTAACGGGAGCTGCAGCTTGCTTTCAGTTTCAAGCCCATGAGACGGGCATTTGCGCGTTGTGCGACTGTCCACGGACACACCCGAGGGCGCTGCCTTTTACCTGCGCTGCGGGTTCCAGCCGATACGGGATGACTTTGCGACGCATATGAAGCCCACTTCATAACTCGGCAGCCGCTATGTATTATCGACATCGGCCCGATGCTGCCCGCCGCTCGCTCCCGCTGGGAAAGGTGAAAGCATCTGCACCTCATGCAAACCCTGTCGCCTCTCTTGACGGTCGAGGTTTGGCAATGCGAGCACCAAAGCATCTCGGCTACAGGAGCAGACATGTTTTCAATCGAGCAAGCCAAGCAAATGGCCAAACAGTTGCGCGCCTCGCTGGAGGAACGCAATCAGGCGGTGACCCACTCCACTGCGCTGGAACTGGTCGCGCAGCAACTGGGCTACAAGGACTGGAACACCGCGTCGGCGCTGCTGGCCCAGGCCGATACCCCGCCAGCGCCGGGCATTACCTTCGATAAACCCATCCCCATTTTGCGCAGTTTCGACGAAGCCAAGGCCCGGGAGTTCTATCTGGATTTTCTGGGTTTCAGCGTCGAGTTCGAGCACCGCTTCGAGGCTGATCTGCCGCTGTACCTGGGCATCAGCCGCGACGGTCTGCACCTGCACCTTTCCGAACATCACGGCGATGCCAGCCCGGGCTCGACGGTGTTTGTGCCGATGCAAAACATCGAACTGCTCAGGGATGAACTGCTGGGCAAGCGCTACGGCTACGGACGCCCGGAGATTGTTCAGCAGGGCTGGGGCAAGGAGTTGCAGGTCTACGACCCGTTCGGCAATCGGATTCGCTTCTGCCAATATTGATCACGCGGTGCGGGCTGGGGCGACCCGGTCCGCTTTGAACCACCAGCTACTCAGGATGAACACGCCATGACCACGCAGGACACTTCGCTTCAAGACATCGCCGCGCCTGAAGGCGTTTGTTATGGCTGCGGCAGCCAGAACCCGCACGGGCTGCACATCAAGAGCTTCTGGCATGAAGACGGGGTGCATGTCATGGCCGAGCATATGCCCGAAGACAAGTATTGCGGCTGGCCGGGGCTGGTTTACGGCGGTTTGATCGCGATGCTGGTCGATTGCCACTCCAACTGGGCCGCGATGGCTTATCACTACCGCGCCGAACAGCGCGAAGTGGGCAGCTTGCCCCACGTCACCTGCGTCACCGGTAACCTGGGCATCAAGTACATCAAGCCCACCCCGATGGGCGTACGCCTGACATTGCGGGCAAAAGTCGAGGGTGATGTCGGGCGCAAAAGTCGCGTCATCTGTGAGGTGTTCGCCGGGGACGTCCTGACCGCTGTCGGGGACTCCACGTTTGTCCGCGTCGATACCGAGCAACTCAGGGCCGCCGCGCACGACAACAAGGTCGATTCCTGATCCCGGCGCCTTCGCCGTTCGTCAGCGAGCCAGCACCTTTTACGATGCCGGGTCTTCCAAGGTTTTATACCTCACCGGGGAGACCCCAATAATGAACAGGAAAATGCTCGCACTCATGGCTGCGGGTCTGTTGTCGACGGGCTCTTTTTTTGCGCTGGTCGCCGAGAACGCGACGGCGGGTTCCGCTGTCCCGCCTGCTGCCGTGCCTGGCATCAACCAGCCTCAAGGCGCTGAAGCCAAAGACGAGAAGGCCGACAAGAAGGGCGAGGAGGCCGCGGGCTCAAACTCCGACGCCGATTCGCAAGCGATGGAAAAGGATGCCGCGACCTCAAGTGGTTCGAAGGACGAAGAAAAAGAACCCACGCAGTGACAGCCTGAATCGACCGGTTTTTCCCGGACATTACGCGACGTCTATGCCATCACCCGGTTGCGCCCGCTCTGCTTGGCCAGATAAAGACGCTCATCGGCCAGTTTCAGTACGCTTTCGGGCATCGGGGTGTCCGCACTCCGGCAAGCCACGCCGATGGACATCGTCAGCTTTCCAACCTGCGGCACCTCGGTCTGTGCGATGTGCTCGCGTATCCGCTCGGCAATGACCCTGGCGGTATCCAGCGGCGTATCCGGAAGGATCAGCGCGAACTCTTCACCACCGGCGCGGCAGGCGAGGTCGCCGGTCCGGGAGTTCTGCTTGAGGATGCCGGCGACCTCTTTCAGGGCCACGTCACCGGCGTCATGCCCGAAGGTGTCGTTGACCTTTTTGAAGTGATCGATATCCAGCGCCAGCACCGAATAGGCTTGCCCGGTTTTTACCAGCAGATCCAGTACGCCGCCCATGGCCCTTCGATTGGCCAGGCCGGTCAGGGGATCGCTTTGCGCTTCGTGGCTGAGCTGGCCAAGCTTTTGCTGGAGCAGTTGCACACCGGTCAGCATGGCCTGGCGAATGGCCGATGCGTCGCGGTACCAGGCATGGACTTGCCGCAGTTGCTCGCTCGTTTGCGGGGCGGCCAACTGGTCGGCGGCTGCCGATAACTGGCGCAACGGCCGGGCGATCAGTGTGGTCCCGAGCAAAATCAATCCGAGCCCCAACAGCCCGGCGGGGATCATGCCCAGGACCATGTCGCGCATGAGTTGCCCCAGCGGTGCCAGGCTGAGGTCCCGGGGTTGTTGCGCGACAACCGCCCAGTTGGCGTCTGGCACCTGGGCAAAACCGGCGAGCATGGGAACACCCTTGTAGTTCGGGCCTTCCAGGGAGCCACGTTCGCCGCGCAAGGCCGCATCGACCGTCAGGCTCCAGCCCAGGACCTCACCGATGCGCTTATCGTCCGGGTGATACAGCAGCCGCCGATTACCGTCGGCGATGAACGCAAAGGTCCCTTCGTGATGGAAGTGACGGCTGATGATCGTATGAAAGGTGCTTTGCTTGAGCAGGTAGACCGAGCCGCCGACGACGCCGAGAAACGCTCCTGACGGGTTGAAAACCGGTTGTGAAATGAACACCACCAGGTTGCCCGCCGCGGAAACGTAAGCTGCGCTGACCGATGGACGACGTTCCTTGAGCGCCTGCTGGATGCCCTCCGACGTCAACGTGGCGCCGACAATCTGCGAAGTATCCGGATAGGCCTGCAGGACTTTGCCTGTCGCATCCACAATGGCAATGGAGTTGAAGTCGGCATCCTGGGCTTGCAGGCGTATGGCTTCTTTGCGCAGCACTTCGGGGTCGTTCCAGTGCCGGCCCAGCGTGTTGGCGCTGTAGTTCAAGCGACTGTGCGCCGAATTCAGGAACTCACCGATGCTGGAAGCGACTTTTGCGGCATAGGCTGCGTTGGCCTCAAGCGTCGTATGGATCAGGGACTGACGCTGCACCCGGTAAGCGACGTAGAGGCTGTTGCACAGCGTCGCCAGGACCGACAGCAGGACGAAGAAAAGAATCAGTCCGCGCAGGTTGATGGGCAGGGGCCTGGACAGCTTCGCGCGGCTACCTTGCTCGTTGATGGCACTGTTGGGGGCATCCGCAGGTGTCGCCATTTTCGATCCATGAAGGGTGTGTTGTGAGGGGGGCAAAGACTGCCTTGCAGGATAGGCAGAGAGCGCCGAGTTGTCACATACACGCCACAGAAAACAGAATCGGACAAGGCTTTGGCCGCTGCAACTTCTGTGGGAGCGAGCTTGCTCGCGTTAGCGCAATGTCAGTCAACGATGATGTTGACTGTGCAATCGTCATCGCGAGCAAGCTCGCTCCCACAGGTTCTGCGCCTCGGTTGACAGGCATTAGCTGCCGGCAATCAGTACTGCGCGCGCAGGCTCAGGGTCACGGTGCGCGGGTCGCCGTAGAAGTTGGTGCCCCAGGAGGCATCGACGCGGTCGTAGTACTTGCGGTCGAACAGGTTGTTGGCGGTGAGTGTCGACGACAGGTTTTCGTTGAACTTGTAGCCGACCTGCGCTGTGGTGATGGCATAGCCGCCTTGCTGGAACTTCACGTCACGCTGGTAGTAGGTGTCGCTGACCGCACGCACGCCACCGCCGACGCTGAAGTCCTTGAGCGGACCGTCGGTGAACTCGTACTTGGTCCACAGGTTGAAGTTGTGCTTGGGCGTGATGGTGCTGAAGGTATTGCCTTTGTTGGCCGCATCACCGTCCAGGAACTTGGTGGAGGTGTAGGCGTAACCGGTGACGATGCTCCAGTTCTCGGTCAGGTTGCCGCTCAGCTCGGTTTCCCAACCTTCGCTGCGTGCCTTGCCTTCGGTCATGTAGGCACCGGAGTTGTTGTCGTATTCGGCGCGGTTTTCATCGTAGATACGGAAGGCCGCGATGCTGGCGTTCAGGCGACCGTCGTAGAACTCGCGCTTGAGGCCGATCTCGTATTGCTTGCCTTCGCGCGGGCCGACCGGCTCGCCGTCCGCGCCGATTTCGCTCTGTGGTTTGAATACGCCGGTGTAGCTGAAGTAGGTCGACAGTTCCGGGGTGATCTTGCCGATGAGGGCGCCGTACGGCACGACCTTGCGGTTGATGCTGGTGTGGGCTTCGCCGAAGTTGTTGAAGAAGGCGTTGGCGTTCTTCGCGTCGGCTTCGTACCAGGTCACACGGCTGCCGCCGATGACATCGAGCCAGTCGGTGACGTTGAACTTGGCACGGGTATAGACCCCGTACTGGTCGGACTTGGACCAGTTGCCGTTGACGTGCGCATAGTCGTTGCGGGGGATGTCGATGCTGCCCGGATCCCACACGTTGATCGGGAAGTACTCACCGCCGCCGTAGGTGAAGTCCTTGTCCAGGTGCTGGTACTCGGCACCCAGGGTGAACTCGTGGCGGCGATCGGCGAACTCGAACGGCGTGGTGACGAAGCTGTCGACGCCAATGGTCTTGATGTGGGTGTAGTAGTCGTAGGCCACGGCCCAGCTGTCACCGGTGGCCGGGTCGACCGCGCCGTCGGCCCAGGTGAAGTTACGCTCCGGGGTTTCGGCGTCGCGGTAGGTCAGGGTGGTCTTGAACTGACCGCCGTTGTCCAGTTCGTGATCAACTTCGGCAAAGGATTCCCAGACCTTCTCGTTCAGGGTGTTCCACTTGGCGTCGACGAAGGTCGAGCGCGGAACGTCCAGCAAGGTGCCATCGGCATAGGCCGGCAAGCCGAAGGCCGGGGTGGAGTTGTTCTTCTGGTAAGCGCCACCGACCGACAGGGTGGTGGCCGGGTCGAGGTCGAACTCCAGGCGACCATAGACCATCGGGCGTTCGTTCTGCGCGTAGTCGACGTAGGACTGGTTGTTCTCGTAGGCGGTGATGAATCGACCGCGCACGGTGCCCTGATCGTTCAGCGGGCCGGTGACATCGACCATGGAACGGTAGTGATCGTAGGAGCCGGCGGCCAGCTCGCCACCGAGGGCGAATTTGCCCAGGGCGCGCTTGCGCACCACGTTGATCGTACCGCCGGGTTCACCTGCGCCCTGGTACAGGCCCGACGGACCGCGCAGCACTTCGATGCGGTCGTACATCGCCAGGTCGAAACTGGTGGCCATGTCGCCCTGGCCGGTGGGTTGCGAGACGCCGTCGACCTGCACCTGGTCGACGAGGAAGCCGCGCATGTAGACGTCGTTGAGGCTGGAGCCGGAGTTGTAGGTCTTGATGGTCACGCCGGTGACCTGACGCATGGCGTCCTGCAGGCTGTTCATGTTCTGGTCGTCCATGCGCTGGCGCGTGACGACGGACACCGACTGCGGCATGTCCTTGAGCTTGATGTTGCCTTTGCCGATGGTCACTTCATCGCTGGTGTAGGAATGCGTGCCTTCGGTGGTCGGGCCCAACGCCACGCCGGTGATGGAGGTCGCACCCAGCTGCAATGCACTGGAGTCACCGACCGCTGGCACCAGCGACACGGTGTTGCCATTCAACTGAAAATTGATGCCGCTCCCCAGCAGCAAGGTTTTCAGTGCCTGTTCCGGTTCCATGTTGCCGGACACCGCCGTGGACTTGATGCCGTTGACCATGTCCTGGCTGTAGAGAATCTGCAGGTTGGTCTGCTGGCCCAGTTCGCGCAATGCACTGGCCAGCGACTGGGCCGGCACATTGACGTTCACCGGGGCCGCCTCGACCTGGGAAGTGCCCAGCAGCAACAGGGTCAACAGCGCACCCGGCACGACCGTTCGGAATTTCTTTTGCCGATCGATGGCTAATGCCAAGGGTGCGCGGGACAGAGTAAGGCTTTGCATTGCTCGAATCGCTCCAGAAGTGTGTGTGCAGTTTTTTAGTTAATGATAATTATTATTAGACGGACCACTTTGCCTAAACCGGAAAACAAACTTCAAAAAACAACAACCTGCGTGCAATCACCGCTGTCAGGCGGTCGTGCGCTCGGTGATGACCCGGCCCGATTCCATGCGCACCAGTTGATCGGCCATGTCGAAGTAGCGGTCGTCGTGGGAGATGACGATGATGGTTTTGCCCAGGCGCTTGAGGTCCGGCAGCAGCTCGGTGTAGAAGATGCGGCGGAAGGTCGGGTCCTGGTCGGCGGCCCATTCGTCAAACACCAGCACCGGGCGTTCTTCCAGCCAGGCATTGACCAGCGCCAGGCGCTTGCGCTGGCCGGTGGACAGGTCGGTGGTGGTGAAACGGCCGTCCCTGACGCTGACCTTGTGCGCAATTTCCAGGCGTTGCAGGTAGGCATTGGCATCTTCGGGGATGTGCTGGTCACCCTGCACCACGTCATCGAACAGGTAGTAGTCGGCAAAGATCGTGGTGAACAACTGGCGGTAGTCGTCTCGATTGTGCGCATCGATGCCTTGGCCGTTGAGCAGGATTTCGCCGTGTTGCGGGGCGTAGAGGCCCAGCAGCAACTTGATCAGCGTGGTCTTGCCGCAGCCGTTTTCGCCGACGATGAAAATGATGTCGCCTTGCGCGATGGTCAGGTTCACCGGGCCCAGGCGAAACGCGTCACTGCCTGGTGCGGCGGGGAAGGCGTAGCTGACGTTGTTCAGTTGCAGGCTGTTGACCACAACCGGTGGGGTGCCCTGGTCGTTGAGCAGCAGGTGCGGTTCCGGCGAGGAAAACCGGCTCGACAGTTCGGCGATGCGGCGAAAGGCGATGCGCGCCCGGCTCACGATCGGCAAGGTGCTGACCAGGTGCTCGATCGGGCCTTTCATGTACAGCAGCACCAGCACGAAGCCGCTCATCACCGCTTGGTCGGCGCTGGGCCAGAACGATTGCAGGGCCAGCGCCAGGCCGATCACCACGAAGAACAGCATCGAGCCGAGGGTCTTGGCGATCACGAAGGTGTTGATCGAACGCACCTGGGTGTCGCAGATGAAATCGGCGGTGCCCTGGATGCCCTTGACGAACATGCGCTGGCGGCGCGGACGGTGGATGCGCAATTCCTTGGCGCCGCCGGCAATGGCGTTGTAATGCTTCTGCAATTCGTCTTCGGCGTCGCGGGCAGCCATGAACCCCTGGATACCCTTGCCCTGCGCGTAGAACTGGATGCCGGTGCCGATGGCAATCGCCAGCACCATCATCAGGAACATCGTCCACGACAACATCGCCAGGTAACCCATGCAGCCGAGGGTTACGGTCAGGGAAATGGCGAGCGGCGCGAAGGCGAAGGCGAAGTCGCTGATGGTGTCGACGTCGTGGGTCAGCACCGGGATCAACCGGTGGCTGCGGTAGCGCTCGATCTGCTCGATGGGCGCCGAGAGTACTTTTTCCCCCAGCTCTTTGCGCAGTTTGGCAATGATGTGCTGGCCGACGTAGTTGGTGCCGATGTCCGAACAGATCGAACTGCCCAGGGCCAGCAGGCACAGACCGCCGAACAGCGCGACCACGCCCTGGGTCAGGCCGTCCGGCGAGTGCAGCGCGTTGTTGATGGTGGCCAGCAGCACCGTCACGCTCAAGCCGCCGACCATGCCCAGGACGATCGACAGACTGACGACGAGCCGGAACGGTTTCAGGAGGCTGAACAATTCATGAATTGCACCGCGCGTTGGCTGGGTCATGAGCAGAGGGTTCCTTGGGTCTTGAGGCAGATACCCAGTAGAACGTCTGATGGAGGGCTTAATTTAAAGGGGGGGGAGACGGGTGG
>NZ_MRCP01000026.1:0-72791 GCF_002303975.1 Pseudomonas sp. ACN5 | reverse complement strand
AACACCTCTTTTTCAACTTCCCTGGCGCTTCGATGACCTGAAGCAACCTGCTGCCGAAAACTGCGTAACTCTTTGTTTACCAAGGAGTTTTCCGTTTCGACTGCGCCGGAAGTGGGGCGAATTATAGACATCTGAAATCTGCCGTCAAGCACTGATTCAGGTTTTCTATCGATATGTGCAAAAACACTGCTTATAGATAGACGCGCCTGCGGAGAATGCGCAGTATATTGCACAACACAAATAGAAACGCCCTTGATCCCCATATTTCGGACGATGCCACCTAATGAATGATCAGCCTCGCAGCCTGGCCTCTACCCTGCTCTCGGTTGGGCTGCTGCTCATCGCCATGGCGTCGATCCAGTCCGGAGCCTCCCTGGCCAAAAGCATGTTCTCGGTTGTCGGCCCTCAAGGGACGACAACATTACGGCTGATTTTTGCCAGTGTAATCATGATGCTGATACTGCGCCCATGGCGGGCAAAACTCACCGCAAGGTCCCTGCGCACCGTTATCGTCTACGGGATGGCACTGGGCGGCATGAACTTCCTCTTCTATATGTCATTGCAAACCGTACCGCTGGGCATCGCGGTGGCGCTTGAGTTCACCGGCCCATTGGCCGTGGCGATCTACGCCTCGCGTCGCGCGATCGACTTTTTGTGGATCGCCCTGGCCGCCGTCGGCTTGCTGCTACTGATACCGACTGGAGAAGCGAGCGCAGGAATCGATCTGGTAGGCGCCGGTTATGCTTTGGGGGCAGGGGTCTGCTGGGCACTGTACATTCTGTTCGGGCAAAAAGCGGGGGCCGATAATGGCGTGCAAACCGCCGCGTTGGGGGTAATGATCGCTGCGCTCTTCGTAGCCCCTATCGGTATTGTCCATGCTGGCTCCGCTTTGCTGACCCCTTCATTGATCCCCATAGCCCTCGGCGTCGCCGTCTTGTCCACAGCCCTCCCCTACACCCTGGAGATGGTGGCCCTGACCCGCATGCCTGCCAGGACCTTCGGTACGCTGATGAGCATCGAGCCGGCCTTCGGCGCGTTGTCAGGCTTGCTGTTCCTTCATGAATACCTCTCACTGTCGCAGTGGATGGCAATCATGTGCATCATTCTGGCCTCCGTCGGTGCAACCATGACCATGGGCAATGCCACCAGGCCGGCAGTCGCGGCAGATTGATAGCAGATATGACACAGGTCTGGTATTTACCGCTCAATTAGGCCATGTTTAGCCCCGCCCCCAGAGTCATGCCATGGACAATTTCTGATAAGGATATCGGTACGCTTCAAGCGAAAGCGAACGCCGCCAGACCCGGGCACAAGATCCGGGGACGCTTTAAGGACAGTAATGAAACGATTTTTGATACTGATCGCCGTACTTGCAATTGCGGGCTGCGCAGCGACCTCCGAAACACAGATCAAGCACGGCAAGAAAGGGCTACACATCAACTGTTCCGGACTGTCTTCGTCCTGGGACAAGTGCTACGCCAGCGCTGCCAACTCCTGTGCACCCAAGGGATACAAGGTCATCGCCAAGTCGGGAGACTCCGTGGAGGAGCCCGGTGATTATCCGTTTGGCCTCAATCCCGCGGGTTATACCAGCCGCAGCATGATTGTCATCTGCAAATAGGCAGGGCCGTCGCGTCAGGCTCCCGAACTTGCGATCTGACGGCCGATTTCCTCGTAGCTGGACTTCAGCACCGTGCGCTGGACATCCGGGCTAGCCAGCATTCGCGCTACGACCAACGCGCCAATACATTGCGACAGAATTGCCCACGCCAGGCTGTCGCTTTGCAGGACACCTGCCCAACTTTCCTGAAGGCGGCAAATCCAGTGCTCTGCCTGTTGGCGAATACTCACATCGGAACGGGCAATTTCCGCCCCCAATGCCGGTAACGCGCAACCGGTTTCCGGATTCTCGACGTGAGACATGCTCAGGTACATTTTCAGGCAGCGCTCAAGCTTGTCACGGTCCTGCCCTTCCCCCAGCCGCGCCAGACTTTGACCCAACTCACGCTCGACAATGGTTGCGAACAACTCATCTTTCGACGAGAAGTGACTGTAGAAGGCCCCACCACTCAGGCCAATGGCTTTCATCAGCCCGTCCACGCCCACCGTGGAAAAACCGGACTTCTTGGCCGACAACGCACTGCTTTCAAGCAGCCTTTGCCTGGTTTCCAGCTTGTGATTGGCCGAATAACGCATTGCCCTTCCCCCTGAATTGCTCACCTTGACGTCTGTCGAATCATAGCATAACGTTCGTTTAGTTAACGATCGTTTACCAAAGGGATAAACCCATGAATAACAAGAAGGTCGTATTGGTCGTCGGTGCAGGTGATGCCACGGGCGGCGCCATTGCCAAGCGGTTTGCTCAGGAAGGGTTTGTCGCCTGTGTCACCCGCCGTAGCGCGGACAAGCTCCAGCCACTGGTGGAGGCCATCAAGGCTGATGGCGGCGAGGCCCACGGGTTTGCCTGTGATGCACGTAATGAAGAAGACGTGATCGCGCTGGTTGAGCAAATCGAAAGCCAGATCGGCCCCATCGAAGCCTTTGTCTTCAACATCGGCGCCAACGTGCCGTGCAGCATTCTCGAAGAAACCGCACGCAAGTATTTCAAGATCTGGGAAATGGCCTGTTTTTCCGGTTTTCTCAATGCCCGTGAAGTGGCCAAGCGCATGGCCAGGCGCCAGCGCGGCACCATCCTGTTCACCGGCGCCACCGCAGGCATGCGTGGTGCTGCCGGGTTCGCCGCATTTGCGGGTGCCAAGCATGGCATTCGAGCATTGGCGCAAAGCATGGCCCGGGAACTTGGGCCGATGAACATTCACGTTGCCCATGTCATCGTCGATGGCGCCATCGATACCGATTTCATCCGTGACAGCTTCCCCGAGAAATACGCTACCAAGGATCAGGATGGCATCCTCAATCCTGAGCACATTGCCGAGAACTACTGGTACCTGCACAGCCAGCCCCGCGATGCCTGGACCTTCGAGCTGGACCTTCGCCCCTGGAGCGAACGCTGGTAATCGCCCACACACAACAATAAGACGAGCGCCCTGAACATGAGCAAAACCGTGGAGTTCTACTTCGACCTCGGCAGCCCCGCCACCTATCTGGCCTATACCCAGCTACCGAAGATTTGCGCACAGACCGATACCCGGCTGGTCTACATTCCTCTCTTGCTGGGCGGCGTATTCAAAGCCACCGGCAATGCTTCTCCGGCGACTATCCCGGCCAAGGGCCGCTACATGTTTCAGGACCTGGACCGCTACGCCAAACGCTATGGCGTGCCCCTGAAATTCAATCCGCACTTCCCGATCAACACCTTGATGCTCATGCGCGCCGTAACAGGCATGCAGTTACGCCATCCGGAACGCTTTGCCGCCTTCCTCGACTGCCTGTTCAAGGCCATCTGGGTAGAGGGTCGCAGCCTGGACGAACCGGCAACCGTCGCGGCAGTGCTCAGCGAAAACGGCTTCAACCCACAGGAAGTACTGGCCCTGACCGCCGATGAAGAAATCAAGACGGCGCTCAAGGACAATACCGATAAAGCCGTACAGCGAGGCGTATTCGGAGCCCCTAGCATGTTTGTCGACAACCAGCTGTACTTCGGCCAGGATCGCCTGGACTTCGTGCTCGAAGCCCTGAGTTAGACCTCGATGACCAACCGCCCCTTTGCCGCTCCCGACAAGAGCAGTGCATGGGCGGCTTCTGCCGACTCCAGTGTGAACGAGTGCGGGTCAAGCAACGGCACGAGCTTACCCGCCTCGATCAACCGCGCCGCCTCGCGCAGAATCTCGCCGTGATGCTCGCGCCCCTGCCCCGTCAACAGTGGCAGCAGGGTGAAGACACCGGAATAAGTCGCCCCGCGAAAGGACAGCGGTGCCAGACTGTGCTGGCCCCACCCCAGGCAACTGAGTACATGACCGTGATACACCCGGGCAGCCTTGAATGACGCATCCAGCGTTTCGCCCCCCACTGTGTCATAGACAATGTCGAAGCCCTCACCGGCGGTATGTTCGGCCACATAGTCTTCGACCGAAGACTTGCGGTAATCGATAAACGTCGCGCCGAACCCTTCGATGATCGATTGTTGCCCGGCCGAGCCGGTGGCAAAAACCTCAGCACCAAAAGCGCGGGCGACTTGTACCGCTACATGTCCGACGCCCCCGGCACCACCCTGTATCAATACCTTCTGACCGGACCGAACACGAGCCCGGTCCACCAGACCTTCCCAAGCGGTGATGAGCACCAGTGGCAATCCGGCCGCTTCGCGCATGCTCAGGTTGTGCGGTTTGCGAGCCAACAGGCGGGCATCGACCGCCGCGTATTCGGCCAATGAACCTTGAATACCACCAATACCGGTAGCCATGGCGTACACCTCATCCCCCGGCAGCCAGCCACTGACGCCCTCGCCCAGCGCCTCTACGGTCCCGGCCAGATCCATTCCGACAATCGCCGGCAGTGGTTGCCTCGCATGGGCCGCCTGCCCGGAGCGGATTTTTCCATCCAGTGGATTCACACCGCTGGCCTTGACCCTGACCAATACCTGCCCTGCCTGTGGCACGGGCCGCGCGATGGAAACCAGGCGTAACGGCGCATTGGCCGAGTCGATCATCAGAGCGCGCATGTTCAGTGAGTCAGTCATTTCGCCATCTCCCATCAGAAGTGAATACAGGGTCAATCTTGCCCCGCCCTATTCATGCCGATAAGACGCCATATCGCTATAGTGATCATGCCCGCACAGCATCAATGAGAAATTCCGTGGACACACTCAATGCAATGGCAATATTCGTACGGGTGGTCGAGCGTGGCAGCTTCTCCGCCGTTGCCCGGGAGTTGCAGACCAGTCAGCCGACCATCAGCAAGGTGCTGCAAGCGCTGGAAACCCGATTGGGCGGAAAGCTGATTGCCCGCAGTACCCGCAAGCTATCGCTGACGGACGAAGGTCAGCGCTATTACAACGAATGCCGGATCATCCTCGCTGCCGTGGATGCGGCAGAACACAGCTTCCAGTCCGGCCGGGAAAAGGTGGCCGGTCCTCTGAAAATCGGTTCGTCGGTCAGTTTCGGCCGCTTGCAGATCGCTCCCCGATTGCCGGACTTTCTCAGACGCTACCCTGACGTACAGATAGACCTGCAACTGAACGATCAGAACCAGGATCTGGTCAGTGAAGGGCTGGACGTCACCTTCCGGATCGGCGCCCTGAACGACAGTGGCCTGATCGCTCGCCTTGTAGGTTCGACCCATCGGGTGACCGTCGCATCACCTGACTACCTCAGGCAATACGGCAAACCGCAAACACCGCAGGAACTGGGCAGGCACAACTGCCTGATGTTCAACCTGCTGAGCAGTCAAAACCTGTGGATTTACACAAAAGATGCGCAGCGTCATGAGGTGCGGATCAAAGGCAATGCGCAGAGCAACAATTCCGAGGCGATCCGCGAACTGGTGCTGGGGGGATTGGGGATTGCGCTGTCGCCGGTGTGGTTGTTCAGCGAGGATCTGAAAGCCGGAAGAGTGACGGCGATTCTTCAGGACTACACTGCAGAGTCGCTACCGATTCATGCCGTGTCCCCGGCGAATCGTCGCCAATCCGCCAGGGTCAAAGCCTTTGTTGACTACATGAGCCGGGCGCTGGAGACAGCGCCCGAATTGAAAGCAATCAAATAGCCGCGGTACGAGTGTTCAGCCACTCAAGGGCCGCACCCTCGACCAATGGGCTCAGGCGTTCGCGCACTTCGGCGTGATAGGCGTTGAACCACTGTTTTTCTTCTTCGGTCAGCAGCGAGGTTTCCAGGCAACGGGTATCGATCGGGCACAGGGTCAGCGTTTCGAACTTCAGGAACTCACCGAATTCGCTTTTGCCTGCCTCACGATTCATCGCCAGGTTTTCGATCCGCACGCCCCAACGGCCCGGACGATAGGTGCCCGGCTCAATGGACGTGATCATGCCCGATTGCATCGCCGTTTGCGGCGCTGGCGCAGCCTGATAGGCGATGACCTGCGGACCTTCATGAACGTTAAGGAAGTAACCGACGCCATGACCGGTGCCGTGACCGTAGTCGACACTTTCCGCCCAGATGGGGGCACGAGCGATGGCATCGAGCAGCGGCGACAGAATGCCTTTCGGGAACTGCGCGCGGGACAAGGCAATCACGCCCTTGAGCACGCGGGTGCAATCGCGTTTTTGCTCATCGGTCGGGGTGCCCACTGCAACCATCCGCGTGATGTCGGTGGTGCCGCCCAGGTATTGGCCGCCGGAGTCGATCAACAGCAGGCCATCCCCTTCGATGACCGCGTGTTCCTCTTCGGTGGCGTGGTAGTGCGGCATCGCGCCATTGGCGTTGTAGGCGGCAATGGTATTGAAGCTCAGCGACACATAATCCGGACGGCGCTCACGAGCAGCGGTGAGTTTTTCGTCGATGGTCAGTTCGGTGATGCGCTCACGGCCCAGCGCCGAGTCCAGCCAGGCGAAGAATTCGCACAGTGCTGCGCCGTCCTGCTCCATGGCCTGACGGATGTGTTCGGCATCGGCCAGGCTTTTTTGCGATTTGGCCAAGGTGGTCGGGTTCAGGCCCTCGATCAGTTTCACCCCGCTGTCAAGATTGTCCAGCAACCCCGCCGTGACCCGCGCCGGGTCGACTTGCAGGCTCGCGCCGCTCGGTACGGCGCGCAGTGCGGCAGCGACTTCGCTGTAGTCGCGCAAGGTCACGCCGTCCTGCTCAAGGATGGCGCGCAGTTCGGCACTGACCTTGCTCAGGGCGACAAACAGCGTGGCCTGTTGCTGGTTGATCAAGGCGAAGGAAACGAATACCGGGTTGAACGACACATCGCCGCCACGCAGGTTGAACAGCCAGGCGATGTCATCGAGGGTGGCGATGAAATGCCAGTCGGCGCCACGGGCCTGAAGGGTTTCACGCAGTTTTGCGAGTTTTTCGCCACGGCTGACGGTCGCCTGGGGAGGCAAGTGCTGATAGATCGGTTCGTTCGGCAGGCTTGGGCGGTCGCTCCAGACGCCGTCAAGCAGGTCGATGTCGGTGCGCAGACGGGCGCCACGCTCTTCAAGTTTAGCGCCCAGGGTCCGTGCCGACGCCACGGCCATGACCGCGCCATCGACCGCGACAACGCCACCTTCGGGGGTTTGCTCGGCCAGCCATTCCAGTGGCCCGGGTTGACCCGGTTGCAGCTTGACCAGGTCAATGCCGCTGCCCTTGAGTTCCTTGGTCGCCTGCTCCCAGTAACGGCTGTCAGCCCAGACGCCGGCAAAATCCGGGGTCACGATCAGGGTGCCGACCGAACCATGGAAACCCGACAACCACTGGCGCCCCTGCCAGTAACCCGGCAGGTACTCGGACAAGTGCGGGTCGGCCGACGGCACCAGCAAGGCGTGAATGCCCTCCCGGCTCATCAGTTCGCGAGTTTGCGCCAGGCGCTGGGGCACCGATCCATTGATCGAAAGCTGCGTATTCATCGTGTCTCCTGCTAACCACTTCATCATTATTGTTGAGTGCCGATCAGCGTCGGCGCTTCGTCGCCCTATTGCCAGAATGCCGGAGCACTGGCGCAGGCTGTCTTGATCAGTTGTACCGCCTGGTCGATGTCCTGCTCGGTGGTAAAACGCCCGAGGCTCAAGCGGATGGTGCGGCTGGCCGAGCGGGCATCATGCCCCAGAGCCAGCAGCACATGGGATGGGGTATTACTCGCGGAATTGCACGCCGAGGTCGCGGAAAACGCGATCGAGGACAGCAATGCCGCCGGGTTGAACTCGCCTTGCGCGAAGGTCAGGCTCAGGGTATGGGGAATGCGCCGGGTCGGGCTGCCGTTGAGACGCACACCGGGAATTCCCTGCAACTGCTCGAGCAAACGTTCACGCAAACGCACGATGGTGGCTTTCTCTTCATCGAACGCAGCCGCCGCCAGCGCAAAGGCCGAGCCCATGGCCACGATCTGATGGGTCGCCAGGGTGCCCGAACGCAATCCGCCCTCATGCCCGCCACCATGGATCTGCGCCTGCAATCGTTGTTGGGCACGCGGACCGACGTACAACGCACCGATGCCTTTGGGGCCGTACAGTTTATGCGCGGAAAACGACATCAGGTCCACCGGCCACTGCGCGAGATCGATCGCCACTTTGCCCGCGCCCTGTGCGGCGTCGACATGGAACAGAGCCCCGCGTTCACGCACGACCTGACCGATGGCGGGAACATCGTTGAGCGTCCCCAGTTCGTTGTTGACCAGCATCAGCGACACCAGGAAAGTGTCCTCGCGCATGGCTTCGCTGACCGCTTGCGCGGTGATCAGCCCATCGGCATCCGGCACCAGGTACGTCACGGCGACACCGGCATCCTGCAGTTGCCTGGCGGTATCGAGAATGGCCTTGTGTTCGATCTGGCTGGTGAGGATATGGCCACCGCCAGTGCCGCGCCCCTGGGCTACGCCTTTGAGGGCAAGGTTGTTGGATTCGGTGGCGCCTGAGGTCCAGACGATCTGTTCAGGTGTCGCGCCGACCAGTTCGGCGACCTGGCGTCGCGCCTGCTCCACCGATTGTCGGGCCTGTTGGCCAAAGACATGAGAGCTTGAGGCCGGGTTGCCGAAATTGCCGGTAAAGCCCAGACACTCAACCATCACCTTGATGACCCGCTCATCCACCGGCGTGGTGGCGGCGTAATCGAAATACAACGGACGTTTATTCATAGAAGACTCGCAGAGCGTGTTCCGGGATCAGGAAGCTCGTGACTGCAAACGGCAAAGCGCAGCCTTGTGAGCTGCGCGCTGTTTTCAGAACGCTACCAATACCTGATCGGATGCCGTTAAAGAAGGACTACTTCATTTAATAGTGCGTAGGAACGCTCCTGAAAAGTCAGCTTAACAGGCATCGGGCAACCGGTTGAAGCAATGCGTCAGCCAAAGCTTTCGAGCAGCAGCGGATACAGCGAACCCACGAGCAGCGCGGCCATGCCCCAATTGAACAGGCGCAGCCAGCGGCGATCCTTCAGAACATTGCGCAACAGCGTGCCGCAAGCGGCCCAGACACCGACACTCGGCAGGTTGATGATGGCAAAAACCGCCGCAATCACGATCACATTGGCGAAGTAACCCTGCATCGGCGTGTAGGTGCTGATGGCGCCAATGGCCATGATCCAGGCCTTGGGGTTGACCCACTGGAACGCGGCGGCGCCCAGATAGCTGATCGGTTTCGCCTCGCTCTGCTGACCCTCCGACACTGGCCCGGAATGAGCGATTTTCCACGCCAGATACAGCAGATACGCCGCCCCCACGTAACGCAGCACGGTGTAGAGCAAAGGGTAAGCCTGGAACACCGCGCCAAGGCCGAAACCGACCGCCACCACCAGCACAAAGAAGCCACAAGTGATGCCGAGCATGTGCGGAATCGTGCGGTTGAAGCCGAAGTTCACCCCGGAAGCCAGCAACATGGTGTTGTTCGGACCGGGTGTGATCGAGGTGACGAGGGCGAACAGGGCAAAGCCCAGCAGCAGGTCGAGTGAGAGCGTCATGGGTGGCAGTCCGTCAGGGTCGGTCAGGTGTTGACCCTATCGCACACCTTGGGCGAAACCCATGGACAGTTACACGAAACTTGGAGCAGTACAGTTTTGCCTCAGCTTGGACGACCGTGAAGCTGTACAGATCGCCCGGCGTTCATTTCCCCCTGGTTGTCGTAGCTGAACGACTTTTGCGGCTGGCCGAGCAGTTCGGCTTTTTTCGCGTGGTATTCGTCGAAGGACAATCCGCGGCGGTTCAGCGCCTCCAGCGCCAGTTCCTTGCTTTCTTCAGCCGTGTAAGGGCGAAGCTCCGGGGAAACATGGCTGGCACATCCGGCGAGTACGGAGACAGTGAGCATCAGCACAGTGGCGATCATCGGTTTCATTTCTGGCGTCCTGGCGACTGGTTCGAGGCAATGAACACAGGCTACCCGCGCCTCCCGGGTAGCAGAAATCAACGCTTTCAATAGTGGCTATCAGGAAATGGCGATCATTGTCCTTATCAGCGCTTGCCCAGAGCGCAGGCCGGGAGCGCACTGGCTGGAGCCTACCTGATGGCACTTGTGTGGCATTGCTGCTCGTCGGGCGCTCGGTGAGGCGAAAGCGGCTGGCCTATATTTATCCGGCTGTACAACGAAGCAGGTTCTTTCCATCCACATAACAAGAACAGGGAGATCCATCATGAGTGTCAAACCCATTCCGGAGGGGTATCACAGCATCACCCCCTATCTGGGCATCCACAAAGCTGCCGAAGCCATCGATTTCTACAAGAAAGCCTTCGGCGCCATTGAGGTCATGCGCCTGGCCATGCCTGATGGTGGCATCGGTCACGCCGAACTGCGCATCGGCGATTGCCCGATCATGCTGGGTACACCGTGCGATCAAGGACCGCTGAGCAACCCGGACAATTCGCCGTCCGTGGGTCTGCATTTGTACGTGAAGGATGTCGACAAGTCCTACAAACAGGCCATCGATGCCGGCGCCACCGTTGTGTCCGAGGTCAAGGATCAGTTTTACGGCGATCGCTCGGGGACCTTGAAGGATCCCTACGGGCATCTGTGGTTCCTGGCGACGCGCAAGGAAGACCTGACTCAGGAACAGATTGAACAACGGGCGAAGGAGATGTTTCAGCAGGGTTGAAATCTTCGCGAGCAGGCTCGCTCGGACTCTGTGGGAGCGGGCTTGCTCGCGAAGGCGGTGTGTCAGGCAACATTGACTCTGAATGTGCCGTCCCCTTCGCGAGCAAGCCCGCTCCCACCGTTTGATCTTCAGTGAATGTAAATCCTGCGGCCGGCCGTGCGCGGATTGCTGCCTTTCTGCCTATCGAGAAACATTTTCTTTCACTTCCCCTTTCGGGATTTCCTTTGCTCATCCGTCTTACCTAGATGCAGTCCTGTCGCGTAGGCAAAAGCCACGACTGGACCTTCAGGGCGCTCATCCCTGCGAAGCCCGCAGCCGAGCGGCCTCTCATCCAGGCAAGACCTTCAATATGTCAAAGAAATCCCGCTCAAAAATCTGGTTCCTGGTCCATAGCTGGCTGGCGCTGCCGATCTGGTTTTTCGTGCTGATCGTCTGCGTGACCGGCACCCTGGCGGTGATCAGCCAGGAAATCGTCTGGCTGGCCAACCCGCCCATGCGCGCCAGCCAGCCCTCGGACGATGCACCACTGCTCAGCTATCAACAGGTCATCGAGGCCATCAACAAGGCCGAACCGCAGACCGTGGTGCAGAGCATCAGTCGGCCCGACGAGTCGCACTTCGCCCTGGATGTCGAAGTCAGCTATCCCGACGGACGCTCGGTGGTGATTTATGTCAATCCATACAGCGGCGTGATCCAGGGCGTCGCGCCGGAGTTCAACTTCCGCGCCTTCACCCGGGCGCTGCACGGCTGGTGGCTGGTGCCGTTCACCAACGGCTACAGCTGGGGCTGGTACCTGGTGTCGTTTCTCGGCTTGCCGCTGCTGGCTTCGCTGGTCACCGGGCTGGTGGTCTACAAACGCTTCTGGAAAGGCTTTTTCCGCCCGACCCTGCGGATTCGCCACGGCGCGCGGATTTTCTGGGGCGACTTCCACCGCTTGAGCGGCATCTGGTCGATCTGGTTCATCGCGGTGATTTCCATCACCGGCACCTGGTTCCTGATCCAGGCATTCCTGTTCGATAACCAGATTTCCATCTCCACAGAAAAGATCATTCCGGCGATGTCCCGCGAAGCGGTACCGCTGTCGCCCGATGGATCGCCCCCGCCGCGCATCGACCTTGATCGAGCGATTGAAATCGCCACACAGAAAATCTCCGGACTGGAAGCCAGCTTCGTCAGCCTGCCGGGCAATGCCTACAGCCATCTGGATGTCGGGGGACGCGGCTGGTATCCACTGATGTTCCAGACCGCGACCCTCAACCCCTACACCGGCGAAATCGCCGCCTCGCGCCTGATTTCCGACCGCTCGACCCTGGAGTTCGTCACCGAGTCCATGCGCCCGCTGCACACCGGCGACTTCGGTGGCCTGTGGATCAAGCTGATCTGGGCGTTCTTCGGCCTGTTGCTGAGCATGATGGTGCTCAGCGGCTTGCTGATCTGGACCAAGCGCACGGCACTGGCCACGGCCAATGCCTTCAAGCGCAGCAACAGGACACCGCGCAGCGCCGCGGCGCAACCGGCCACCCGCAAGGAAACATCGGAGGCCAACCTGTGAGCAAAGACATCGCGGTCTCACCACCCTCGCGCCTGAGCGTGTTCTGGCACAAATGGCGCTTTCACCTGAACGTCCTGTTGCTGCTGATTCCACTCGGTTTCATGCCCAAGTACTTCGCGGATGAAGCATTGATGCGCGGCGACAGTGGCCTGGGTGAACGCGAAGTCGGCGAAGTCCAGGTCGGCCCCTGGAGCCTGCGCCTGGCGGAATTGCGCAACGCCGCACCCACGCTCGACGGCCCCGCCGGCTACATGAAAGGTTTCAACGCGGCACTGTGCGAGGCCTGTATCGGACAGGTCAAGGCCACTTACCTGCGCATCGGCAAACCCCGCAGCCTGCGCGCCGCCGGCGTGATTTTCTTCGGCGCGCCGTACCGCATGGGCGCTTCACTGCCCGTCCCGGAAAAGACCACGGCCGACGCCGAGCTGTGGATCACCATGGAAGGCTGGGACGGCGCCATGCATCAGGCATCCATTCCTTTGAGCCAGGCCTCCCCCGCCACCATCGCCTGGTTGAACAAACAAGGAGGCAAACCATGATCAACCCGCTTCGTCCACTCAACACCCTGTTGCTGCTGCTCTGCGCCGGCTTCAGCGCCAGCGCCCTGGCCCATAACCCGATGTGCGAATGCAAGGCCATCGACGCCGAGCAGATCAAATGCACCGGCGGCTTTTCCGACGGCAGTGGCGCACCGGGCGTGACTCTCGATGTGATCGGCTACGACGAAACCATCCTGGTGCCTGGCAAACTCGGAGCCGATTCGACCCTGACGTTCAAGAAACCCGGCGCCGAGTTCTACGTGCTGTTCGACGCAGGCCCCGGTCACGTGGTGGAAATCGACCAGGCGGACATCCAGGCGCCATGAATACTTCAACGACCCAGGTCGTGCGCCCGGCGGGTGCCGGCCACGAAACCCTCTACGTCCTGCTGCTGTGCCTGATGATCCTTGCGGTCGCAGGTTCGGTGGTGCTCTGGCGCGGGGAATCCCATGAGGTGAGCAGCGTCAACAGCCACCAACTGGATGCCCGCCGCGACCTCAGCGCTGCCGAGCAAGGCATCTACGCCGATTTGCGGGTGACGCTGGACGAGATTCATTTGCTGCGCCAGGAACAGCAAACCCTGCCGACGCCCGAGGCCCTCGCCGACGAGGGTTTTGCCCCGTTTGCCCGGGATGCCAGCTCCGTCAGCCGTGGCAACCATGCCTGGCAATTGCTCAACGCCAAGGCCTACTTCGGCCAGAGCCAGACGCCGACAGTCGCCGGTTCATTCCTGATGCGCCTGACCGCCACCGATGACGCTCCGGACATCTGGCTCAACCGCGCCGGCACGCTCACCGCTCCGGCCGACCTCAGCGACAGCTCGCTCGAAAGCGCCGGCTGGCAACAGATCGTCGCGCAATTCGATGCCGGCGTGACCCGCCAGCACCGGCATTGAACCCTCGCCCTCACCCGAGAGAAGACCGCTTTCCCATGCCCATTTCATCTCAACGTTCTATCTTGCGCATGCTACTGGTCGGCCTGCTGGCCTGCCTGCTGCCATCCCTCGCCAGTGCCGAGGCAGCCAAGCGCCTGCGCATCGGCATCACCCTGCACCCTTATTACAGCTACGTGGCGAACATCGTCGGCGACAAGGCCGAAGTGGTGCCGCTGATTCCGGCCGGTTTCAACCCGCATGCCTACGAACCCCGCGCCGAAGACATCAAGCGCATCAGCGGGCTGGACGTGATCGTGCTCAACGGCGTAGGCCATGATGATTTCGCCGACCGCATGATCGCCGCCAGCGAAACCCCGAACGTGCCGGTGATCGAAGCCAATGAAAACGTGCCGCTGCTCGCCGCCACCGGTGTTGCCGCCCGCGGTGCCGGCAAGGTGGTGAACCCGCATACCTTCCTTTCGATCAGCGCCTCGATCGCCCAGGTCAACAACATCGCCCGGGAGCTGGGCAAGCTCGACCCGGCCAATGCCAAAACCTACACCGAGAACGCCCGCGCCTACGGCAAGCGCCTGCGCAAGATGCGCGCCGATGCCCTGGCCAAATTGACCCAGGCGCCGAACGCCGAGTTGCGCGTGGCCACGGTGCACGCCGCCTACGACTACCTGCTGCGCGAGTTCGGCCTGGAAGTGACCGCCGTGGTCGAGCCGGCCCACGGCATCGAGCCGAGCCCGAGCCAGTTGAAAAAGACTATCGACCAACTGCGTGAGCTGGACGTGAAGGTAATCTTCTCGGAGATGGATTTTCCCTCCACTTACGTCGACACCATCCAGCGCGAATCCGGCGTGAAGCTGTATCCGCTGTCGCATATTTCCTACGGCGAGTACACCGCCGACAAGTACGAAAAGGAAATGACCGGCAACCTCAACACCGTGGTGCGGGCGATTCAGGAGTCGGGGGCATGACATCGAAAGAAACGCTCACCACCCCAAGCGCCGAATACCCTGTGCGAGCGGGCTTGCTCGCGAAGGCGTCCAGTCAGTCAACATCACCGGTGAATGACCCACCGCATTCGCGAGCAAGCCCGCTCCCACAGGTTTCGGGCCCGACCCTGGATTTTACCGACATCAGCCTGACCCTCGGGCGCACGACGATCCTCGACAAGGTGACCTTCCAGGTCCGTCCCGGGAGCGTGCATGCGCTGGTCGGCCCAAACGGCGGTGGCAAGAGTTCGCTGATCAAGACCCTGCTCGGGCAAATGCCGCATCAGGGCCGCTTGAGCCTGCAGTGGTCGGCCGAGCCGGGGACCATTGGCTACGTGCCACAGGCGCTGGAGTTCGACCGGGGTTTGCCGATGACCGTCGACGATTTCATGGCTGCCATGTGCCAGCGTCGCCCGGCCTTTCTCGGTTTGAGCAAACATTACACGGCGGCGATTGGTGAGGCCCTTGAACGGGTCGGCATGCAGGACAAGCGCAAGCGCCGCATGGGTGCGTTGTCCGGCGGTGAACGCCAGCGGGTATTGCTGGCCCAGGGGCTGATTCCGCCTCCGCAATTGCTGGTACTCGACGAGCCGATGTCGGCCCTCGATGAGGCAGGGATCCAGGTGTTCGAGCGCTTGCTCGGCGACTGGCGAGCGGCGGGCATCACCGTGCTGTGGATCGAGCACGACCTGGAAGCGGTCGGGCGCCTGGCCGATCACGTCACCGGCCTCAATCGCCGCGTGCTGTTCGACGCCACGCCGCAACAGGCACTGACGCCGGAGCGCCTGCTGACGCTGTTCTCGACTCACCCACGGAGCCTTGCCTGATGAGTTACGAAGCTTTTCGCCTGATGGTCCAGGGTTGGGCATCGTCGGGTTATCTGCCCGAAGCGCTGGCCTATGGATTCGTGGTCAATGCGTTGCTCGCCGGCCTGCTGATCGGCCCGGTGCTGGGCGGCCTGGGTACGCTGGTGGTGGTCAAGCGCTTCGCGTTTTTCTCCGAAGCCGTCGGCCATGCCGCGTTGACCGGCGTGGCCATCGGCATTTTGCTCGGTGAACCCTACACTGGTCCCTACGGCAGCCTGTTCGGCTACTGCCTGCTGTTCGGTATTTTGCTCAACTACCTGCGCAACCGTACCGGCCTGGCGCCAGATACCTTGATCGGCGTGTTCCTCTCGGTGTCGCTCGCCCTGGGCGCCAGCCTGTTGTTGATTCTGGCGGGCAAGATCAACGTGCACATCCTGGAAAACGTGCTGTTCGGTTCGGTGCTGACGGTCAACGGCAATGACCTGCTGGTGCTGGCCATCGTCGGTTCGCTGGTGATGGCCCTGGCTTTGCCTTTGTACAACCGCATCATGCTCGCCAGCTTCAATCCGCAACTGGCGGCGGTGCGCGGGGTGGCGGTGAAGGCCCTGGATTATCTGTTCGTGATTCTGGTGACGCTGATCACCGTCGCCGCGGTAAAGGTCATCGGGGCAATTCTGGTCGGCGCGCTGCTGGTGATTCCGGCAGCGGCGGCGCGTTTGCTCAGCCAATCGCTGAAGGGCTTTTTCTGGTGTTCGGTGCTGATCGCCACCGTCAGCACACTGTGCGGGATTCTCGCGCCGATCGTCTTCGACCTGCCGATTCCGTCCGGTGCCGCGATCATCCTCGTGGCCGGAATCGCCTTCGCCCTGGCCGCCATTGCGCGCGGCATCGTCCCCAGCCTGAAAGGGAACCTTGGATAAATGATTTTTACTCTGCGCCAACTGACCCTCGCGGTGGCCCTGTGCGGGCTGACCGCTACGACCTTCGCCGCAGACAACGGCAAACCGCTGCGCGTGCTGGCCTCTTTGCCGATTACCTATGGTCTCGGTGAAGTGTTGCTCAAAGGCACCGATGTCAGCCTCGAACGCGCCGCGCCGGCCAATCTGCCCGGCAGCCGCCAGACCGCCTACTTCACCGGCCGAGGTGCCCCGGCGCTGGCCCAGCTGGCGAAGGATGCCGATGCGGTGATCGGCCTGCGTTCACTCTGGCCGGATGACCCGCTGTACCCGATCTCCCGACGCAGCAATATCCGTATCGTCGAAGTCGATGCCGCCCGCCCTGTAGACGGCGCCCTGCCCGGCATCGCCGTGCAGCCGGGCAACAAGGTCGATGGCCTCAACAGCCAGCCGTGGTTTTCCAGCAACAACATGGGCCGCATGGCCGACGTGATGGCGGCGGACCTGGTACGCCTGGCCCCCGAGGCCAAGTCGAAGATCGACGCCAACCTGGCAGCCCTCAAGCAACGCTTGCTCAAGCTCAGTGCTGACAGCGAAGCGCGGCTGGCGACGGCCGATAACCTCAGTGTGATGAGCCTCAGCGATCATTTCGGCTACCTGATCGGTGGGCTCAATCTGGAGCTGGTGGGGCTGGATGCGCGACCGGATGCGCAATGGACACAGGAAGCGCTCAAGGCGTTGAGCGCGATGCTCAAGGACAATGATGTGGCGGTGGTGTTGCATCACCGGCAGCCTTCGGATGCTGTAAAAGCGGTGATTACCGAATCGGGTAGCCGGTTACTGGTGTTGAGCACCGATGCGGGGGATCCGGTGGCGGAGCTGGAGGGGAATGTGGATCTGGTCATCAAGGGGCTTAGTGGCGTGTAACCTCAGTTGGAGCGCGTTATCGTTCTTCGCGAGCAAGCCCGCTCCCACATTGGAAATGCGGTCCCCTGTGGGAGCGGGCTTGCTCGCGAAGGCGGCCTGACAGACAACACAAAATCCCGATATGAAAAAGCCCGCTGACCTTACCGGCTCAGCGGGCTCTTTTATGGGCGACGGATCAGTTCGCCACAGCCGCCTGCTCATCCATCTTCTGGCGCAGGCTCAACGGACGCATGTCAGTCCAGGTCTCTTCGATATAGGCCAGGCATTCCTTTTTCAGCCCGCTTTTACCCACGGTGCGCCAGCCCTGTGGTACGGCTTTGTAATCGGGCCAGATCGAGTATTGCTCTTCATGGTTGACCACGACCTGAAAGAGGATGTCCTCGCGATCGAATACTGAAGTCATGCTGTCTCTCCATCGATGTTGGGCGGGCTGCGCCGTATGCGCAGCCGTTATGTAGAAGGAACGTTACGCGGCGCAAAAAATTTACAGATCGCGGCTGGCAGCCGCCAGGGCCCGGCCGAAAATCCCGGCCACCTGATCGATTTCCGCAGCGCTGATCACCAGTGGCGGCAGGAAGCGCACCACCGCGCCATGGCGGCCACCGAGTTCCAGGATCAAGCCACGCTTGAGGCATTCGCGCTGTACCAGGGGGGCCAGGCGGGCGAACGCCGGCGGGTGACCCTGGGCATCCAGTGCGCCCGTCGGATCGACCAGTTCGACACCGAGCATCAAGCCACGCCCACGAATATCACCCAGTTGCGGGAAGTCCCGTTGCAGGATGCGCAGGTGCTCGGCCAGGCGCTCGCCCATGGCGGCGGCATGCTCGCAAACCTTGTGTTCGACCAGATAACGCATCACTGCGCAACCGGCGGCCATGGCCATCTGGTTGCCACGGAAGGTCCCGGCATGGGCGCCCGGCAGCCAGGTGTCGAGCCACTCGCGGTAGACCACCACCGCCAGCGGCAGGCTGCCGCCGATGGCCTTGGACATCACCACGACATCGGGAATGATCGCGGCGTGTTCGAAGGCAAACATCTTGCCGGTACGGGCGAATCCGCTCTGGATTTCATCGACGATCAGTGCGACACCCGCCTTTTCGGTGATCCGCCGCACACCGCGCAACCAGTCCAGGTCGGCCGGGATCACCCCACCCTCGCCCTGCACCACTTCCACGATCACCGCCGCCGGCAATTGCACACCGGCCTCGGGGTCGTTGAGCAGGTTTTCCAGATAGCTCAGGTTGGCTTTCACCCCTTGCGCACCGCCCAGCCCGAACGGGCAACGATAATCGTAAGGGTACGGCATGAACTGCACGCCGCTGCCGAGCAAGGCGCCCAGCGGGTTTTTCGGCCCGAGGCTGCCCATCAGGCTCAGCGCGCCCTGGCTCATGCCGTGATACCCGCCCTGGAACGAGATCACGGTGCTGCGGCCAGTGGCGGTACGCACCAGCTTCAGGGCGGCTTCCACGGCATCGGTGCCCGTGGGACCGCAGAACTGGATCTTCGCTTCAGCGGCCAGGGCAGGCGGCAGCAGGCCGAACAGGTCCTGGACGAACTGATCCTTGACCGGGGTGGTCAGGTCCAGGGTGTGCAGCGGCAGTTCATCGGTCAGCACTTGCTGGATGGCCTGGATCACCACCGGGTGGTTGTGCCCCAGGGCCAGGGTCCCGGCACCGGCCAGGCAGTCGATGAACGTGCGGCCTTCGACGTCTTCGACGTAAATACCCTTGGCGCGCTTGAGCGCCAGGGGAATGCGTCGCGGATAACTGCGGGCGTTTGATTCCTGCTGGCTCTGGCGGGCCAGCAATGGCGATTCATTGAATTGATAAAGCGTCTCGGCGGACGTCGCCGGCTGATCTACGATAAGGCTGGTAGCGACTGACATCTCTCGACCCCTCAATACGGTTTTCCTGTTCTGGAAACGCATCAGCGCTTGAGGGATTTAGGCGGTAACACGGAAACCTTTGTAGGAGCGAGCTCTGCTCGCGATGAACTCAAGAACACCGCGTGCATTCAGAAAGCACGCGTTATCGTTATCGACCATCGCGAGCAAGCTCGCTCCTACAGGGGTTTTGTGGTGTTTTTCAGACCGGTTGCAGCGGCATCGTCAGTTCGACCCGCAAACCGTCCGGTCGGCTATCGAAATGCAGCGTACAACCGCAACGCTGAACGATCGCCTGGACGATCGCCAGCCCCAGGCCGCAACCCGTACTATGGCCGTTGCGCCAGAAGCGTTGGGTCAAGTGTTGCAAATCCTCTTCGGCAATCCCCGGCCCATGGTCGCGCACCACGAACTGCACACGATTGCCGGTGGTTTCCAGGCTCAACTCCACCGCTTTGTCGGCGGGAGTGTGGCGCAGTGCGTTGTCGAGCAAGTTGCGCAGCGCGGCGATCGACAGCACGGCAGGCATTTGTACTGGCGCAGCGGAGACCTTGCCCGGCGCCTGAAACCTGATGCGCTGGCGATCACCGCTCGCCGCATCCTGGATCGCCAGTTTTGCCACTTGCTCGGCATTGCACTGCACACCGTCGTCAAACGACAGGCTGCCCTCGACCCGTGCCAGCAACAGCAATTGCTCGAGGGTGCGGTGCATGCGATCCGCCCCCTCTTCGGCGCGCGCCAGGGCTTGGTCCCGGGCGCTACCGTCGGTCATGCGCGCCACTTGCAGGTGGGTCTTGATGGCGGTCAGCGGGCTGCGCAACTCGTGGGCCGCGTCACCGGTCAGACGACGTTCGCGCTCGATGGCCTTGCCGATACGCTGGAGCAACTGGTTCTGGGTTTCCAGCAAGGGTTGCAGCTCGCTGGGCAATGGCTGGATCTGCAAGGGTTCCAGGGAGTCGGCGCTGCGGCGCATCAAGGCGTCGCGCATGCGGTTGAGCGGTGCCAGCCCCTGGCCGATGCCCAGCCAGAGCAGACACAGGCAACCGAGCAGCGCCACGCCCACCGGTACGGAAGCGGCCAGCAGGATCGACATGTTCAACGCCTCACGCTCAATCTGCCGGTCGGCGGTGGTGATGCGCAGATCGCCCCGGGCCAGTGTGAAACTGCGCCACGGCGCGCCGTCGATCATCTGATCGTGAAAACCCAGCTTCTCGGCCTCCAGAGTCTGCTGCGGATCGGTGTGGCTGCGGGCAAGGATTTCACCGCGCAGCGAGCTGACCTGGCACGCCATGCCACCCGGTATGTTCAGTTGTTCGGCGCTGAAGTGGGTGCCCTCGCCCTTGCTCGGCAGGGGTGGCAGTTGCTCCATCAGGCCGGCGACCATGCGTGCCGACGCCACCAGGCGCTGGTCGAGGGAAAACATCATTTGATTGCGCAAATCGCTGAGCATCCAGGCCGCAGCCAGGGCCCAGATCAGCGCAAACGCGGCGCCGAGCGTCAGGCTCAGGCGCAAACGCAGACTCATCACTTCGATTCTTCTCCGCCATCAGCCGGCCCCAGGCGATAGCCCAGGCCGCGCACGGTCTCGACAATGCCATTGCCGAGCTTGCGCCGCAGGTGATGGATATGAACGTTGAGGGCGTTGCTTTCCAGCTCGTCGTTGAAACCGTAGACGCTGTCCTTCAGTTGCTCGGTGGACAGCACCCGGCCACGGTTATGCAACAAGGCTTGCAGCAACGACTGCTCGCGACGCGAGAGATCCACCGGCTGGCCGGCGAGTGTGGTTTCGCGGCTGCTTGGGTCGTAGGTCAGGGCGCCGTGTTCGATCAGGTTGACGCTGCGCCCCGCCACCCGGCGCAACAGCGTATGCAGGCGCGCAGCGAGTTCGCGCAGGTCGAAGGGTTTGAGCAGGTAATCATCGGCACCGGCTTGCAGGCCATCGACGCGGTCGGTGACCGAATCACGCGCGGTGAGGATCAACACCGGCAACTCCAGGCCCTGATGACGCAACTGCTGCAGCAGCTTGAGGCCATCTTCGTCCGGCAGCCCAAGGTCGAGCACCATGACATCGAATTCCGCGACCCTGAGCATGGCCCGGGCAGCGGACGCCGTGGCCACGTGCTCCACGGTCAGGCCCTGGGCGGTCAGGCCGGCAACGATGCCGCTGGCGATCAGCTCATCGTCTTCGCATACCAATACGTGCATGGGGAGCCTCGTAGAAATAAAGCTGATTAAGCCTTTGACCGATTAAGTCGACATTATGCCGCAGACGCCATCGCCACAAGGCCGGGACGGTTAATCATCGGTTAATCGCCACCCGCCACTGTGCACCTCACTAGTACCGGGAAAAGGCTTATCCATGCGTCGTCTGTTTTTACTGTTTACCCTTTTGATCGCGGGCCTGGCCCAGGCGGCAACCAATCCGTTCGACACCAAACCTGAATTTCTCCCGGTTGATAAAGCCTTCACCTTTACCTCTGAACGCCTGGAATCCGGTGAAACACAGCTCTATTGGCAGATCACCGACGGCTACTACCTGTACCAGAAACGCTTGAAGTTCGATGGATTGCCTGTCGGGCAGCACCCTGCGTTGCCGGAAGGTGAAGCCCACAGCGACGAGTTTTTCGGTGAACAGCAAGTCTACCGCCAGGGTCTGGAACTGAAGATACCAGCGGGTGCCAGCGGCCAGGTCAAGGTCAGTTACCAGGGTTGTGCCGATGCCGGTTTGTGTTATCCACCGCAAACCAGGATCGTGGACCTGGGCAATACCCATGTGCAGAGCGCGGCCAACGAAGCACCGGACCAGGCGCTGGCCAGCGGCCTGCAGCAACGGGCACTGGGCTGGAGCCTTGTGCTGTTCCTCGGCCTGGGCCTGTTGCTGGCGTTCACCCCTTGTTCATTGCCGATGCTGCCGATTCTCGCCGGGCTGATCGTCGGCAGCGGCGCCTCGCCCAAGCGTGGTTTCGCCCTGGCCGGCAGTTACGTGGTCAGCATGGCGCTGGTGTATGCGGCGATGGGTGTCCTGGCCGCCTCCCTGGGGGCGAACCTGCAAGCCTGGTTGCAGAACCCCTGGCTGCTGGGCAGTTTCGCGGTGATTTTCGTGTTGCTGGCGCTGCCGATGTTCGGCTACTTCGAGCTGCAACTGCCGGTGGCCGTGCGGGATCGGCTGGAAAACGTTTCGCGTAATCAGCGCGGCGGCAGCCTGATCGGCGCCGGGGTGCTGGGTGCCCTGTCCGGTCTGTTGGTCGGGCCCTGCATGACCGCACCACTGGCCGGCGCGCTGCTGTACATCGCGCAAAGCGGTAACGCGTTGCATGGCGGATTGATTCTGTTCGCCCTGGGCATCGGTATCGGTGTGCCGCTGCTGTTGCTGGTGACCGTTGGCAATCGCTTCATGCCCAAGCCGGGCGCGTGGATGAACCTGGTCAAAGGCATTTTCGGCTTCCTGTTCCTCGCCACGGCGTTGCTGATGTTGCGCCCGGTGCTGGATGAGTCGTTATGGGTCGGCCTGTGCGGGGCGTTGTTGTTGATTGCGGCCTACAGCGCCTGGAAACAGTCGGGTGGCTTCGGTCGCATTGCTCAACTGTTCGGTGCCAGCTCGTTGCTGCTCGGCTTGTGGGGCAGTCTGTTGATGATCGGTGCGGCCGGCGGCAGTGATGATCTGCTCAAGCCGTTACAGGTCTTCCGCGCCTCCAATTCCGCCGTCGCTGCCATGCCCACTGGCCACGACGCCTTCACTACGATCAAGGACCCGGTTGCGCTGCAAAGGGAGCTCGATGTGGCGCAGGCTCAGGGCCAGTGGGTGCTGCTGGATTACTACGCCGACTGGTGCGTGTCGTGCAAGGTCATGGAGAAGCAGGTGTTTGGCAAACCCAAAGTGCTTGAAGCCTTGAGCGATGTGCGCTTGCTCCGCCTGGACGTCACCGCCGACAATGCCGCCAGCCGCGAGTTGCTCGGCCGTTACAAAGTGCCTGGGCCTCCGAGCCTGCTGTGGATTGGCGCTGACGGTGAAGAACGGCGCAACCAGCGCATCACCGGCGAGGTCGATGCCGACACTTTCCTGCAACGCTGGATTACCACCCGAGACGCCCGTTGATGCTGACCTTCACCCTCGGCACCTTTGCCATCGCGCTCAATCACCTGCTGCTGATCAGTGCGCTGGCGCTGGCCACTTTTGTCGGCTGGCGGGTGGCCAAGCGCGGCGGAGAAAACCCCGAGTCCGCGCTGTTCAGCCTGTTTCTGCTGGGCATGCTGGCGGCCCGGATCAGTTTCGTGGCGGTCTATTGGGCGCACTACCGCAATGATCCGTGGCAGATCATCGACCTGCGCGATGGCGGTTTTCTCGCCTGGCCGGGGGTGATTGTCGTGCTGCTCGCCACGCTGTATCGCGGCTGGCGTCGCCCGGGGTTGCGCCGCCCACTGGGCTTTGGCGCGGCCAGCGGCCTGGCGTTCTGGTTGTTGGCAACGTTCTCCCTGTCGATTTATGAACAAGGCACACGCCTGCCGGAAATCGCCCTGCGCAACGCCGCCGGCGAAACCGTGCAACTGGCCGACTACAAGGGCGGCCCGTTGGTGATCAATCTCTGGGCCACCTGGTGCCCGCCGTGCCGCCGGGAAATGCCGGTGCTGGAAAGCGCCCAGCAACAACGTCCGGACCTGACGTTCCTGTTCGTCAATCAGGCGGAAAGCATGCAAAGCGTCGCGACCTTTCTGGAAACCCAGGGCTTGAGCCTGTCCAACGTGCTGTTCGACGGCGGCGGGCGACTGAGCCAGGCCGTCGGTTCCATGGCATTACCGACTACGCTGTTCTACAGCCCCGAAGGTCGCCTGCTGGGCAGCCATCTGGGTGAGCTGTCAAACGCCAGCCTGGCTCGCGCACTGGAAAACTTCGACACCGTACCCGCCACCTCTTCAAGGAAACTGCCATGCCCCGCCTCCGCCACCTGCTGACCCTGAGCCTCGGTGCCGCCCTATTGCACCTGCCGTCGGTACAGGCCGAAGAGTTGCCCGATGCGATCAGGAAAATCGAGGCCAAGGGCGCGAAAATCGTCGGCCAGTTCGACGCCCCTGACGGTTTGCGCGGGTATGCCGCGCAATACCAGGGCCGCGGCATGGCGCTGTACCTGATACCGGACGGTAAACACGTGCTACTGGGCAATCTGTACGACGCCGAGGGTAATGACCTGAGCAGCGCGCCATTGCAGAAACTGGTGTACGCGCCGATGGCCAAGGAAGTCTGGGCCAAGTTCGAAACCAGCAACTGGATCGGTGACGGCAAGAAGGATGCGCCGCGCGTGGTGTACCTGTTCAGTGACCCGAACTGCCCGTACTGCAACATGTTCTGGGAACAGGCCCGGCCGTGGGTCAAGGCCGGCAAGGTGCAGTTGCGCCACATCATGGTGGGCATCATCCGCGAAGACAGCCCGGGAAAATCCGCCGCACTGCTTGCCGCCAAAGACCCGGAAAAAGCCCTGCAGGACCACGAAGCCGCCGGCAAGGGCAGCTCGCTCAAGGCCTTGAAGGAAGTGCCGTCAGCGATTCAGGCAAAGTTCGCGGCCAACATGCAATTGATGGAAGAGCTGGAGCTGCAGGCGACACCGGCGATTTTCTACATGGACGACAAGGGTAATCTGCAACAACAGCAGGGCGCGCCGTCACCGGACAAGCTGGTGAAGATTCTCGGGCCGAAGTAAGCAGGATCAAAAGATCGCAGCCTTCGGCAGCTCCTACAGAGCTGCCAAAGGCTGCGATCTTTTTCGCAAACCCTACTCCGGATTACGCTCCGCCAAAAATGCCAGCAACGCCTGGCTGACAAACTCCGGATTTTCCAGACTGGAAATATGCCCAGCCTCTGGCACCAGCACCCACGGGCAGCCAATCAACTCGGCCATTTCACGGGCTTCCTCCGGTGGACGCGGAATGTCCTGATCACCGCACATCACCAGTGTGCTGGCACCGTCGAGTTCACCCAGTCGGGCCATGAAATCCTCGCGGCCAAAGGTAATGCGCCCCATCGGCACGATGCTTTCACGCAGGCGATCAGTGGGCAAAGCCGCCAGCGCCGCACGGAAGTTCTGGTACAGAGGCGACTGCGGGTCGATGCCGGGGCGAAAGAAGATCGGCACTATGATATCCAGCAGCGCTGGAGTGATGACACCCGCCTCTTCGATCTGCTTCAACAGTGAAAAGTAGTACTGGCGAGTCGGTTCCGGTTCGACGCCGAGGTAGGTGTCCATCAACACCAGGCCATTGAGCCGGTGCGCTGCCGACAGCGCCAGGCGCACGCCCCACATGCCGCCGACCGACAGGCCGACCAGAGTGACCCGCTCGATGTCCAGATGATCGAGCAAGACCAGAGCCTGACGCGCAAGGTCATCCAGCGACGTCGTACCGACAGGCATTGGCCCGGATTGGCCGTGTCCCCACAGGTCCAGGGCTATCACACGATACTGTTGCGACAGCGCGGCGATCTGCGGTGCCCACATGGCCTGGTCCCACAGGTAACTACCGGCCAGCAGAACCGTCGGGCCGCTGCCTTGATCGATGTAGTGAAGGGGTTGTCCATCTATCGTTACGTAGGGCATCGACTGTCTCCGCGAATAAAAATGGAGCCGGAAGACTGAGTGGCTGACAGTCCCTCGTCAATCGCTGGAGTGTGTGCGTTTGTGCCCCCGCCTTCGCGAGCGAGCTTGCGAGCCAGAATCACCAAGCCACCGGCAAGGGCGAGTTGCAGTGTCACCGGACAAGTTGTCGAATATTTTCGGGTCAACATGACTAATGCCACATGAATGGGTAATCAGCCCCCGAAAGCAAGCGTGGCCATAGTCAAAATGACAGTGGCCACGCAAACCGAACTATCCCTTCACTTGCACAGGTGTCTTCTTTTCGTCCTCGATCAGGTTATAGCGATAGACTCGACCCGCTTGTTTGTCGAACGCGAAATCATGACCTGGAATCAAGTGAACTTTTCTGGTCGGTTTGCAATCATCTTCGTTCTTCGCCGAACAATCCTTGAAGGAATCGATGACAACTACACTATTGCCATTGTTTTTCACTTGATAACCATTGGCAGTGTTATCGATTTTGGTATCAAAACGGGTATTGCCCGGTCGAACAAAGAACACCATGCCATAACCGGCCATTACGTTAAAACCGGCTGACATTTCCTTTTCATACGTTTCACGCTCAGTGTCCGAGACGGCGAACTTGTCTTCTTTTTCGGGAACAACGGGTAGAAAACGAACGCGAAAATAGCGCTCTTTACTCCGATCGCCGGTATACAGCAGGCGGGTACCCTGAGTTCCTTTGGCCGGTACGATTAGCCTGGCCGGGCTGGCGACCAGGCCGTCACGGGTACTGCCATCAACACTCTTCAAGGGCTCTTCGCGGGAGTTTCCATTCTGCTGATAAAAAATCTCCTTGATCTCGATCTTGACGAACGCCGTTGAAGTACCACCGTTATGAATACGTTTCAGATAGGTACTTTGATCGCCCTTCATAAAGTCATAGAAGCTACCAATTTGCAGGCTGGGGCCGGCGTGCGCGCACAGACTGAAGAAAAATGTGCACAACAACATATAAATGGATTTCATGAGATAAGCCTCGTACTGGGACAACAGCCTGAGTAAGCCTCAGGCTTTGCTACTGCGATTAGATATCGGAATCAAAAGTTATATTAACGATTCCTCGATAACTGCTAGCGTCGTGCATTGTTGCAACTGAATCTTGCTGCACTTCAAAATGCAGCAGACTGGGTTGTCGAGTGGGCAAACCTGCAGGCTTCAGATGCTCCAGGCCGGCACCACCTATCTTCAGTGGACGCCGTGCAACCGGCTGGTCTGCATTGTCCACCCAAGGACTTGGCAGGCTGACACTGATATCGACAGGTACTTCATGGGTACCGTTGTTTATCAGACAGGTTCCAGCTCCCGGTTGACTGCAGCTGAGATCCATTTTAAACGGCGTAGACGTCAAGATGAAAAACCGCAAGTCACCCAGTATTTTCTCCGGTCGTCTTCCATGGGTGATCCACTCCATCCAGCCGCCCTTGGGTGCCAGGGCAATACTGTCGGCGGACATTTTGACGTTGACGTCCTGCTTTACCGCCAGGTTCAAATTGAATGTCATTGCACCGTCATTGGGGGTCAAGACACCCATATCGAAATCGCCGCTGGTGGAGTAAGTATACGACCCTTCATAGTCGCCACTTATCAACTGCTCCGGTCGAACAGCTCGCAACTCATAATGTACATCGAGCCGTTGCAAAGTCATGCCGGGAATGTTGTATTTCGGACTCCTTGGGCAAGTGGTGACGTTCTGGGGGGTCAACCAAAATGCCGTAAAATCTGTATTATTGTCATCAGCCCCCTGGGAAGTATCATTGACTTGCCGGCAGGAACCAGTTGCCTCAACCCACGAGGGTTGCCAGAGATAGGCGTGAGAATCAAACACAGGAAAATCCGCCGGAAGTCCGACTATTGCTTGCACTGTTCTGCTCAAGCGATAACGGGTCCCCACTCCGGCAATGCGAATTTCGATCTCCGCTGTTTCGCCAGGAATCACCGCATGCTGGACAGTAAATCTGCGCCATGTCGTCGGAAAACCAAAAGGGATCACATGATCTTTGGCAATGCCCCCTGACGACGTAAAAGCAATAGAGAAGCTGTTACTTCGAATCCCCTTGCTACTGCAATTACCCGGATATTCCGTGCAATACCCGGTTTGAGGTGTCTGATTGATAATCTCCGCGCTTCCCGGATTAAGCGGATCCGGCCTGATCTCGGCTTGCACCTCCAATACAGCGGCATTGGCTAAACTTGCAAACCCGCAAAGTGCCGATCCCAGCACCAGACGGTTGAGTAACTTGTTCATTTGACTGTCCTGTGTACGCCATGTTCTGACTGCTTTTGTATAAGTGCCCATCAACTGGCCTTCTCAGACTTATAAGCAGCTTCGGCCAAGGTGTCCGGATGACACCGTAGATCCCCTACCATCAGCACATCATTCTCTCGGTGCTGGGAGGCTGGATCGAGCCTGAACTGGCATAACAACTGACTGTCGTGCCGCACTTCGAGTGTAGGAGAATTCTCGCTAAGTTCCATGGAAAAGAACCCATCGACTTCGCTGATACCACGACTGGCATGGTTGATGACGTGATGGCCTTTCAACGGTTTTCCACCGGCATCCAACAGGCGCCCCATCACGGTCACGGTCTTCAGAATGCGCACCTGACGATAATCCACCCCTCCCTTGTTCAAGTGATAGGTGGTGCGCGCAGGCTGGATTGCCGCCGCAGGAACATCGGTGCCCTTGAAATCGAAATTCACCGTGCCGTTCTTGTACGCCGAAACGGGAATGAAATTGCGCCCCGGCCGCAACGTGGCGTGGGTACCGGCGAAGTCGTCGGCCCGCAGCTCGATATCATCGAGATCGCTCTCGACATCGACGATCATTCCCGCCTCTCCGGTCGAGGCCTGGCTACTCATTACGAGTTTTTTGCCACTGACCGCCAAAGTACTGTCCAGATTCAAACCGCCGCTGATCTGACCGTTGTAGGAGGAACGTTGCGCATGCATCGAACCGCTGACCTGGTCAGTCTTGAAATCAGCCGTGCCCGCCTGGCCTGTCCCGTACACATCCTTGCTGACAGTTGCAGAAACACTTTGCAGGACGTGATCCTCGAGGTCGCGACGATAGGTGACGGACGCGTTCGGATCGCGTCCACCGTCACGCGATGTACGTTGACCGACGCTACCGCTCACCTGGTGACCGTCGGAACCCAGTGCCATGCGCAGGCTGATATCGATCCCGCGGTTTCGCTGGTCGGCAGTGCCAACCGTGCCTGGTCGATCGAACACCGCCACGCGCCAGTCGGCGCGGTTGCCGAACAGCTGTGCGTTGCGGGTCCAGCTCAGGTCGATGCCCACGCCTTCGGAATAACCCTGGCTTTGGGAGACTTGCGCGCTGACCGAGCTCTTGCTGTTCAAGCGCTGACTCACCGACAGCGATGTATTGCTGGTTTGTCCGTTGTAGGTGTTGCGTTGACGGATGTGTGTCCCGTCCGGCAGCACTTCGTAAGTATTACGGGTGTCCAGCCAGCTGCGCTGATGGCGCAACACCAGACTGCCGCCGTTGTAGCGATGCACACCTTGCACCTCCATCCCCGTGCCTTCGCCCTTGGTCTGGGAAAGGCTGGTGTAAAGGGACGTTTTCTCGCCCACCGTCCAGTCGGCAGAGGT
Source organism: Pseudomonas sp. ACN5 (assembly GCF_002303975.1). Classification (NCBI taxonomy): domain Bacteria; kingdom Pseudomonadati; phylum Pseudomonadota; class Gammaproteobacteria; order Pseudomonadales; family Pseudomonadaceae; genus Pseudomonas; species Pseudomonas sp. ACN5. The sequence continues at coordinate 43,442 of NZ_MRCP01000026.1, read as the reverse complement.
GCCCAACTGCATCTGCTCCTTGACCTGACGGGCTGAAAGCCCCAGGACAACTCGCGGATGCAGCAAGAAGTTAAAGGCAGCGCCTGCCGTCAGTTCGCCGTCATCGCGCTCCTGCCAATTGCTGAGCAGTTTGCTCTCGCGACCGGCGAACAGGTTGTAGCGCCAGCGATTTTCCGGGTTGCGCCAGTTAGTGGGCTTGTAAATAAGCTCTGAAGTGGTGGTAATCACTTGACCGTCTTCGACCACCCGTACTTCCACTTCGTAGATTCCGCCGGGCAGCGGACGTGTATCGAGCGCCTGCAGACCGCTCGCCACCTGCTGACTGTTGATCAGCACACCGTTGCGATAGATTTCCACCATCGCCTGGCGGTTGGCGGTCACCGTAATGGGATAGATACTGGGGTTGGCGTTGTCGATCGCCAAGCTGTCGGAACTGCCGTACATCAGACCCATTACCGTGTCGGGACCTCGCCCGATGGTGCGCACAGACCGAGTCAGACCTTGGGCACTGGGCGTGAAATACCCGGCACGGATGAAGTTGCCCTCCAGTTCCCGTTGGGCATGCAACTCATGGACAGCATGCTTGATGCCCGTATCGGTTCCTGACCTGCGCGACAGTTGAGCATTGAACGTGTTCGTCCAGTTGCCCAGGCTCGCGGTTGCCTCCAGGCCATAACGGCCGGCGATATTCTGCTGCTGACCGCCGCTGATGTTCAGTTGTTTGCGCACAATCATACCGTGGCTGCCGCCTTCAGGCTGATCATGAAACTGTCGGATTTGCGGATCGCGCTCGGCGTTCTCCGTCACCAACGACACCATCGAGTCTTCCAGACTGTAGTAAACCGACTGCAATTGCCGAGGGCAGCCACTTTTACAGGCGCCCAACGTCGCGCCCTGCGTCAGGAAAGCGGCCCACTCATCACGCTCGCTCGAAGCAAGGTCACTGTTGCGTGTATCCGTAAAGTTGATCAGCGTCACTCGCTCATCGCGGGTCAACAGGATCATGGCTTCGCCCAGGAACTGTCGATCGACTTCGACTCGAACAGCCAATGGAACATCAAAAAAGAATTCATGAAACTCTGCAGGCAAACCTTCAGCCTGCTGGAGCAAACTTACGGACTTGTTCGCAGGCTGGCTTTCACTGGCAAGCGCGCCTGCGCAAAAAATAAGCGCAAGCGCTCCTGCGATAGGAGTCATCGGAAACATTGATCAATATCTCAAGTTAGCGCTTGCATGTGCAAGAAAGAATGCGGCCGGCTGCGCCGGCCACATAAAGGACACACTGTTAGCTGGAACTTATCCAACAATTATCAAGGCGCGTCGAATTGCATACGAACGAATCCGGTGTATTTACCTACCTGATAACCCTCGTCAGGTGCGATTGGCTCAATGCTCAGGGGAACGATGACTTCATTGTGCGCTTCACCAGCAGCGATAACTTCTACATCGCCGCCAACAGACAAAGCAACATCATTGAACTTGACGGTCAACTCAATATCGTCTTCGCCAGAGGTGATGAACGCCGGGGCCGTCAGAGATGCCTTGATGGCATTGCCTGTGCCAGACTCAACGCTGCTTTTCGCCCTGAAGTTGCGGCTGATGCCTTTCAGTTCGGAATTGTCCATATCCCAGGCCAATTGCTGAGGTTGTTGTACAGTATCGAGCTTGGATGGCTGCACATAGAAGTCGCTGCTCGGAATATCAGCGTAGACTTCAACGGTGTGATCAATTGGAACAGCCATGGCAGCCGAAGAAACAAAAGCCAAAGCAAGCACCGGGGCAGAAATTGCAATTTTCTTGAACATTGGAATTACCTTTAAGTATCTGATTAATAGTGCGTGCTTCGGCCAAGCGACAAAAGTCAGGCACCGGGTTATTGATCAACACCAGTAAATATGATGTTGCGTTTCAACGGCGCGCATCTTCTCGTTTTCCGTAGGATCGGTATGCAAGATCTATCCGAACATCCTGTAGGACAAATCCCTGCACTTGAAAAACCTTCGCGCGCGAATAATGAAAGAGGCCCGAGTGCCGCTGGCCCGTTGCGCAAGTGTTGTCGGAGAGTGTATTGAAGCTCTTCAGGGATGTCGGGAAGTGTTCATCAAGGAGGCAGGGCAGTAGATCCCGAGGGCGTACCTGGCTGAAAGAGGTCTTTTATGTGAAAGTCCAACGGACGTGCTTACCTGCAATCGAGTATGAGACAGATTTACATCCGCCGTCCTCTCACACCACCGGGGGGTGTCAGAAATTTTGTGTTCCGGCATAACGTACGAAACGGTGGCTCCGCCGTTCCCACTCGCGGTCGAGTTCGTTGAGCTGGATGTTCGACAGCAGCGGCGAGAGCGGGCCGCCTTGCGGGTGGTACTCGCCGGCCAGCAACCGAGTCTTGAGGATCGGCCAATACTGTTTCAAGTAGTCCGCCAACTGGTCGACCGTCATGCCATCGGTACCCGGTGTGCCCTCATTGCTGACCACGTGTTTATACGCACGCTGGTTGCGCTTGCGCGCAACGCGCCATGTCTGGCGCACCCACAAAAAAATCCCGATGCACAGGCATCGGGATTTTTTATACATGCATAGTCAGCGACACAGGGAAACGACTATTTCCTCTGAAGAGAAATACCCTGTGCCGGATACTGAATGGTCGCCCTCTCCGACTCATTACCGGAGTTATCGAAGGCTGTCACTCCAAATACATATCGACGCCCCGGTTGCAATTTGGTAACAGCAAACTCCGTTTCCACTGTCGTATCCAATACAATTTCTCCTCCATCCTGCTCAATTTGATAAATTCTATAATTAACCACTGGAGAACTGTCCTGCGACGGCTCCCAACTCAATATCAGACCAAGATTACTGATGCGTAAGTCCGAAGGGACTGTGGGTGCTGTGACGTCTTTAAATTTTACGGCAACACAAAGAGGGTCCGAATAAAGAAATTCCTCATCAACAGTTCGAATGCAATACTGGTGATCACGCCCTTGCATTGGAGTGTTATCCCTATAGGGAGGTTTATCTGCTATCTCGAGTAGCACTCCGTCTCGCCGTATTTCAAAACGCGGCTCGCCAGTGTCGACCTTGCCTCCATCCCAAAAGAAGTAAACTTCATTCTCCGTTTGAAAGAAAGGAGTGAAATGATTCGGAGGAGTAGGATTAGCTCCTAATGTGGTGACATTAATTTCTATAGGTGGAACGATCCCCGGACCGAGGGAAATTTTGTACGTTTGGAGAGGAAGCAAATCAGTAACCGTCCAACTTGAACTACCGTGCCAAGCAACCCCCAGCTGACGAGTTCCACCTGAAGGCTGATGCAAAAACACAGCAGTCCCATTCCCCGGGACAAAAAAATCCACAGTAAACGTGAACTCTCTCCTACCTACACTATCAAGCCTAATTTCACCTTTAGGAATCTCATTTGCACTAGCATCCCGACCAGGCGACACTAAACCAGAAACAGAAGCATTCATGAAAACCACCTTATAGATTACCGAATTCGCATTAAGTTTTTAACCGCAGCACCATTCAAGCATCAAACCCAGGCAACCAGAAACTGACAAAATTACTAGTTAAAAACACTTAAACCATGCACTACAGATTCGTTCCAGCCACCAAAAAATCCGCGCCACCTGTTATTTCTAACAGATTCCAACCGCCCAGAATCGCGCAATAAAACACCCACGACCTTTTCAGCACCGCCGAAAGCTCGGGAGAACAGCCATGCACATTGCGAGTTCCATGCAGTTCCAATCCACAACTCCGCGCGGCGCTCCCCACAACTGTGCGGACACATCACCTATCTCGCCGCAACTGTCCACCGAAGAACTCGAAATTCTGAAGTGGTGCGCCATGGGCAAGTCATCTTGGGAGATCGCGCAGACTCTTGCGCGGTCTGAGGCGGGGGTGAACTATCACATCGACAATATCCTGCGAAAATTCGGCGTCAGTTCACGCACAAAAAAAATCCCGATGCACTGGCATCGGGACTTTTTATACAGACATAGTCAGCAACACAGGGAAACGACTATTTCCTCTGAGGAGGAATACCCTGTGCCGGATAGTGAATGACCACCCTCTCCGACTGATTACCGCTTTCATCGAAGGCCGTCACTCCCATTTCATATGGTCTCCCCGGTTGCAACCCGGTAAACAGATACCACGGTTCCGTTGTCGTCCCCACTGGGTTACCGAGGCCCTGATCAAGGTGATAAGTAACCCTACCGGAACTGTCGTACACTGGGGTCCATCTCACTCTCACCTGAATCTCTTCGACATGCATATTCGTAGGATTTGTAGGTGCGGTAATGTCGTCGAAGGAGACCTCTATACAGATAGGTTCAGATTCATAAAACTCATCATCAACGGTAGTTACGCAGTAAACATGGTCCCTTCCCTCCTGAGGAGTTGTATCCCAAATGGCAGTATCCTCAACTACTTCGAGCGTAGCCCCGTCTCGTTTTACAAGATAACGAGGCACACCACCATCTACTTCCCCATCATCCCACACCAATATTACTGAATCGGTCGTTTTAAAATGTTCCCGCAAATGTGTTGGTTTTTCCGGAACACCTCTAACTTCCGTCTTTCCGACAACTAAGGTCGGCGTGAGCCTCTTCCCATCAGCAGTGCGCCCACCAAGAAAATAAGTATATCGGGTATTTGACTTGAGCGAATCGATAGTAAATGTTGTACCGGGTCCTTGATAAATCACCTCACCTGAGTTATCACCTGTAGAAGTAAGAAGATACTCCACTATACCTGCGCGCTTCTCCCACGACAGTTCTATAGTATTTCTTGTCACACCTACAATTTTCCAGGAAAGAGCTGACTGGTCGAATTTTAGCTTATTGAAAACTGGCTGATTCATTTACCATCTCCACAAGAAAAATTTTACAACCACAGTGCTTTCTTCATAAAAACACTCCGCACCTGCATTAACCCATAAAAAAAGCCACCCACACACTAGCAGAACTGCTAGTACACTATAAAAATCACTTCCAACCCGCGAAAAACTTCAATTTTTCAAAAACTTAACACTTACCGTCCCATTCGCTTTAACAAACCCAATCGCTGCAACACGCATACACTCCCGAAAAAAACGCTGTCAGCTCAGTCCCCCCCTGAACTTGCACTCGCAACCAGCCTGCGAATACAGCCCACCGACCTGTTATTTCTTACAGGTTCCAACGACGCTGAATCGCGCTATAACAGAGTCCTGGAGTTACTCACCGCCCTCCGAGGCGCCCCTACCCCGGGAGACCAGCCATGCACACTGCGAGCCCAATCCAGTTCCAACCCAACACGCTACCCGCCAGGCCCCACACCTATGTGGATACACCTCATATCCCCCCGAATCTCTCTGCCAAAGAGCAGGAAATCCTGAAGTGGTGTGCCATTGGCAAATCGTCCTGGGAGATCGGTCGGATCCTCAATTGCACTGAGGCGGGAGTGAATTATCACTTCTGCAATATTCGTCGAAAATTCCGCGTCAGCTCGCGCTGGCTGGCGCTGATCAAAGCACTGGAAATGGGATTGATCCATTTGGAGGGAGAGACAGAACTTCATCCTGCGGTTGCGCAGATAACCCGATTAGCGTCGAAACGTTTGTAGTGCGCCAACGTGCACAGGATTGACTCGGCAGAGTCCGGTTCGCCACGAGCCCGTGGTTGACCCCGCGGTGACGAACCCTGAATTTTCCAGATTGAAAATATGCCCAGCCTCTGGCACCAGCCCACACTGGCCGCCAGCGCGGCGATCCGCGGTGCCCACTTGCCCTGGTCCCACGGGTAACTACCGGCGACCGGTGCCTTGATCGATGCAGTGAAGGGCTTGTCCGTCAATCGTTACGAAGGGCTTCGACTGTCTCTAGGAATAAAATGGAGCCGGGAGACAGAGTGGCTCACGGATCACAGTCAATCGCGAGAATGTATGCGTTTGTGCCACCGCCTTCGCGGGCAAGCCCGCTCCCACAGGGGTTCAGGTGGTCATACATCATGAGTACACCACGGAACCTGTGGGAGCGGGCTCGCCCGCGAAGAGGCCGGTACAGCCGCTGGAGATTTACAGCCCCTCCAGCTCCGCCATCAGGTCATTCAAGCGATCCACCTTCTCATTGGTGATCTCGCTGGCCGCCAATCCGTCGATGTACCCGGCCAACTCCTCCACCGTGCTGCACTCGAACATCGCCCGCAACGGCACGTCCCGTTGCAGGGTTTTCTGCACTCGTGAGGCGATCTGTGTGGCCAGCAGCGAATGCCCGCCCAGTTCGAAGAAGTTGTCGCGAACGCCCACCTGATCGACCTTCAACACTTCGGCCCAAATGTCCACCAGGGTCTGCTCCAGGTCATTGCGCGGCGCCTGGTAATCCTGGTTCTGCATCTGGCCGATCTCCAGCGCCGGCAGGGCCTTGCGGTCCAGTTTGCCGTTGGCGTTGAGCGGCAGCTTGTCCAGCCACAGCCAGCGCAGCGGCACCATGTATTCCGGCAGTTCGGCGCGCAGGCGTTGCTTGATCCGCTCCAATCCCTCGACCGGACTCAACGCCACCTGCGCCGCGACCAGATAGCCCACCAGATGCTTGCCGTTCGCCCCTTCCTGCACACCCACCGCCGCATCGCGGATTTCCGGTTGTTCATGCAGGCGAGCCTCGATTTCACCCAGCTCGATGCGGTAACCGCGAATCTTCACCTGATGGTCGATGCGCCCCACGTACTCCAACACGCCATCGCTGCGACGGCGCGCCAGGTCGCCGGTGCGATACAGACGTTCACCCGGTGCGCCGAACGGGTTCGGCACAAACACCGGAGCCGTGCGCAGCGGGTCGCTGACATAACCGCGCCCGACCCCGGTGCCGGCGACGCACAGTTCACCCACGGCACCCAGCGGCACCAGTTCCAGTGCGCCATCGAGCACATACAACAGGTTATTGTCGGTCGGCGTACCGATCGGCAAATAGCTGCCGCGGGTCGAGGCCAGGTCGACACGGAAGAACGCCACGTCGTCCGAGCACTCCGCCGGACCGTAGGCATTCACCAGGCCGATCTGCGGATAGCGCAGCAACCATTGATGCGCCAGCTCCGGCGGCATTGCTTCACCGGTCGGCAGCATCCAGCGCAGGCCGTCGAGGCTCATGCGCTCCTGGGCGAGCATGCCCTGGATCAGCGATGGCACGCTTTCCAGCACGGTGATGCCCTGGGCCGCAACATGCGCCAGCAAACCCTGCGGATCGTGGGCGATGGTGTTCGGCACGATGTCCACCCGTGCACCGAACAGCGGTGCGGCGAGGAACTGCCACACGGAAATGTCGAAGCTTTGCGAGGCGGTCTGGGCGATCACGTCGGCGTCGCTCAGGTTCAGGTACGGCACTTTGCTCAATTGGTTGTTGAGCATGCCGCGCTGCTCGACCATCACGCCTTTGGGCAAACCGGTGGAACCGGAGGTGTAGATCACATAAGCCAGGTTGTCCGCACTGCTGTAGATGCCGGGATTGTCCGCCGACAGCGCAAGGGCCTGGACCTCCTCCCAGACCAGCAGCCGTGGCCGGCTGGCGCAGCCGAACTCGTCAAGCAAGGCCTGCGCCTGTTCACGGCACGCTTGCGTACACACCAGCAGTGGCGTTCGGCTCAGTTCGATGATCCGGCTCAGACGCTGGCTCGGCAGGCCCGGGTCCAGCGGCAGGTAACCCGCGCCGGCCTTGAAGCTGCCGATGATCATGCCCAGCAGATCGAGACTGCGTTCGGCCAGCAATGCCACCGGTTGATCGCGCCCGACGCCGGCGGCGATCAACGCATGACCGAGGCGGTTACTGCGCTGGTTCAGTTCCAGATAACTGTACTGCCGGTCAAGACAGCTGGCGGCAATGCGCTGCGGGTGTCGGGCGACCTGCGTTTCAAACAATGAAACGTAGCTCTGCTGCAGTGGATATTCGTGTTCGCTCTGGTTGCAGCCATGGAGGAGGAAGTCCTGCTCCTCGGCCCCCAGCAACGGCAGGTCGGCCATGTCGCCATGGAAACCTTCCACCAGCGCCAGCAGCAAACGCTTGAACTCGCCGAGCATGCGCTCGACCGTGGCTTCATCGAAGTAGCGCTGGTCGTAGGACAGGTGCAAGCCCAGGTCATCCCCCGGATAGCACACGGCCGTCAGCGGGAAGTTGGTGTGGGTCCGGCCCGAATCCGAGGTCGCGTTGAGGCTCTGCGCACGGTCCAGCACCGAGACTTCCACCGGGGCGTTTTCGAACACGAACAGGCTGTCGAACAGCGGCTGGCCTTTGGGCAGCTCGCTTTGTTCCTGGATGCTCACCAACGGCAGGTATTCGTATTCACGCAGTTGCATGTTGCTGTCGAGCAGACCGGTGAGCCACTGGCGCACGCTGCATCGCTGGCCGTCCTCGGGCATCTTCACCCGCAGCGCGATGCTGTTGATGAACAGGCCGACGGTGCGCTGCATCTGCGGCATCTCCACCGGACGCCCGGCCACGGTGACGCCGAACAGCACGTCGCGATCACCGCTCAAGCGCCGCAGCACCAGCGCCCACGCCGCCTGGGCGAAGGTGTTGATGGTCAACTGATGGGCCTGGGCCAGTTCGCGCAATTGCGCGCCGTCACGGGCATCGAGCCGGGTGTAGCGGTCGCCGACGATCATGCCGCCGCTGTCGCCGGCATGTTCACGCAGGAACGGCCGGTCGCTCGGGATTGGCGTGGTCCGCTCAAACCCTCGCAGGTTGGTTTTCCACCATTGCCGCGCTTCGTCCAGGCTCTGGCGTTGCAGCCAGCCAATGTAGTCGCGATAACGCGACACAGGCCCAAGCTGTGCTTCCCGGCCTTCGCCAAGGGCGCTGTAGATCTCGAAGAAATCGTTCATCAGCAGCGAACGGCACCAGGCATCGATGAGGATGTGGTGGTTGCTCATCATGAACCAGTAGCGCGCCGCGTCCACACGGATCAGGCGCAAGTGGAACGGCGCCTGGTTGAGCAGATCGAACCCGGCTTCGCGTTCGGTCTTGAGCAAGGTTTGCAGCTTCGGCTCTTGCTCGGCTTGGGCGATATCACGCCAGTCGAGGTACTCGATCGGTGTGCTGCCCGGTTTGTGGATCACCTGCAGCATGTCCTCGCCGACGTTCCAGCAGAACGACGCGCGCAACGCTTCGTGGCGGGCGACGACGGCTTGCCAGGCCTGGGCGAAACGCTGCGGATCCAGCTCGCTGCTGATGCGGTAGCGGTCCTGCATGTAGTACAGGCCGGTGCCCGGCTCCAGCAGGGTGTGCAACAGCATGCCTTCCTGCATCGGGGTCAGCGGGTAGACGTCTTCGATAGCGACGGCCGGCACCGGCAGCGCATCCAGTTGCGTCTGATTGAGCTGCGCCAGCGGGAAGTCCGACGGCGTCAGGCCACCGGCGTCGTCGCGCAGGCAATGCTCGATCAGACTGCTCAGCTCACCGAGGTAGGCATCGGCCAACTCGCCGATGGTGGACGGATCGAAGCGTTCGGCACTGAACGTCCAGCGCAATACCAGTTCACCGCCATACACCTGGCTGTCGACGCTCAGCTCGTTGGGCAACGGTGCATGGGCATCGTGGGCCGCGCCGACGGCTTCATCCAGTGGATGGAACAGCGCGTCCGCACCGAAGCTCTGGTCGAACTGGCCGAGGTAGTTGAAGGTAATCGGTGCCTGCGGCAACGCCACCATGCTGTGGCGACTCGGCTCATCGGCGAGGTAACGCAGTACGCCATGACCCAGGCCCTTGTGCGGCACGGCACGCAGCTGTTCCTTGATCGCCTTGATCGAGGCCCCCTGCCCGGCGGCTTCTTCGATGTTCGACGGCGTCAGGCGCAGCGGATAGGCACTGGTGAACCAACCCACCGTGCGGGTCAGGTCGATGTCGTCGAACAGCGCTTCGCGGCCGTGACCCTCCAGCTGGATCAGCGCCGATGGCTGACCGCTCCAGCGGCACAGCACGCGGGCCAAGGCGGTCAACAGCAAGTCGTTGACCTGGGTGCGATAGGCACTTGGCGCCTGTTGCAGCAACTGCCGCGTACGCTCGCTGTCGAGACGCACGCTGACGGTTTGCGCATGACGGTTTTGCCGCCCGCCTTCAGGGTGATCGCAGGGCAAGTCGGCACATGGCCCGGCCAGTTGCGCCTGCCACCAGCCCAGCTCTTCGCGCAGGGACTCGCTGCCGGCGTAGGCTTGCAAGCGTGCGGCCCAGTCCTTGAAGGCGCTGGTTTTCGCCGGCAGTTTCACCGACTGCCGCGCCTCCAGTTGGCGATATACGGTTTGCAGGTCATCGAGCAGCACCCGCCACGACACACCGTCCACCACCAGGTGGTGAATGGCGATAAACAAGCGTTGCTGGCCTTCAGGGCCATCGACCAGCAACACGCGCAGCAAGGGTCCCTGTTCAAGGTCGAGACTGCGCTGGGCATCGGCGAACAAGGCCGCGCATTTATCCATCGACGAAACACGCACTTGCCACAAAACCGGCGCATCGGAAACCGGCTGGTGCAAGGCCTGCCACTGGCCGGCAACCTTGCCAAAGCGCAGGCGCAAGGCGTCGTGCTGTTCGATCACCGCCAGCAACGCTTGCTCCAGGCGATGAGATTCCAGCACCACCGTCGGTTGCAACAACAATGCCTGGTTCCAGTGTTGGCGTTGCGCGATATCGGTGTCGAAGAACCAGTGCTGGATGGGTGTCAGGCGCGACTCGCCCATGATCAAACCCTGCTCGGCGTTGACCTGCTCGCTGCGGGTGGCCACAGCGGCGAGGGTCTGCACGGTCTGGTGCTGGAACAGATCGCGAGGGCTGAAGTGAATGCCCTGCTGCCGCGCCCGGCTGACCACCTGGATCGACAGGATCGAGTCGCCGCCCAGTTCGAAGAAATTGTCGTTGAGACCGACCTGCTCGACGTTCAGCACGTCGCACCAGATCTGCGCCAGCGTGACTTCGAGCTCGTTGGTCGGCGCCACGTAGTCTTGGCGATTCAGCTCCGCGTCCGGTGCCGGGAGCGCGCGGCGGTCGAGTTTACCGTTGCCGGTCAACGGCATGCTCGCCAGCAGGATCAGGTGCGCGGGCACCATGTAATCCGGCAATTGCGATTTCAGATGCGCCTTGAGGGCTTCGCGCAACATCGATTGCTGCGCTTCGCCCTGTTCGGCGACATCCGTCACCAGATAGCCGACCAGTTGCTTGCCGCTCGGTGCGTCAAGCGCCAGCACGACCGCCTCACGGACTGAATCATGGTCCAGCAGACGGGTTTCGATTTCACCGAGCTCGATGCGGAATCCGCGAATCTTCACTTGATGGTCGATGCGCCCAAGGTACTCCACCAGGCCATCGGCACCCTGGCGCACCAGGTCACCGGTGCGGTAGATGCGCCCGCCATCGGCGGCAAACGGATCGGCCACAAAGCGCTCCGCCGTCATGCCAGGACGTTGGTGATACCCCTGGGCCAGACCCGCGCCACCGACATACAACTCGCCCGTCGCGCCTTGTGGCACCAACGCCAGGTCGGCGTCGAGAATGTAGGCCACGCGGTCGCCGATCACACTGCCGATCGGCACGCTGCCGGCGCCCTCTTCCAGCACTTCAGGCGCAAGGCTGGCCAGCGGCATGACCACGGTCTCGGTCGGGCCGTAGGCGTTGAAGAACCGGCTCGGCTTGAACGCTGCACGAATACGCGCCAGGTGCTCACCGGTCAGCGCCTCGCCGCCGGTGATGATCATGCGCACCGGCAGGGTCTGGCCCTGGGTCGCCAGCCATTGCGCCAACTGGCTGCCGTAGCTCGGCGTGAAACCGAGTACGTTGATGTGATGACGACGGATCAGGCCGCAGATTTCTTCCGCGTCCCACTGCCCTTGCGCTCGCAACACCACGTGCGCGCCGCTGAGCAGCGGCACCAGCAACCGCTCGGTGGCGGCGTCGAAGTTGATCGAATAGAAGTGCAGCTCGCAGTCGTCGGGGCGCATGCCAAAACGCTCGATCACCGCGCGGCAATGCATGGCGATTTCACCGTGGGACACCACCACGCCTTTCGGTTTGCCGGTCGAGCCCGAGGTGTAGATCAGGTAGGCCTGATGCTGCGCCAGACTGATCGGCGGCAGCTCGCCGGCCGGGTAGTTGGCCAGCGCAGCGGCGTCTTCTTCAAGACACCAGCGGCCGACGGTCGCCGGCAACTCGCCCAGGGCCTTGAACATCGCCGCATCGCTGAGCAGCAAACCGATACCGCTGTCTTCGATCATGTAGTGCAAGCGGTCCAGCGGGTATTCCGGATCCAGCGGCACATAGGCACCGCCCGCCTTGAGGATCGCCAACAGGCCGACCACCATTTCCAGCGAGCGCTCAAGTGCCAGGCCCACACGAACCTGGGGGCCGACACCACGCTCGCGCAGCATCCAGGCCAGGCGGTTGGCGCGGCTATCGAGTTCGACGTAGCTCAGGGTCTGCCCGGCGAAGGTCAGGGCCGGTGCGTCCTGGCGCACCAGAGCTTGCTCGGCGAACAGGTGATGGATGCACTGATCCAGCCGATGTTCGCCCGGCTCGACGCCGAGGCTGTCGAGCAGAAGCTGTTGCTCGCCGGATGCCAGCAGCGGCAGTTCGCTCAAGCGCTGTTGCGGATCGGCAATCAGCGCCTCCAGCAGGTTGCGCCAATGTCCGGCCATGCGGGCGATGCGCGGTTCGTCGAACAGATCGGCGCTGTAGGTCAGGCAGCAGCCCAGTCGATGATCAAGGTCGGTGACTTCCAGGTTGAGGTCGAACTTGGTCGCACGGGCATCGTTGGCCAGGTACTCGACCGACATGCCGGCCAAAGTGCGGCTTTGCTGGAACTCCCAGCGCTGCACGTTGCACATCACCTGGAACAACGGGTTGTAGGCCGCACTGCGTGGCGGTTGCAAGGCTTCCACCAGATGATCGAACGGCAGGTCCTGATGGGACTGGCCTTCGATCACCGTATGGCGCACCTGCTCGAACAGCTCGCCGACAGACATCTGTCCGTCGAGCTGGCAGCGCAGCACCTGGGTGTTGAGGAATGCGCCGATCAGCCCCTCGCTTTCCGGACGAATGCGGTTGGCCACGGGCGCGCCGATGCGCAAATCAGTCTGGCCGCTATAGCGGTACAGCAGGGTCGCCAGTGTGGCGGTCATGGTCATGAACAGGGTCAGGCCGTGTTGTGCATTGAAGGCACGGACCCGTGCCGCGAGCTCGTCGCTCAGGTCAAAGCGATACAGCTCACCCTGATGGCTTTGTACCGGCGGACGCGGACGGTCAGCCGGCAACTCCAGCAGCGGATGCTCATGGCCCAGTTGCGTGGTCCAGTAATCGAGCTGACGCTGACGCTCGCCCGACTCCAGCCACTGCCGTTGCCACACGCTGTAATCCAGGTACTGCACCGGCAACGGCGCCAGCGGCGACTCACGGTCGTCGACAAAGGCTTCGTACAGCGCGCTGAGTTCCCGGGCAAAGATGTCCATCGCCCAGCCTTCGGTGACGATGTGGTGCAAGGTCAGAACGAAGTAGTGTTCCTGCTCGCCGGTCTTGACCAGGCATGCACGCAACAGCGGTCCGGTCTCCAGATCGAACGGCTGGTGCGCTTCGTCGTCGGCCAGTTGCTGGACCTGCCACTCGCGACCTTCGGCATCCAGCGCAGAGAAATCCTTCCACGCCATGCGCACGCCGGTCTCCATGTGCACCTGTTGGCGAGCGACGCCGTCAACGCTCGGGAACGTCGTACGCAGGGTTTCATGGCGCATGATCAAGGCTTGCAGCGCTGCTTCGAAACGCGCGACATCCAGCACGCCACGTAGCCGCGCCATGCCGCCGACGTTGTAGGCCGGGCTGTCCGGTTCCATCTGCCAGAGGAACCACATGCGCTGCTGGGAATAGGACAGCGGCACCGCCTGACGACGGTCGACTGTTTCAATCGGCGGCTGTTTGTTGGTGCTGCCGCTGGCCTGGATCAAGCGGACCTGTTCGGCAAATGCACCCAGTTCGCTGTGTTCGAACAGCGTCCGCAGCGGCAACTCGACGTCACAGGCCTGGCGGGTGCGGGAGATGATTTGCGTGGCCAGCAGCGAGTGGCCGCCGAGGGCAAAGAAATCATCGCGCAGGCCGACGGGCGTCAGGCCCAGCACTTCGCGCCAGATGCCGGCGATCTGTTGCTCCAGTTCGGTCACGGGCTCGACGTGTTCGCGAACCTGCCACTGCGGTTCCGGCAAGGCGCGACGGTCGAGTTTGCCGCTCGGGCCGAGGGGCATTTGGTCCAGCCGCATCAGCTGAGCCGGGACCATGTATTCCGGCAGCTGCGCCGTCAGCGCCGCTTTCAGGCGAGTCGTTTGCGCATCGACGGACTCAGCAGTGTCGGTGGTGGTGAAGTAACCGACCAGTTGTCCACCCGCCGCCGTTTCGCGCACCAGCACCACCGCTTGGGCGACACCCTCCTGCGCCAGCAGACGGGCTTCGATTTCCTGTGGCTCGACGCGGAAACCGCGCAGCTTGACCTGCTGATCGAGGCGACCGAGATACTCGATCACGCCATCGCCAGCCCAGCGTGCACGATCACCGGTGCGGTACAGACGCGCGCCGTGCTCGCCCAATGGATCGACGACAAAGCGTTCCGCCGTCAGGCCCGGACGGCCCAGATAGCCACGCGCCAGGCCGCTGCCACTGATGCACAACTCACCCGGCACACCGGCCGGAACTGGATTGAGCTCGCTGTCGAGCACGCGGCAGATCACATTGCCCAGTGGCCGGCCAATCGGCGAGCCTTCGCCATCGGCGCTGGAACACTGCCAATGGGTGACGTTGATTGCGGTTTCGGTCGGGCCGTAGCGGTTGTGCAACTGTACGGCCGGCAGTTGCGCCAGCACGCGGTTGCGCAGCTCCGCAGGCAAAGCTTCGCCGCCGGAGAATACGCGGCGCAGGCGGGTGCATTGCGCGCTGAGCGGTTCGTCGATGAACAACGAAAGCAGCGGCGGTACGAAGTGCAGCGTGGTCACGCCGTACGCTTGCACAAGCTGCGCGATGCGATGGGGATCACGGTGTTCGCCGGGGCCGGCAAGCAACAGGCGACTGCCGGTGATCAGCGGCCAGAAGCACTCCCACACCGACACGTCAAAACTGATCGGCGCCTTTTGCATCAGCACATCGGTTTCGTTCAACTGATAGGTTTGCTGCATCCATTGCAGGCGCTCGGCCAGCGCCGCGTGGGTGTTGCCGACGCCTTTGGGTTGACCGGTCGATCCCGAGGTGTAGATCACATAGGCGAGGTTGTCGCCCTGCAGATGCAGGCCCGGCGCCTGGCTTGGCCAGCTGTCCAGGTGCAAGGTATCCATGGCGATCACACTGACGCCCTGGCTGGCCGGCAAGCGATCGAGCAAGCAGGTTTGCGTCAGCAGCAATTGGACACCGCTGTCGCTGAGCATGTAGGACAGGCGCTCGGCCGGGTAGTCCGGATCCAGCGGTACATAAGCACCACCGGCCTTGATGATCGCCAGCAGGCCAATCAGCAGTTGCGGCGAACGCTCGCAGGCAATGGCCACGCAGACGTCCGGGCCGACACCCTTGTCACGCAGGTAATGGGCCAGGCGGTTGGCCTGGGTGTGCAGTCCGGCGAAGTCCAACTGACCGCCGTCCCACAGCAGCGCCGTGCGCTGCGGGGTCAGTCGGGCTTGTTCGTCAAGCCGTTCCGGCAGCCATTGACTGGCCGGTGTGCAGGGTGCAACGGACCAGTTCGCTTGCCGGTTGTGCTCAGGCTCAGTGAGCAGTTGCAGATCGCCGAGGGCCGTTTGCGGACGCTCGCAGACTTCACGCAACAGGTTGGCGTAATGCTCGGACAGACGCTCGATGGTCGCCGCATCGAACAACTCGCTGGCATAGTCGAAGGACAGGCTCAAGCGCCCGTTGCGATCTTCTTCACTGTGCAATTGCAGGTCGAACTTGGCTTCCCGGCTGTGCCACGGCAGCTCTTCGGCCAGCAACCCCGGCAAGCGTTTCAAGGCACTGAGGTCGCGCTGCTGGTGGTTGAACATGACCTGGAACAAACCCTGTTCACGGGCCTGCGGAAAAGCTTCAAGCAACTGCTCGAACGGCAAGTCCTGATGCGCTTGCGCACCCAGCGCTGCCTGACGGGTTTGCCCAAGCAGCTCAGTGAACGGCAGCCGTGAATCCACCTCGGCGCGCAGCACCTGGGTGTTGATGAAAAAGCCGATCAGGCCCTGGATTTCCAGGCGCGGACGGTTGGCGTTCGGTACGCCGATGCGGATGTCACGCTGACCGCTGTAGCGATGCAGCAAGGCCTGGAACGCGGCGAGCAGCAGCATGAAGGAGGTCGATTCGTGGGCCTGGGCGGTCTGGCGAATCCCATCGCTGAGGGCCGCATCCAGACGCAGGGTATGGCGGGCGGCGCTGTGCAGTTGTTGTGCGCAGCGTGGATGATCGGTGGCCAGGCTCAGGGTCGGATGCTCATCGCCCAAACGGGCTTTCCAGTAGGCCAGTTGCCGCTCGCCCTCCCCTTGCGCCAGCCATTGGCGCTGCCAGCTGGCGTAATCGGCGTACTGCGTCGGCAATGGCGCCAGCAGCGCTTGCTGGCCTTGGGAGGCCGCTGCATACAGGCGCGAGAACTCGTCGATCAGCACATTCAGCGACCAGCCGTCCGCAATGATGTGGTGCATCGTCACCAACAACTGATGGTCTTCGTCGTCGAGGCGCACCAGCGTCACCCACAGCAGCGGGCCTTTCTCCAGATCGAACCGGGTCCGCGCTTCATCCTCGCGGATTTGCTGCGCGCGGGCTTCACGCTCGGCAGCCGGCAGATCGCTGATGTCGATCACTTGCAGGTTGAACTCAGCACCCGCAGTGACCTGCTGCAGAGCCACGCCATCACGCTCGAAGAAGCGCGTGCGCAAGGATTCGTGGCGCTCGATCAACTGCTGGAAACTGGCGCGCAATGCATCCTCATCCAGCTCACCACGCAAGCGCAAGGCACCCGGAATGTTGTAGGCGCTGCTGTGGGGGTCGAGTTGCCAGGTGATCCACAAACGGTTTTGTGCCAGCGATTGCGGCATCGGTTGCTGGCGCGACAGCGCCGTGATCGCGCCCTGGGCCAGGTCACCGTCCTGTTGCTGACGGGCCACGGCCTCGGCGAATGCGCCGAGGGTCGGGGCTTCGAACAGCAGACGCAGGTTCAACTCCAGCCCCAGCGCTTCACGCAGACGCGCCACCACTTGCGTCGCTGCAATGGAGTTGCCGCCGAGCAGGAAGAAATGATCGTCGGCGCCCACCTGCCCGACCTGCAATTGCTCGCACCAGATCCGGCCGATCAGGTTTTGCAGCCCGGAGCCCGACTCGACCTGGCTTGCACTTTCGGTGCTGGCCAACGGGAACACCGCGTAGCTGTCGAGGCTGCCGTCCGCCAGTCGACTGCGGCACGCCGAGCGTTGCAATTTACCGCTGGACGTTTTGGGCAGCGCACCCGGATTGAGCAGCACCACCACGCTCGGTGCTTCCTGATACGCCTCGGCGACGGCCTGGCGAATGGCTTTGATCAGGGCCTCGGGCGGCAGGATTTTCTGCACGCTGCGGCTGATTTCGGCGGCGATGCCGATGCCCTCCTGACCATCGACCGTGACGGCAAAGGCGGCAACGCGGCCCTTGCGTACCACTTCCACTTCGCGCTCGACGGTCTGTTCGATGTCCTGCGGGTACAGGTTGTGCCCGCGCACGATCAGCATGTCCTTCAGACGGCCGGTGATGAACAGCTCGCCGTTGCGCATGAAACCCAGGTCACCGGTTCGCAGCCAGGTCTGGCCGGCGTGCCGGACGAACGTCTTGGCTGACGCCTCGGGGTTGCGCCAATAACCGAGGGCGATGCTCGGCCCGCTGGCCCAGACTTCGCCGACGGCGTTGTCGGCCTGTTCGCTGAGCGAAACCGGGTCGACGATCAGCACGGCGTGAGCCGGCTGGCTGATGCCACAACTCATGATCGGGCTGCCCTCGCCCGCTTCCACCCGGTTCTGCGCCAGAGCCTGATCGTCCACCCGCAGGTTGCCGATGCCTTCGCCGCGTGCTGTGCCGGCCACAAACAAGGTGGCTTCGGCCAGACCGTAAGAGGCCATGAAGCTGTCCGCAGTGAAACCGCAGGTCGCGAACTTCTCGGCGAAGCGTTCCAGGGTGTCGAGGCGAATCGGCTCGGAACCGGAATACGCCACGCGCCAGCCACTCAGGTCCAGCCGTTCCAGGGCCGATTCGCTGACCCGCTCGCTGCACAGGCGATAAGCAAAATCCGGCCCGCCGCTGATGGTGCCGCCGTATTCGCTGATCGCTTCCAGCCAGCGCAACGGCCGGCCGAGGAAGTACGCCGGCGACATCAACACGCAAGGCACGCCGCTGAAAATCGGCTGCAGCAAGCCGCCGATCAGGCCCATGTCGTGGTACAGCGGCAGCCAGCTGACGATCACGTCGTCGGGGTTGAGGTCGATGCCGAATCCGTGACGAATCAGCAATTCGTTGGCCACCAGATTGCCGTGGCTGACTTGCACGCCCTTGGGCAGTGCGGTGGAGCCGGAGGTGTATTGCAGGAAGGCGATGTGATCGTCCTGCAAATCCGCCGCGACCCAGCGTTCGGCCAGTGCGCCGTCGAGGGTGTCGACACACAGCAACGGCGGCGCCCCTTCGATTTGCTGCAATGCATCGCGCAGCCCGGCGCTGGTCAGCAACAGGCGCGGTTGGGCATCGCTGATGATCGACAGCAGGCGTTCCTGGTGATGACGGCGCGTCGACTCCGGCGGGTAGGCCGGGACCGCGATCACCCCGGCATACAGGCAACCGAAGAACGCCGCGACGTAATCCGGGCCGCTGGGAAACAACAACACGGCGCGGTCGCCAACATCCGCTTGAGCCTGCAAGGCGCCGGCAATCGTCCGCGCCCGCTGATCCAGCTCGCGATAACTGAGCACCACAGCCTGTTCCGGGGTCTCGGCAAGAAAACGCAGGGCCACCCGATCCGGCGTCTGGGCCGCGCGGCGCTGAAGGGCTTGGACCATTGTGCTGGGGAGTTCGAACGCGTCGGTCATGAGGTTTCCTGCCTGATTTCGGCTGTAGGAGCGAGCTTGCTCGCGAAAAAAAGGAGAACGCCGCGGAGTGTCAGGCGGCCATCGTCATCGTTGACGACCATCGCGAGCGAGCTCGCTCCTACAGGGTTATGAGAATTGCGCTGTTCCATTCACCAATGAGAACGGATGACGTCTTGAAATAATTAGGTGTCGACTGGAACGCCAGGCGGGCTGAAAGGAGCGTCAACGTGTCGCAGTTCGCACTCTGCACTTTTGTCGCGCAGTAATTCTTTTTCTCATTTGACAATCATTATCATTAAGCCTAATTTGTCGCTCGATTGTGCAGGACGGCCCCCCGGTTTATCCCCGTCCCACTAACCTTTTGGCAGCAAGGTGATTTCCATGATGGAACCAGTATCCACAAGCAGGTGCGATACACCGCTACTTCAGGCATTCGTCGATAATCGACTGATTCTGGTGAAGATCGCAGCCCGTATTACCGGTTGCCGCTCACGTGCCGAAGATGTTGTGCAGGACGCGTTCTTCCGGTTGCAATCGGCCCCGCCCATCACCAGTTCGATCAAGGCCCAGCTCAGCTACCTGTTCCAGATCGTGCGCAACCTGGCAATCGACCACTACCGCAAGCAGGCGCTGGAGCAGAAGTACTCCGGCCCTGAAGAGGAAGGGCTGAATGTGGTGATCCAGGGTGCGTCACCGGAAACTTCGCACATCAATTTCTCGACGCTGGAGCACATTGCCGATGCGTTGACCGAGTTGCCGAGCCGCACCCGCTACGCCTTCGAGATGTATCGCCTGCACGGCGTACCGCAAAAAGACATCGCCAAGGAACTCGGCGTCTCGCCGACCCTGGTGAACTTCATGATTCGCGATGCGCTGGTGCACTGCCGCAAGGTGTCGGGGAATCGTGGCGATGTAGCCGCTCGCCACTAAGATCTGAAATCTGCGTCGCTCCCTTCGCGAGCAAGCCCGCTCCCACAGATTCTGCACACACCCAGTGGGAGCGGGCTTGGTCCGGGCGGCGTTCCGACGAAGGCTGACTCAAGACCGCGACGAATCTTGAGCCTCAATCCTCAGGCCAGTGCGCACCGATCGAAAAACCGCTCCCGCCCCACCACCATCAAGGCCGCGCGCTTGTGCGGGAAGTCGAATTCCTTCTCGCAGTGAAAGCACTGGTTGTGCATGTACCCGATCATCTTCGCGTTATCGGCACGCGGCTCGGCCACCACGCGCTGCGTGCGCGGATCATCGAGAAACAGGTAATGCACCAGCGCCGATAACCAGCTCGCCACCTTGTGCGGACCGCGATGATTTTCCTCCCCCACCAGCATGTGAATGCCGCGGTCGTAATCGCCGGCATCATAGAAGGGGGCGATGCGATCCTCCTTGGCCCAGTAGGCTTCGAAGTAAGCGAACGGCTGATCGTCGAAACACCCGATCAGCGTCAGGGTGTGCGGATCGGCCTCGAGTTTGCTCAGGTATTGGCGATGCTGTTCGAGGCTGCCCTCCTCCTGCCAGAAGCTGGCGACGCGCGGACTGTTCTGCCAACGGTTGAAACGCGCCAGGTCTTGCTCGATTTCCAGGGTACGCAGGGAAACCCAGGCGCCCAGCCGCGCATCGAATCGTCGATACACCTCACCCCGGGGTTTCACCGCTCGCAGCGGATGACGCTTGCCACCGGTGATGACCATTTGCTGTGGGTAGCTGCCGGTCAGGGAATGCACCAGCCATGGCTGCGGCAATTGCCAGAACAAGGTGCGCTCGCAGCAATACTGGCCGTTGACGGAAGTCGGAATCAGCAAACCACTGAGCACAGCTTCGTGCGGCACGTCTTGCAGTTGCCAGACCAGGCGCTGACAGTCGGGGTCGCGAGCGAACAGCCAGTAGCAGGCCGCCCATATCGCTTGCCCTTCGGGGTGACTGAAGTGCTCCAGCAATTGCACGTGCAACTCGGGGCCACGATTGAGCCGCAGGGTGAGCAACGGCTGCCCTTCCAGGCTGAGGCTCAGGCGGCCTAGCGTTTCATCAGCGGCAAGACGACTGCCGGTCGGCAGGCACAGGACAGTCAGGTCATTCAGATTGGACATGGGGGCGGGCTCACGATAATCGTCGACAGTTCAACGAGGTGACGTGAGCCACGGCGGGAAATTTAGGAAAAGACCATCACTTGGCGACCTGTGGAGCCGGTTCGTTGTGCGGGACCGGCACCACCGCGATCTTGTACGGATCGAAAATCTTCAGCATCTGGCCACCGTCCCGCAAGCCTTGCAACAATTTGCCGAAGACCTCGCCGCTGATGGGGGCCGCCGGGCGCAGGATGGCGTAATGGTGATAGACCTGATCGATGCGATCGGACGCCAACAACTCCTTGGCGACCTTTGGATTGCGCAAAAAATAGTCGTTCAGGTAAGAGCGCGTGACCAGGGCGATGTCGGCGCGATCGCGTAACACCATCAGCAGATTGCTGTCATGGGAATAGGTCAGCGTGGCGTTGTAGTTTTTTTGCAGGTACTGGGGCTCGGCATTGAAGTTGGCGAACTCGTAGTGATAACCGCTGAAGAGTGCCAGGCGCTTGCCGCTCAGGTCGGCAAAATAGCTTTGCTGTCGATCAGGCAGGCGTTGCGCGACAAAAATCTCGGCGTCTTCCAGCCCCATGTCGACGGCGGTATGGGGAATGTCCTCCCAACCCCAGGCCGGATTTTCGAAGATGGCCATGTCGACCCGGCCCTGCTTCAAGTCACCGAAACGCCGTGGAATGGACGTGGGCACCAGGACAAACTGATAGTCACTTTGCGCAGCGTTCAAAGCCTCGACCAGCTGCGGCAGCAACCCGGTATCGGCCCCGGATTCCGGGCGCACGGTGTAGGGCGGAAAATGCGCGGCACCAATGCGCACCAGTTGCGCAGCCTGGGATGGCAGCATCGTTGACACCGCAAGCGTCGCGAGCAAAAGCCGCGAAGCTGTCCGAATTGGCGACCCCCTCAAAACAAGCTCACTCCCCAATAAAACGGCATCAATGACTTCAAGCTAGGCGTTTTCTTCAAGTTAGCCAGTTTAATGCTGGCCAACACAAGTTTATTGCCGGTCTTCCAGCACCAGAATCAACGCTTCATCGGCCAACTGATCAAGGCTCATGCTACCGCCGGCGCGAAACCAGGTGGTGGTCCAGGACAATGCGCCGGTCAGGAAGCGGCGGGTAATGAACACATCGCCGCGGATATACCCGGCGCTCTTGGCTTCGCCCAGTACGTGCAGCCAGATGTCTTCGTAGATTTCGCGCAGCGCCAGGACCTTGGCCTGGCCCTCTTCGGACAGCGAGCGCCATTCGTAGACCAGCACGGCCATGGCCTCGCCGCTGCCCCCCATGATCGACTGCAATTCACAGCGGATCAGCGCCAGCACCCGTTCGCGCACATTGCCGGCCTCGGCGATGGCCGCACGCATCAACGCGGTGTTGTAGCGGATGGTTTCCTCCATCACGGCGCGCAGGATTTCGTCCTTGCTTTTGAAGTGGTGGAAAATACTCCCGGACTGAATGCCCACGGCGCCGGCCAGATCACGCACGGTCGTGCGCTCATAGCCTTTATTACGGAACAGGTGGGCCGCCACTTGCAGCAGCTTGCCACGGGCGCTGTCCGGGTCGGTCAATTGGCCGTCGTCCACCAATTCACGCATGACCCTCAGGGCTTTTTGCTCGTCCACCCGTTCTCTCCTACAGTCGATCAATCAATAACGCCGATCACCCCGAAAACAGCGGGGTTGCGCGGGCAATTTAAGCTCATGGATGCAACCAAGCAAGCGCTTGGCAGAAGATAATCCAGCCATTTACAAACCAAGCGCTTGCTTGGTAATGTCGACGCACTTGAGTTGGAGGTGGCTATGGAACGGACTGCGCCAAAATCAATTCGCATCGGTTGCGCCAGCGCCTTCTGGGGCGATACCTCGACCGCTGCCGCGCAACTGGTGGAACACGGGCATCTGGACTATCTGGTCTTCGATTACCTGGCCGAGATCACCCTGTCGATCATGGCCGGCGCACGGATGAAAGATCCCCAGGCCGGGTATGCGGGCGACTTCATCGAAGTGCTCGCGCCCTTGCTGCCGCAGCTCGCACAGCACAACATCCGGGTCATCAGCAATGCCGGCGGGGTCAATCCCCAAGCCTGCGCCGCCGCCCTGCAAGCGGCCTGCGACAAGGCCGGGGTGACGTTGAAAATCGCCGTGCTGCTGGGTGACGACCTGCAACCGCAATTCAAGCAGCTGGGCAGCCAAGGCATTCATGAAATGTTCAGCGGTGCACCCCTGCCATCGAGGTGCGTCTCGACCAATGCCTACCTCGGCGCACCCGGCATCGTCGAAGCCCTGCGTCTGGGCGCGGACATCGTGATCACCGGGCGCGTGGTCGACAGTGCAGTGGTCAGCGCTGCGCTGGTGCATGAGTTCGGCTGGTCGTGGCACGACTACGACAAACTCGCCCAGGCCGCATTGGCCGGGCACATCATCGAATGCGGCGCCCAGTGCACGGGCGGCAACTTCACCGATTGGCGCGACGTGCCCGACTACGAACACATCGGTTTTCCCATCGTTGAAGTCAGCGCCGACAGCCAGTTCATCGTCAGCAAACCGCAAGGTACCGGCGGGCTGGTCACACCGCTGACGGTGGGTGAACAGATGCTGTATGAAATCGGCGATCCGCGCGCGTATCTGCTGCCCGACGTGGTGTGCGATTTCACACAGGTCAAACTGCTGCAACAAGGCAAGAACGCGGTGCAGGTGCACGGCGCCAAAGGCCTGCCGCCGACGGCTCAATACAAGGTCAGCGCCACGTATCCCGATGGTTTTCGCTGTACGGCCAGTTGCCTGATTGCCGGCATCGATGCCGTCGACAAGGCGCGGCGAGTCAGCGCGGCGATCATCGACAAGACCTCGGAAATGTTCAGCCAGCGCGGCTGGGCGCCGTACAGCGAGGTGAATATCGAGTTGCTGGGCAGCGAGGCCACCTATGGCCCTCACGGCCAGCGGCAGGACAGCCGTGAAGTGGTGATCAAACTCGCCGTGCGCCATCCGGACAAGCAGGCCCTGATCGTGTTCTCCCGGGAGATTGCCCAGGCGGCCACCGGCATGGCGCCAGGGCTGACCGGCATTGTCGGTGGCCGGCCGACGGTGTATCCGCTGATCCGACTGTTCTCGTTCCTCATCGACAAAACCGCCTGCACGCTGGACATTGATTTCATGGGCCGGCGCCACCCCTGTGCCCTGCCCGCCCTCGATACGCTCGACCCGCTGGACCTGCCAACCCCGTTCGCTGCGCCGAAGCCGACCGGCCAGGCCGACGCCAGCGTGGCCCTGGTCAAGCTCGCGGTCGCCCGCTCCGGCGACAAGGGCAATCACAGCAACATCGGCGTCATGGCCCGCGAGCCCGAATTCCTGCCATGGATCGCTGAGGCCCTGACCCCGGAAGTGATCGTCGACTGGATGGGCCACATCCTCGATCCCATCCACGGGCGGGTCGAACGCTGGTACTTGCCCGCCAGCCACAGCCTGAATTTCCTGCTGGAAAACGCCCTCGGCGGCGGCGGTGTCGCCAGCCTGCGCATCGACCCGCAAGGCAAAGCCTTCGCCCAGCAACTGCTGGAAATCCAGATCCCGGTGCCGCAGCGCATCGCCGACCAGCTCAACTAGAGGATTGTCGCCATGGCCTACGATTCGATTTTCAAAGCCGATTTGTTTGCCGGCCAAAACATCATCGTCACCGGTGGCGGCAGCGGCATCGGCCGCTGCACCGCCCACGAACTGGCGGCCCTCGGCGCCCATGTGCTGCTGGTCGGGCGCAAGGCCGACAAGCTCAAAACCGTTGCGGCCGAGATCGCCGAAGACGGCGGCAAGGCCGACTGGGCCGTTTGCGATATCCGCGAGGAAGAAGCGGTGACGCATCTGGTCAGCGAACTGATTCGCAAGCACGGTCCGATCCATGGCCTGGTCAACAATGCCGGCGGGCAGTACCCGTCGCCCTTGGCCTCGATCAACCAGAAGGGTTTCGAAACCGTGATGCGCACCAATCTGGTGGGCGGTTTCCTGATGGCCCGGGAAGTGTTCAACCAGTCCATGAGCCAGCACGGCGGCGCCATCGTCAACATGCTCGCCGACATGTGGGGCGGCATGCCCGGCATGGGCCACTCCGGCGCGGCACGTTCGGGCATGGACAACCTGACCAAGACCGCCGCGTACGAATGGGGTCATGCCGGCGTGCGGGTCAATGCCGTGGCGCCGGGCTGGGTTGCCTCCAGCGGCATGGACACCTACGAAGGCGCCTTCAAGGCCGTGATCCCGACCCTGCGCGAACACGTACCGCTCAAGCGCATCGGCACTGAATCGGAAGTCAGCGCGGCGATCGTTTTCCTGCTCAGCCCGGCAGCGGCGTTCGTCAGCGGCAGCACTCTGCGCATCGACGGCGCCGCCAGCCTCGGCGGGCGCGCCTGGCCGATCCACAAGGCGACCAACAGCGAGTCGTACAACGGTTTCCACCGCGCCTACATACCCGATGTGTTGAAGGACAAGGAATAACCCATGCCGGTGATTCAGTCGCAACTCGATCCCCACAGCGAGCCGTTCGCCCGGAACCGTACGGCGATGCTGAGCGCCATCGAACAAGTCCGCGTGCTCGAACAGAACCTGCTGGACAAGGCCGCCGAAGCCAGACCCAGGTTTGAAAAACGCGGTCAGTTATTGCCCCGAGAGCGCCTCAATCTGCTGCTCGACCCCGGCGCGCCGTTTCTCGAACTGGCGAGCCTGGCCGGCTACAAGCTGCACGACGACAAGGACGGCAGCTCTGCCGGTGGCGGCCTGATCGCCGGCATCGGCTATGTGTCTGGCGTGCGCGTGCTGGTGGTGGCGAACAACAGCGCGATCAGGGGCGGGACCATCTCCCCCAGCGGCTTGAAGAAATCCCTGCGCCTGCAACAGATCGCCATGGAAAACAAACTGCCGGTGATCACCCTCGCCGAAAGCGGCGGCGCCAACCTCAATTACGCGGCGGAGATTTTCGTCGAAGGCGCGCGCAGCTTTGCCAATCAGGCGCGGATGTCGGCCATGGGTTTGCCGCAGGTGACTGTGGTGCACGGCTCGGCCACGGCGGGCGGTGCCTATCAGCCGGGTTTGTCGGATTACGTGGTGGTGGTGCGCGGCAAGGCCAAGCTGTTTCTCGCCGGGCCGCCCCTGCTCAAGGCCGCCACCGGCGAAGTCGCGACCGATGAAGAACTGGGCGGCGCCGAGATGCACGCACAAATCGCCGGCACCGCCGAATACCTGGCTGAAAACGACGCCGACGGTGTGCGCCAGGTACGCGAGATCGTCAGCCTGCTGCCGTGGAACGAGCAGTTGCCCCCATCGCCCGAACGTCGCTGGGAGGAGCCGCTGTACCCTATCGACGAACTGCTCGGACTGATCCCGGATGACCCGAAAAAACCCTACGACGTGCGCGAAATCATCGCCAGGCTTGCCGACGCCTCGAACTTTCTCGAGTTCAAGGGCGAGTTCGATCAGCAGACCGTCTGCGGTCACCTGAAAGTTCAGGGACGCGCCTGTGGCTTCATCGGCAACAACGGCCCGATCACGCCCAAGGGCGCGAGCAAGGCCGCGCAGTTCATCCAGCTGTGCGACCAGAGCCAGACGCCGTTGCTGTTTTTCCACAACACCACCGGGTTCATGGTCGGCACCGAATCGGAACAGCAGGGGGTGATCAAGCACGGCGCGAAGATGATTCAAGCGGTGGCCAACGCCCGGGTGCCGAAGCTGACAATAGTCGTCGGCGGCTCCTACGGTGCCGGCAACTATGCAATGTGCGGGCGCGGCCTCGACCCGCGTTTCATCTTCGCCTGGCCCAACAGCCGCACCGCCGTGATGGGCGGTGCGCAAGCGGGCAAGGTGCTGCGCATCGTCACCGAGGCCAAACAGGCTAAGGACGGCCTGGTGCCCGATCCGAAGATGCTCGACATGCTCGAACAGGTCACCGCGCAGAAACTCGACAGCCAGTCCACGGCGCTCTACGGCAGTGCCAATCTGTGGGACGACGGTTTGATCGACCCGCGCGATACCCGGACCTTGCTCGGTTACTTGCTGGACATTTGTCACGAGGCCCAGGTGCGGCCATTGCAAGCCAACAGTTTTGGCGTAGCCCGGCTCTAGGCCGGCTCAAGGAGAACAATAAAAATGATCTTCACCCAGGAACACGAAGCACTGCGCCGCACCGTGCGCCAATTCGTCGAGCACGAGATCAACCCGCACGTCGAGGAATGGGAAAAAGCCGGGCGCTTCCCCATCCACGACATCTTCCGCAAGGCCGGCGATCTCGGCTTGCTGGGCATTTCGAAACCGGAAAAATTCGGCGGCATGGGGCTCGACTACAGCTATTCGATCGTCGCCGCCGAAGAATTCGGCACCATTCATTGCGGCGGCATCCCGATGTCCATCGGCGTGCAGACCGACATGTGCACGCCGGCACTGGCCCGTTTCGGCTCCGATGAATTGCGCGAGGAATTCCTGCGCCCGGCCATCAGCGGCGAGCAGGTCGGCTGCATCGGTGTTTCCGAAGTCGGTGCCGGTTCCGACGTCGCCGGATTGAAAACCACCGCGCGCAAGGACGGCGACGACTATGTGATCAACGGCAGCAAGATGTGGATCACCAACTCGCCGAGCGCCGACTTCATCTGCCTGCTGGCCAACACCTCGGACGACAAGCCGCACATCAACAAGTCGCTGATCATGGTGCCGATGAATACGCCGGGCATCAGCTTGAGTTCGCACCTGGACAAGCTCGGCATGCGCAGCTCGGAAACCGCCCAGGTGTTTTTCGACAACGTGCGCGTGCCGCAGCGCAACCGCATCGGCCATGAAGGCGCGGGGTTCATGATGCAGATGCTGCAGTTCCAGGAGGAGCGCCTGTTCGGCGCGGCCAACATGATCAAGGGCCTGGAATATTGTGTCGACAGCACCATCGAATACTGCAAGGAACGCAAAACCTTCGGTAATGCGCTGATCGACAATCAGGTCATCCACTTCCGTCTCGCTGAGCTGCAAACCGAAATCGAATGCCTGCGGGCGCTGGTCTATCAGGCCACCGAGCAATACGTCAAAGGCCAGGACGTCACGCGC
This sequence comes from Pseudomonas sp. ACN5, assembly GCF_002303975.1. NCBI lineage: Bacteria > Pseudomonadati > Pseudomonadota > Gammaproteobacteria > Pseudomonadales > Pseudomonadaceae > Pseudomonas > Pseudomonas sp. ACN5. The sequence continues at coordinate 15,239 of NZ_MRCP01000026.1, read as the reverse complement.
CTGGCTTCGATGGCCAAGCTCAAGGCCGGGCGGCTGGGCCGCGAAGTCAGCGACAGCTGCCTGCAATATTGGGGTGGCATGGGCTTCATGTGGGACAACCCGGTGGCCCGTGCTTACCGCGATGTGCGGCTGGTGTCGATTGGCGGCGGTGCCGACGAAATCATGCTGGGGATCATCTGCAAATTAATGGGCATCCTGCCGGGGAAAAGGAAATGAACAACCTGCCGGTTTGCCAGACCTTGCTGCTGGAGCTGCACAACGGCGTGTTGCACGTCACCCTCAACCGCCCGGAATGCCGCAATGCGATGAGCTTGCAAATGGTCGCCGAGTTGCGCGGGGTGCTGGCGGCGGTACGCGATAAACCAGGGGTTCGCGCGCTGGTGATCGGTGGCGTCGGCGGGCACTTCTGTGCTGGCGGCGACATCAAGGACATGGCCAACGCCCGCGCTCAAGGCCCCACTGCGCACCAGGACCTGAACCGGGTGTTCGGCGCGCTGCTGCAAGAGGTGCAACACGCACCGCAAGTGGTGATCACGGTGCTGCAAGGCGCGGTACTTGGCGGTGGTCTCGGCCTGGCCTGCGTCAGCGATATCGCCCTGGCTGATCACCAGGCGCAATTCGGCCTGCCGGAAACCAGCCTCGGCCTGCTGCCGGCGCAGATCGCACCGTTCGTGGTCCAGCGCATCGGCTTGACTCAAGCCCGGCGCCTGGCCCTGACGGCGGCGCGTTTTGATGGGCACCAGGCTCGGCGTATGGGGCTGGTGCATTTTGTCGAGCATGATCCGCAGGCCCTGGCCGAGCGTCTCGATGAGGTGTTGGCCCATGTCTTGTGTTGTGCGCCAGGGGCGAATGCGATGACCAAGAAACTCTTGCTGGCGAGTGCGGGTCAGCCGTCGGATGAGTTGCTTGATCAGGCTGCCGAATGGTTCAGCGAAGCGGTGACCGGGGCAGAAGGCGTCGAGGGAACGATGGCCTTCATGCAAAAGCGCAAACCGGGCTGGGCCTCCTGAAAAGCTTCGCTGGCAAGCCAGCTCCCACACTGGAATGCATTTCAAATGTGGGAGCGGGCTTGCTCGCGAAGAGGCCCGAACAAACACCGCAAAATCCAGAGAGCCAACCCATGCCCGGACTGAAAAAAATCCTCATCGCCAACCGCGGTGAAATCGCCTGCCGCATCCAGCGCACGGCCCAGGCGCTGGGCTATCGCACGGTCGCCGTGTTCAGCGATACCGACGCCGATGCCCTGCATGTACAGATGGCCGACGAGGCGGTCAACATCGGTCCGGCCGCGGTGCAACAGTCTTATTTGAACATCCCGGCCATTCTCGACGCTGCCCGGCGTACGGGTGCGGATGCAATCCATCCGGGCTACGGTTTCCTCTCGGAAAACGCCGGGTTTGCCCGCGCTTGCCAGGATGCCGGCATCACCTTCATTGGCCCCAGCCCCGAGGCCATCGAACTAATGGGCAGCAAGCGCCTGTCGAAGATTGCCATGATCGAAGCCGGTGTGCCCTGCATCAAAGGCTATCAAGGCGCCGAACAGGACGACGCCACCCTGAGCCGCGAAGCCGAGCGCATCGGCTATCCGTTGATGATCAAGGCCAGCGCGGGTGGCGGTGGACGCGGCATGCGCTTGGTGCACGAAGCCGGCGACCTGCTGGAACAGATTCGCACTGCGCGCTCCGAAGCCCTGAACGGATTTGGCAGTGGCGAACTGATCCTCGAACAGGCACTGATCGAACCCCGTCATGTCGAGGTTCAGCTGTTCGGTGACCGGCATGGCAACCTGATTTACCTCGGCGAGCGCGATTGCTCGGTACAGCGCCGGCATCAAAAAGTCATCGAGGAAGCCCCCTGCCCGGTGATGACCCCTGAACTGCGCCAGGCCATGGGCGAAGCGGCGCTCAAGGCCGGCCGGGCAGTGCATTACGTCGGTGCGGGCACCGTGGAGTTTCTGCTGGATGCCCGCGGGCAATTCTATTTCCTGGAGATGAACACCCGACTGCAAGTCGAGCACCCGGTGACCGAATTGATCACCGGGCTGGACCTGGTGGCCTGGCAATTGAACATCGCCGAAGGGCAACCGCTGCCCTTGCGCCAGGAGCAGGTGCAACTCACGGGCCACGCCATGGAAGTACGCCTGTATGCCGAAGACCCGGCCCAGGGTTTCCTGCCGCAAACCGGTCGCGTCGTGGCCTGGGAACCGGGATTGCAGGAGGGCGTGCGGATCGACCATGGCCTGATCGAAGGTCAGCTCATCAGCCCCTTCTACGACCCGATGCTCGGCAAGCTCATCGCCCACGGCGCCACCCGCGAGGAGGCCCGCCGCAAATTGCTGCGAGCGGTACAAGACAGCGTGCTGCTGGGCGTGCAAAGCAATCAGCGTTTGCTCGAAAGCCTGCTGGAGCACCCGCAGTTCGCCAGCGGTGACTTCAGTACCGGGTTCATCGCGCAGCACTTTGCCGACCCTGCCTGTCTGCTGTCCCATGCCCCGGACGCGCAACACCTGGCCATCGCCACCGCCCTCTTCTACCTGGCGTCGGCACAGGCTCATCCCGCCCCGCTGGGCGGTTGGCGCAACAATGCCAGCGTGCCCCTGCACTATCGCATCGGCCTTGAGGATCAAGACTGGGTGGTGACGTTGCAGGCAATCCCGGGTGAACCATTGCGCATTCAGGTCGCCGAACGCTGTCTCGAGCTGAAGGTCCTCCACTGCGACGGGCGCCGGGCCACCCTCGAGATCGATGGCATCCGCCAGCGCCACGCCTATCGCCTGGAGGCAGGGCAACTCTGGCTGTTTACCCGGCCGGGCAGCTTGCAGTTTGCCGATCGCACTCAGGCGCAGGTTTCCAGCCGGGCCAGTGTCAGTTGCGGCACCCTCAAGGCCCCGATGGACGGTGCGATTGTCGACGTCCTGGTCAATGAAGGCAGCCCGGTCACCAAGGGCCAGCTGCTGGTGGTACTGGAAGCGATGAAAATGGAGCACCCCTTGAAATCAGGCATCGACGGTGTCCTGAAACGCTTGCAGGTCAAAGTCGGGGATCAGGTGAAAAACCGGCAGATACTGTTGGAGGTCGAATAAGGCGCTAGGCGGAACCGCCGGGTTTGGCTACGCTCAAACCCTACAGGACGCGGATACCAGGAACCCTGCAATGCCTCATTGGCTGGTCATTGATCTGGAGGCCACCACCGATGAGGGTGGATGGCCCGTAACGGATATGGAAATCATTGAAATCGGCGCCACCCTGGTGGACCGCAAGGGACGCGAACTGGACCAGTTCCAGCGCTTCGTCCGCCCCTTGCGACGGCCGTTGCTGACGCCGTTTTGCCGCGAGCTGACGCACATTACCCAAGCCAACATCGATGCGGCGCAACCGCTGGGCGAAGTCTGGCCGGCGTTTGAGCGCTGGCTCGGCCATCACCACACGCGACTTGAAGGCTGGGCCAGCTGGGGCGACTACGATCGCAAACAGCTGCTTCAGGATTGGCAGCAACTGGGTCTCGTCAGTGTGCTGACCAAGGTGCCCCATATGAACCTCAAGCAGCGCTTTGCCAAGGTCAGGCGACTGGAACGCCCGCTGGGGCTCAACGGCGCTCTGCAACTGGCCGGCCTGCAATTCACCGGCCAGCAACACCGGGCGCTGGAAGATGCGCGCAATACCGCACGCCTGCTGCCGCTGGTTCTTGCGCTTTAGACAGGTGACGACACTCGGGGCCTTGTGCATACTGGCCGGCCCTTTTTAGCCCTTTTCGAGGAATCGCCCATGTTTAAAGTCAACGAGTACTTCGACGGCACCGTCAAGTCGATCGCCTTTGGCACCGCAGAAGGTCCAGCGACCATCGGCGTCATGGCTCCGGGCGAATACGAATTCGGCACCAGCCAGCGTGAAATCATGCACGTGGTCAGCGGCGCATTGACCGTCAAACTGCCAGACAGCAGCGACTGGGAAACCTTCGCCGCCGGCAGCCAGTTCAACGTGCCGGCCAACAGCAAGTTCCAGTTGAAAGTGGCCGTCGACACCGCTTACCTGTGTGAATACCGCGGCTAAACCCGCGAGGCTTTACCGAAATAAAGGTCAGCGCAATAAAAATGCCCGTGTTTTTCGACACGGGCATTTTTTTGTTCTGCGCAAAATTATTCGAGGATCTCCACCGGCATGCCGACTTCAAGTCGACCGTTGCCGTCGTTGACCAGGTTCTGGCCAAACATCGCACCGTCCGCCTGCGAACGGTATTTCTGCAAGGTTGCCAGGGGTTCGCGGTCGTCGCTGCGCTCGCCGGTTTGCGGGTCGATGGTGGTCAGGATGCAGCGTGAGCAAGACTTGACCACGCGGAACTCGACATCGCCGATGCGGATACGCTTCCAGCCGTCCTCGGCGAAGGCTTCACTGCCTTCGATCACCAGGTTTGGCCGGAAACGCAGCATCTCCAACGGACGCCCGACCCGTTTCGACAAGTCCTCGAGGGAGGCCTGGCCAATCAGCAACAGCGGATAGCCATCGGCGAACGCCACCTGGTCGTCATCCTTGCCGTAGCCCGCCTCCGTCATCCGCGCCCGATCCAGCGGCACTTGCACCAGGCGTGTCGGTTTACCAATAAATTCGCTGACCCAGGCTGCGGCTGCATCGCCTGCATCGGGGACCCGCAAGGTATCGCGCCAGATCGTCACGCCACGCAGTTCTGCATCACGACCGGGCAAGGCTACGTCGATCAGCGAATGACCAGGCGCACTGAGGGTCAGGCCGCCTTCGGCATTCCACAACGCCGACAACTGGCTCATCTGCGCCACCGCACGCTGGGTCAGGAAACGACCGCTGGCTTCATCCACCAGCATCCAGCGGCGATCGCCGTCCAGACCGAGTTTATCGAGACCGATCCGTTGCAGCGTCTCGCCCTTGGCGGACTTCAACGGATAACGATACAGCGCGCTCAGACGCAACATGGCCAGCTCCCTGTTAGGCAAAACGCCACCCTATACGAGCTTGATCACTGAATCAAAGACTGATAACCAAACACCGTAAACCCTGTGGGAGCGGGCTTGCTCGCGAAGGCGGAGTGTCAGTCGATCACTATGCCAACTGTCACTCCGCCTTCGCGAGCAAGCCCGCTCCCACAGTTGTGCAGACCCGCTCAGGCCGGTACTTCGTCAAGCATCAGGCGCTGACGTACCACGTCGACGAGTTTGTCCGGCTGGAATTTGGACAGGAAATTGTCGCAGCCGACCTTTTTCACCATCGAATCGTTGAAGCTGCCGGACAAAGAGGTGTGCAGCACCACGTACAAGCCACGCAGACGCGGATCGTTGCGAATTTCGGTGGTCAGGCGATAGCCATCCATTTCCGGCATTTCCGCATCGGTGAAGACCATCAGCAGTTTTTCGGTCATGTCCACGCCGGTGTCGGCCCAGGCCTTGAGCATGTTCAAGGCCTTTAACCCGTCGCTGGCGATGTGCATCTTCACGCCCAGTTGTCCCAGGGTATCGCGCAATTGCGCCAGGGCCACGTTCGAGTCATCCACCAGCAGCACCTCTCGACCACGGGCGCGTTCCAGTATCGGATCTTCGAGCTTGTCACGGGAGACCTTGGCGTTGTACGGGACGATTTCGGCCAGGACCTTTTCGACGTCGATGATTTCCACCAGTTGATCATCGACCTTGCTGATTGCCGTCAGGTAGTGCTGGCGGCCGGCGCTGCTCGGTGGCGGCAGGATGGCTTCCCAGTTCATGTTGACGATCCGGTCCACGCCGCCGACCAGGAAGGCCTGAACCGAACGGTTGTATTCGGTGACGATAATCGTGCTGCCAGGCCCCGGCACCAACGGGCGCATGCCGATGGCCTGGGACAGGTCGATCACCGGCAGGGTCTGGCCGCGCAGGTTGACCACGCCGCAGACAAAAGGATGGCGCTGCGGCATGAGCGTCAATTTTGGCAACTGCAGGACTTCCTGTACTTTGAAGACGTTGATCGCGAACAATTGCCGTCCGGCGAGGCGGAACATGAGAATTTCCAGGCGATTCTCACCCACCAGTTGCGTGCGTTGGTCTACCGTGTCGAGAATGCCGGCCATCAATGACTCCTGGTCTTGTTCGGATGAATTCACTTAGAGAAGGTTATCGGCTGTTTTTGCCGAAGCTTGACCCTCTCTAAAATGCCACGCACAGGCATTGATGCCATATTAACATCATGCTTTACTGGCGCTGTGATTACATCTGCTGCACTTCTGCGCCGCGACCCCGGTTCTTTCGAAAGGTTCCGTTGCGTAAGGGATTCCCCTATCAACAATCAGGTGCAACCTGATGTTCGCAATATCCAATAGCCATTAATGTGACGCCATTCTCATTGCATGAACGGAGTCAGGCTTTTGTGTGCGATCGCAAGCCAGTGGCCAACCACCCTCTCGTGTTCCCCAGCCTGCCGCCGTTCGTTCGCCCGACGACTCGGCAATGCCGGGGTTCCGACCGCCCTCGTCGACACACACGATATCCCCTCATTTGACATGACGTTGTGGAGATAAGTATGCCGAACGATCGTAAAGAGTGGGCCCACCGGCTCCCGGAGTTTCTCGTCGAGGCTGAAACACTCCTGGCTAAAACCGAGGAATGCCTGAGCCATTTGCAGTTGATCAGCAATGATAAGGACGCCATCGACTGCATGCTCAGCACGCTGCTCAAGCTGGCCAACAAGGCCGATGCCCTGGCGTTGGCGGCCGTGTCCGAGTTTTCACTGCATATTCATGGTTTGCTGAACCACGCACAGAACACCATGAGCCTGCACGACGAGGCGCTGAGCGCGCTGAAAGACTGTCTGACCCTGATTGCCTGGCAACTCGAACTCATCGACCAGACCACCGGGCAACTCAGCCTTGACGACAGCGAGCAGGTCACCCTTATCGAAGCCTTTGCCTTTCAGGTCGGGCAAAGCCGCTTTCAGCCACCGGTCAATTCCAGGCCGCTCACCCTCGTGCCCTATTCGGAACGACGGGCCTGAACTAATCCAACTATGCCGTATGGCGGGGTTTGGTTATCAGTAGCGCACTGTTAATTGAGTGCGCATATGTCGCAAATGAATATTTCATAGCTATAAGCGACATCCTTAAAACAACCACTATTGCCTATCGACAATGGCGCACCAGACTTGATCAGGTATTGCCTGGTATCAACAGCCCCCTGGGGCTATCGGTATTTTGCGATGGCAACAACCAACTTGTTCCATTATGGAAGCATGGTCGAAACGACTGGATTCCTGACTTTTCGGACATGCATACGGACGCGACCAACAGTATCTTAAGTGCTACTATGCCGCCTGTTAGTTGACGCCAATTAATGGCCGCGTGATCGCAGCCGGACACAGCTCGCTGCAGTTCGCAGCTGAACTCGTCGGCGCTCCACATAAAAACAGGGGCCTGTCAGCCAGCATGACCGGTCAGCCCGCAGCGAACATCCATTGGCTCCATCCGCTATGTACGCCAGCCTCAAGTCAATCGCCAAGTGGCCGCCCTCCCGGGAAAATGCTCGCACATTCACGCTGTTGCTATGCGTCTGCTCGACCCTCGGCAGTTTGCTGGTCCATGGCTTGTCCATTGCGCTGCCTCTGTCATTGCTGCTGCTCAACATTGCGGCGCTGACCAGTGTTGCCGTGCAGTACTGCCTCTCGCGTAAATCGATCAAATTCCAGCCTCAGGAGCTGGCCGACCGGCTATTGCAGGTCCAGGAAAACGAGCGTCACCGACTGAGCCGCGAACTGCATGACGACATCGGTCAATTGCTGACCGCCGCAAAATTGCAAAGTGACTGGCTCAAACGCCGGATGCCCGAAGAGCTCCAGGGACAATGCACGGTCCTGTGCGACACACTGGAAGAAACCCTGGCCAAAGTTCGTGACGTATCCGCCATTCTCAATCCCCGGCAGTTGACCAGCCTCGGGCTGGAAGCCAGTCTGCGGGCACACCTGCTCAAGACCCTGGCCAACACACCGGTACACTGGAGCCTGGAATGCCAGCAGCGCCTGACCGGCATACCGGAGGAAATGGCCGTGGCGGCTTTTCGCATTACCCAGGAAGCGGTCACCAACATGCTGCGACATGCCCGGGCCAAGAACCTGCTGGTATGCCTGCAGCGCCTGCCCCAAGGCCTGAGATTGCAGATCAGCGATGATGGCCAGGGCTTCGCACCCGCAACGGACCCAGGGCGCGAAGGGCAACGCGGTATGGCCGGGATGTCGGAACGGATAGATCAACTGGGCGGCACGTTGACCGTTACCAGCGAGCCGGGCAAAGGCACTCAAATCGAAGCTCTATTTCCCTGGGCGCCCCGTGCGCTCGAACGGGCCAGTTCGAATAAGGTTATGCATTGACTTGTAACTTACTACTGGTGGATGACCACTCGCTGATCAGGGCTGGCGTGCGCGCCCTGGTAATGGACCTGCCCGGCTACGCCGTCGTCGGTGAGGCCAATGACGGCTCGCAGTTGCTCGAAATGGTCGGGCATCTGTCACCGGATATTGTCCTGCTGGATATTTCGATGCGCCAGACCGGCGGCCTCGAAGCCTTGCAACAGCTCAAGCGGGTGCGCCCACAGAGCAAGGTCCTGATCCTGTCGATGCACACCGACCCGGCCCTCATCATGCAGGCCCTGGAGTCCGGCGCCCACGGCTATCTGCTCAAGGACACCACGGCGACCGAACTCGAGCACGCGCTGGACGCCTTGCGCAACAACGAGCGCTATCTGAGCCCGGCCATTGCCCACACGGTGATCACCCAGGCCCTGATCCGAAATCAGAAGCACCAGCCCGAACCCGCCGACTCGCACAACCTGACGGCACGCCAGCTGGAAATCCTGCGGTTGATCGTTCGCGGCAAATCCACCCGAGAGATTGCCAACGGCCTGGGGTTGAGCGTCAAGACCGTCGAAACCCACCGCTCGCAGATCATGAAGCGTTTGCAGATCTACGATGTGGCCGGCCTGGTACTGTTCGCGGTGCGTGAACACATCATCAGCCTTGATGACTAGTCACTTCACTGGCCCGTAGCAGCGGCGAGTCTTCAGGCAAATGCACGAGCAACGCCGCCGGGCGGACCGAGAAACGCAGGTTATCCCCGACCAGCGGCTCACCATCAAGGTTGATGCAGAGCCCTTCCGAGGCCTTGATCTCGACCCATGGCAGGCGCACCCGGACAAACATGCTGTCGATGCCAAAACCTTCGGTCAGCAGGTTTTTCAATGTACCAACCACCTCCTGAGGTGCCGGCAGGATACTGATATCCAGCAAACCATCATCGACCAGGGCCTGTGGGCACAATTCCCGCCCGCCACCAGCCTGCCGGCCATTGCCGATGCCCAGCGCCAGCAGATCGCCGCACCAGTGGAAATCAGGTCCCTGCAATTCACCGTAGGCGGTATGCAGCTCATTGAAGCGTGACAGCCCGGTGAACAGGTAAGCAGCACCACCGAGGATTTTCTTCAACTCCTCCGAGGTGTTCGCCGTGACATGACTGCCAAACCCACCGGTCGCCATGTTCAGGAATATCTGCCCGTCGACCTCCCCCAGATCAATGGCGGTCGGCGCGGTATCAAGCAACGCCAGCGCCTGATCAGGCTGCAGGGGCACGCCTGCCGCACGCGCAAAATCGTTGGCGGTTCCCAGCGGCATCAGTATGAGGCTGGCTTTTTTCGAGTGCTCCGCCATGGCCTCGGCGATATCCCGCAAGGTGCCATCGCCGCCACCGGCAATGACGTGTCGATAACCGGCCGCCAACGCTTCGCCCACCAGTCTCTGCGCATCGCCGGCTTCCCAGGTCAATCGCACAGCCAGCTCCCAGCCTTGTTCACGACGGTTTTCGACGGCAGCACGAACCGCCTCGTTGAGTGCCTGTTTGCCATGCAGAATCAACAGTGCCTTGCGATCGCTCATTACTTCACTCCCCGGTTTGGATGGCATCTGGGAGATGTGGACCGTGCAGGCGCTGTTAAAGGTCGCCAGAAAACCAATTATTTCCAGTCAGGCAACTCGATCCCCTACAGCAGGACTTTTCTTACAGGACGTGAGGAATCTGCTCAATTGACCGCAAATCCGAATTGGTAGACCTTGGAGTTTCAGCAGGACACCACAGGGACGTGCCAAGCAAGGCCAAAACCCTGGATGACCGGCCAGCACAAGAGCCACGGGAGAAATTGATATGGAACCTCGCGTCACCGAGCTGGAAACACACCTCAAGCACATACGCAGGGACCTGGACGACATCCGCGGTGACGTCAAATCCATCAAGCACAGGCTCGCCTACTCCGCCTGCGGAACGGTCGTGATCCTCGGTCTTCTTGGCTGGATCGCCAATAGCCGTTTCGAGCAGGTCATTTCATTGTTTCTGGCACATTGAATGGCGATCAGGCAAAAACCCGGTTCAATCAACCGGGTTTTTGCCTGGCTAATCCGCTGAAGCGGTCAGCTCAGTACTTCGCTCAACGGAATGAAGAAAACGCTATCGCCCTGAACCAGCGTGCGACCTTCCAGGACTTCTACCAGTCCATCAGCCCAGGCAGCGCTGCGCAGTACACCGGAACTCTGGTTTTTGTAGATCGTCGCCCTGCCGTTTTCCAGCCGTCCACGCAAATACTCCCGCCGATTGCCAGGTCGGGGCCAGTCAAACCCTGCCGGTACCTGCACCTTCAGCGGCTCGACTTCCTTTACACCCTGACGACGCAGGAGATAGGGCCTGGTCAACAAGGCAAAAGTCACGAGGGTCGATGCCGGATTACCCGGCAAGCCGATCACGGGCACACCGCGAAAATGTCCGAACGTCAGCGGTTTGCCGGGCTTGATGGCGAGTTTCCACAGCGTCAGTTCGCCCTCTTCGCGCAAGGCGATACCCAGAAAATCGGCTTCTCCCACCGATACGCCACCGGTCGAGAGGATCAGGTCGACATCCTTCAACTCACCCAATCGGGAACGAGTGGTTTGCAGATCGTCCGGAAGAATGCCCGCGTCGACGACCTCACAGCCCAGACGCTGCAACCAGCTGCACAACAACACCCGGTTGCTGTTGTAGATCTGTCCCGGACCCAGCGTCTGGCCCGGCTCAACCAATTCGTCGCCGGTCGACAGCACCGCCACACGTACCTTGCGAACGACCTCCAGCTCGGCGTAGCCCAATGAGGCAGCCAATCCTTGCTCGATCGGCCCCAGGCGTGTGCCTGCCGGCAGAATCAACTCGCCGACGGTCGCTTCCTGACCTTGCGGACGGATGTTCTGGCCCTGGCTCAAGGCTTGCGTGAAACGCACTCGCTCATCCGCCTGGACCTCGGCGTTTTCCTGCATCTCGACGCAATCGGCACCGGCGGGAACAGGCGCTCCGGTGAAAATGCGCGCACAGGTTCCAGGCTGCAACGGATCGGGGGCCTGGCCGGCAAACACCTTCTGGCTGACCACCAACGGCTCTCCCGTCCAGTCAGCCGTGCGCAGGGCATACCCGTCCATGGCACTGTTGGGCCAAGGCGGTAAATCTAGGGTCGACAGCAGATCTTCAGCCAGTACACGCCCCTGCACCTGCGCCAACGGCAAGCGTTCACGCTCGACAATCCTCGAGACCTCGGCCATTTCCAGCAAGCGTGCCAACGCCTCCTCGACGGGCATCAGGCTGCCGGTCTTGCCCGGCTTACCCACGGGATTCACAAGGCGCGGCCTGTTTCAGGTGAGGCACGAAATTGCACGGGCGATGCCGCGAATCCAGCTGTTCGGCCAGAATGCCATCCCAACCCGTGCGCACGGCATTGGTCGAACCCGGCAAACAGCAAACCAGCGTGCCATTGGCCAGACCGGCCAACGTCCGGGACTGAACGGTCGAGGTGCCGATATCGGCAACCGAGATCTGGCGGAACAGCTCGCCGAATCCATCGACCTGCTTGTCCAGCAGGCAACTGACGGCTTCCGGTGTGCTGTCACGCCCGGTAAAACCGGTTCCGCCGGTGATCAGCACCACCTGCACCACATCGTCGGCAATCCAGCTGGCGACTTGCGCACGAATTTTGTAGAGGTCATCTTTGAGCAACACCCGGGCTGCCAGGTAATGACCGGCGGCGCTCAGGCGGTCGACAAAGAGCTGGCCCGAGGTGTCGGTTTCCAGCGTGCGGGTATCGCTGACAGTCAGCACTGCAATGTTCAGCGGTGCGAAAGGTACATCAGCCTTGGCTTTCATAGGCTCGTCCAGTTGTAGGAGAAACAGCCTGGTGTTATATCACAGCGCTCCGTTTTTTCGCCGCTCCCATGGAGACCTGCCATGACCATGAATTCACAATTGCCACCCTGCTCCATTCTGCTCCTGGCGGGCGGTCGCGGCCAACGTATGGGGGGGCGGGACAAAGGGTTGCTGGACTGGCGCGGCGAACCGCTGATTGCTCACTTGCATCGCAAGACCCGCCCGCTGACCGATGACCTGATCATCTCCTGCAATCGCAACCTTGAGAAGTATGCGCCCTACGCCGACCAGTTGGTCCACGACGATGAAGGTGACTTCCCCGGCCCCCTGGCGGGAATTCGGGCGGGCCTGGAAGCAGCTCGCCATACTCATATGCTGGTCCTGCCCTGTGACGTTCCGGGCATTGATGCGGCGCTGATCGGCACCATGCGCGAGACCGCCAACCTGAATCCGGACAAGCCGCTGATGGTGCGGCACGATGGCCACTGGGAGCCGTTGTTGTGTGTGATTCCAGTGCTGCACAAGGCAGCCTTTGAAAAGGCCTGGAACGAGGGTGAGCGCAGCCCGGGCCGGTTGATGCGCAAGCTCGGCGCGACCGCGCTGCAATGCCCAGACAAAGACCCCAGGCTGGCCAACCTCAACACGCCGGAACTATTAAGCGGTCATGTAAGCGGTCATGACACTGTGTCAGACTGACATTGATCAGGAACTTGCGCGGACGGTTCACGTCTCAAGTTCACTAAACCAAAGAATTCTTATTCGGAGACACACTCATGATGCAACGGACCCTCGCCACTTTCATGCTCGCACTGGGCCTCGCCACCCTCGCCGGTTGCGCATCGCCTACGGTGATCACCTTGAATGACGGTCGCGAAATCCAGGCCGTCGACACGCCAGAGTTCGACAAGGATTCCGGCTTCTACGAATTCGAACAGCTCGATGGCAAACAGACCCGTATCAACAAAGATCAGGTCCGTACCGTTAAAGAACTGTAATCGGGTGCCACCGGATACAGAAAAGCCCGCTTGATGCGGGCTTTTTCATGCCTGAAGAACAGCACTTCAGGGGCGCCGTTCAGGATCACCATTGCAGGGTGATTTCACTCTCGAACTCACGCGCCTGGCCCGAGACCGGATCGATGAATTTCAGCCCCTGAGCCAGCAGTTTCAAAGGATTGGCGTAGTCATCCTGCGCATCCTTGAGCACCTCGGGGTAAAACGGGTCGTTGCAGATAGCGGCGCCCAACGCCGCCATGTGTACCCGCAGCTGATGTTTCTTGCCCGTCACCGGGTAAAGACCATACCGCCAGAGTTTCTCCTGTTTCTCCCTGACTTCGATCGCCGTCTCGGTGTTGCAGGCCCCAGGCCCTTCCTGCATGCGGAAAAACGGCTCGCCATCGACCAGCCGGCTTTTATGAACCAGCGGGAAAGCACGTTCAGGCAACGCCGCTGCAATGGCCTCGTAGCGCTTTTCGATCTGCCGGGTTGGAAACAACGACTGATAAGCCGAACGACTCTGTGGATTGGCGGAAAACAGTACCAGCCCTGCGGTATGCCGGTCGATGCGATGCAATGGCACCAGATGCGGGTTGTCCAGGCGACGGATCAAGCGCCTGAGCAGCGTCTGTTCGACGTATTCGCCAGCCGGCGTCACCGGCAGAAAGTGCGGTTTGTCGGCCACCACCAGATGCTCGTCCGCGTACAGAATCGACTCGATCACCGGGATCGGTTTTTCATCCGGCACTTCGCGAAAATAATGAATCCGCAAACCTTCCCTGTAGGCCAGATCGAGGGCAATCGGCATGCCCTGCCCATCGAGGACCCGGCCACGGGCGATTCTGTCCAGCCATTGTTCACGACCGATGGCGCTGAAATGCTCGCACAGACAATCGACAACGGTCTGCCACGGGCCAGGTGGCAAGTACAGCGTACTGGCCTGGCTGTGTGCCGCGGAAAAAGAAGAAGTGGACATACGAAAGTTCTAACCCTCAGTGCAGAGCGGCATTATCCAACAGCACGGGGAATGAACCTAGCCTCAAGCCGGAATCCGTGTACGCGCCGCCGCTTCAGTGTATTCCTTGAGCCAGCGCAGTACATCGACCGCCTCCCAGCGAGCGGGGTCATAGAGGGCGTACAACAATCCCTGATAACCCACGACATCGAGTTGCCGGTGATAACCCGCGCGTTGAAACAAGGCTTCGATTTCTGCGAAACAGGTATTGAAATGCGTTTTGTTGAAGGGTGTCTTGCCCTCGGTCACCAGTCCATCCAGACGCAACTCAAGAACGGCTTCACTCACGACGTCTGCGGACATCCGGTTCACGCTGTTCTTCAACTGTTCGACATTGACCACGATTCATCCCTCTCACGCCCGGGCTTGGCTGCTCGCTGCCGAAAATCAGCAGCGGCCATGCAAGCGCCACGAATAACTGTATACGCATACAGTATCCGATCAATACCGGATAAGCCAAGGGGATCAATCGCAAAGTTCGACAGGCGGGAAACACCGCCAGCGCAAAAGCCGCTCAAAGCAAGAACGCCACCACCTCATCGGCATTGAATGGCCAGCCCAGTTCAGCGCCGGTGTCGACCCGCCGCAACACCGGAATACGCAGGCTGTAGGCGGCGAACCAGGTTTCATCGTCGGCGATGTCCACCAGTTCCACCAGCAGACCGCGCTCGACAAACTCCATCAACATGGCTTCAGCTACTTCACAGAGATGGCATCCAAGGGTGCCGAACAACTGACATACGGGAAGCATGAGCGCTCAACCGGAAAATGAAGTGACCATTCTAGGCCTGCTCCGAAAAACCGTCGAGCCATTGAGTCTCCTGCCTGATGCCACCGACGATGATGAGACCTGTGTCAGTCCTGGCTGACGGCGCCGATCTTGTGGATCGACAGGTCCGCGCCGTAATACTCCTGCTCCTGACTCAGGCGCAATCCATGCAGAGCCTTGATCACGCCATACACGGCGAACCCGCCGGCCAGTGCCACGGTGACGCCCAGTGCCGTGCCGATCAACTGGCTGATCAGGCTGACCCCACCCAGCC
>NZ_MRCP01000025.1:0-77451 GCF_002303975.1 Pseudomonas sp. ACN5 | reverse complement strand
CTCGCGAAGGCGGTGTGTCATTCGAAATTTACGTCGACTGACACACCGCCTTCGCGAGCAAGCCCGCTCCCACATTTTTTTTGCGCGCGACTCAATCAAATGATGGCAAGTGGATATCTGCCGCAAGCCGATTATTCTTCATGGAACCTTGCAGCTTTTTCTGGCGTCAACTTGAATGCAAGCCACGTAATCCGATGACTTCAGCCCCAGGGCCTGGGTACGGCAAGTGTTGGTGGGAACTCCGGCCTACAACAAGAGCAAGACGGAGAAGACTCATGGCAGCAATCGACAATGCAACCGCGGGCAGCGCGCCCAACCACGGGCTCACCAAGGAGGAGCGCAAGGTCATCTTCGCCTCGTCCCTGGGCACCGTGTTCGAATGGTATGACTTCTACCTGTACGGCTCCCTCGCGGCGATTATCGCCAAGCACTTCTTCGCCGGCGTCAACGAAACGACTTCCTTCATCTTCGCCCTGCTCGCCTTCGCCGCCGGCTTCGCCGTCCGGCCGTTCGGCGCCATTGTGTTCGGCCGCTTGGGCGACATGATCGGACGCAAGCACACCTTCCTCATCACCATCGTGATCATGGGTGTCTCGACAGCCGTGGTGGGCTTGCTGCCCGGCTACGCGACCATTGGCGTGGCCGCGCCGATCATCCTGATCAGCCTGCGTTTGCTGCAGGGCCTGGCGCTGGGCGGTGAGTATGGCGGCGCAGCGACCTATGTGGCCGAACATGCGCCCAAGGGCAAGCGCGGCTATTTCACCTCGTGGATTCAGACGACAGCCACCCTTGGCCTGTTTCTTTCACTGCTGGTGATCCTGGCCTGCCGTACCGCGCTGGGCACGGAAGCCTTCGAAGCCTGGGGCTGGCGGATTCCGTTCCTGCTTTCGATCCTGTTGTTGATTATCTCGGTGTACATCCGCCTGCAACTGAGCGAATCACCGGTGTTCATGAAAATGAAGGCTGAAGGCAAGTCCTCCAAGGCACCGCTGACCGAATCCTTCGCCCGTTGGGAAAACCTCAAGATCGTGATCATGGCCCTGCTCGGTGGCACCGCCGGCCAGGCCGTGGTCTGGTACACCGGGCAATTCTATGCGCTGTTTTTCCTGCTGCAGACGCTGAAGATCGACGCGCAGACCGCCAACCTGCTGATTGCCGGTTCGTTGCTGATCGGCACACCGTTCTTCGTGATATTCGGCAGCCTGTCCGACCGCATCGGCCGCAAGGGCATCATCATGGCCGGCTGCATCATCGCGGCACTGACCTACTTCCCGATCTTCCACGCGTTGACCCAATACGGTAACCCCGACGTGTTCGTTGCCCAAGAGAAGAACCCGGTCACGGTCATCGCCAATCCCGACCAGTGCTCGTTCCAGTTCGACCCGGTAGGCAAGGCCAAATTCACCAGCTCCTGTGACCTGGCCAAGACTGTGCTGGCCAAACGGGCTATCCCCTACAAGAACGTCAACGCCGAGCCGGGTGCCGTTGCGCAGGTGCGCATCGGCGAGAAAGTGATCGAGAGCTTCGAGGGCACCGGCATGCCGGCCGCTGACTTCAAGGCCAAAAACGATGCCTTTACCGCCAATCTCGCCACCGCCCTCAAGGACGCCGGCTACCCCGAGAAGGCCGACCCGGCCAAGACCAACTACCCGATGGTGCTGTTGCTCCTGACGATCCTGGTGATCTACGTGACCATGGTCTACGGGCCGATCGCCGCCTGGCTGGTGGAACTGTTCCCGGCGCGCATCCGCTACACCTCGATGTCGCTGCCCTATCACATCGGCAATGGCTGGTTCGGTGGCTTCCTGCCGACGGTGGCGTTCGCCATGGTGGCGGCCACGGGGGATATCTATTACGGGCTGTGGTATCCGATCGTCATCGCGGTGATGACGGCCGTGCTGGGCATTTTCTTCATGCCGGAAACCAAGGATCGGGAGATTCATCACACCTGACCCGGGGAGGTTCTATGTGGGAGCGGGCTTGCTCGCGAAGGCGGTGTATCAGTCAATGACAGTATCGGCTGACACTCCGCCTTCGCGAGCAAGCCCGCTCCCACAATGGATCTCAGTGTTTGGGTAATTCGATGACGACCTTCAGCCCGCCCCACTCGCTTTCCAGCAACGACAGTTTCCCGCCCAAGCTGTCGACGATGTCGCGCACGATGCCTAGTCCCAGGCCATGCCCATGGGTCTGTTCATCCAGCCGCGTTCCCCGGCTGAACACCTGATCGCGACGCTCTTGAGGAATGCCCGGGCCGTCATCTTCCACACTGAGTTCAAACCCGCTCGCCAACTCCGCCACACTCACGCGAACCTCGGCATCCGCCCATTTGCAGGCGTTATCCAGCAGGTTGCCCAACAGTTCCAGCAGGTCTTCACGATCCCAGGGCAATTGCAGGCCGGCCGGAGCGCGGTAGCTCAGCGCCAGGTGTTCGCCATGGATCATGTTCAGGGTTGCCAGCAACCCGGGGAGTTCGGCATCGCAATCAAACAGCGCGCCCGGCAGCGCATCACCGGATAGCCGCGCACGATTGAGTTCCCGATTGAGCCGTTGCTCGACCTGTTGCAGTTGTTCCTTGAGGGTCTTGCGCAGTTGCGGGTGCGCCTCAAGCTGCTCGCTCGAGGCCAGGCTCAACAGCACCGCCAGCGGTGTTTTCAACGCATGGCCGAGGTTGCCCAGGGCATTGCGTGAGCGCTTGAGGCTGTCCTCGGTGTGGGCCAGCAAGTGGTTGATCTGCGCCACCAGTGGCTCCAGTTCCAGCGGTACCTGATCATCGAGTTGCGAGCGCTGGCCCTGTTGCAACTGCGCGATCTGCTCGCGGGCCTGTTCCAGCGGACGCAAGGCGCGGCGCACGGTAATCCGTTGCAGCAACAGAATCAGCAGCAACCCGGTCAAACCCAGGCCCAACCCGAGCTGTTGCACGCGCCGGAAGCTTTCGCGTATCGGCGTGTAATCCTCGGCGACGCTGATGGAGATCGGCAACCCCAGGCGTCGATAGTCCGTACGCAGCACCAGCAACTGTTGCCCTTCCGGCCCCAGTTGCAGATCGTCGTGCAGGCCGGGGTGATCGAGCGCCGGCAGCTCCTGATCCCATAACGAACGGGAACGCCAATGGCCATCGGTGAAATCGATGCGGAAATAATGACCGGAAAACGGCCGCTGATAGGCCGGCGACAGACGTCGTTCATCCAGTTGCAAGCCTTGCGGCCCACGCACCAGCGCCGCCAGCAGGCTCTCGCTGTCATTGCGCAACCCGGCTTCTAGGTAGCGCTGCAACCCCATTTCGAACAGCCACAGGCTGGTTTGCGCCAGCACCAGGCCAACGACCACCATCACGCTGATCAGGCCCAGGCTCAAGCGACGCTGGATCGATCTCACCGGGCTTGCCCGCCGAACAGGTAGCCTTGGCCACGCCGGGTTTCGATCACGCTTTTGCCGAGCTTGCGGCGCAAATGGTTGACGTGGACCTCCAGCACATTGGAATCACGCTCGGTTTCACCATCGTAGAGGTGTTCGGCGAGGTGGCTTTTGGAGAGGATCTGCTCGGGGTGCAGCATGAAATAACGCAACAGGCGAAACTCCGCGGCGGTCAGCTGAATGTCCGCACCGTCACGGACAACGCACTGGCGACCTTCGTCCAGGTGCAGCCCGGCGGCCTGGAGCGTCGGCTGGTTGAACTGGCCATGGGAGCGGCGCAGCAATGCCTGGATGCGCAGAAACAGCTCTTCGGGATGAAAGGGTTTGGTCAGGTAATCGTCGGCGCCGGCCTTGAGGCCTTCGATGCGTTCGGCCCAGGAATCCCGGGCCGTGAGGATCAGCACCGGCGTGGCCAGCCCCGCCGCGCGCCATTGCGCCAGCACCTCAAGCCCCGGCACGCCCGGCAAGCCGAGGTCGAGGATGATCAGGTCGTAAGGTTCAGTGCTGCCCTGATGCACCGCGTCGCGACCGTCGGCCAGCCAGTCCACCGCATAACCCTGGCGGTTGAGACCGGCCAGCAGTTCGTCGGCCAGGGGCACATGGTCTTCCACCAGAAGCAAACGCATGGATCAGTCTTCCTTGTCTTTGAGTAAACGGCCGGTGGTGGCATCGATGTCCAGTTCGCGGACCACGCCTTCAGGGGTCAGCAGCTCGACTTCATAAATGTAGACGTCGTGTTTTTCTTCGAGCTCGGCCTCCAGCAGTTTCGCGCCGGGGTAGCGCCCCATTGCCTGCTGCAGCAGTTGCTCCAGCGGCAGGATCACGCCCTGCTGACGCAGGTGCAGGGCTTCGTCCTGGTCCAGGTCGCGCGCCATCACTGCCGAGCAAAATGCCAGAAGCACCAGCGCCATCCGGCTGCCGGTGCATCGATTGGATAAAAACACCTTCATTACCAATCCTGATGATCCTTGAGAACCTGCCCGCTGACAGCGTCTAATTCCAGATCCCAGTCGATACCCTGGGGATCGCGCAGCTCTACCTTGTACAAGTACCTGCCGTAATGCTGCTCCAGCTCGGATTCATTGACGGTGGAGCCTGGATGCCTGGCCACTGCATTGGCATTGAGTGTCTCGAACGAGACAATGGTACCAGCGTCGCGCAATCTCAGTGCTTCATCCGGGCCAAGTTCCCGGGCATGGGCGATGCTCGCGATCATGCCGACGATGCACGCGGTGAACAGGGCTGTCGGGGTTTTCATGGGTGTCTCCGTATTGCTTCAGGGGCTGCCTGTGGACGACACCTTAACCGGATGAACTTAATTGAAACTGAATGGCCATCATTGCTGACACCCCAGTCCCTGTGGGAGCGGGCTTGCTCGCGAAGAGGCCGTGTCAGTCGCCATCCATGTTGCTGGCCACACCGCTTTCGCGAGCAAGCCCGCTCCCACAGGGGCTGCGTATAATCCTTCCGCTTGCCACACGTCGAGACTGCAATGACCGCCATTCACATCAAGTTCCCTTCCCTGACCCTCAAGGCCGGTCCGCGAGCTTTTGCGCGCATCCGTGAGAGCGGCTTGAACGCCGCCGAGG
The DNA here is from genome assembly GCF_002303975.1 of Pseudomonas sp. ACN5. Lineage (NCBI taxonomy): Bacteria > Pseudomonadati > Pseudomonadota > Gammaproteobacteria > Pseudomonadales > Pseudomonadaceae > Pseudomonas > Pseudomonas sp. ACN5. The sequence continues at coordinate 72,445 of NZ_MRCP01000025.1, read as the reverse complement.
TCGGCACCCTGCCCGGTGCGGCGGGCGGTCCGAAGGCACTGGGGATTCAGGGGCTGGACCTGGCGCTGTTCGGCGAGTGGCTGCCGGCGGCACCGCGGGAGCGCTCGCTGATTGGTGCATCGGTGGGTTCCTGGCGCTTCGCCAGCGCCTGCCTGCCGGACGCCGCCGAGGGCATCCGGCGTCTCGGGCAGCTGTACACCGAGCAAAACTTTGCCAAGGGCGTGACCATGGCGCAAATCAGCCAGAGCTCGCGGCGCATGCTCGATGACCTGCTCGACGGTCGTGATGCCTCGATCCTCGGCAACAGCGCCTACCGCCTGAACATCATGGTGGTCAAAAGCCACGGTCTGCTCGCCGACGACCATCGCGGTCGCCTGGGGCTGGGCCTGTCCTCGGTCATCGCCGACAACCTGCGCGGCCGGGCGCGGCTGGCCCGGCACTTCGAACGCCTGATCATCCACGACCCGCGCCTGGCGCCGCCGGTCGACGCCTTGAACGACTTCCCGTCGCGCTTCGTCGCCCTCAATGCCGGCAATTTGCGCCAGGCCCTGCTGGCTTCGGGCTCGATCCCGATGGTCATGGAAGGCGTGCGCGACCTGCCGGGCGCCGGCACCGGCACCTTCCGCGACGGCGGTCTGCTGGACTATCACCTGGACCTGCCCTACAGCGGCAATGACATCGTGCTCTACCCGCATTTCACCGACCGGGTGATTCCCGGCTGGTTCGACAAGCCCCTGCCGTGGCGCCGCGCCTGCCCGGCCCGCTTGCAAAACGTGCTGCTGCTGGCACCGTCGAAGGAATACCTGGCGCGCCTGCCCTACGGCAAACTGCCGGACCGTAACGACTTCAAACGCTTCATGGGCGACGCCCCGAGCCGGCAGAAATACTGGCGCACCACCATGGACGAAAGCCGCCGCCTGGGCGACGAATTCCTCGAACTGGCCGCCAACGGTCGCCTCGGCGAGCGCTTGCTGACCCTTTAGTCAGGACAAACTGGTAAACTCGCCGCCTGCCCGAATCGCTGCGGCGAACGCCACCTGAACAGAGCTGAAAACACTGTGGAAATTTTCAAGGAATTTACTTTCGAATCCGCCCACCGCCTGCCCCACGTACCGGACGGCCACAAGTGCGGGCGCCTGCACGGTCACTCGTTCAAAGTGGCGATCCACCTGAGCGGCGACCTCGACCCACACACCGGCTGGATCCGTGACTTCTCCGAGATCAAGGCGATCTTCAAACCGCTGTACGAGCGTCTGGACCATAACTACCTGAACGACATTCCTGGCCTGGAAAACCCGACCAGCGAAGTGTTGGCCAAGTTTATCTGGAATGAGATGAAGCCGTTGCTGCCGGAACTCAGTGCGATTCGTATCCACGAAACCTGCACCAGCGGTTGCATCTATCGCGGCGAATAAAGACACCGCCCCCTTGTAGGAGCGAGCTTGCTCGCGATGGACGCCAGAGCACCGCGGGCTGCCAGATACCACGCGTAATCGTTGACGTTCTTCGCGAGCAAGCTCGCTCCTACAGGGGGAACAGCGTTTTGTCAGAGAAATAAAGAACAGCCTTCATCGGCTGTTTTTTTACGCCTATGCTTTTTGCCTCTTCCCCCGCCAAGAGGACAAGCCCATGACTGACTGGCCACTGCCCCAGACCTATCGCTTCAAAGGGCACTCCGTGCGCTACGCCGTGCGCGGCGATGGCCCGCCACTGGTGTTCGTGCATGGCACGCCCTTCTCCTCCTGTGTCTGGCACCGGATTGCCCCGCACTTCATCACCACGCACCGGGTGCACTATTTCGATCTGCTGGGCTACGGGCAATCCGAGAAAGTCGATGGCGACGTGTCCCTGGGTGTGCAGAACGAATTGCTGACGCAGTTGCTGGAGCATTGGGGCCTGGATCGCCCCGACGTGGTGGCCCACGACTTCGGCGGCGCCACCGCCCTGCGCACGCATCTGCTCAACGGCAAGGATTACCGCAGCCTGACGCTGATCGATCCGGTGGCGCTGACGCCCTGGGGTTCGCCGTTCGTGCAGCATGTGCGCCAGCATGAAGCGGCGTTCAGCGGACTGCCCGATTACATCCAGCGGGCCATCGTGCCGACCTATATTCGCGGGGCCATCCAGCGCGAAATCCCCGACGCCGAACTCGCCCCCTACGTTCAGCCGTGGCTGGGGGAGCGGGGGCAAGCGGCGTTCTACCGGCAGATCGCGCAGATGGACGAGCGCTATACCCGTGAGGCCGAAGGTCTGTACCCGACGATTCGCTGCCCGGTGCAGATTCTCTGGGGTGAAGACGATCAGTGGATTCCCGTCGAACGCGGGTGGGCCTTGCAGCAGATGATTCCCGGTGCGCAGTTCCATCCGATACCCAACGCCGGTCATCTGGTTCAGGAAGATGCGCCCGAAGCCATAGTCGCCGCGTTGCTGCGTTTTCTGCCCCTGCAACAATCCTCCTGAGCAAACCCAATCCCCTGTGGGAGCGGGCTTGCTCGCGAAAGCGGCAGCACATCCAGCATCTATGTGGCAGACACACCGCCTTCGCGAGCAAGCCCGCTCCCACATTTGGAACTGGCGGGGATCGCCACCACCGAGCTAACGTAAAGGTATTGCCAATACGACTCGCTAAAAGGACTCGCCCGATGCACATCATCAACGCCCGTCTGCGCAACCAGGAAGGCCTGCATGAGTTGAACCTGGAAAACGGCCTGATCAGCAGCATCGCCCGCCAGATCGAGGCCCCGACCCTGGGCCCTGGCGACCTGGATGCCGGCGGCAATCTGGTGGTGCCGCCCTTTGTCGAGCCGCACATCCACCTCGACGCCACCCTGACCGCCGGCGAGCCGCGCTGGAACATGAGTGGCACGCTGTTCGAAGGCATCGAGTGCTGGGGCGAACGCAAGGCGACCATCACCCAGGAAGACACCAAGACCCGCGCCAAAAAAACCATCCAGGCCCTCGCCGCCCACGGCATCCAGCATGTGCGCACCCACGTCGACGTCACCGACCCGCAACTGACCGCACTCAAGGCGATGCTCGAAGTGCGCGAGGAAAGCCGGCACCTGGTCGACCTGCAAATCGTCGCGTTCCCTCAGGAAGGCATCGAGTCGTACCGCAATGGTCGCGAGTTGATGGAAGAGGCGATCCGCATGGGCGCGGACGTGGTCGGTGGCATTCCGCATTTCGAGTACACCCGCGACCAGGGTGTCAGCTCGGTGAAGTTCCTCATGGACCTGGCCGAACGCAGCGGTTGCCTGGTCGACGTGCATTGCGACGAAACCGACGACCCGCATTCACGCTTTCTCGAAGTACTCGCCGAAGAGGCCCGCAGCCGCGACATGGGTTCGCGGGTCACGGCCAGCCATACCACGGCCATGGGCTCCTACGACAACGCCTACTGCGCCAAGCTGTTTCGCTTGCTCGGGCATTCGGGGATCAGCTTTGTCTCCTGCCCCACCGAGAGCATCCACCTGCAAGGTCGCTTCGACAGCTTCCCGAAACGCCGGGGCGTGACCCGGGTCAACGAGTTGCTGGAAGCGGGCATGAACGTGTGCTTCGGCCAGGACTCCATCGTCGATCCGTGGTACCCCCTGGGCAATGGCAACATTTTGCGGGTGCTCGAGGCCGGGCTGCACATCTGCCACATGCTCGGTTATCGCAACCTGCAAAGCGCGCTGGACCTGGTGACGGACAACAGCGCCAGGGCCATGAACCTCGGCGAGCGCTATGGCCTGGAACGCGGGCGGCCGGCGAACCTGCTGATTCTGTCGGCGGAGAGTGATTACGAAGTGATCCGCAGCCAGGGGTTGCCGCTGTACTCGGTGCGCGAGGGCAAGGTGTTGATGAAGCGGACGATGCCGGTGGTGGAGTTCGCTGGGCTGAATTGAGTTTGGTGCTGACTGAACTGGCCTCTTCGCGGGCAAGCCCGCTCCCACAGTAGATTTGTGTTGTTCACAAAACCCCTGTGGGAGCGGGCTTGCCCGCGAAGGCTATTTTGAAGTCAATCCATCATTCGAGCCGTACCAAACAGACTGACCCGACTCAACTCCCCCTGCTCCTCTTCCAGCAAGATCGGCGCCGTGCCACCCGGCATCGTCACCTTCACTTCCCCGGCGCTGACCCAACCCACGCGCCAGGCCGCACAGGCCACCGCACTGGCGCTGGTCCCCGAAGACGCTGTCGGCCCCTCGCCACGCTCGAACACCCGCGCGGCGATATGTCCTTCGGACAAGCGCATCGCCCATTGCAGATTGATCCCCGCCGAACAAGGTTTGCCTGCACCGACCGGCATGGCGTAGGCAATTCGCATCAACCCGTCACCCAGCGCCGGTTCTCGCATCTGCTCGTTGCCCGGCAAGTCGTCGGCGTTTTCGACCAGCGTCACGCAATGCGGATTGCCGACCCGCGCGAACTGGCTGCGCGACCATGCGCCATTGAGTGCCGACAGCGGATTGACGTGGCTGAGTTCGCGGCCATTCAACAGCGCCGTTTCAACACCCTCGGCACTGACCGCCGACGGCCCGAAACCAGGCCGGCCAAGGTCGAGCCAGAAACCCTGCACGCCCTCGACTTCAGCCGCCTTCACCGAAGTCTGCCCCGGTGAAGGCGTGTCGGACTTGTCGTGGTGAACCCTGAGTAGACAGGCTTCGTCGCGGGGTAAAAGCCCTTGCTCGCTCAACGCCTGGGAAAAAATCGTCAGCCCGTTGCCACTGCGTTCGGCCAGGGTCCCGTCGGTGTTGACGATCAACAGGTCAAAGGGTGGCGAGGACTGGAACGGTCCGACCAGCAATCCGTCGCTGCGATGATCCTTGCTGCCGGCCGGTTGCGTGCCGGGTGCCCAGTTGCAGCAGGCTTCGATGGCCGCCGCAGCCCATGCCTGACGAGTTTGCGCGGCAAGGCTGGCCTGATCGGGCACATCGATGCCCTGGTGGCGCAATTCTTCGGGCGCTACCACGATGTAAATATTGCCCCGTGCATCGTACCTCTGCGCCATGGCGCCCTCCGTGTGTCATTGGAATGGCTCAACATATCGCGAAAAACAGCGGCGCTGTGCAACGATGTCGCCCTGTTTGACCGTAAAACTTTCCGGGCACTGATCGAACCCTCCTCGGTCGATTACTGTCCGTTGAGGACGTGACGTTTTTTGCCAGGGATTGATATGACCAGCCTCAACAGCCAGACCACCTTCGTTCCCGGCCGCCTGGAACAGATGTCCACGCGCATCGCCTTTTTCATCGCCGGGTTCGGCATCGCCGCGTGGGCGCCGCTGGTGCCCTATGCCAAGGCGCGGGCCGGGCTGGATGAGGGCACCCTGGGTCTGTTGCTGCTGTGTCTGGGGGTAGGGTCGATCCTGGCGATGCCGATGGCCGGGATTCTGGCCACTCGTTTCGGCTGTCGGCGGGTGACGACCGGCGGGACCTTGCTGATCTGTGCCGCCCTGCCGCTGCTGGCCACGGTGTCATCGATTCCGGCCTTGATCGCGGCGTTGTTCATGTTCGGCGCGGGCCTCGGCACGGTGGATTCGACGGTCAACCTGCAAGCGGTGATCGTCGAGCGCGCCAGCGGCAAAAACATGATGTCGGGTTTCCATGGCCTGTTCAGCCTGGGCGGGATAGTCGGCGCGGCAGGCGTCAGCGGCTTGCTGGGTCTGGGAATTTCACCGCTGGGGGCCACGCTGGTGGTGATCGTGATGCTGCTGATCGCCTTGGCCAGGGCCGTGCCGCACCTGTTGCCCTACGGCAGTGAGAGCTCAGGGCCGGCGTTCGCAGTGCCCCATGGCATCGTCTTGTTCATCGGTGGCATGTGCTTCATCGTGTTCCTCGCCGAAGGCGCGGCGCTGGACTGGAGCGCGGTATTCCTGGCACAGGAACGTGGCATCGACACGGCGTATGCGGGGCTCGGTTATGCGGCGTTTGCCTTGACCATGACGGCCGGGCGTTTGACCGGTGACAAAATCGTACGGCGGTTGGGCGCGACACGGGTGATTGTGTTCGGCGGGCTGACGGCTGCCGCGGGCTTGTTTCTAGCGACATTCGCCTCGAGTTGGGAGGCGGCGCTGGTGGGTTACGCGCTGCTGGGCGCCGGTTGCTCGAACATCGTGCCGGTGCTGTACACCGCTGTAGGCAAGCAGAGGGTCATGCCCGAGAGCATCGCCGTACCGGCCATTACCACCCTGGGTTATGCGGGCATCCTGGCAGGCCCTGCGCTGATCGGCTTTGTCGCCCATGGCGCCAGCTTGAGTTTTGCCTTCGGGTTGATGGCGGTGCTGCTGGTGGCGGTGGCCATTGGCGGGAGGGTGTTGAAAGTCTGAAAAGCATCGCTGGCAAGCCAGCTCCCACAAGGCTGCAGTCGTACACAAATACTGTGTCCGCTGAAAACCCGTGTGGGAGCGGGCTTGCCCGCGATGAATCCACCTCGATCTATCAGAACCCGACACTGGCCTGCACAAAGAACGTACGCGGCGCGCCGACGTACATGCCCGAGTTGTTGTCGCTGGAGCGGGTGAAGTACTGCTTGTCGAAGATGTTTTTCACCCCGGCACCCAGTTTCAGGTTCGACACCTGCGGGCCGAAGTCATAGCCGCTACGCACGTTCCAGGTCACGTAACCCGGAATATCACCGAACTGACCGTCGGCGGAGCCTTCGGTGATGTAGTTGCCGTTGAAACTGCCATCGGCGTTCACACCGGTGCCCGGCGAGCGCTGTTTCGACTGGGCGAACGCATCAAGGTTCCAGGTCCAGCGGTTGATGTCGTAACGCAGGCCGGCGGTGGCCACCTGACGGGAGTAGAACGGCAGGTCACGGCCCTTGAAACCCGGGATTTCACCTTCATAAGTGGCACGGGTGTAGGTGAAACCGGCGTTGGCGGTCAGGCCATCGAGGCGTGGATCCAGCGCCGCCAGATCGTAGTGCACCGAGGTTTCGATGCCCTGGTGCTTGGTCGCGCCGAGGTTGGTCCAGCCCACGTCATTGCTGATGTATTGCAGTTCGTCGTCGAAGTCGATGTAGAACAGCGTCACCTCACCGCCCCACACGTCATCGTTGTAGCGCGTACCGATTTCGTAGGTCTTGGCCTTTTCCGGCTGCAGGCCGTTGGCAGGCTCATCACCGATACCGCCCTGCCCCAGCTGGAAATACTGCAGCGCGCCGAACGAGGTTTCGTAGTTGGCGAACAGCTTCCAGGCCTCGGACATGTGGTACATCACGCTCAGGGCCGGCAGCGGCTCGTTGCTTTCGATGCTGCGCTTTTTCTCCGGCACCGGTTTACCGGCCGTGTCGAGTACCGGGCGGTCATGCCAATCGGTGCTGATGTGCTCGAAGCGAATACCCGGGGTGACGGTCCAGTTGCCCACGTCGATCTTGTTGTCGACGTAGACCGAATTGGCCTCGGTTCCACCGGTGCGGTCCTGATAGACATGGCCGTCCGCGCCCGGACGCACGACGGGCTCGTTGTTGACCAGCGCCACACGGCTGGCCTCTTCGTGCATGGCTTCCTTCAGGTAGCGATAACCGACGCTGACTTCCTGGGTGGTCGGGCCCACATCAAACACATGGGACACCCGTGGTTCGATACCGAAGGTGTAGTAGCTGCGCGGATAGGAATTGAGTGTCTTCAGGTCACGTGAGGCGATGGTGCTGCCACGAAAACTGTCGGTGTAGTAGGTCAGCACTTCGGCCTGGGTGCGATCGTCGATCTGCCGCGCCCACTTGAACGACACATCCTTGCGACGGCCGCTGAAGCTGTCGTAGTCGCGCACCGACTGGAACGGGTCGGCGTCGTACTGCGCCTGGGTCAGGCCGCCGGGCATGTCGGCCTTGGCGTCGTAGTAGTGGAAGTTGAGGCTGAAATCGTCGACATCGGTCGGCGCCCAATGGGTCTTGAGGATCACGTCGTCGATGTCGTTGCCGTTGTTGCTTTCACGGTAACCGTTGCCATTGACGCCCGAGTACAACAACGCCACGCCCATGCCGTTGTCGGCGGTGCCGCCCATGAACGCCGTATCGATGTGTTTCCAGCCACCGTGCTGCGACGTTTCCAGGGTGGTGCCGATTTCCGCGGAGGCCTGTTCCGGGATCGCGCGGGTCACGAAGTTGATCACACCGCCGACGTTTTGCGGTCCGTAGCGCACGGAGCCGGCACCGCGTACCACGTCGATGCTGTCGAGGTTGCCGGAGGAAATCGGTGCCATGGACAGTTGTGGCTGACCATAAGGCGCGAACGCCGCCGGAATACCGTCGATCAGCACGGTGGAGCGAGGCGACAGGCGCGAAGTCAGGCCACGCACGCCGACGTTGAGGGAAATGTCGCTGCCACCGGTGCCGTTGGCGTCCTGCACTTGCACGCCGGGAACCCGTTTCAACACGTCGCCGACGTTCATCGCGCCCTGCTCGATCATGGCTTCGCGGCGCACCACCGTTCGTGCGCCAGGGTGGTTCTGCACCAAGGCGGCATCGGCGTCATCGAGCCAGTCGCCTACCACCTTGATGTCCGTCACGCCAAGCTCCAGTGGGCCGTTGGCCGCCGAAGTCGGCGCCGGCATCAGGGTCACCGAACCTTCATCGATCTGGTATTGCAGGCCGCTGCCTTGCAGCAACTGGCGCAGTGCGTCTTCCGGGGACATATTGCCGTCCACCGCCGGAGCCTGTTTGCCGGCGACCAGTTCAGGGCTGAAGAACACCTGAAGCGAGGTTTGCTGGCCCAATTGGCTCAAGGCTTGTCCCAAGGGTTGCGCCGGGATGCGGATGCCGTCGGCGGCAAAGGCCTGGGGCAGCGCAACGTTGACTGCCAGGGCGAGCGCCAGCGGCAACCAGGGGAATTTGTTGTTTTTAGCGGTGGAGTTTTTCACGTCGAACGTAATCCTGTGGATCGCAAAAGTGTGCGCTTGTTAATGCAAACCAGTTGCAGTTGAACAGGAAGACGATGAACTCGAAAAAAACCTGAATTTTATTTTGAAATTATTTCCTGGCTGCCATCGCCAAGGGTGCGCACGGCCACCGGCAGAATGCTCGGCAAGGCCTTGAGCAGTGCGTCGGTGTTGTCGGACTTGAACACGCTGGTCAGGCGCAGATCGCCGACCGCTGCGCTGGCGACCTTGAGCGGTTTCTCCCGATAACGTGAGACCTGCTCGGCGACGTCGGCCAGGCGGGCGTTGTTGAACACCAGTTTGCCGCTGCGCCAGGCAGTCATTTCCGCCGGGTTGACGGCGTAGGCGGCCGCGACCTTGCCCTGGGCATCGACGTGGGTGCCCAGGCCCGCTGTCAGATTGATGAAATCGTTATCGGCAGCCTCGCGCCCCTGGACCTTGACCGTGCCCTGCTCCACCACCACCCGGGTTTCGCTGGCGCCACGGCGTACGTCGAACCGGGTGCCGGTGACCGTGACCTTGCCGCTGCCCGACTCGACCACAAAGGGTCGGCGGGTGTCGTGCGCGACCCTGAACATCGCTTCGCCTTCGCTCAGCTCAACGTGGCGTTGAGCCTTTTCAAAACGCACCTGAATCCGGCTGCGGCTGTCCAGATCCACCGCCGAACCATCCGGCAACGCCACATGGCGCCGCTCATTCAGGGCCGTTGAAAACTCGGCCGTGTAAGGCGCCGGATGATTCAGGCTGCTGAACAGACCCAGGCCAAGCGCCACCGCGAGCACGCTGGCGGCTACCGCGTAACGCAGCACCGGACGAGTTTTTTTCAGGGCAGGCGGAGTTTCACACAAGGCACGCAAACGCGCCGCCGGAAGCAAATCGGCGGCGCGCCACACCCCCTGGAGCACTTCGAATTCGTTTCGGTGTTGGGGGTGTTCGTCCAGCCAGGCCTGAAACCGGCGACGCACTTCGACATCGACGACAGGCTCCTGCAAACGTACAAACCATAGCGCCGCGTCATCGCGAACCGTTGTTTGCCCGCACGCACAATCACGAGTATCCATCATGGAAGTTCCTGTTTGGCTGGGGAGGAGATGGCGCGACAGATCATGACTGCAACCCGTCCAGGCGATCACGCAGGTGCCGAAGCGTGCGGATCATATACTTTTCCACCATGTTCTTGGACAGCCCCAGGCGTTCGGCGATTTCGGCCTGGGTCAGGCCCTCGATTTTCTGCCAGACAAACACCTTGCGGCAGTTGACCGGCAGCTCGGTGAGCGCCCGTTCGATGGAATCAGCCAGCTGGATCGCGTGCATGAAATGCTCCGGGTCGCCGCTCGGCGACTCACTGAGATCGATCGCCTCTGACTCCATGGCGCCCCGCCGGTCCTCACGCCGATACCCATCCACGGCAATGTTGCGCGCGGTCTGGTGCAAATACGCCCGGGGCTGTTCAACCCGCGCCGAATCGGACTCAAGCACCCGCACAAAGGTATCGTGGGCCAGGTCCTCGGCCTGCTGACGGTTCCTCAGGCGACGGGTCCAGGTACCAACCAACTCTTCGTAATGCTCGAAAAAGCCGTGTCTGCGGGGCAGCTTGAGGGTCATTGCGCTGTGCTGTGGAAACGGGGCGTGAATAGTAATGCTTCTTATTAAACCAAAGCAATCGCTTGCCGCCTCAAACGCGCTCCCTGTAGCCCGAAACGCAAAAGGCCGCTGATTGCTCAGCGGCCTTGTTCAATCCGACGGGTTAGTCCGCCTGGCAGATGCCCTCGAAGCCGTCATTCACAGGTCGGTAATTTCCTTGTGGCGAGGCACCAGCATCTTCATCACACTCCACGCCACCAGATAGGCCAGCGCGCAGACGGCGAACATGATCATGTAGCCGGTACGGATTTCACCCACCGATTTGTAGTAGTCGAACACCCAGCCACCGATCTTGGTCAGCAAGACGCCGCCCAACCCACCCGCCATACCGCCAATGCCGACCACGGATGCGACGGTCTTTTGCGGAAACATGTCGGACACCGTGGTGAAGATGTTGGCCGACCAGGCCTGATGCGCCGACGCGCCCACACCAATCAGCAACACCGGTACCCAGACACTGATGTGACCCAATGGCTGCGCCAACAGCACGACCAACGGGAAAACGGCAATCACCAGCATGGCTTTCATGCGGCCGTCATACGGCTTGTCGCCACGTGCCATGAAATAGCTGGGGAACCAGCCGCCGCCAATACTGCCCACCATGGTCATGCTGTACAGCACGGCCAGTGGCACCACGATTGCTGCGCCTTTGAGGCCGTACTGCTCCGACAGGTAGGTAGGAAGCCAGAACAGAAAGAACCACCACACACCGTCGGTCATGAACTTGCCGAAGGCGAACGCCCAGGTCTGGCGGTATTTCAGCAATTGGAACCACGAAACCTTTTTGCCGACGCCCGTCTGCACAGCGGCGCTGGCAGGGGAATCACTGCGAATGTGCGCCAGTTCCTGCGCCGACAGGCGCTTCTGCTGCTCCGGTTTGTCGTACAACACCAGCCATACGCCCATCCAGATAAAGCCCAGCATGCCGATCACGATGAACGCTGCCTGCCAGCCCCACAGGGCAGCAATCAGCGGCACCGAAATGGGTGCCAGGATCGCGCCGACGTTGGCCCCGGAGTTGAAGATCCCGGTGGCGAAGGAGCGTTCTTTCTTCGGAAAATACTCAGCGGTGACCTTGATTGCGGCCGGAAAGTTGGCCGATTCACCGACCGCCAGCACGGCGCGCGACAGCATGAAGCCGGCGATCGAGACAGGGATGACCGCAATACCCAGCGCGGCACAGATGGCGGCGATACCCTCGCCCATGGGTTCTGCAAAGGCGTGCATGACGGCGCCGGTCGACCAGACACAAATCGCCACCACAAAAGCAGCCTTGGTGCCGATCTTGTCGACCACACGGCCCGCGAACAGCATGGAAATCGCGTAGGTGAACTGGAAGACCGCGGCAATGTTGGCGTAATCGGTGTTGCTCCAGCCAAATTGCCTCGACAGCTCCGGCGCCAGCAGGCTGAGCACCTGGCGGTCGAGGTAATTGACGGTGGTTGCAAAAAACAACAATGCACAAATGGTCCATCGGTATTTACCGACAGACTGGCTGACGCGTTGCGCAGTAATGGGCTCGTTGAGGTTCATGGCATCACTTTATTGTAGATTTTGGGTGATGATCTCTCGGTGTAAAACGAGATCGATTGGGCCGCCGGGCTTCACTTCAATGCATCGGTCCACGACGAAACGGGCCATTTTCCGCCGAGGGATTGGGCCAACTGATTTCGGACAACTCATCAGACAACTCACAGAAAAACAGGGACTGATTGCTCAGCCTGCGTTTCTCACGCGAATCAGTGACGGGTTGTCACAGGTAACGGGCGCAAGGGTGTGTAGGCGTACAAGCCAATGGCTGAACACGGGCACTTCAGGGACGAGAGGGAGGCGATTGGATTCATGTTGGGGGTCGACACTCTTTTTATTTTTAGTTTGGATGCTCATGTCATATGTCGTCGTATGACTTAAGCGATTTATAGCCAGTCCCATGGGCCACTGTCAACAAGAAAACTCCTTAGACCTGAACGGCCTGACCGCCCTGAAAATGCGACATATAATCGAATAAACCCGTAAAACAGGCTCCTGGACACAGGTACCGCGACGCGTCGCTTGCTCCCTTGTCAGTTTTGAAAGGGGGTCATCGACCCTTCATTGTTGTACGACGACCTATAGCAAAACAGTCAGAATCCGCCCGACTACGCTCAATCAGGCACAGATCCAAAGGTTTTTGGCAGGAATCCCAATGCAGCCATTCACCGGCTGTAGCAAAGTGCAGGCATGGCTGTTATCGGCTTTTCCGAAGGAACCCAGAATGTTCACCTCCCTTGCATTGCGAAACAGAAAACCGCTGGCCCGTCTCGCCCTGGCTATCACGCTGGGCACGCTCGGCCTGCCTTACTGGGCGGGCAATGCCCAGGCCCATGGCGGTCATGCCGACATGGTGCCGCTGCAAGAGGGTCTGGAGGCCTTTGGTGCCACGGTGAAATGGGACGACTACGCCAACCTGTTCACCATTGCCAAGGACGGGGTCTATCTCAAGGTCAAGCCCGACAGCAAAGTGGCCATGCTCAACGGCAAGCGCATCGAGCTGACGGTGCCGGTGGTGTTCAAGGACCATAAGGCGTTCATGTCCACCGACTTCATCAACCAGGTGTTCCAGTCCGGGCTGGACAAGACCTTCGTCGTCGAGACCCGCCCCAACCCGCTCAATCCCCTGAGCGCCGCCGAAATCACCACGGCCGTGGACATCGTCAAGAAATCGGACAACTACAAGCCCGGTTTCCGTTTCACCGAAGTCTCGGTCAAGGCGCCGCCCAAGGATCAGGTATGGAACTTCGCCCTCACCGGGCAGAACGTCGCCCAGCCACGCGAGGCCTCGATCGTGGTGCTCGACGGCAAACACGTGATCGAAGCGCTGGTGGATCTCGACACTAAGACTCTCAAGTCCTGGAAGCCGATCGAAGGCGCCCACGGCATGGTCTTGCTGGACGACTTCGCAACGGTGCAATCGGCCGTCGAGAGCAGCCCGGAATACGCCCAGGCCCTGGCCAAGCGCGGTATCAACGACGTGAAGAAGGTCGTGGCGACGCCCCTGACCGTCGGTTACTTCGACGGCAAGGACGGCCTGGCGCAGGACAAGCGCCTGCTGAAAATCGTCAGCTACCTCAACACCGGTGACGGCAACTACTGGGCGCACCCGATCGAGGGCCTGGTGGCGATTGTCGACCTGGAACAGAAGAAGCTGATCAAGATCGAAGACGACGCGCTCATTCCGGTGCCGATGAAACCGACGCCGTATGACGGGCGCGGACGCCAGGGTGTCGCAGTCAAGCCGCTGGAAATCATCGAGCCCGAGGGCAAGAACTACACCATCAGCGGCAACAGCATTCACTGGCAGAACTGGGACTTCCACGTTCGCCTCGATTCGCGGGTCGGCCCGATCCTGTCCACCGTCACCTACGACGACAAGGGCAAGAAACGCAAGATCATGTACGAAGGCTCGCTGGGCGGCATGATCGTGCCTTACGGCGACCCGGACATCGGCTGGTACTTCAAGGCCTACCTCGACTCCGGCGACTACGGCATGGGCACCCTGACCTCGCCGATCGCCCGCGGCAAGGACGCCCCGCAAAACGCCGTGCTGCTGGACGCCACCATCGCCGACTACACCGGCGCACCGACCGCGATCCCCCGTGCCATGGCGGTGTTCGAACGCTACGCCGGGCCGGAATACAAACACCAGGAAATGGGCCAGCCCAACCTCAGCACCGAGCGCCGTGAACTGGTGGTGCGCTGGATCAGCACCGTGGGCAACTACGACTACATCTTCGACTGGGTCTTCCAGCAGAACGGCACCATCGGCATCGACGCCGGCGCCACCGGCATCGAAGCGGTCAAGGGCGTGAAGTCCAAAACCATGCACGAAGACACCGCCAGGGAAGACACGCGCTACGGCACCCTGCTCGATCACAACATCGTCGGCACCACGCACCAGCACATCTACAACTTCCGCCTCGACATGGACGTGGACGGCGAGCAGAACTCACTGGTGGAAGTGAACCCGGTGGTGCAGCCCAACGACCGTGGCGGCCCGCGCACCAGCACCATGCAGACCGAAACCCAGGTAGTCGGCACCGAGCAACAGGCGGCGCAGAAATTCGACCCGTCGACCGTGCGCCTGCTGACCAACTTCAGCAAGGAGAACAAGGTCGGCAACCCGGTTTCCTATCAGTTGATTCCGTACGCCGGCGGCACCCACCCAGTGGCCAAGGGTGCCAACTTCGGCAAGGACGAATGGCTCTATCACCGCCTGAGCTTCATGGACAAGCAGCTGTGGGTGACCCAATACAACCCCGAGGAAAAATACCCGGAAGGCAAGTACCCAAACCGCTCGGACAAGGACTCGGGCCTGGGGCAGTTCACCCAGGACAACCACTCCATCGAGAACACCGACGACGTGGTCTGGCTGACCACCGGCACCACCCACATCGCCCGCGCCGAGGAATGGCCGATCATGCCGACCGAGTGGGTGCATGTGCTGCTCAAGCCATGGAACTTCTTCGATGAAACGCCGACCTTGAACCTCAGCGCACCAAAGTAAACAGGTCGTATGCAATACCTGTAGGAGCGAGCCTGCTCGCGAAGATCTCAAAGACACCGCGTTTCTCCAGAATTCGCGCGTTATCGTTGACGACCATCGCGAGCAAGCTCGCTCCTACAGGGTTGACCGGTGTTCAACCGATCAGGCATACCGCTTGCGATACTCCCCCGGCGCAATGCCGAAGCGCGACTTGAACGCGGTGGAGAAGTAGCTCGAATCAGAAAACCCCCACGAATACCCCAGCACCGACAACTTCTGCTCCTTGCCCGATTGGCGCAGGGATTCGGCGCACAGGTCCAGGCGTCGGTTCTTGATGTAGCGCGCCACCACCAACCCCTTCTTGGCAAACATCCGGTACAGGCCGCGGGTGGACATGCCGACTTCCCGCGCCAGCCATTCCGGGCACAGGTCTTCGGAGCGAATGTTTTCGTCGATGCAGGTGAGCGTCTTGCGCAAGAGCCGCTCATGGGCATCGGTGCAATCGTCAACCTGGCTGATCGCCGGGCGCAGCAGGCTGACGATCGCCTCCAGGGTCGCTTCGCTTTCCTGGCGGGTCAGGTGCTGCTGGCGGGTGGCGTCGAGGATCAGCCGGTGCGAGAGCATGGCGATGGGTGAGGTCGCGGCAATCCGGTGGCCGCACTTGACCGGGTTGAAGCGCAGGGTCTGCTCGACCAGTTGATACGGCAGGATCAGCGACAACTGCCGGGAGTTTTCGCCGTAGGTGAAATCGCTGGGGCGCGAGGCATCGATCAGCGTGATATCGCCGGGGGACAGCAAGACCTTGTCGTCGCCCTGGGCCATGCCCGCCGTGCCCTCGAGCTGGAACACCGCGAAATACTTGCCGCCCTCGCCCGCCGCGACTTCCTGGGGCGTCCGGTACAAACGCGCCTGGCACACGTCGACGAAACTGAGTTTGAGCGCATCGCTCTGGTATTCGCGGATGCGCCCGGCAAATTCGCTGCCCAGGGGTTGTGCGTTGAAGGCGCCACAGATCTGGTTGATCTGATGGATCCACTGGTCGAATCCATCCTGGCGCTGTGCTGTTGTAGAAATCATGTCAGGCCTCACGCAGGCTTATTTTTATTGTCTACGTCAATCCACACGACACCGGATGCTTCGAGTCTCCTGAACCGCACCACTCCCTGAACAATGACGTGCTACTTCAGTCCGCCAAAACGCCGATAGAAGCTTTCACCGACATCCGGCAACGGGCCGTCGGCCGTTTCCAGCGCAGCGTTGAGCCATTCTTCGGCCTTGGCGTAGATCAAACGGTAAATGTTGCGGCACAACTGGCGGGCGGCGCGGCCTTCCCAGTCGCCGGGCAGCAACTCGTCCGGCAGTTGCGGGTCGCGCAGCAGCAGCTTGCGGTACTCGTGAATCAACAGCACCCGCGCCAGGAAGCAGTCGGCCGGTTGCAGGTTTTCCTGCTCGCGCAGGGCTTGCCACAGCGGCCGGAACAACTGGATGAACTCGCTGTAGTGCGCGGCCAGCTCCTCGATGTTCCAGCTCTCGCGTACCTGCAGGCGCAGGGCCTTGGAGGCCAGGACGTCCTGGGCGGTGGTTTCGAAGACGATGGTGTCCTCCTGGGCGCCGAGGTCGAGCAGGGTCGCGTTGACGTCGGACCGGTCGCTGCGCGGACAGGCCAGCACCACCGGCGAAATCGCGCCGAAGCCTTGCCATTCCAGTTCCTCGCGCACCTGTTTGCGTTTGTCCTGGGTCAGTTGCGAGAGCATCACCAGGCACCAGGAACCATCCCAGGCCGGCATCGTGGTGCTGTAGACCCGCTTGAAGGCCTTGTCGAAACGGCGACGACCGGTGCCCGTCAGGCTGTAGTAACTGCGGCGACCGACTTTCTCGGCGGTCAGCCAGCCTTCCTTGGTCAGGCGAAAAATCGAAGTGCGGATCAGCCGTTCGTTGATGCCGATGGGTTCGAGCAACTGAATCAGGCTGCCCAGCCACACGGTGCCGCCATGGGGTTCGATGGCATCCCCGTACAACGTGATGATCAAGGAACTGGCGCGGATCGGCGTCTGCTCCTGGAAGCGGGTAATCAGGTGGTTCAAGGGAGTCAGGGACGACATGGGCGTTCCGTGCAAAAAAAGAAAAGGAATATACCGAAAGCTAGGGGGTTAATCCCAATCCCTTGTGGGAGCGGGCTTGCTCGCGAAGGCGGTATGTCAGTCGATAAATTTGTCGTCTGACACTCCGCTTTCGCGAGCAAGCCCGCTCCCACAGGGGGCCTGTGTTCACGAGACACTGCCTTTTGGCCGCAGGCCACTGTCGCTGATACGCGGGCGATCCGGTTCCAGTTCGCTCAGCGGTTCGCACACCTGCATCTGCTCGAGGCAACGCTGGGCCAGTTGCTGATACTCCCGGGTGCCGGCCTGTTTCCACGCCACTTCCTGATCGCTGAGGCTGCGCTTGATGCTGGCCGGTGCGCCCATGACCAGCGACTGTTCCGGGCATTCGAAACCGGCCTTGACGAACGCCGCCGCCGACACGAAGGAACGCGGGCCGATCCGGGCGTTGTCCATCACCACCGCATTCATGCCCACCAGCGCATCGGCGCCGATCCGGCATCCGTGCAGCACCGCGCCGTGGCCGATGTGGCCGTTGCGCTCCACCACCGTGTCGCTGTCGGGGAAACCGTGCATCACACAGGTGTCCTGCAGGTTGGCGCCCTCCTCCAGCACGATCCGCCCGAAGTCCCCGCGCAGGCTGGCCAACGGACCGACATAACAATGCGGGCCAATGATCACGTCGCCGATCAATACGGCAGACGGGTGCACATAAGCGCTCGGGTCAACCACCGGAGTCAGGCCATCAAGGCTGTAGCAGGTCATGGCAGGTTCCTTCGCAAAGCGATGCAAATAATGATCTATTTTGTATCACATCACTTTTAACAGCACAAAGACTAAAAACCGTATCACTTGAAACGCCCCTTTCCGACGAAGACCAACGCGCCCATAAAAACGCTATAAAACCCAATGAATTCAAGGAAAAACCCGTTAAAAGCGCCCTTCCACCAGGAAGACTAAAAATCGAAAGCCACACAATTAAGACACAT
Source organism: Pseudomonas sp. ACN5 (assembly GCF_002303975.1). Lineage (NCBI taxonomy): Bacteria > Pseudomonadati > Pseudomonadota > Gammaproteobacteria > Pseudomonadales > Pseudomonadaceae > Pseudomonas > Pseudomonas sp. ACN5. The sequence goes on along the minus strand of NZ_MRCP01000025.1, from coordinate 54,327 downwards.
TAAATCTATTTTGTATTGCATTTGCGTATCACGTTGCAGCTATACTTGGGCAAAACCGGCCCCTGAGGCCGATCCAATAACGAGCCGGCACCACGCCGAGCGTGCACCCTGAGGGCATCCGCCATGCCTCTGACCCTTGCCGTCGAATTGATCGAGCCTGGCGTCCGCCTGATTACCCTGCAGCGCCCGCAAGCCCTGAATGCCTTGACCACCGAGTTGCTGGGCGAACTGGCCGCTGAACTGAACGCAGCACAAGCCGACCCCGACACCCGCGCCGTGGTCCTCACCGGCGGCCGCAAGGCCTTCGCCGCCGGCGCCGACATCAAGGAAATGGCCGAACGCAACCTGGTCGGCATCCTCGACGACCCGCGCCAGGCCTCGTGGCAAACCATCACCCGTTTCAACAAACCGCTGATCGCCGCGGTCAACGGCTTCGCCCTCGGCGGTGGCTGCGAACTGGCGATGCACGCCGACATCATCATTGCCGGGGAAGACGCGCGCTTCGGCCAGCCGGAAATCAACCTCGGGATCATGCCCGGCGCTGGCGGCACCCAGCGATTGCTGCACGCCGTTGGCAAATCCATGGCCATGCAGATGGTCCTCACCGGCGAGCCGATCGACGCCCGCCAGGCCCAACGCGCCGGCCTGGTCAGCGAAATCACCCAACCGGAGTTCACCGTCGATCGCGCCCTGCACATCGCCCGCAGCATTGCGACCAAGGCGCCACTGGCCGTACGCCTGGCCAAGGAAGCGCTGCTCAAGGCCATGGACACCGACCTGGCCAGCGGCCTGCGCTTCGAGCGCCACGCCTTCACCGTGCTGGCCGGCACCCGCGACCGCGACGAAGGCATTGCGGCCTTCCAGGAAAAACGCGCGCCGACCTTCACCGGCCAGTAATTAAACGAATTCGAACGACTGCCAAGAGAACGCCCAGACCATGAACTTCGAACACATCCTGTTTTCCATCGACGCCGGCGTCGCCCTGCTCAGCCTCAACCGGCCAGACCAGCTCAACAGCTTCAACACCCAGATGCACGGCGAAGTGAAAGAAGCACTCAAGCAAGTGCGGCAGAACCCGGACGTGCGCGTTCTACTGCTGACCGGTGAAGGTCGCGGCTTCTGCGCCGGGCAGGACCTGAGCGACCGCAATGTCGCGCCGGGCAGCGCCGTGCCGGATCTTGGCGAGTCCATCGAGAAGTTCTACAACCCGCTGATCCGCCAGTTGCGCGACCTGCCGCTGCCGGTGATCTGCGCGGTCAACGGCGTCGCCGCCGGTGCCGGCGCCAACATTCCGCTGGCCTGCGACCTGGTGCTGGCGGCGCGTTCGGCCAGTTTCATCCAGGCGTTCTGCAAGATCGGCCTGATTCCCGATTCCGGTGGCACCTGGACCTTGCCGCGCCTGGTCGGCATGGCCCGAGCCAAGGCTTTGGCCTTGCTTGGCAATCGCCTGAGCGCCGAACAGGCCGAACAATGGGGCTTGATCTACCAGTGCGTGGACGACGCCGACCTGCGCGACGAAGCGCTGAAACTGGCGCGCCACCTCGCCACTCAACCCACCTACGGCCTGGCGCTGATCAAACGCAGCCTCAACGCCAGCCTGAGCAACAGCTTCGACGAACAGCTGGAACTGGAGCGCGACCTGCAACGTCTGGCCGGGCGTAGCGAGGACTATCGCGAAGGCGTCGGCGCCTTCATGGAAAAACGCACCCCAAGCTTCAAGGGGCGCTGAGTCATGACCGCATTGAACACCTCTGCACGCATCGCCGTGATCGGCGCCGGGGCCATGGGCGCCGGCATCGCCCAGGTCGCCGCGCAAGCCGGCCATCCGGTGTTGCTGCTGGACAACCGTCCCGGTGCCGCCGCCCAGGCCATCGAAGGCATCGATCGACAACTGGGCAAACGAGTCGAAAGCGGCAAGCTGTCCGCCGAGTCACGCAGCGCAACCATTGCCCGCCTGCAAGCGGTGGAAGCCATCGAAGTCCTGGCCGATTGCGAGCTGATCATCGAGGCCATCGTCGAGAACCTCGAGGTCAAGCGGGCACTGTTCCGTCAGCTCGAAGGCATCTGCGGCGAGCACTGCATTCTCGCCAGCAACACCTCGTCGCTGTCGATCACCAGCATCGCCGCGCAGCTTGAACATCCAGAACGCTTGCTCGGCCTGCACTTCTTCAACCCGGCGCCGGTCATGGCGTTGGTGGAAATCGTTTCCGGCCTGGCCAGCAATCCCGTCCTGGCTGAGTGCCTGTACGACACCGCCAAGGCCTGGGGCAAAAAACCGGTGCATACCCGCTCCACGCCGGGCTTCATCGTCAACCGCGTGGCCCGGCCGTTCTATGCCGAAAGCCTGCGGATGCTGCAGGAAGGCGCGGCCGACTGCCCGACCCTGGATGTGCTGATGCGCGAAGCCGGCGGCTTTGCCATGGGCGCGTTCGAGTTGACCGATCTGATCGGCCACGACGTCAACTACGCCGTGACTTGTTCGGTGTTCGACGCTTATTACCAGGACACGCGTTTCCTGCCTTCGCTGATCCAGAAAGAACTGGTGGACGGCGGCCGCCTGGGACGCAAGAGCGGCCAGGGCTTTTACAGCTACGCCCAAGGCGCGGAACGCCCGCAAGCGGCTGAAATCAGCAGCGATGCGAAAGTCGAGGTCTGTGCCGTGGAAGGCGACCTCGGTATTGCTCAAGGTTTGCTCGCACGCTTGCATGAACAAGGCGTCGAGATCGTCCAGCGTGATGGTCAAGGCTTGCTGCGGGTCGGTGACGCCGTGCTGGCCTTGAGCGATGGGCGCATGGCCTGCCAGCGGGCTCGCGAAGACGGGCTGCGCAACCTGATCCTGCTGGATCTGGCGTTCGATTACGCCAATGCCAAACGCATCGCCATCAGCCATGCGGCAGGCATCGATCCGCAGGCCCTCGAACAAGGCGTGGCCCTGCTGCAACGGGCCGGCCTCAAGGTCAGCCTGCTCAGCGACAGCCCGGCCCTCGCCGTCCTGCGCACCGTGGCGATGCTCGCCAACGAAGCCGCCGATGCCCTGCTACAGGGCGTCGCGTCGGCCGCCGATATCGATCTGGCCATGCGCGCCGGGGTCAATTATCCGCAAGGGCCGCTGGCCTGGGCCGATGCCATTGGCCTGTCGCACATTCTTCAAACGCTGGAAAACCTGCAAGCCAGTTACGGCGAAGAACGCTACCGGCCGTCGCTGCTGCTGCGCCGTCGCGTCGCCGAAGGGAGAAACTTCCATGACTAACCACGAAGCCATGACCCTGGCCAGTGAATGCGCGCAGTCGCTGTTCCAGCGCGACGCCGCCAGCCAGGCCATGGGCATGCGTCTGCTCTCGGCCGGCCCCGGTTGCGCCCGGGTCGGCATGACCGTGCGCGCCGACATGGTCCAGGGCCACGGCACCTGCCACGGCGGCTACCTGTTCGCCCTCGCCGATTCGGCGTTCGCCTTTGCCTGCAACAGCTACAACGAAGCCACCGTGGCCATCGGTTGCAGCATCGACTACATCGCCCCGGCCCGTCTGGGTGACACGCTGAACGCCGACTGCATCGAGCAGAGCCGCTCCGGGCGCACCGGCAACTACGACGTACGCATCGAAAACCAGCAGGGCCAGTTGATCGCCCTGTTCCATGGCAAATCCTACAAAGTGCGCGGCCCGGTGCTGACGCAGGAGACCCCTAATGAATGACGCCCTGATCATCGATGCCGTCCGCACCCCGATAGGCCGCTACGCCGGAGTCCTGAGCAGCGTGCGCGCCGACGACCTCGGTGCGGTGCCGCTGCGCGAACTGCTGCGCCGCCACCCGCAAGTCGACTGGAGCACAGTCGACGACGTGATCTACGGCTGCGCCAACCAGGCCGGCGAAGACAACCGCAACGTCGCGCGCATGTCGGCCCTGCTGGCCGGATTGCCGGTCAGCGTACCCGGCACCACGCTCAATAGGCTGTGTGGCTCCGGGCTGGATGCCATCGGCACCGCCGCCCGGGCGATTCGCAGCGGCGAAACCGGGTTGATGCTGGTCGGCGGCGTCGAATCGATGTCCCGCGCGCCGCTGGTAATGGGCAAGGCCGAGCAGGCATTTTCCCGTTCGGCGGAAATCTTCGACACCACCATCGGCTGGCGCTTCGTCAATCCGCTGATGAAAAAGGCCTACGGCATCGACTCCATGCCGGAAACCGCGGAGAACGTCGCCGAACAGTTCAACATCTCCCGGGCCGACCAGGACGCCTTCGCCCTGCGCAGCCAGCAGCGTGCAGCGGCCGCCCAGGCCAATGGGCGCCTGGCGAAGGAAATCGTCGCCGTGGAAATCCCGCAGCGCAAAGGCCCGGCCAAAGTGGTCGAGCACGACGAACATCCACGCGGCGACACCACGCTCGAACAGCTGGCCAAACTCGGCACGCCGTTCCGCGAAGGCGGCAGCATCACCGCCGGCAACGCCTCCGGGGTCAACGACGGCGCCTGCGCGCTGCTGCTGGCCAGCCCGCAAGTCGCCAAGCGCCACGGCCTGACCGCCCGTGGCCGGGTCGTGGCCATGGCCACCGCCGGCGTCGAACCACGGATCATGGGCATCGGCCCGGTCCCGGCTACGCGCAAGGTGCTGGAAGTGGCCAATCTGGGCCTGGCCGACATGGACGTGATCGAGCTCAACGAAGCGTTTGCCGCACAGAGTCTGGCGGTGCTGCGCGAGCTTGGCTTGAGCGACACCGATCCGAGGGTCAACCCCAACGGCGGCGCCATCGCCCTCGGCCACCCGTTGGGCATGAGCGGCGCGCGACTGGTGACCACCGCCCTGCATGAGCTTGAGGAACGTAACGGCCGCTACGCCCTGTGCACCATGTGCATCGGCGTCGGCCAGGGGATCGCGCTGATCATCGAGCGTCTACCCCACTAAAGAATCGCGATTCCCGAGGAGCCGAGAGGTATCCTTGGGGCATGCACTCAAAGCCCTTGTGCAAAAGGGCTGGAACACAAAAACAATTCGAGTGAACACATGAACATGCCAATTGCCCAAGCCGTGCTGAACCCTGTGCTGGACCCGCTGGAAACCGCCAGCATCGACGAACTGCGCCAGCATCAGCTCGAGCGCCTGCGCTGGAGCCTGAACCACGCCTACAACAACGTGCCGCTGTACCGTCAGCGTTTCGATGCGCTGGGCGTGCACCCGGACGACATCAAGTCCCTCGACGACCTGGCGAAATTTCCCTTCACCACCAAGTCCGACCTGCGCGACAACTACCCCTACGGCATGTTTGCCGTGCCGATGAACGACATCGTGCGCCTGCACGCGTCCAGCGGCACCACCGGCAAACCGACCGTGGTCGGCTACACCCAGAACGACATCGACACCTGGGCCAACGTGGTGGCCCGCTCGATCCGCGCCGCCGGTGGCCGCCGTGGCGACAAGGTGCACATCTCCTATGGCTACGGCCTGTTCACCGGCGGCCTCGGCGCCCACTACGGCGCCGAACGCCTCGGCTGCACGGTGATCCCGATGTCCGGCGGCCAGACCGAAAAACAAGTGCAACTGATCAAGGATTTCCAGCCGGACATCATCATGGTCACGCCGTCGTACATGCTCAACATCGCCGACGAAATCGAGCGCCAGGGCATCGACCCGCACAAACTGGCCCTGCGCCTGGGCATCTTCGGCGCCGAACCCTGGACCGCCGAACTGCGCAGCGCCATCGAAGCGCGCCTGGGCATCACCGCCCTGGACATCTACGGCCTGTCGGAAATCATGGGGCCAGGTGTCGCCATGGAATGTGCCGAAACCAAAGACGGCCCGACCATCTGGGAGGACCACTTCTACCCGGAAATCATCGACCCGGTCACTGGCGAGGTTTTGCCGGACGGCCAGATGGGCGAACTGGTGTTCACCTCCCTGAGCAAAGAAGCCCTGCCGATGATCCGCTACCGCACCCGCGACCTGACGCGCCTGCTGCCGGGTACGGCACGACCGATGCGCCGCATCGACAAGATCACCGGACGCAGCGACGACATGCTGATCATCCGCGGGGTCAACGTGTTTCCGACACAGATCGAGGAACAGGTACTCAAAGTCAAACAACTCGCCGAGTGCTATGAGATCCATCTGTATCGCAATGGCAACCTGGACAGCGTTGATGTGCATGTCGAGTTGAAGGCCGAGCACCAGCACCTGAGCGATGAACAGCAGAAGGCTGTTTGTGGGGAATTGAGCAAACACATCAAGACGTATATCGGGATCAGTTCACGGATTGTCTTGCAGCCTTTCCATTCGATCAAACGCTCGGAAGGCAAGGCTTGCCACGTGTTGGATAAACGTCCTAAAGCATGACTGCTGCACCTTTTATGGCCCCGCTTATTGCGGGGCTTTTTTTTTGGCCGGGCTTTACCGACTCTGGAGTCGAGCCCTATTCCTGTAGGAGCGAGCCTGCTCGCGAAGGCTTTGTGTCAGACGGCATGGATTTTTGAGGGTGTACATATCCGTTTCTGCGGTAACGGCCTCCTATGGTTCCGCTCTTACAGCGGGTCACTTTGAAAAGCCTGTAGGAGCGAGCTTGCTCGCGATGGAGGTCAACGATGATGCGGGGAGCCTGGCACCCCGCGGTGCCCTCAGGTTTTTCGCGAGCAAGCTCGCTCCTACAGAGCCCGCCGCCATCGGCCATCCATGGCCGGGGGCGGCTAACCCGGCATCCATGCCGGGTTGCCCACTGCGCAGAACCTGCGCTCGGCCTCACGAGGGGGCGTACACCGCAACAGCGTCCGAGGCGGCCTACCGGCCGGCCTGGTTGCTGGGTGCGTTCGTCTGTGATGTTCCTGGTCGACTGGCAGGTCGCTATCGCGAGCAAGCTCGCTCCCACAGGTACTCAGTACATCAGCAAGATTTCGGTCAGCTGGCAGGCCGTCTTCGCGAGCAGGCTCGCTCCCACAGTTGATCCGGGTATGCCTGCGAGAGATTGGTCGGCTGGCAGGCCGCCTTCGCGGGCAAGCCCGCTCCCACAATTTGAACGGTGGGCATCAGCAAGATCTTGGTCAGCTGGCAGGCCGTCTTCGCGAGCAGGCTCGCTCCCACAGAAGAGCAAAAGCAGAGCAGCCCACACCGCGCCGCTTCTCACCACTCATCAGGCCGAGCGTTAGCTCGCCTGCAGCTCTTGATCTTGATCCACCCGCCCCCTCGGCAGGCTGAGCGCAGGTGTTCATCCGGGGACGGGCGCGCAGCGCCGTTCGACGCAGTCGAACTCATTGCATGTAGGTCGAAGCGAAGCCGACCGGAGGGCAATGCCCCCGGATGGACACCGGAGCGAAGGAACCCCGAGCCTCAGCGAGGGGCCGTACGTTCGGGGCGAGCGTTTTTTTGGTTACTTTTTTTAGGCGCTTGTAAAAAAAGTGACTCGCCGTAAGGGCGAAACCGCCAGCCGCCATTACCGCAGGAATGGATATGTACGCGGCCAACAAAAGACAGGTCGGCTGTCAGGCCGCCTTCGCGAGCAGGCTCGCTCCCACAGGTGGCCCGCCCCAAAAAGCGACCATCCACCCAAAGCGATACAAAAAACAAATACGACACGTCATTTTGTGTTTGATATTAAATTCTGTATCGCTTATAAAGTCCCCATGCCCCAGAACAGATTCAAGGCGGGAACTCAAAAATGTACGCACAGCTCGTAGAAACAGGCGTAAAGCGCATCAAGAACCTCTCGGAAATGTCCGACCAGGAACGCGCCTTCCAGGAAAAAATCGATTCAGAAATCAAGATCGAAGCCAAGAACTGGATGCCAGATGCCTACCGCCAGACCCTGATCCGGCAGATCTCCCAGCACGCCCACTCCGAAATCGTCGGCATGCTGCCCGAAGGCAACTGGGTCACCCGCGCGCCATCGCTCAAACGCAAACTGCAACTGATGGCCAAGATCCAGGACGAAGCCGGCCACGGCCTGTACCTGTACAGCGCCATGGAAACCCTCGGCGCCGACCGCGATGAGGAAATCGCCAGGCTGCACAGCGGCAAGGCCAAGTACTCGAGCATCTTCAATTACCCGACGCTGAACTGGGCCGACATGGGCGCGGTGGGCTGGCTGGTGGATGGCGCGGCGATCGTCAACCAGGTCGTGCTGCAGCGCACCTCCTACGGCCCGTACTCCCGGGCGATGATCCGCATCTGCAAGGAAGAGAGCTTCCACCAGCGCCAGGGCTACGAAATCCTCCTGACCATGATGCGCCACGGTAACCAGGCGCAAAAAGACATGGTCCAGGACGCGATCAACCGCCTGTGGTGGCCGTCGCTGATGATGTTTGGCCCAAGCGATGAACACTCGCCGAACAGCGCCCAGTCCATGGCCTGGAAAATCAAGCGCCAGAGCAACGACGAACTGCGCCAGCGCTTCATCGACCAGACCATCCCGCAGCTGGAACTGCTGGGCTGCACCTGCCCTGACCCGGACCTGAAGTGGAACGCCGAGCGCGGCCACTACGACTTCGGCGAAATCCAGTGGAACGAATTCTACGAAGTGCTCAAGGGCAACGGCCCGTGCAACCAGGAACGCGTCGCCGCCCGCCGCAAGGCGATCGAAGACGGCGCCTGGGTTCGCGAAGCCGCCGTCGCCCACGCCCGCAAAAAACAAAACAAGAACGCCGCCTAAGACAACCGTACCCCCTGTAGGAGCGAGCTCGCTCGCGATGGTCGTCAACGTTAACGCTGGCTGCCTGACACCCCGCGGTGCTCGCGGGTACATCGTGAGCAAGCTCGCTCCTGCAGAGCCTCTATGTGGAGTAACTGAAATGTCCGAGTGGACCCTCTTCGAAGTTTTCGTGCGCAGCAAGCACGGCCTGAACCACAAGCACGTCGGCAGTGTGCATGCCGCCGACACCACCATGGCCATCGAAAACGCGCGCGAGCTCTACACCCGTCGCAGCGAAGGCGTGAGCCTGTGGGTGGTGCCTTCGGCATTGATCACTGCCTCGTCGCCGGATGAAAAAGACCCGCTGTTCGACCCGTCGGACGACAAGGTCTACCGCCACGCCAGCTTCTACGAGCTGCCGGCCGAAGTCGGGCACATGTGAGGTCGACCATGGACAACAAGACTGATCTGATCGAATACCTGCTGCGCCTCGGCGACAGCGCCCTGATCCAGGGACAACGCCTGTGCCAGTGGTGCGGCAAGGCCCCGGCACTGGAAGAAGAGCTGGCACTGATGAACGTCGGCCTCGACCTGGTGGGCCAGGCGCGCAACTGGCTGGAGTACGCCGCCGAACTGCTGGGCGACGGTCGCGACGCCGATCACCTGGCGTTCCGCCGCGACGAGCGCGCTTACCGTAATCTGCTGCTGGTGGAACAACCCAACGGCGACTTCGCGGTGACCATGCTCAAGCAGTTCCTCTACGACGCCTGGCACTTGTCGGTGTTGCAGGGCCTGAGCCAGTCCAGCGACGAGCGCATCGCCGGGATCGCCGCCAAGGCGGTGAAGGAAGTGACCTATCACCTGCGCCGCTCCGGCGAGTGGATCGAGCGTCTGGGCGACGGCACCGAGGAAAGCCACAAACGCATGCTCGCGGCGATTCCCGAGGTCTGGCGCTTCACCGTCGAACTGATCGCCGCCGACGACAGCGAACAACAGCTGTGCGACGCCGGCATCACCCCGGACATCGCCAGCGTGGCCGCCCAGTGGCAAGCCAAGGTCGAGCAAATTTTCGCCAGCGCCACCCTGCCCGTGCCCGCCGCGCCTAGCTATTTCTACCTGAATGCACGCAAGGGCCTGCACAGCGAACACCTGGGCATCCTGCTGGCCGAAATGCAGTGCCTGCCACGAGCGTACCCCGATGCAACCTGGTGAGCTGATCGCCAGCGACCTCGGCGCCCGGCCGGCGGAGCCGACCGACCTGGCTGCCGCCTGGGCGATCCTTTCAGAGGTCATGGACCCGGAAGTGCCGGTGGTCAGCGTGGTTGACCTGGGCATCGTCCGCGACCTGGACTGGCAGGCTGGCCACCTTCACGTAGTGGTCACGCCGACCTACTCCGGCTGCCCGGCCACCGAAGTGATCGAGAGCGATATCCGTGAAGCCCTGGAACTCGCCGGGTTCAAGGCGCCGCAGCTTGAGCGCAAGTTGACCCCGGCCTGGACCACCGACTGGATCAGCGCCAGCGGCCGTGAACGCCTGCGCGCCTACGGCATCGCGCCGCCCGAGGGCAGCACCAGCAAGCGCAGCCTGCTCGGCGAAAGCCCGCTGGTTGTGTGCCCGCAATGCGGCAGCGCCCACACCGAGGTGCTCAGCGAGTTCGGCTCCACCGCCTGCAAGGCGCTGTACCGCTGCATCGATTGCCGGGAACCGTTCGACTATTTCAAGTGCATCTGAGCGGCGAATCGGCCGTCCCAGCTGGAGAACAACAATGAGCAAATTTCACAGCCTGACCATCAAGGACGTGCGCGCCGAGACCCGTGACGCGGTGTCCATCGCCTTCGAGATTCCGCAGCACCTGCAAGACAGCTTTCATTTCACCCAGGGCCAGCACCTGGTGATGCGCACCCGACTGGACGGCGAAGAAGTACGCCGCTCCTATTCGATCTGCACCGGGGTCAACGACGGTGAATTGCGTATCGCGGTCAAGCGTGTGGTCGGTGGACGCTTTTCGGCGTTTGCCAACGAACAGCTCAAGGCCGGGCACACCCTGGAAGTGATGCCACCGGCCGGGCATTTCTGCGTCGAACTCGACCCGGCTCGCCACGGCAACTACCTGGCCGTGGCCGCGGGCAGCGGGATCACGCCGATCCTGTCGATCATCAAGACCACCCTGGAAACCGAACCCCACAGCCGCGTCACCCTGCTGTACGGCAACCGCTCCAGCTCCGGCGCGCTGTTCCGCGAGCAGCTGGAAGACCTGAAGAACCGCTACCTGCAACGCCTGAACCTGATCTTCGTGTTCAGCCGCGAGCAGCAGGACGTCGACCTGTACAACGGCCGGATCAACGCCGACAAGTGCGAGCAACTGTTCACCCGCTGGCTCGACGTCAAAGCGCTCGATGCCGCGTTCATCTGCGGCCCGCAGGAAATGACCGAGACCGTGCGCGACAGCCTCAAGGCCAAGGGCATGCCAGCCGAACGCATCCATTTCGAACTGTTCGCCGCCGCCGGCAGTGAGCAAAAACGTGCAGCCCGTGAAGCCGCCCGTCAAGTGGACGCGGCGGTCAGCCAGATCACCGTGATCAGCGACGGCCGCGCCTTGGCCTTCGACCTGCCACGCAACAGCCAGAGCATTCTCGACGCCGGTAACGAGCAAGGTGCGGAACTGCCCTACTCGTGCAAGGCCGGCGTGTGCTCGACCTGCAAGTGCAAGGTCATCGAAGGCGAAGTGGAAATGGACAGCAACCACGCCCTGGAAGACTACGAAGTGGCCGCCGGCTACGTGCTGTCGTGCCAGGCGTTCCCGATCAGCGACAAGGTGGTGCTGGATTTCGATCAGCTCTGATATCCGATTCACACCCAATCCTGTGGGAGCGGGCTTGCTCGCGAAGACGCAGTATCAGGCGCCATCCATGTTGGATGTGATGGCCCCTTCGCGAGCAAGCCCGCTCCCACATTGATCCGGTTCCAACCCGAAACGGTTTCACCCAAAACAAAAACAACAAAGGAGCGCGCGTCATGACACCCCAGGAAATAGAACTCATCCGCCAGCACCCGGATTTCATCCAGCTGGTTCGTCGCAAACAGAACCTGTACTGGTCACTGAGCCTGGCCATGCTGGTGATCTATTACGGCTTCGTGCTGCTGGTGGCTTTCTCCCCCTCTACCCTCGGCCAATCCCTGAGCGGCGGCGTGACCACCGTGGGCATGCTGGTGGGTGTCGTGATCGTCGGGCTGGCCTTCGCGCTGACCGGCTTCTATGTCTATCGCGCCAACAACGTGATCGATCCTTTGAATGAAAAACTCAAGCAGGAGTGCGCCCGATGAACCGCCTTCTCGCCTTGTTCCTGCTGCCGCTGGCGGTGGTCACTGATATCGCGGTGGCCGCCGACGGCGTCTCCCGGCCGCTGAACTGGAACGCCATCGGCATGTTCCTGGTGTTCGTCCTGTTCACACTCGGCGTGACACGCTGGGCGGCACTTCGCACCCGCTCCGCCGCCGACTTCTACACCGCCGGTGGCGGCATGACCGGCTTCCAGAACGGCCTGGCAATTGCCGGCGACATGATCTCGGCCGCCTCGTTCCTCGGCATTTCCGCGATGATGTTCCTCAATGGCTACGACGGCCTGCTCTACGCATTGGGCGTGCTGGCCGGCTGGCCGATCATCCTGTTCCTGATTGCCGAACGCCTGCGCAACCTGGGCAAATACACCTTTGCCGACGTGGTGTCCTATCGCCTGGAACAAACCCCGGTGCGCCTGACCTCGGCCTTCGGCACCCTGACCGTGGCGCTGATGTACCTGGTGGCGCAGATGGTCGGCGCCGGCAAGCTGATCGAGTTGCTGTTCGGTATCGACTACCTCTATGCAGTGATGCTGGTCGGCGTGCTGATGGTGTTCTACGTCACCTTCGGCGGCATGCTCGCCACCACCTGGGTGCAGATCATCAAGGCGGTGATGCTGTTGTTCGGCACCAGCTTCATGGCGTTCATGGTGCTCAAGCACTTCGGCTTCAGCACCGAGGCCATGTTTGCCGGCGCCACCGCCGTGCATGCCAAGGGCAACGCGATCATGGCCCCCGGCGGCTTGCTGTCCAACCCGGTCGATGCGATTTCCTTAGGGCTTGGCATGATGTTCGGCACCGCCGGCCTGCCGCATATCCTGATGCGTTTCTTCACCGTCAGCGATGCCAAGGAAGCGCGTAAAAGCGTGTTCTACGCCACCGGTTTCATCGGCTACTTCTACTTGCTGCTGATCATCGTCGGCTTCGGCGCCATCGTCATGGTCGGCACCGATCCGGCGTTCCGCGACGCCAGCGGTGCGATCATCGGCGGCGGCAACATGATCGCCGTGCACCTGGCCCAGGCGGTAGGCGGCAACCTGTTCCTCGGTTTCATCTCGGCGGTCGCCTTCGCCACCATTCTGGCGGTGGTTGCCGGGCTGGCCCTGTCCGGTGCCTCGGCGGTGTCCCATGACCTGTATGCCTGCGTGATGCGCAAGGGCCAGGCCACTGAACAGCAGGAAATGCGCGTATCTCGAATCGCCACCCTGTGCATCGGTGTGCTGGCGATCATCCTCGGTCTGCTGTTCGAGTCGCAGAACATTGCCTTCCTCTCGGGCCTGGTGCTGGCCATCGCCGCGTCGGTGAATTTCCCGGTGCTGTTCCTCTCGATGTACTGGAAAGGCCTGACCACCCGCGGCGCCGTCCTCGGCAGCCTGTCCGGCCTGGTCTCGGCGATTGTCCTGCTGGTGCTGAGCCCGGCGGTGTGGGTCAACGTGATGCATCACGACAAGGCGCTGTTCCCGTATTCCAACCCGGCGCTGTTTTCCATGAGCCTGGCGTTCTTCAGTGCATGGCTGTTTTCCGTCACCGACACCTCGCCCCGTGCAGCCCTCGAGCGCGGTCGTTATCTGGCGCAGTTCATCCGTTCGATGACCGGCATCGGTGCCACCGGCGCCAGCAAACACTGAATATTGGCAGGGAATAAAAATAATGAAACCCGCACGTAAGGCACCTTGTGAATCACTGTTTTCGCTGGCCGCCGCATTAAGCCTGCCCATGTTCGCCCCCAGCGCCATGGCCGACTTCATCGACGACAGCAAGGCCCGCATCGATATGCGCAACCACTACATCAACCGCGACTTCCGTCAGCACAACGCGCCGCAATCCAGGGCCGAGGAATGGGCTCAGGGTTTCACGGCGCGTGTCGAATCCGGATTCACCGACGGCACCTTCGGTTTCGGTCTCGACGCAATGGGGGAGCTGGGGCTCAAGCTCGACTCCAGCCCGGATCGCCGTGGCACCGGGCTGCTGCCGTTTGGCCCGCAGAGCCATGAGCCCGACGACGAGTACAGCGAGCTGGGCCTGACCGGCAAATTGAAAGTATCCAAAAGCGTGTTGAAACTCGGCACCCTGCAACCCTTGTTGCCCGTGGCGACTTACAACGACACGCGCCTGCTGAGTTCGACCTTTGAAGGTGGCTTGCTGACCAGCCAGGAAATCGACGGCCTGACGGTGAATGCCGGACGCCTGACCAAGGCCAACCTGCGGGACTCCTCCAGCAACGATGACATCGGCTTCGGCACCGCCACCAGCGACCACTTCGACTTCGGCGGTGGCAGCTATGCGTTCAGTCCGCAACTGAACCTGAGCTACTACTACGGCAAGCTCGACCAGATCTATCGCCAGCAATTCGCCGGACTGCTGCATACGCAACCGCTGGGCAACGGCTTCAGCCTGCGCAGCGATGTGCGCTACTTCGACAGCCGGGGCGACGGCGCCGAACGCGCCGGGCGTATCGACAACCGCAACTTCAACAGCATGTTCACGGTGTCCCACGGTGCCCACAAGGTCAGTGCCGCCTACCAGCAACTGTCCGGCGACAGCGCCTTTCCGTTCCTCAACGGCGGTGACCCTTACGTGGTCAACCTGGTGACGTTCAACACCTTTACCCGCGCCGAGGAGGACTCCTGGCAGCTGCGTTACGACTATGACTTCGCGGCGCAAGGCATTCCCGGCCTGACCTTCATGACCCGCTACACCGACGGCCGCCACGTCAAGGCGGGCAGCGTCGACAACGGTCGCGAATGGGAGCGCGACACCGATATCAGCTACGTCATCCAGAGCGGTGTGTTGAAGAACGTCAGCCTGCGCTGGCGCAACGTGACCTTCCGTTCCGGCAATGGCTTGACGACCGACCTCGATGAGAACCGCTTGATCGTCGGCTACACCCTGGCGCTTTGGTAATTCCGAAAGGGCGCGGTCGCGGCCGCGCCACAACCCTTCATCACCTGGAGCAATCGTGATGTCCTCTTCACCTGCAACTCTGCAAAGCTTCATCGCCGGCCGCTGGATCGGCCAACACGGCGCACAAATCCTGCGCAGCGCCATCGACGGCCATGAAATCTTCCGTACCCATGAAGAACGCCCGGACTTCGCCGAAGCCATCGAGCACGGCCGTC
Organism: Pseudomonas sp. ACN5; assembly: GCF_002303975.1. Lineage (NCBI taxonomy): Bacteria > Pseudomonadati > Pseudomonadota > Gammaproteobacteria > Pseudomonadales > Pseudomonadaceae > Pseudomonas > Pseudomonas sp. ACN5. The sequence continues at coordinate 39,266 of NZ_MRCP01000025.1, read as the reverse complement.
GCCAGGGCATCAGCGGCTTGATGGCGCTGGACTTCCAGCAGCGCGCCCAGCGTCTCAAGGCCCTGGCCCTGTACCTGAGCGAGCGCAAGGAACAGCTCTACGCGATCTCCCACCACAGCGGCGCGACCCGTGCCGACAGCTGGATCGACATCGAGGGCGGCAACAGCACGCTGTTCACCTACGCCAGCCTCGGTTCGCGGGAACTGCCGTCGGGCAACGTCGTCCACGAAGGCCCGGCGCTGCAACTGAGCAAAATGGGCACCTTCGCCGGTACCCACATCCTCGTGCCGCGCGGTGGCGTGGCCGTGCACATCAATGCCTTCAACTTTCCGATCTGGGGCATGCTGGAGAAGTTCGCGCCGAGCTTCCTCGCCGGCATGCCGTGCATCGTCAAACCGGCCAGCGCCACCAGCTACCTGACCGAAGCCGTGGTGCGCCTGATGGATGAGTCCGGCCTGCTCCCGGCGGGCAGCCTGCAACTGATCATCGGCGGCACCGACGACCTGCTCGACCGCCTGCAGGGCCAGGACGTGGTGACCTTCACCGGTTCCGCCGACACGGCGGCCAAGCTGCGGGTCAATCCGAACCTGATCCGCAACTCGGTGCCGTTCACCGCCGAAGCCGACTCGCTGAACTGCGCGATCCTCGCCCCGGACGTGACCCCGGACGACGAAGAGTTCGAGCTGTTCATCAAGGAAGTCGCCCGGGAAATGACCACCAAGGCCGGGCAGAAATGCACCGCCATCCGCCGCGCCATCGTGCCGGCCAAACACATCGACGCAGTCGCTACCCGTCTGCGTGATCGCCTGGCCAAAGTGGTGGTCGGCGACCCGTCGGTGGAAGGCGTGCGCATGGGCGCACTGGCTTCCCACGATCAGCAGAAAGACGTGGCCGAGCGCCTGGAAGCCCTGTTGCAGAGCAGCGACATGCTGTTCGGCGCCCGCGACGGTTTCGAGCCGCGCGGTGAACATGTCGACAAAGGCGCGTTCTTCGCCCCGACCCTGTTGCAGGCCCGTGACCCGCATGCCGAGGGCGGTGCCCATGACATCGAAGCATTCGGCCCGGTCAGCACCCTGATGGCCTACGACGATCTCGACGAAGCCCTGGCCCTGGCCGCGCGCGGCAAAGGCAGCCTGGTGGCCAGCCTGGTGACCAAGGATCCGCAGATCGCTGCCAAGGCGATTCCGGTGGCAGCAGCCTGGCACGGGCGCCTGCTGGTGCTGGATCGCCACTGCGCCGGCGAATCCACCGGTCACGGCTCGCCGCTGCCACAACTCAAGCACGGCGGCCCGGGCCGAGCCGGCGGCGGTGAAGAACTCGGCGGCCTGCGCGCGGTGAAACACTACCTGCAACGCGCGGCGGTGCAAGGTTCGCCAACCATGTTGGCGGCGGTCACCGGCGAATACGTGCGCGGCGCCAAGGTCATCGAAACCGACGTGCATCCGTTCCGTCGCCATTTCCAGGACCTGCAGATCGGCGAGTCGCTGCTGACCCACCGCCGCACCGTCACCGAAGCGGACCTGGTGAACTTCGGCTGCCTGTCGGGCGACCACTTCTACATGCACTTCGACGACATCGCGGCCAAGGAATCGCAGTTCGGCAAGCGCATCGCCCACGGTTACTTCGTACTGTCGGCAGCAGCCGGGTTGTTCGTATCCCCCGGCGTCGGCCCGGTGCTGGCCAACTACGGCCTGGACACCCTGCGCTTCATCAACCCGGTGGGCATCGGCGACACCATCCAGGCGCGCCTGACCTGCAAACGCAAGATCGACCAGGGCAAGAAGAGCCCGCAGGGCATCCCGCAAGGGGTGGTGGCGTGGGATGTGGAGGTCACCAATCAGTTGGGTGAGCTGGTGGCCAGTTATGACATTCTGACCTTGGTCGTAAAACGCGAAGAATGACGTGACAACCTGTAGGAGCGAGCTCGCTCGCGATGGACGTGAATGATGGCACGCGCTTTCTGGATGACGCGTTGTTCTCAGGTTCTTCGCGAGCAAGCTCGCTCCTACAGGGGTATCGGTAGGTCAAAAAACTTGGTTAGTGCTTGCGTAACCACTCGATAAACAGCGCAAACAACTCCGACTGCGACCCCACCTCCAGCTTCAGGTACAGGTTCTTGCGGTGCATGCGTACGGTTTCCGGCGAGATGTTCATCTGGCTGGCCGTGGACTTCACCGAATGCCCGCGCAACACCATGTGCGCCACTTCCCGCTCGCGCTCGGTGAGCAATTCACAACCGAAGTTTTCGAACGCCGCCTGAACCCGATGCTTGAGATCGTCGCGCAGGCCTTGCTCGTCATCACGCTCGATCCCGGCACTGCGCAGCAGCCCACGCTGGCTGAATTCGCTGATGAACTCACGCACCAGTGGTTCGACGGCGCGCAGCAGGTTCAACTGTTCGTCGCTCAGGCATTCACCGCCGAAACCCTGATAGAGGCTGACGGAAATCTTCGTGTCATTGCCGGTATCGACGATGTAGTAGCTGTCTTCCGAACAGCCCGCCTTCAGGTAATAGGATTTGTAATAGTCACTGTCGAAGAAGTTGTCCGGGGCGATTTCCTCCAGGTGATAGAAGCCTTGCGCCAACCCCTGCTCCACCGCCAGGCAGAAGGGGTCGAGCAAATAGCCCCCGGAAAAATAGCGCTCAAGAATCGAGACCTGATACTCCTGGGCAATCCCGCGCTGATGCAGCAGCTGTGGTGCGCGGTCCTTGCGCTCCAGGCTGATCATCATCGACTCCACGGACACCAGCTGCGCCAACGCTGACGCCAGGTACTGCAGGGCGTCAGGCTCATCGACATGGGCGAATGCCTCGCGCATTCCCCCATGCCATTTGTGCAACGCCCCGAAGGGCATCGCGATCAGCGTATCGTCGTCTGGTTTGCTCATGCCCCGCAGTCTAGCGGGTGCGCAGGCCCTTGGTAAAAGCCTGTTTAGCGAGTTCATTGGCCGCCATACTGACCGCTGGCCTGAAGCTCAGCGGCCACTTCGACAATGCAATCGCGCAAGGTCTCAACGATTTCATCGACCTGGGCAAACGTCAGGATCAGCGGTGGCGACATCACGTTGAGGTGCATGATCGGCCGCACCAGCAAGCCCCGAGCCTGTGCCCGCACGTGGATCTTCTCGCCGATGTTGATCTCGTCGGGGAACAGCGCCTTGGTGCGTTTATCCGCCACGAACTCCACGCAGGCCATGAGTTTCTGGCAGCGCACATCCCCCACCAGCGGCAAGTCCCGCAGGGTTGCCAGGCGCTCTTCCAGATAAGCGCCCACCGTGTCGACATGGGCCAGCAGGTTTTCCCGCTCGATGATTTCGATGTTCTTCAGCGCCGCCGTGCAGCACACCGGGTGGCCGCTATAGGTGAAGCCGTGGGTGAAGCAGCGGCCCTTGCCCGGCTCGGCGATGACCTTCCAGATGCGCTCGGAAAAGATGCACGCACCCAGCGGCAGGTAAGCCGAGGTCAGGCCCTTGGCGGTGGTGATGATGTCGGGCTGCACGTCGAACACCTCCCGGGAAGCGAAGAACTTGCCCAGGCGCCCGAACGAGGTCACTACTTCGTCGGCGACGAACAGGATGTCGTAGCGCTGGCAGACGTCCCACATGCGCTTGAGATACCCCTGGGGCGGAATGATCACCCCGCCCGAGCCCATGATCGGTTCGGCAAAGAAAGCGGCGACCTTGTCCGCGCCAATCGACAGGATCTTGTCTTCGAACTCCTTGACCAGGAACTCGAGGAACTGCGCCTCGTCCATGCCGTCGGGCGCGCGGTACGGGTTGGGGTTGGAGACGTGGTGGATCAGCGGGTTGGCGTAATCGAACTCCGGCACCCGGTCGGCGGCCTTGTTGCCGATCGACATGGTGAGGGTGGTGGAGCCGTGATAGGCGTTGAACCGGGCGATGACGTGTTTCTTTTCCGGCTTGCCACGGCAGTTCTGGTAGTACTGGATCAGCCGGTACGCGGTGTCCACGGCGGTGGAGCCGCCGGTGGTCAGGAACACATGGTCGAGGTCACCGGGGGCCAGGCTGGCGAGTTTTTCGCATAGCTCGATGGCGACGTTGTTCGACATGTCGGAAAACGGGTTCGAATAGGCCAGCTGGCGCACCTGATCGGCGATGGCCTCGGCCATTTCCTCGCGACCCAGGCCGATGTTGGTGCACCACATGCCGCCCACCGCATCGAGAAAGCGGTTGCCCTGGGTGTCGTAGATGTAGGCGCCATCGCCGGCAACGATGTTCAACGAGCCTTGCTCGGCGTGTTCGTCGAACATGTGGTAGCCGTGCATGTGATGGGCCTTGTCGGCCTTGACCAGCCGGGACTCGTCCGCTGGGGAAAATACGCTGCGTGTTGGCGTCGCCATAAATGAACCTCTAACCGAAATGACTCACGATCGAACAAATCAGATGCCGCTTTTCACGGTGCTCCAGACCCGGGTAATCGCCCGCATGTCCTTGGCGTCCTGGGTCTTCTGCGGGAACAGGCGCTTGCGGGTCTGTGCATCGGGGTAGATCGCCGGGTTGTCGCGCACTTCGGCGTTCAACAGGGGCGTGGCCGCTGCGTTACTGTTGGCGTAATTGATGTAGTCACTCACATCCGCCATCACCTGCGGCTGCATCAGGTATTCCAGGAATTTGTGCGCATTGGCGACGTGCGTCGCATCGGCCGGGATGTACAGGTTGTCGAACCAGATCAGCGAGCCTTCCTTGGGAATGAAGTACGCCAGGTTGATCTGCTTCTTGGCTTCTGCCGCGCGGGCCATGGCCGTGGCGTAATCGCCGGACCAGGTCATGGCCATGCACACATCGCCGTTGGGCAGGCTCGTCAGGTAATTGACCGAGTCGAACTTGCGGATGTACGGCCGCACGGACAACAGCAAGTCCTGGGCGGCCTTCAGATCTGCCGGGGCGGCACTGTTCGGGTCACGTCCCAGATACGTCAAAGCCAAGGGGATGACTTCGGTCGGCGCATCGAGCAGGGTCACGCCACAGTCGGCGAAGCGCGAGACGATCTTCGGATCGAAGATCATCGCCAGCGAACCGATCGGTGCGTCCGGCATGCGCTCCTTGATCTTGTCGACGTTGTAGGTCACGCCGTTGCTGCCCCAGGTGTAGGGCGCCGAGTACTGGGTGCCGGGGTCGTAGCCTTGCAGATCCTCGAGGATTTGCGGGTCGAGGTTGGTCCAGCCCGGCAGCTGTTTTTTGTCCAGCGGCTGGAACACCTTGGCCTTGATCAGGGGTGGCGCGAGTGACGCGTTCAACACGATCAGGTCATAGCCGGAATGGCCGGTGAGCAACTTGGCCTGCACCGTTTCATAAGAATCGAAGGTGTCGTAGACCACCTTGATTCCGGTGGCCTTTTCGAAGTCGGCAATGGTTTTTTCACCGATGTAATCCGCCCAGTTGTAGAGCCGCAGCGTATTGCTCTCGTCCACTTGTGCGGCGTAGGCATGAAAGGTCAGCGGTACAACAAACAGACTGGAAATCACCTTAAGCAGTGTCTTGCCCATAGCAAATGCACCTTATAGCGAGTTCGGCTCTGGATGAGCGGATGCCTCCACTATTGGTCGATTGGCCGGGCGGAACCATACCCCGAATGGGTGTGTGTCGTTTTTGGCACACCGGCATGGCAAAAAGCGGCAGCGCAGTTGACCCGTTTTGCCATAGATCGGGATTTGTCCGACGCTTAAAGTGGCAGCCTGAACCGACCCTGCGGAGCCTGCGATGACAGATTTGATCAAACACGAGCAACGCGACGGCGTGTTGACGCTGACCATCGACCGCCCGGACAAGCTCAACGCGCTGAACAACGCCATGTACACGCAACTGGCCGAGCTGTTGCTGGCCGCCGACGAAGACCCGCAGACCGGCGTGATCATCCTCACCGGCGGCCCGGCCTGCTTCACCAGTGGCAATGACCTGGTGGATTTCCTCCAGCATCCGCCCACTCATCTGGACGCCCCGGCGTTTCGCCTGATGAAAGTCGTCACGCGCCTGCAAAAGCCGCTGATCGCGGCCGTCTGCGGGGCGGCCATCGGTATTGGTACTACGTTGCTGCTGCATTGCGATCAGGTGCTGGTCACCCGCAACGCCAAGCTGCGCATGCCGTTCGTCAACATCGGCCTGTGCCCCGAATTCGGTGCCAGCCTGTTGCTGCCACGCCTACTCGGTCACGCCCGCGCCGCGAGCCTGCTCCTGCTGGGCAACGGCCTGGACGGCAACGAAGCGGTGAATTGGGGCATCGCCAACGAAGCCTTCGATGATGGCGAGCAATGCCTGGCAGCGGCCAGAAAAATCGCCCAGCGCTTTTTGGCCCTGCCCCGGGAGGCCTTGCGCCAGTCCCGGCAGTTGATGAAGCAGGCGACGTTGCCGGAACTGGAAGCCACCCTGCGCGAAGAAAACACGCTGTTCATCCAGCGCCTGAATACCGACGAGGCAAAAAACGCCTTGAACGCCCTGCTCAATCGCAGTACAGACAAGAATCCACCGAAAGGAAACCAGCCATGAACACTCCGGAAATCTACGTCGTCAGCGCCGCCCGTACCGCCATCGGTACGTTCGGCGGTTCGCTCAAGGACGTGCCCCTGGCCGACCTCGCGACCACGGCCGTGAAAGCCGCCCTGGAACGAGCCGCCGTGGACCCGGCGCTCGTTGGCCATCTGGTGATGGGCAACGTGATCCCGACCGAAACCCGCGACGCCTACATCTCCCGCGTCGCCGCGATGAACGCCGGCATCCCGAAGGAAACCCCGGCCTACAACGTCAACCGCCTGTGCGGCTCCGGCCTGCAAGCGATCATCAACGCCGCCCAAACCCTGATGCTCGGCGATGCCGACATCGTCGTCGGTGCCGGTGCCGAATCCATGAGCCGTGGCCCGTACCTGATGCCGTCCGCCCGTTGGGGTTCGCGCATGGGCAACGCCCAGGTCATCGACTACATGCTCGGCATCCTGCATGACCCCTTCCATGGCATCCACATGGGCATCACCGCCGAAAACGTCGCCGCGCGCAACGGCATCACCCGCGAAATGCAGGACGCCCTGGCCCTGGAAGACCAGAATCGCGCGGCCCACGCGATTGCCAACGGCTACTTCAGCGAGCAGATCGCGACCGTGGAAATCCAGGATCGCAAAGGCGTCAAACTGTTCAGCGTCGACGAACACCCGCGCGCCACGTCCCTGGAACAACTGGCAGCCATGAAGCCGGCGTTCAAGAAGGACGGTTCGGTCACCGCCGGCAACGCCTCGGGCCTGAACGACGGCGCCGCCGCACTGGTCATGGCCAGCGGCAACGCGGTCCAGGCCAACAACCTGAAGCCACTGGCCCGCCTGGTCAGCTACGCCCACGCCGGCGTCGAACCGGAATTCATGGGCCTGGGCCCGATCCCGGCCACCCGCCTGGCACTCAAGCGCGCCGGCCTGACCGTCGCCGACCTGGACGTGATCGAAGCCAACATCGCCTTCGCCGCCCAGGCCTGCGCCGTCAGCCAGGAACTGGACCTCGACCCGGCCAAGGTCAACCCGAACGGTTCGGGCATCGCCCTGGGCCACCCGGTGGGCGCGACCGGCGCGATCATCGCCACCAAGGCCATCCACGAACTGCACCGCACCGGCGGCCGTTACGCATTGGTGACCATGTGCATCGGCGGCGGCCAGGGGATTGCGGCGATTTTCGAACGCGTCTAAGCCTGTACCATCCCCTGTAGATGCAACCTCTACAGGGATGCTGCGCTAATCAGCAGTACCTGTGGGAGCGGGCTTGCTCGCGAATGCGGAGTGTCAGTCGACATTTTCATTGCCCGACACTCCGCATTCGCGAGCAAGCCCGCTCCCACAGTGGGTTTTCCAGCGCACACAGAATCTCATCTTCCCGAAAAACCACCTGACGACCGGCAGCAAAAACCATTTGCCACAAAATATTACATATATCATATTACAGGCATCATAATTAACGCCGCCTTACAGGTATCCCTCCATGACCAGCATGCCCACCGTTGAACCCGACCTGGACGCCCCGGTGCAACCGGCAAAACGTCCCCTGCTCAAGCGCCTGCTTGTGCCAACAATGGGGATTGCAGCGCTGGTGTTGGCCGGGGTGTATGGCACGCATTGGTGGACGGCCGGGCGTTTCATCGAAGAAACCGACGACGCCTACATCGGCGGTGACGTCACGGTGATCGGGCCAAAGGTGGCGGGTTATATCGACGAAGTGCTGGTGACCGATAACCAGAAGGTCAAGGCCGGCGATGTGCTGATCCGTCTCGATTCGCGCGACTACCGCGCCAACCTGGCCAAGGCCGAAGGCGCAGTGGCCGCCCAGGAAGCCTTGCTGGCCAACCTCGACGCCACCGAACAACTGCAACAGGCTGTCATCGGCCAGGCCCGTGCCGGCATCGACGCCGCCGGTGCCGAAGCCACCCGTTCGCGGGATGACGATGCCCGCTACAAAAAACTGGTGTCCACCAACGCCGTCTCGGTGGAAAGCGCCCAGCGCGCCAACGCCACGTTCAAGACGGCCCAGGCGCAAAGCAACCGCGCCCAGGCGGAATTGCTGGCCGCGCAGCGCCAGTTGAATGTGATCGACACCCAGAAACAACAGGCCCGGGCCGCCTTGATCCAGGCCAGGGCCGAGCGCGATCTGGCGCAACTGAATGTCGGCTACACCGAACTGAAGGCACCGGTTGACGGCGTGATCGGCAACCGTCGGGCACGGGTCGGCGCCTATGCCCAGGCCGGCTCGCAATTGCTCTCGGTGGTGCCATCCAGCGGCCTGTGGGTCGACGCCAACTTCAAGGAAGACCAGCTGGCGCACATGGTGCCGGGGCAACGGGTGGTGATCCGTGCCGACGTGCTGTCGGGACAGGCGTTCCACGGTCACCTGGACAGCCTCGCCCCCGCCAGCGGTTCGCAATTCAGTGTGTTGCCACCGGAAAACGCCACCGGCAACTTCACCAAGATCGTGCAGCGGGTACCGGTGCGGATTCACCTCGACCCGGCCGACAGTGTGCTCGGCCACCTGCGTCCGGGGTTGTCGGTGACCGCTGAAGTGGACACGCGCAAGGCGCCTGAAGTGCCCGCCGTGGCCAGCGCGCCATGAGCCGCGCCCTCGCCGCCCCGGCGCAACCGTTCAATGCCGCGGACATGGCGACGGCGACCAAGGTCTTCGCCTTTGCCAGCATGTGCATCGGCATGTTCATTGCGCTGCTGGATATCCAGATTGTCTCGGCCTCGTTGCGTGACATCGGCGGCGGGCTCTCCGCCGGCACCGACGAAACCGCGTGGGTGCAAACCAGTTATCTGATCGCCGAGATCATCGTGATCCCGCTGTCGGGCTGGTTGTCCCGGGTGTTTTCCACGCGCTGGCTGTTCTGCGCATCGGCGGTCGGCTTTACCCTGACCAGCCTGCTGTGCGGCGTGGCCTGGAACATCCAGAGCATGATCGCCTTCCGCGCCCTGCAAGGCTTTCTCGGCGGTTCGATGATACCGCTGGTATTCACCACGGCCTTCGTGTTTTTCACCGGCAAACAACGGGTGATCGCCGCCGCGACCATTGGCGCGGTGGCGTCCCTGGCACCGACACTGGGGCCGGTGATCGGTGGCTGGATCACCGACATCTCATCCTGGCACTGGCTGTTCTACATCAACCTGGTCCCCGGCATCTTTGTCGCCGTGGCCGTGCCGATGCTGGTGAAAATCGACCAGCCGGAACTGTCGCTGCTCAAAGGCGCGGATTACTTGAGCATGGTGTTTCTGGCACTGTTCCTCGGCTGCCTGGAATACACCCTCGAAGAAGGCCCGCGCTGGAACTGGTTCAGCGATCGTACGATCCTGACCACCGCGTGGATCAGCGGCCTGGCCGGACTGGCATTCATCGGCCGGACCCTGCATGTGGCCAATCCGATTGTCGATCTGCGCGCCCTGAAGGATCGCAATTTCGCCCTTGGCTGCTTCTTCTCGTTCGTCACCGGCATCGGCCTGTTCGCCACCATTTACCTGACGCCACTGTTCCTCGGCCGGGTGCGTGGCTACGGCGCGCTGGACATTGGTCTGGCGGTTTTCTCCACCGGGGTGTTCCAGATCATGGCGATTCCGCTGTACGCCTTTCTGGCCAACCGCGTCGACCTGCGCTGGATCATGATGACCGGCCTCGGGCTGTTCGCGTTATCGATGTGGGATTTCAGCCCGATCACCCATGACTGGGGGGCCAGGGAGTTGATGTTGCCGCAAGCCTTGCGCGGGATTGCCCAGCAACTGGCGGTGCCGCCCGCGGTGACGCTGACCCTCGGCAGCCTGGCACCGGCGCGGCTCAAACATGCCTCGGGGCTGTTCAACCTGATGCGTAACCTGGGCGGGGCGATCGGTATCGCCGCGTGTGCGACCATTCTCAACGACCGTACCAACCTGCATTTCACCCGGTTGGCGGAGAACCTCAACAGCACCAACGAGGCCCTCAACCAATGGCTGTCCCAGGTCGGCAACAACTTCGCCGCCCTCGACCAGAGCGGTGACGCCGGGGTCACCGCCAGCCTGCATCAGCTGTGGTTGCTGACCTACCGCGAAGCCCAGACACAAACCTATGGCGACGCGTTTCTGATGATCGGGCTGTGCTTCGTCATCGCCACGGCGATGGTGCCCCTGATGCGCAAGGTGCAAACACCGGCCGCACCGAGTGCCGATGCCCATTGAGGCATCGGCGGTTTGCTGAACATCAGGCCTGGGGCGTTTTACGGAAGCCGACCGCCAGGCGGTTCCAGCTGTTGATGGTGCTGATGGCGACGGTCAGGTCGACCATTTCCTTGGGCGTGAACTGTGCGCTGACCACTTCGTAGTCTTCGTCCGGGGCGTGGGTCAGGCTGAGCTGGGTCAGGGATTCGGTCCACAGCAGCGCAGCGCGTTCACGCTCGGTGAAAAATGGCGCCTCGCGCCAAGCCGTCACGGCGAACAGACGACGCGGGGTTTCGCCACCCTTGATCGCATCGGCGGTGTGCATGTCGATGCAGAAGGCACAGCCGTTGATCTGCGAAGCGCGCAGCTTGACCAGTTCAATCAGGTTTTTTTCCAGCGGCAGCTTCGACACTGCGGTTTCCAGGGCGATCATCGCCTTGAGGGCGTCGGGGCTGGCCGTGTAGAAATCGATACGGGGTTGCATGACATGCTCCAGGGCAGGTAGGTGTGTCGCTACGTTAGTCCCTCGGCTGGTCTACACAAATAGCCAATATTCCAGAAGTCGAGGAGGCCATTGGCGCGGGTGTGATGGGTTTCACTCTTCACTTTTGGTGAATTCACTGCCGTCATCGCGAGCAAGCTCGCTCCCACAGGGAAATGCACTCAAATGTGGGAGCGAGCTTGCTCGCGATCCGCGCAGCGGCCATTCACCACCGAGCTCAAACCCGATTGCGCAACCACTGCAAAAAGCCCTTTTTCGCCACTGTCACCGGCAAGTCCTGAGTCAGGGTTTTCGCTTTTTGCAGCCGGTAATCGAGCAAAGCCTTCATCGCATCGTTGATGTCGTGACGGGCATCCAGACACGGCTTGAGGTAGGACTTTTCGATGCGGTACAGGCCACAGAATGTCTTGGCGGTAAACTGCGCCGGCAGCGCGCTGTCGGTGAGAATACCCGCCTCGCCGATCACCTCCCCCGGCCCCATGCGTCCGGATTCGTAGGGCGTTCCGTGGCGCATCAAGGTCACCGAGATCACGCCGGATTCGATAATGAACAAGTGATCGCTGACCTCCTCCGCTTCCAGGATCACCTCCCCGGCGCGGAAGGTTTGCAGGGTCATGTTCTGGCTGAACGTGTCTTTCTCTTCCTGACGCAGGGTGGAGAAAATCGGCGAGCTGTCCAGCAACGCCCGTTTGCGTGTCGAGTTGATCGGCGGGCTGGGCTCCACGCTCGACAACAGGTTGACCCCGGAGGCCTGCAAGTGCCGGTAGGCCAGGTCGTACAGCTGGTTGCGCACTGAGCGTTTCTCGTCCATCGATGCGACAAAACCGTTGATTTCGTAGACCGCGCCGGTGTTGCTGGCACTTTTGAGACCGACGCTGGGCGACGGTTTTTCCAGCAGCGCACGGCACCCTTGCATGGCCCGTTCCAAGGCTTCGATCACCGTGTTCGGCCTCGCGTGGGGGCTCACTTCCAGGGATACAGAGATACCGAACATGTCGTTCGGCCTGCTGAAATTGATGATCTTGGCTTTGGCCGCCAACGAGTTCGGAATCACTGCCATGCAGCCCTGGGAGGTCTGCAGGCGGGTGGCGCGCCAGTCGATGTCGGTCACCTTGCCCTCCATGCCGTCGATGGAGATGTAGTCATCGAGTTGATAGGGCTTGGTGGTGTTGAGGACGATCCCGGAAAACACGTCGCTGAGGGTACTTTGCAACGCCAGACCAACGATGATCGCCAACGCGCCGGAGGTGGCCAGCACGCCCTTGACCGGCAGTTCCAGCACATAGGCCAGGGCCGCAATCACCGCGATCAGGAAAATCACCGCGCCGAGCAAATCCTGGAGCAAGCGCCCGGTATGCCCCACCCGTTGCATCATCACCGCGCCGATCAGCACGGTCAGGGTCCGCGCGCCGAACAACCACCAGCCGATCTGCAAGCCGGTGGCGGCCAGGTGCAGCGGCACGTTATCGGCCCAGGGCGGCGGCTCCATCGGGTTCAGGCCTTCGTTGAACAACAGGAGGCTGAACAACGAAAAAATCACCACCCGCACCAGCAGCCGCCAGGCACTGCCGGCGGCGCTGAGCAGGTACCACAACCCGAGATCGATCAGGATCAGCGCCATGGCGCAGATCAATGGGTGTTCAGTGAGCAATGACAGCATCAAGCAACTCCATCCAGGGCCAATGACGCGAAGATCGCATGGATTGGCACCAGTGTAGGAGCAATTGATTTGGCGGGATTCTGCAATCGCCACAAAAACAAATGTGGGAGCGGGCTTGCTCGCGAATTCAGTGTGTCAGGCAACGTTTATGTTGTTTGACACACCGCTTTCGCGAGCAAGCCCGCTCCCACAGGGGGGATGCGTGTGCCGAAGTTATTTGCTGTTGGTCAGTGTGCTGTAGCTGGTCATCAGGTTGCGGTAGTCCGGAATATGGTTGGAGAACAGCGTGCCCAACCCTTCGATATCGTTGCGCCAGTCGCGGTGCAGTTCACAGGCCAGGCCAAACCAGGTCATCAATTGTGCACCCTGGGCGGTCATGCGGCTCCAGGCCGATTCGCGGGTCAGTTCGTTGAAGGTGCCGGACGCGTCGGTGACCACGAACACATCAAAGCCTTCGGCCAGCGCCGACAGTGCCGGAAACGCCACGCAGACTTCGGTCACTACGCCGGCGATGATCAGTTGTTTCTTGCCGGTGGCCTTGATCGCCTTGACGAAGTCCTCGTTGTCCCAGGCGTTGATCTGGCCCGGACGAGCGATGTACGGCGCGTCCGGAAACTGCGCCTTGAGCTCGGGCACCAGCGGGCCGTTGGGGCCGGTTTCGAAACTGGTGGTGAGGATGGTCGGCAGCTTGAAGTACTTGGCCAGGTCGGCCAGGGCCAGCACATTGTTCTTGAAGCGATCAGGATCGATGTCGCGTACCAGCGACAGCAGGCCGGTCTGATGATCCACCAGCAGAACGGCGGCGTTGTCCTTGTCCAGACGCTTGTAGGAAGTAGTCATTGCAGTAATCCTCGCAGGTTATCGATGCAGATTCGGTTAGCGCTGGGAATCCAGCGCCTCGTGTTCGTTCGCCACTTGCTGGGCCTTGAGGTAGCTCTCGATCAGCAATTGATAGTGCGGCATGGCCTGGGCGTAGACAGCGGCCCACTGCTCGGCATCCGGACGGTTCCACGAGCCTTGCAGTTCGGAGAGCGTCGCCATGATGTCGATCGGCACTACCCCGGCCTGGGCCAGGCGGGCAACGGTCAGGTCAGTGGCCAGTTTCGAGTGGTTGCCGGAGGCGTCGACCACCGCAAACACCTTGTAGCCTTCATGCACGGCGGCGATGGACGGGAACGCCAGGCACACGCTGGTCAAGGTGCCGGCGATCACCAGGGTTTTCTTGCCGGTGGCTTTGACCGCCGCATGAAACTCCGGGTTGTCCCAGGCATTGATTTCGCCTTTGCGCGCCACGTACCGCGCATGGGGTGCGGCCTCGTGGATTTCCGGGATCAACGGCCCGTTCGGCCCCTGGGGAACGGAAGCCGTGGTGATCACCGGCATCTTCAGCAAGGTTGCGGCCTTGGCCAGGGCAATGGCGTTAGCGCGCAGTTGGGGCACGTCCATGTCCTTGACGATCTGGAACAGTCCGCTCTGGTGATCGATCAACAGCATCGCGCTGTCATTGGGATCGATGGTCGGTTTCTGGCCGTTGAAGTTGGCCGCGTAGACAGTACTCATGTGCGTTTCCTCTTTCTTTTGGGCAACAGCCATCCCTGGCCTGAAAACCGGCCTACTCATCCTGTGTAGAGTCGGGTGTTGAAGCGCTGCGAATTAAGCGTGCATCCGGCCGAAGCGTCCGGACTGGAAGTCGGCGAAGGCCTGGTGGATTTCTTGCTCGGTGTTCATCACGAACGGCCCGTGACCGACGATCGGCTCGTCGATCGGCTCGCCGCTGAGCAACAACACCACCGCGTCTTCGCTGGCTTGGAGGGTCATCTGATCGCCCTTGCGATCGAACAGGGCGAGTTGCCCCTGGCGCACCGGTTCCAGGCCATTGACCTGAACCGTGCCACGCAAGACCACCAGTGCGGTGTTGCGCCCTTCATGCAGGTCCAGGGTGAGCGACTTGCCGGCATTCAAACGAATGTCCCACAGGTCGACCGGGGTAAAGGTGCGCGCCGGGCCCTTGTGGCCGTCGAACTCACCGGCGATCAGGCGCAGGCTGCCGGCGCTGTCCTTCAAGGCGATGCTCGGGATGTCAGCATCGAGAATCGTCTGGTAGCCGGGGTCGGCCATTTTGTCCCTGGCCGGCAGGTTGACCCACAGTTGCACCATCTCCAGGGTGCCGCCGCTTTTGGCGAAACCGTCGGAGTGAAACTCTTCGTGCAGGATCCCCGAGGCAGCGGTCATCCATTGCACATCGCCGGGGCCGATCTTGCCGCCGCTGCCGGTGGAATCCCGGTGCTCCAGTTCGCCCTTGTAAACGATAGTCACGGTTTCGAAACCACGATGAGGATGCTGACCAACGCCACGTCGTTCGGTGGTCGGGGTGAATTCAGCGGGGCCGGCGTGATCGAGCAACAGGAACGGGCTGATGTGTTTGCCCAGGTTGTCGTAGGAAAACAGCGTGCGTACTGGAAAACCGTCGCCAACCCAATGGGTCCGTGGACTGGTGTAGATACCGATGATGTTTTTCATGGTGTCTCCTGATGAGGGGGGTAAAGCCATGGACAAAGCTTAAAACCGTGACCTTTGCTGCGCTAGACTGCAAAAATCAGCTTTAGCGTTCTATCTGGAGAACGATGGTGGAAGACCTCAACACCCTCTACTACTTCACCCAGGTGGTGGAGCATCACGGTTTCGCCGCAGCCGGTCGGGCACTGGACATGCCCAAGTCGAAGCTCAGCCGACGCATTGCCGAGCTTGAAGAACGCCTCGGCGTGCGCCTGCTGCACCGCACCAGCCGGCATTGCTCATTGACGGAAATCGGCCAGGCGTATTACCAGCGCTGCCTGGCCATGCGGGTGGAGGCGGAAAGCGCCGCCGAACTGATCGAGCGCAACCGCTCCGAGCCTCAGGGCATGGTGCGTATCAGTTGCCCGACGGCGCTGCTCAACACCTGGGTCGGGCCGATGCTGACCCGTTACATGCTCAAGTACCCGTTGGTGGAAGTGTTCATCGAGAGCACCAACCGCCGGGTCGACCTGATTCACGAAGGCTTCGACATTGCCCTGCGGGTACGCTTTCCACCGCTGGAAAACACCGACATGGTGATGAAGGTGCTGGGCAACAGTACCCAGAGCGTGGTCGGCAGCCCGGCCTTTTTATCGCGCCTGTCGACACCGGCCTCCCCGGCCGACCTCAGCGGCCTGCCGAGCCTGCACTGGGGCGCGGCGCAGCGCGAATATCAGTGGGAACTGTTCGGCGCCGATGGCAGCACGGCGATGATCCGGCATGCCCCGCGCATGGTCACCGATGACCTGTTGGCCTTGCGCCATGCGGCAGTCGCCGGGATCGGCATCGTGCACCTGCCCAGCGTGGTGGTACGCGATGAAATCGCTGCCGGGCAACTGGTGGAACTGGTGCCGGGCTGGGCACCGAAGAGCGGTGTGATCCATGCGATCTTCCCCTCGCGTCGGGGGTTGCTGCCGTCGGTGCGCACCTTGATCGATTTTCTCGGGGAGGAATTCAGCCGCAGTGATATTGCTTGAAGGCAGCGGCAAGCTTTGAGCTGAAAGCGGCAAGTAGATTGGGGGGGTAGCGGAGATTTTATTTCGGGCATAATATTCAATTTGATTACACCCATAATATTTAGCCCACCGAGGACTCCGTCATGCAAAGCCCTAACCGCGACGCCACCCTCGCCCAATGGATCGCCCAGGAACAAGCCATGCGCGCCCGCCTCGCCGGGCCCGGCAGTCTGTCCATGGCCGAGGTCAGCGCATTGTCCCCCGCCGAGTTTTTCGAAGGCATCGGCAACGGCGAATTGCCCTCCCCGCCGATTGGCACACTGATGGATTTCATCCCCATCGAATGGTCGGCCGGGCTGTTCATCTTCCAGGGCACGCCGGATGCCCGGCACTACAACCCGCTAGGCACCGTCCACGGCGGTTATGCCGCAACCTTGCTTGATTCATGCATGGGTTGCGCGGTCCATACACAACTGAAAAAAGGCCAGGGTTACACCACGCTGGATCTGCGCATCAGCTACGTCCGCGCGTTGAACAACGCCAGTGGACCGGTGCGTGCCGAGGGCAAGATTGTGCACTTGGGTCGCTCGACGGCGCTGGCCGAGGGGCGGATTTATGATGTGGAGGGGCGGTTGTATGCGACGGGGACCACCACTTGCATGATTCTTGAACCTCGGGGGTAGGGCTTCAGACCGAGTCGCCACCTTCGCGAGCAAGCCCACACATGGGGAATGCATTCCAAATGTGGGAGCGGGCTTGCTCGCGAAGGCGTCGGATCAGACACCATCACCCCACCAGACTGCCGATGATTCTTGATTTGCGGTAAACATTGCTTTGCCAATCCAGCGGTTTTTCTCACGGATGCAGGCGCGGATACTGCCGCCCATTCCCACTGCAACCTCTGGAGTCATCAATGTCCATTCCCGCCTTCGGCCTGGGTACGTTTCGCTTGCAAGGCCAGGTGCTCATCGATTCGGTGAGCACCGCCCTGGCGCTCGGTTACCGGGTGATCGATACCGCACAAATCTACGAGAACGAAGCCGAGGTCGGCGAGGCTATCGCCGCCAGCGGCATCGCCCGGGAAGACCTGTTCATCACCAGCAAGATCTGGGTCGCCAACCTGGCCGGTGATCGACTGATCGACAGCCTGAAGGAAAGCCTGGGCAAACTGCAGACCGATTACCTGGACCTGACCCTGATCCACTGGCCTTCGCCGGACGATCAAGTGCCTGTCGCAGCGTTCATGGGCGCCCTGCTGGAAGCCAAACGCATGGGCCTGACCCGGCAGATCGGCGTGTCCAACTTCACCATCGACCTGATGAAACAGGCGGTTGCGGCCATCGGCGCCGAGCACATCACCACGAACCAGATCGAACTGCACCCGTACCTGCAAAACCGCAAGGTCGTCGCATTCGCGCAGAGCCAGGGCATTGGCATCACGTCCTACATGACTCTGGCTTACGGTGAAGTCCTCAAGGACCCGCTCATCCAGCAGATCGCCGAACGCCTGCAAGCGACGCCGGCTCAGGTCACCCTGGCGTGGGCCATGCAATCGGGCTACTCGGTGATCCCGTCGTCCACTCGCCGGGCCAACCTCGAAAGCAACCTGAAGGCTCGCGAACTGACCTTGAGCGAGGCCGACATGGCCTTGATCGCAACGCTGGATCGCGGCCACCGGTTGACCAGCCCCAATGGCATCGCACCGAACTGGGATTGAACCTCAGTCCTGTTCGAGACGCAGGTCCAGGCGGGCCATGGCTTGCTGCAACTGGTCGACGGCGTCGTCGATCAGTGCCGCGCGGCCGTCATTGCACGCCCGCTCCAGTTGTTCGCAACACTCGACCAGGCCAAGCGCTTGCACCATCAGCGCCCCGCCCTTGATCCGGTGTGCCAGTGTCTGCAAACCCGGGCGGTTGTCGCTGGCGTGCAAGGCCAGCAAATGCACGCGGTCCTCACGGTTGGTCAGCGCCAGATCGTGCAGCAGTTGATCGATCAGCTCAGGGTCAATATCCGCATAGCGCTCCAGCCCGCTCAAGTCGAACTCGGCCAAGCCTGGGTCGTCATTTGCCGCCGGAGGGGCGCTGGAAAAGCGCTGGGCCAGCCACGCCTGCAAATCCACCAGGCGAATGGGTTTGAACAGGCAATCGTCCATGCCCGCCGCCTGACAGCGGGTTTTCTCCTCGGCCTGCGCATTGGCGGTAAAGCCCAGAATCAGCGTCGGCGAAAGCCCCTGCAGCCGCTCTTGCTCACGTATTGCGCCCGCCAATTCGTAACCGCTGAGCACCGGCATGTTGCAGTCGGTAATGACCAGTTCGAAACTCTGTTCGAAACTCTGTCCGCGCCACTGTTCAAGCCCCTGCGCCCCGTCCTCCGCCAGCACCACACTGTGGCCCAGATAGCTCAACTGCCGCGAGAGCAGCAGGCGATTGGCCGGGTAATCGTCAACCACCAGGATCGACAACGCCCGGGTCGTGAGCTGCGCCGAGTCCTGGGGCATCCCCCCCGCGGGCAACGCTTGCAGGGCGGGCAGCATCAGGCTGATGTCCACCCGCGTGCCGCGCCCAGGCTCACTATCGAGATGCAACTGCCCACCCATCATTTCGCACAGGGTACGACTGATCACCAGACCCAGGCCGGACCCTTGCCGGGCGGTCTGCTGATTGTTATCGGCCTGCACGAACGGGCTGAACAGGCGTTGCTGGTCGAAAGCGCTGATGCCGATGCCGCTGTCCTCGATCCGTACGCTGACGGCGAGATGCGCCGCAGCTTGCGGCCGCACTCGCAGTGTCAGGCTCACCTGGCCTGCACGGGTGAACTTGATGGCGTTGCTCAGCAGATTGGACAGCACTTGTTTGAAGCGCACGGGATCGAGCATCACATCAAGGTCACTGTGTTCGGCGAGCTCGACCCGCCATTGCAGATTCTTCTGAATCGCCAGCCCTTCGAAAACCCGGCAGACCGATGTCACCAGCGCATGCAGGTTGACCCGCTCCGGCGCCAACGACAAATGCCCCGATTCGATCCGGGCGACATCCAGAATGTCGCCGATCAAATCCAGCAATTGCTGCCCGGCGTTTGACGCCACCTCAATGGCGGCGCGGTCGGTCACCCCTTCATCGGCCCGTTTCAGCGCCAGTTCGAGCATGCCGATCAAGGCATTCATCGGCGTGCGAATCTCATGGCTCATGGTGGCCAGGAACGTGGTCTTGGCCCGGTTGGCGTCGTCCGCCGCGTCCTTGGCTTCCTGCAATTGCCCGAGCAATTGCTGACGCTGGCGAATCTGCCGCCGCTGCCAGACGATCCCGGCCAACGCGAGCAACAGCAAGACACCCGCCAGCGCAAACGCCTGCAAGATCGCCTGTCGGTGTCGCAGCCAGTAACTCTGCTCGACCATCGAGTCATAGCGCCAGGGTTGAGTCAGTTCGTCTATTTCTTCGGGAGGAATGCTTAACAGCGCCTTATCCAGAATCGAATGCAGTTCGGTAGCCTCGCGACTGGTTGCCAGAGTGCTTCGGACAGGGTTGGCACCCACGGTGCTGGTCACCTGCAGGCGATCGCGATACTGCCGGGAAATCAGGTAACGGGCGCTGATCAAGGAGTTGATGCCGCCGTGGACCTTGCCCTGGGCGACCATTTTCATAGCGTCCGTCGACAGTGGTGCATCCACCAGCTGGATCTGCGGGTGATGCTGGCGAAGGTACTCGCCGGCAATGTTGCCCTGGGTCAGCGCCAGGGCTTTTCCCGCCATGTCTTCCAGTGTCCTGGGGCTGTCCCCGGTCGCTCGGGTCACCAGCACCGAAGGGCTGCTCAGAAACGCCCGGGTGAACAGCAGTTCATCCTCACGCAGGGAACTGAGGCCGATACCGGCCAGCACATCGATCTGCCCGCTGGTGATGCCGGACACCATCTCAGTCAC
Source organism: Pseudomonas sp. ACN5 (assembly GCF_002303975.1). Classification (NCBI taxonomy): domain Bacteria; kingdom Pseudomonadati; phylum Pseudomonadota; class Gammaproteobacteria; order Pseudomonadales; family Pseudomonadaceae; genus Pseudomonas; species Pseudomonas sp. ACN5. Next base: position 19,015 of record NZ_MRCP01000025.1, on the reverse strand, counting down.
TGATTTCATGCTCTGGATGTCAAATTGCAGCCCGGTGCGCGAAGTGATTTTCGCCAGCACATCGACGCTGATACCGCGAAACTTGCCTTCGCTGTCGATAAATGAAATCGGCGGAATATTGTCGTTGATCGCCACCCTCACCCGCGGGTGGCGTTCGAGCCAGTGCTGTTCCGCCACACTCAACTGCAATGACCGGGTGCCGTGGATAGATGCGCCATTGCCCCCCCAGCGACGCAGAATGTTCATCTGTTCATTGGGGGTGATGGCCGCCAAAGCCTTGTTGACGATGCGCAACAGCGAAACGTTGTCGCGGGTCATCGCGAAGGCAAAGCGCCCGGACTCCATGGGCGAGAAGTCGGTCAGTTGCACGTTGTTCAGGTAGTTCCTGCTGATCAGGTAGTGGGCATTGATCGCATCGCCCAGATAGACATCGGCCTGGCCGAAAGCCACGGCCCCCATCGCCGCCAGTGTCGAGGGAAACAGCTGGACCTGCGCCTTGGAATAGAACTGTTGCACGCTGTATTCGGGCAAGTAGTGATACAGCATCACCAACCGCTGGCCAGCCAGAGTCGAGTCAAGCACCGGAGGGGAATCGGTGCGGGTGACCAGCACCGGTTGATCGACCGCGTAGGCACTGGACATCTGTAACTGTGGGTCCTCGGCTTCATATCGATTGGCGGTTCCCAGAAGGTCTGCCCGCCCCTCCTTGATGGCCTGCACCGCGTCGGCTCGCGACGGATAGCAGTGAACCTCTATGTCGACGTTCAACAACTGTTCGAGCAACCCGGCGTAATCGGCTGTCACGCCTTCGAACACCTTGCCCACCGTATTGAACTCGAAGGGGGGATAGTCCGGCCCCGAGACAGCCAGCACCAATTTGCCCTTTTGCTGCAGCCAGCGTAACTCGGTGTCCGACAACCTGACGCTCAGACCTTCGGCACTCGAGCGTCCCAACAGGGTCAACGACTGTTGCGCACAGACCGTCGGTACCCAAAGAAGAAGGCCCGTCAGCACCCAACCAGCCAGTCGTCGGAGAACGTTCATTCAGATCAGATGATTGCGCAGGGCGAAATCCCTCAAGTGCACCGACGAGCTCATGTTGAGCTTGAGGATGAGCCGGGTCTTGTAGGTACTGACCGTCTTGTAGCTCAGGTGCATGATCTCGGCGATCTCCAGGTTTTTCGAGCCCCGGGCCAGGTACTGCAGAATGGTCAGTTCACGATTGGAGAGTTTGTCGATCAACTGCTTTTCACTGCGTTGCAACTGTCCCATCGCCACGGAGCTCGAGGGGGTCTGGGCGAAATAGGTGTAGCCGGCCATCACCGAATTCACCGCCGCCTTCAAGTCATCCAGGTCCTTGCTCTTGGAAACATAGGCCACAGCCCCGGCGCGCATGCAGCGGTCCTGATAAAACTGCGCCTCCAGCGAGGTGAACACCACCACGCGACATCGGGTGTTTTCAGCCTTTATGCGATCCATCACCTCAAGCCCCGCCACCCCGGGAAGACCCAGATCAAGCAGCACGACATCCGGTTGATGCTCCCGGATCAACGACAGGACCTCATCGCCACGGGAGGCCTCGTAAATCCGCGTGAACCCTTCACCCTTGAGTATGAGTTTGATCATGGAGCGAACCACCGGATGATCTTCCACAATCAGTGCTGACTTCATGACAACTCCCGTGCAAAACAACACGATCGGGCAAAAAATGCCCTCCAGGCACCGCAGCGGTTGGGCACAACGCTGCGCATAGACTCTTGCATGGAAGGCTTGAAAGAACTACCTGACAGAAATGACAGTTCCGACGAACGGCAGACGACGATCGACAGTGCTCATCAACTGCGTAATTGACGCCAGGTCAGGCAAAGCAGCCTGGCTAACCTTGAACTTGCCCGCGACGGGAGGCACCGGCGCCTGCTGTTCATTGAAGATAAACCCGTGATGAACCTGCGGGTTGTCGGCCAGGAAACTGAACAGGTCCAGCCCTTCACTGGCCATCGCCCCATTGACGAGCACCAGGTCCAGAGGCTCGCCAGCGTACTCCACCAGTGGAAGGAGCTCGTCGAGGCTGTGCACCGGCGCCACCCGAAAGTAGCCCAGCTGGTTGAACAGCCGCTCGATCCGCAGGCGATTGAAGTGCTGCGCATCGGCGATCAGGATGCGCAAGGATTTATCCGGCAAGGTGACCTCCAAAAGGATGTCGGTTTCAAGAGGTCGCAAAGCCTACGGTAGCCCCCCCCAGGTTTATGTAGGAATATTCCTAAATGAATACCGGTTAGTCTGACGATTGCCAGGGAAACCTTGGCCTTCACTCCGTAGTACTCGGACTCCAGAACGCCTGCACCACCAGGTTCGAGGTCGAAATCCGGGCCACCAGCGCATCCAGTTCATCACCATCGACCGAGGTGGTCGCCAGGGTGGCTTCGATTTCAATTTCATCCGTGCCGAAGGCATGCACATCGACATCGCTGGCCGGATAGTTGCTGCGCTCCAGCTCGGCTTCGAGCAAGGCCAGCACGGTTTTTTGCTGCGTACGCCGGGCGATGACATAGACGATGTTGGTGACTTCCGCTGAAATCACGTCCAGCGGCTGACGGTTGATGTTGTTGACGATCGGCCGCAGCAAGGTGTTGGCTGCCAGCACGAACAGCGTGCCGAGCAAGGCCTCGGCCAGCAGGTCGGCACCGGCGCAGGCACCGACCGCCGCCGAGGTCCAGAGGGTGGCGGCGGTATTGAGGCCGCGCACATTGCCCTCTTCACGCATGATCACCCCGGCCCCGAGAAAACCGATGCCGGACACCACATACGCCACGACCCGCACGGCGCCATCGGCACCGGCAAGCCGGTTGGCCATGTCGACGAAAATCGCCGCGCCCACCGCCACCAGCACGTTGGTGCGCAGGCCGGCGGTGCGCTGCCGGTACTGGCGCTCGAAACCGATCAGGCCACCGAGGATGAAGGCCGCGCTGAGGCTGACCAGGGTGTCGAGCAGAGAGGTCAGGTTGAGGTTGTTGATGGCTTGCATGATGAAATCCTTGAAAAATACACGATCCCCTGTAGGAGCGAGCTTGCTCGCGATGGTCTCAAGAGCGCCGCGTTTAGCCAGTAAACACGCGTTATCGTTAACGACCATCGCGAGCAAGCTCGCTCCTACATCTGGCAGCATTACTGCCAGCCAAACCGCCGGATATAGAACCCCTTCACCGCCTGGGTCAGCGCCATGTACGCCAGCAGGATCACCGGCAGGAACACGAAGTACAGCGACGGCAGCGCCTGCAACTTGAAGTAATGCGCCAGCGGGCCCATCGGCAGGAAAATCCCCACGGCCATGATCAACCCGGTCATCACCAGCAACGGCATGGCCGCACGGCTTTGCAGGAACGGGATCTTCGGCGTGCGGATCATGTGCACGATCAGTGTCTGGGTCAGCAGCCCGACCACGAACCAGCCGGACTGGAACAGGGTCTGGTGATCCGGGGTGCTGGCATCGAACACGTACCACATCAAGGCGAACGTGGTGATGTCGAAGATCGAACTGATCGGCCCGAAAAACAGCATGAAGCGCCCGACATCCGCCGGCTGCCAGCGCTGCGGTTGCTTGAGCATCTCGTCGTCGACGTTATCGAACGGAATGGCGATCTGCGAAATGTCGTAGAGCAGGTTCTGCACCAGCAGGTGCATCGGCAGCATCGGCAGAAAGGGGATGAACGCACTGGCCACCAGCACCGAGAACACGTTGCCGAAGTTCGAACTGGCGGTCATCTTGATGTACTTGAGCATGTTGGCGAAGGTCCGGCGCCCTTCCAGCACGCCCTCCTCCAGCACCATCAGGCTCTTTTCCAGCAGGATGATGTCGGCCGCCTCCTTGGCGATGTCCACGGCACTGTCCACGGAAATTCCGATGTCGGCCGTGCGCAGGGCCGGGGCGTCGTTGATGCCGTCGCCCATGAAACCGACCACATGGCCGTTACCCTTGAGCAGACGGACGATGCGTTCCTTGTGCGACGGCGTCAGTTTGGCGAAGACGTTGGTGGTCTCTACGGCTTTCGCCAGCTCGGCATCCGTCATGCGCTCGATATCGTTGCCCATCAGCAGACCCTGCTGTTCCAGGCCGACTTCGCGGCAGATCTTTGCCGTCACCCGTTCGTTGTCGCCGGTCAGCACTTTCACCGCCACGCCATGGGCCGCCAGCGCCTTGAGGGCCGGCGCGGTGCTTTCTTTCGGCGGATCGAGAAAGGCCACATAACCGATCAGCGTCAGGGCCTGTTCATCGGCCAGGCTGTAGGTGTCGCGGCCTTCGACCATTGGCCGTGCCGCTACCGCCACCACCCGCAGGCCCTCGGCGTTGTAGGTGGCCGTGACCTGACGGATGCGCGCCAGCAGCTCTTCGCTCAAGGCTTCATCGACTTCGCCATGGCGCACCCGCGAGCAGACCGCCAACACTTCCTCCACCGCCCCCTTGCAGATCAACAGGTGCGGTTGATCGCGCTCGGCGACCACCACCGACATGCGCCGGCGAGTGAAGTCGAACGGAATCTCGTCGACCTTGCGAAACGCCGTGCCGACTTTCAGTTCACGGTGGATTTCGACGTGTTCCAGCACCGCCACATCCAGCAGGTTTTTCAGACCGGTCTGGTAGTAGCTGTTGAGGTAGGCCATTTCCAGCACGTCATCCGAGTCGTTGCCCCAGACGTCGACGTTGCGCGCCAGGAAGATCTTGTCCTGGGTCAGGGTGCCGGTCTTGTCGGTGCACAGCACGTCCATGGCGCCGAAGTTCTGGATCGCGTCGAGGCGTTTGACGATGACTTTCTTGCGCGACAGGAACACCGCGCCCTTGGCCAGGGTCGAGGTGACGATCATCGGCAGCATCTCCGGGGTCAGGCCCACGGCAATCGACAGTGCGAAAAGCAGCGCTTCGGTCCAGTCGCCCTTGGTGAAACCGTTGATGAACAACACCAGCGGCGCCATCACGAACATGAAGCGAATCAACAGCCAGCTGACTTTGTTGACGCCGGTCTGGAACGAAGTCGGCGCGCGATCCGTCGCACCGACCCGCTGGGCCAGCGCACCGAAATATGTGCAGTTGCCGGTGGCGAGGATCACCGCCATGGCCGTGCCGGACACCACGTTGGTGCCCATGAACAGGATGTTGTCCAGGTCCAGCGGGTTCTGCGTGTCGCGGTCCTGCTGCCGGGGAAATTTTTCCACCGGCATCGATTCGCCGGTCATGGCCGCCTGGCTGACGAACAGGTCCTTGGCGCTGAGCACCCGGCAATCGGCGGGAATCATGTCCCCGGCAGACAGCACGATCAGGTCGCCCGGCACCAGTTGTTTGATTGGCAGTTCGATGCGCTGCGCGCTGTGGTTCTCAAGGTCCCTGCGCATCACTGTGGCCGTGTTGCTGACCATGGCCTTGAGGGCATCGGCGGCCTGATTGGATTTGGTTTCCTGCCAGAAACGCAGCAAGGTCGAGAGCACCACCATGGAGAAAATCACGATGGCGGCTTTCATGTCTTCGGTCAGCCAGGAGATGACCGCCAGCAGTGTCAGCAGCAGGTTGAACGGATTCTTGTAGCAGTGCCACAGGTGCGTCCACCAGGGCAGCGGTTGTTCGTGCTCGACTTCATTGAGGCCGAACTGCTCGCGCAGGGCATCGGCTGCAGGCTCGCTCAAGCCATCGGTGTGAGAGCCGAGTGTGTCAAGCAACTGGCCAGTGTCGCTGCCGGCAGCGTTGACCAGGGTTTGCGCCAGGGTGGGCGGGACTTCACGGCTGACCGTGGTGTCGGTGAAGGTTTCCAGCAACGCCAGGCGACGGAAGTGCCGGGCGATGTGGCGGTTACGCAGGAAGCCTGCGAAGAATTCCTTGAGGGTAAGTTTCATGGCTGGTGCCCCTTTGGTCAGCCGGGAAACCGTCGAGCAGGCAGGTCCACGCCTCTGCCGCCGGAACAACCGGCAAAGCAAGGCCTGGCGCGCCGGTCACGAATGACAGGCGTGTCGATAGAGCGGCGGCCACGACAAAAAGTCGAAACCACGCACTGTTCAGTGTCGATGAGAGGGACGTCGGGACACGGCCGGGACTGGCCATGATCAGGATGCCGCTGCTCGCTTGTCGGCGAGACAACGGCACAGGAGACTGCGCGTTATCTGGCCGAGAAAATGCCGGTTACCGAGACCGGCCGACAACTGTCACTCGAACAAGTACCCACTGTGGGTCTCCGTAATGGATGAAAACGCGCGAAGCTTACGCCCCGATGTTTGGGGAGTAAACCCGTTACATAGTCTTGCAGGGGCAATCTCGGAGTTCTTCAGGAAGGGTTCAGGAATCAATATTTGCGGTGTTCTTTCCGGCCCCTTCGCGAGCAAGCCCGCTCCCACAATTGATCTGCGAACACAGGGCAAAATGTGGGAGCGGGCTTGCTCGCGAAGGCGACCTGTCAGGCGCTGAAAAACTCAGCTGGCCGTGGCCAACAACAGATCCACCACCGACCGCCCATGCCCGCGATGCTTGCCATGCTCATACAGCGAACCGGCAATCTCATCGGCACGGATCGGCAGGATCGACAGCAAGGTGTCGCTCAGCCCATGGCTGGCCTGGCAGAAGCCCTGCATATAGAGACCGGCCTTGCAGCGTTCATCCGTGATCAGTTTGTAATTGCGATCGACCTTGAAATCGCCCAGGTACTCTTCCAGCGGCGCCAGCAGCTTGCGGTGCATCTGCCGCTCATAACCGGTGGCCAGCACCACGGCGTCGTAGTGACGCACCGAGACTTCACCGGTGGCGTTGTTGCGCAGCACCAGTTCGACACCACGTTCGTTGGCGGTGGCCTTTTCGATCGTGGTCAGGGTATGGAACGCATGACGGGCGATGCCCGAGACCTTCTGCCGGTAAAAGATGCCGTAGATGCGCTCGATCAGATCGATGTCCACCACCGAATAGTTGGTGTTGTGGTACTCGTTGACCAGTCGCTCGCGCTCGCTGTCGGGCTGCTGGAACACCAGGTCGGTGAACTCCGGCGAGAACACTTCGTTGACGAAGGGGCTGTCGTCGGCCGGCTTCAGTGCCGAGCCGCGCAGGATCATGTCCACCTGCACCGACGGGAAGCTGTCGTTCAAATCGATGAAGGCCTCGGCAGCGCTCTGCCCGCCACCGATGATCGCAATGCTCATCGGCTGGTTGTTCACGCACGGCTGCCTGGCCATCTGCGCCAGGTACTGGGAATGGTGGAACACCCGGCCGTCATCCTTGAGCGCCTTGAACACCTCGGGAATACGCGGCGTGCCACCGGCGCTGACCACCACCGAACGGGTGGTGCGCACCTGTTGATGGCCGCTCGCATCGCGGGAGATCACTCGCAATGCCTCGACCTGATGGTTGTGCAGCACCGGCTCGATGGTCAGCACTTCTTCGCCGTAACGGCTTTGTGCCGTGAACTGCCCGGCCACCCAGCGCAGGTAGTCGTTGTACTCCATGCGGCACGGATAGAAGGTGCCCAGGTTGATGAAGTCCACCAGGCGCCCGTGGGCCTTGAGGTAATTGACGAATGAATAGGGGCTGGTCGGGTTGCGCAGGGTCACCAGGTCCTTGAGGAAGGAAATCTGCAACTCGCTCTGGGTCACCAGGGTGTTGCCGTGCCAGCGGTAGTCGGCCTGCTTGTCGAGAAACAGCACATCCAGGTTGCCCTGGCTCGCCCCGCGCTCTTGCAGCGCAATGGCCAGTGCCAGGTTCGACGGGCCGAAACCGACGCCGATCAGGTCGTGAACGAGGGGCGATGCAATTGCCTGTGTCATTTCCAGTGTCCTCTGGATGTTCCCCGCAACAGCGGGGCATTGAACCTAAGTGACCTGACCGGCCTTGGGCAGGGCAACAGGTCGTCTGTTGAGTAGGAACGAGGACAATGGAATAAAATTTAACCGGGCTTGATGAATCCCGGAGGATCAGTGGCCTTCCCACTGACGCATCCGCGCACGGCAATGCTTCATGGCGTTGACGATGTGCTTTTCCACCAGCGCACGGGAAATGCCCAGTTGTCCGGCGATTTCCAGATGGGACAGGCCATCGATCTTGCGCAGCAGAAAACTCTCGCGGCACAGCCGTGGCAGTTCCGCCAGGGCACGCTGGAGCATGTCCAGACGCTGGCCGTGATCGAGGACCTTGTGCGGTGAAGGTATGAAGCAGCTTTCTTCGCTGTCGAGTACGTCCAGCGGCTCGGTGCGACGCAAGGCGTTGCGCCGGTGGTCATCGACGACCAGGTTTAGAGCGGTGCGATAAAGGAATGCCCGGGGCTGCTCGATCGGTGTATCGCTGGAACGCTCCAGGACCCGAAGGTAAGCGTCATGCACCACATCTTCGGCCACCTGACGGTTGCCCAGCCTGGCGTTCAGGAAACACACCAGCTCGCGATAGTAGTTTTCCAACATGACTCCCGTCCGCACGGGGGTGCGGTTGCTGTCCTTGAGCCGTTTCGGCGACCGCTGGAACACGCAGTGGCACGATAGTGGCAGTTTGAGAAGTGTAATTTATAGTAATTCTCATATAGATTTAAAGTACTGCTTCACCTTTCCCGGCATTTAGTCACGAACCCTGTAGGAGTGAGCTTGCTCGCGATGGCATCAAGGACAACGCGTTGATCCAGACAGCACGCGTTATCGTTAACGTCCATCGCGAGCAAGCTCGCTCCTACAAGGGGTTGTGTCACCACCTAAATTCCCCGGCGCTTTCTACGTTTACAGGACAGCTCCCCGTCTCTGCCCGGACGGGCCGATTTCCCAAGGCCGGAACCCCGCATGAAACGCCCCCGACAGACCCGACGCGCCCTGCTTGCAGCACTTTGTCTGATCCCCGTGGTGGCCGTCGCCGCCTGGCAGTTCATCCCGCCGGGCCGCGACCAGTTCACCACCGTCCAGGTCAGCCGCGCCGACATTGAAAGCAGCGTCACCGCCCTGGGCACCCTGCAACCGCGGCGCTATGTCGACGTCGGCGCCCAGGCCTCCGGGCAAATCCACAAGATCCACGTGGAAGTTGGCGACCGGGTCAAGGAAGGCCAATTGCTGGTGGAAATCGACCCGTCCACGCAACAGGCCAAACTCGATGCCGGACGCTTCTCCATCGAAAACCTCAAGGCGCAGCTGCAGGAACAGCGAGCGCAACACGAACTGGCCCGGCAGAAATACCAGCGCCAGCAGAACCTCGCCGCTGGCGGCGCCACCCGTGAAGAAGACGTGCAGACCGCCCAGGCCGAACTGCGCGTGACCCAGGCGCGCATCGACATGTTCCAGGCGCAGATCCGCCAGGCCGAAGCCAGCCTGCGCAGCGATCAGGCGGAGCTCGGCTACACGCGGATTTATGCACCGATGGCCGGCACAGTAGTGGCGCTGGATGCCCGCGAGGGCCAGACCCTCAATGCCCAACAGCAGACACCGCTGATCCTGCGCATCGCCAAGTTGTCGCCCATGACTGTATGGGCCGAGGTCTCGGAGGCCGACATCGGCCACGTCAAACCCGGCATGCACGCCTGGTTCACCACCCTGAGCGGCGGCACCCGGCGCTGGACCAGCACCGTGCGGCAAATCCTCCCCGTGCCGCCCAAGCCCCTGGACCAGACCAGCCAGGGCGGCGGCAGCCCCGCCAGCACCAGCAAAAGCGGGAGTGCCCGCGTGGTGCTGTACACCGTGCTGCTGGACGTCGACAACGCCGACAACGCACTGATGGCGGAAATGACCACCCAGGTGTTCTTCGTCGCCAACCAGGCACAGAACGTCCTCACCGCACCCATCGCCGCCCTGCAAACCGGCGCACAGCCAGACCTGCAGACCGCGCAAGTGGTCGCCAAAAACGGCAGCATCGAACAGCGCAACGTGCGCACCGGCATCAGTGACCGCCTGCGGGTGCAGATCCTCGACGGCCTGCAAGAAGGCGATCATCTGTTGATCGGCCCGGTCGACGGGAGTGGCGGCTGAATGCAGACGCCCCTGATCGAACTTTCGGACATCCGCAAAGCCTACGGCGGTGGCGAAGCGCCTGAAGTTCACGTATTGCGCGGTATCGACCTGTCGATCCATGCCGGGGAATTCGTGGCGATTGTCGGCGCCTCCGGTTCCGGCAAGTCGACGCTGATGAACATCCTCGGCTGCCTCGACCGTCCGACCTCGGGCGAATACCGTTTCGCCGGGGAAAACGTCGCCGCCCTCGACAGCGACGAACTGGCCTGGCTGCGACGCGAAGCCTTCGGTTTTGTGTTCCAGGGCTATCACCTGATTCCGTCGGGTTCGGCCCAGGAGAACGTCGAGATGCCGGCCATCTATGCCGGCACTCCGGCCGCCGAACGTCACGCCCGCGCCGCCGCCCTGCTCGAGCGCCTCGGCCTGGCTTCGCGCACCGGCAACCGCCCCCATCAGCTTTCCGGCGGCCAGCAGCAACGGGTATCGATTGCCCGTGCGCTGATGAACGGCGGCCACATCATTCTTGCCGACGAACCCACCGGCGCCCTCGACAGCCACAGCGGCGCCGAGGTCATGAGCCTGCTCGACGAGCTGGCGAGCCAGGGCCACGTGGTGATCCTCATCACCCACGACCGCGAAGTGGCGGCCCGAGCCAAACGCATCATCGAGATCCGCGACGGCCTGATCATCAGCGACAGCGCCAGTGAAAACCCGACCGCGCAACATTCGGCCAACCCGGGTGCGCTACAAGCCGTCGACCTGCGCAAGCGCTTGAGTGAAGGCGCCGAAGCCACCGGCGCCTGGAAGGGTGAATTGGTCGATGCCGTGCACGCGGCGTGGCGGGTGATGTGGATCAACAAGTTCCGCACCGCGCTGACCCTGCTCGGGATCATCATCGGTGTCGCCTCGGTGGTGGTCATGCTGGCCGTGGGTGAAGGCAGCAAGCGCCAGGTGATGGCGCAGATGGGCGCGTTCGGTTCCAACATCATTTACCTCAGCGGCTCGGCGCCCAACCCGCGTACGCCGATGGGCATCATCACCCTCGATGAGGTCGCAGCGATTGCCAGCTTGCCCCAGGTCATGCGGATCATGCCGGTCAACGGCCAGGAGGCCGGGGTGCGCTTCGGCAACCTTGATCACATGAGCTATGTCGGTGGCAACGACACCAACTTCCCGGCGATCTTCAACTGGCCGGTGGTCGAGGGCAGCTACTTCACCCACGCCGATGAACAGAACGCCGCGGCGGTCGCAGTGATCGGGCACAAGGTGCGGACCAGGTTGCTCAAGGACGTGGCCAACCCGATCGGCCAGTACATCCTGATCGAAAACGTACCCTTCCAGGTGGTCGGCGTGCTCGCCGAAAAAGGCGCCAGCTCCGGCGACTCCGACAGCGACGACCGCATTGCCATCCCCTACTCCGCCGCCAGTGTGCGCCTGTTCGGCACGTACAATCCCGAGTACATCGCCATCGCCGCCGCCGACGCGCGCAAGGTCAAGGAAACCGAAAAGGCCATCGAGCAATTGATGCTGCGCCTGCACGACGGCAAGCACGACTTCGAACTGACCAACAATGCCGCAATGATCCAGGCCGAGGCACGCACGCAAAACACCCTGTCGCTGATGCTCGGTTCGATTGCCGCCATTTCGCTGCTGGTGGGCGGGATCGGCGTGATGAACATCATGCTCATGACCGTACGCGAACGTACCCGCGAGATCGGCATCCGCATGGCCACCGGTGCGCGCCAGCGCGACATCCTGCGCCAGTTCCTCACCGAAGCGGTGATGCTCTCGGTGGTGGGCGGCCTCACCGGGATTGCCTTGGCGCTGATCGTCGGTGGCGTGCTGATTTTCAGCGAAGTGGCTGTCGCGTTCTCCCTGATAGCGGTGCTGGGCGCCTTCGGCTGCGCCCTGGTCACCGGTGTTGTTTTCGGCTTTATGCCGGCCCGCAAAGCGGCCCGACTCGACCCGGTCACGGCCCTTACCAGTGAATGATCGATTGATGAAGCCGCCACTCAGTGTGTTAACCCTGTGCCTGTTGCTCAGTGCCTGCGGCACCCCGGCCCAGCGCCCCGACAGCGGTATCCGGCCGCCGGCCTCTTGGCAATCGCCGCACACCGCAGGCGCTGTCCATGACAACCAACAATGGTGGAACCGCTTCGGCAGCCCGCAACTGGGGCGCCTGATCGAACAGGCGCGCCTCGGCAGTTACGACTTGGCCGCCGCCATCGCCAGAGTGCGCCAGGCCCAGGCCGACACGGTCATCGCCGGCGGCTCGCAACTGCCGGAGGTCAAGGCCTCGGCCAATGCCAATCGCCAGAAGCTGATGCGGGGCAGCGGCTACAGTCAGCTCGATGCCGACAGCGATAACGACGCCGTCGACTACTTCAATGCGAACCTGGTGGCCAGCTACGAAATCGATTTCTGGGGCGGCCAGCGCGCCAGCCGCGACAGTGCTCAATTCAGTCTGAACGCCAGCGAGTTCGATCAGGCCACCGTGGAATTGACCTTGCTCAGCGGCGTGGCCAACAGTTACGCGCAAGCCTTGTCGTTGCAGGAGCAGAGCCGCATCGCCGAGTTGAACCTGGCCAATGCGCAAAGCGTGCTGAAACTGGTGCAGACCCGCTTCGATTCGGGCTCGGCCACGGCCCTGGAACTGGCGCAGCAAAAAAGCCTGGTGGCGGCGCAGCAACGCCAGCTGCCGCTGGTGCGGCAACAGGCCGAGGAGGCGCGAATCAGCCTCGCCGCCCTGCTCGGCCGCCCGGTACAGGCACTGTCGCTGGGTCAGGAACGCTTCGATCAACTGACCTGGCCGGCCATCGACGCCGGGGTGCCCAGCCAGTTGCTCAGCCGCCGTCCAGACATTGCCCGGGCCGAGGCGCAACTGGCCGCCGCCCAGGCCGACGTCACCGTCGCCCGGGCCGCGATGCTGCCCACCGTGACCCTCACCGCCGAAATCGGCTCCGGGGCCGACCGGGCCGACGATATTCTGCGCAGTCCCTTCTACAACCTCAGCGCCGGGCTGCTTGCGCCGGTGTTCAACAACGGCCGCCTCGGCGCCCAGCGCGACAAGGCCACGGCACGCCAGCAAGAACTGCTGGAAACCTATCGCGGCGCGATCATCAACGGCTTCGCCGACGTCGAAAAAGCCCTCAACAGCATTCGCGGGCTGGACGAACAGCGCGGGTGGCAGAGTGAAGAACTGAGCCAGGCGCAGACTGCATTCAACATTGCGCAAAGCCGTTACCAGGCCGGGGCCGAGGATTTGCTGACAGTCCTGGAAACCCAACGCACGCTGTATGCGGCGCAGGATTTGAATGTGCAACTGCGCTTGTCGCGGATGCAGGCGAGCATTGCGTTGTACAAGGCGTTGGGTGGGGGGTGGCAGGCTCTTTAATCGTGGTGTCTGTCAGGACGCCTTCGCGAGCAAGCCCGCTCCCACATTTTGACCTGTGTTCACAGATCAATTGTGGGAGCGGGCTTGCTCGCGAAGGGGCAGGAACATTCAACATCAATGCCCCTGATTTCTCGATTTAACGGTAACGCTGTTATCAAGCCTGGCTCTGTTTAGCCTTCAGATTGCGCGCATACCATGGCCGCTGCGGCACCTTGCGGAACAAATCCTTCAGCTTCTTCTCGTCCTCGCCAAAGGTAATACGCAACGCCAGCTTCATGGTTTCCGGGTCCATTTCCACTGACTTGCCCGCCTGCAACCCCGGCGTGGTGCTGCAGCCATGGGTGACCGGGCCGAGCCACGGGTCATCGATTTCGACCCAACGCCCCGGCGCAAACCAGGGCACGCCATTGACCTGCAGCCGACTGACCTGCCCCGGGTGGAAGCGCTCATGGGCGCGGAACCAGTCCTCCAGACGATCGTCGATCCAGCCGTGGAAATGCCAGAACACCGGGTTCACATGGGAGGAAAACGGGTCGCCGAGGAAGTCGTTTTCCGCGGCGAACCAGCGCGCGGAAAAGTCTGCCGGATCACGGGCAAAGGGCACCGGCTGACCGTTGGACGGATCACGCGGCACCGAAGCCCAGCGCATGTGCAGCCAGTCGTGCAGGCCCAGTTCAACCTCCGAGCCGAACTGGCCGAGGGTCAGCGTCGACAGGTAACGCGGATCACGGTAGCGCGATTCCCAGACCTGGAAATTGCTGTGATACGTCTCGCCGGTCTTGATGTCACTGACCCATTGCGTGTACTCGTCATCGTCCTCGGCCAGCCAGGTCGGCGGCAGCGCGGTACCGTCGTGGTTGTCGAAGTAGCGGGCGAAGCCAGGACGGTCCCGCGCCAGCTCCGGTTGCGGCAACGGGAAGTGCGGCCAGGACGGCAAGTCCTGCATCGAACGCGCCGTGCCAAGCATGTGCCGGTGCATGAAGAAAAAGTCCACGCCCGAACCGTTGCGATCCTTGCGCACACCTCGGCCATCGCGCTCCCTGTCTCGCGGACCGGGTTGCCAGCCGAGCCCGCGCAAGGCGCCGCGCTGCTCTTCGGACAGCTTGTGCCACTTGTCCCGGGAGGCATGCCAGAGCTGGTGGAACAGACGGTGCTCCGGCGATACCAGCCAGGCCAGCAGGGCCGGATTGAGGCCGCTGCGTTCACGTGCTTCAGGGAATGTCCGTTTGACGGCAATGAAACGATTGTCCTGGGACGTCAGCATCAGCGGGCGCTTGAGGTCCAGCACGCGCCCACTGAGAGTGCCGCTGCCGGCGTTACCGAAACCGGCCCAGACCTCATCCAGAGTCATGTCGAATTCGTAATCGCAACAGCCGCTGGCGCCCAGCAGTCGCCACCCAAGCTGCTTCGGGTTGGCCCCGGACAGATCGCCGAGCACCCGGTAACGGGGCTCCTCGGTGGAGCGCAAACGCTCGGCAGTGTCGAGGAAACCGACCACGCCGCGACCTTTGTGAGCGATGTCGAGAAAGACCTCCAGCCCCTCCAGTGGCAAGCCTTCGAGACCGGCGTCACGACCTTCGAACCGAATCTGCCACACCCCGCGCAAGGCGTCCGCCAACCGCTGGCCGGCCACGTCCGCCACGTCGAACGAGGCTTCGCCCGGGGTGATCGCAGGGTCCGGTTTGGTCAGTTCGCGATGCCCGTAATAGACCGCAGGCACAGCGGCACCGGTCAGCGCCAGACCCGCGAGGAACCATCGTCGAGAAATCGTCATTGCCCTACCTGTGTCAGCCATGGAGCAGGCTTTATCCAAGCTAGAACGTTTGTTGCCCTGACAAATTTAAAAGCTTCGCGAGCAAGCCCGCTCCCACAGGTAACCGCATTCCAAATGTGGGAGCGGGCTTGCTCGCGAAGAGGCCGGCACAAACACCTAAATTATTGGATCAGCCATACGTTCCCCCCAGATAGCAAAGGCCCCCGCGCCTGATCCCCCGACGGCGAACCTGACTGAGACGGCAATGACAAAACCACGTTCGAAAAAGGCTCTTTTCATCGGCTTGCCGCTGGCCCTGGCGATCAGCGCAGGGGCAGGCTTCGGGGCTTGGGACTACTGGTTCAGGGACAATCCCGGCTACCCGGTGAAGGTGATGAAACAGGCCGATCAACTGCAGGAGCGTATCCTCTCGTTCGACAGCCACATCACCATACCGATGGACTTCGGCACCGCCGGCAACGAAGTCGACAAGGACGGCGAAGGCCAGTTCGACCTGGTCAAGACCGGACGCGGGCGCCTGTCCGGGGCGGCGCTGACGATTTTCGGCTGGCCGGAAATCTGGAACGGCCCCAACGCGCCCCATCGCCCTACCGCCGGTTTCGTCGACGAGGCCCGACACGAGCAGGAAACCCGCTACAAGATCATCAGCGCGATGGTGCGCGACTTCCCCCATCAAGTCGCCATCGCCTACACCCCCGACGACTTCCGTCGCCTGCACGGCGAAGGCAAGTTCGCAATCTTCATCAGCATGCTCAACGCCTACCCGCTGGGCAATGACCTCAACGCCCTGGACAAGTGGGCGGCGCGCGGCATGCGCATGTTCGGCTTCAGCTACGTGGGCAACAACGCCTGGGCCGACTCGTCGCGGCCGCTGCCGTTCTTCAATGATTCGCGGGACGCCCTCGGCGGGCTGTCGGACATCGGCAAGCAAGCGGTGCAGCGTCTCAACGACCTGGGCGTGATCATCGATGTGTCGCAGATGTCGACCAAGGCCCTGGAGCAGGTCGCGCACCTGAGCCGCACGCCGATGGTCGCCTCGCACTCCGCGCCGCGCGCCCTGGTGGACATCCCGCGCAACCTCAGCGATGCGGAAATGCAGTTGATCAAGAACAGCGGCGGCGTGGTGCAGATTGTCGGTTTCCCGACCTACATCCGCCCGCTGAGCCAGGCCACCCAGGACAAGCTCAACGCCCTGCGCGCGCGCTTCGACCTGCAACCGCTGCAAGGCCTGGAAATGGCGCTGATGCCGGGTGACCCGGTGATCACCGTCTGGCCCGAGCAGCGTTTCGGCGAATACGCCAGCCAGCTCTATTCGATCCTCGACGAGGAACCCAAGGCCAGTCTCAAGGATTACGGCGACGCGATCGATTACGCCGTGAAAAAAATCGGCATCGACCACGTCGGCATCAGTTCCGACTTCAATGATGGCGGCGGCCTCGACGGCTGGAAAGACGTCAGCGAAGCCCGCAACGTGACCGCCGAACTGATCAGCCGCGGCTACAGCGAGGCCGACATCGCCAAGCTCTGGGGCGGCAATTTCCTGCGGGTCTGGGACCAGGTGCAAAAATCCTCCCGGCCCGTGGTCCAGAACTGATTTTCTCCTTTTGCCAAAGCGAACCGAACCCATGACCAACCGTCGTTCATTCCTCAAGCAGGCCGGTATTCTGGCGGCCGGCATTCCCCTGGCCTCGGCCGTGAACCTGCCGGCACTGGCCGCGACCCCGGCACCCTTGCCCAAGGACAAATGGGACCAGTTGCGCCAATTGTTCACGCAGGACCCGAACTACCTGCACTTCGCCAACTTCCTGGTGACCTCGCACCCGCGTCCGGTGCGTGAAGCCATCGAGATGCACCGCGCCAACCTCGATCGCAACCCCGGCCTGGCCATGGACTGGCATCGCGGCGAAACCGAACGCCGCGAAGAAGAGGTGCGCGTCTGGGCCGGGCGCTATTTGAAAGCCAAACCGTCGCAGATCGCCCTGACCGGCAGCACCACCGAAGGCCTGGCGATGATCTACGCCGGCATCCACGTGCGCCCGGACCAGGAGATCCTCACCAGCGAACACGAGCACTACGCCGCCAACAGCGTGTTCGAATACCGCACCCAGAAGGACGGCACCCAGGTTCGCAAGATCAAATTGTTCGAAGACCCGTACAAGGTCTCGACCGCCGAAGTGCTGGCCGCGATTGAACGCAACATTCGCCCCGAGACCCGAGTACTGGGCATGACCTGGGTGCACTCCGGCAGCGGCGTGAAGCTGCCCATCGGCGAAATCGGCAAACTGGTGGAAGAGAAAAACCGTGGCCGCGAGGACAAGGATCGCATCCTCTACGTGATCGATGGCGTCCACGGCTTCGGCGTGGAGAACCTCGACTTCCCGGACATGCACTGCGATTTCTTCATCGCCGGTACCCACAAATGGATGTTCGGCCCACGGGGCACCGGGATCATCTGCGCCCGTTCCGACGAGCTCAAGGACGTGACCCCGACCATCCCGACCTTCTCCGAAGCCACGCAGTTTTCCACGGTGATGACCTACGGCGGCTATCACTCGTTCGAACACCGCTGGGCATTGACCGAAGCCTTCAAGTTGCACCTGGACCTGGGCAAGGCCGAGGTCGCGGCACGCATCCATGACATCAACAGCTACCTGAAAAAACGCTTGCAGCAGCACCCGTCGGTGGAGCTGGTGACGCCACTGTCACCGGAGTATTCCGCCGGTTTCACCTTCTTCCGCATCAAGAACCGCGACTGCGAAGAAGTCGCCAACTACCTGATGGATCAGCGCGTGGTGTGTGATGCCGTGGACCGTGATGTCGGGCCGATCATTCGAGTGTCGCCGGGGTTGCTCAATACCCAAGCGCATATCGACCGCCTGATGGAACTGCTGGCCAACCAGGCCTGACTGAGCGAGAGCCATTATGAAAAATACCCTGAATAAACTTGGCGCCCTGACGCTGTTGGCCGTGCTCGGCAGCGCCTTGCCCGGCCTCGCCCAGGCCTACACTGCGCCATTGCCCGGCAAGGTCTTCAAGGATTGCCGCAACTGCCCGGAAATGGTCGTGCTGCCCGCCGGCACCTTCACCATGGGTACTCCGGACGACGAAGTCGGCCGCGAGCCTGATGAAGGCCCGATGCATGAGGTGACGTTCGACAAACCGTTCGCCATGAGCCGTTACCAGATCACCGCCGACGAATGGAACCAATACATGAAGGAAACCGGCATCACCCTGCCCGACGGCGACACCCGCCCCGGCCGCGCGTGCACCAACGGCAAGCCGAGCTACCCCCAGGGCCCGCGCCAGCCGGCGGTGTGCATGAACTTCGCCGAGGTCAGCGCCTACGTCGCCTGGCTGTCGATGAAAACCGGCCAGCACTACCACATCGTCAGCGAAGCCCAGCGCGAGTACGCGGCCCGTGGTGGATCGACGGGCGCGTTCCCCTTCCCGTTCGACCCCGGCACCGAATACAGCATCGCCACCCACGCCAACACCTACGGCCCGACCGACGGCTACAGCTACAGCTCGCCGGTCGGCAGCTACCCGGCGAATGCCTTTGGCCTGTACGACATGCACGGCAACGTCTACGAGTGGATCGCCGACTGCTACCACCCGGACTACGTCGGCGCACCCACCGACGGCAGCGCCTGGACCGAGCCCGACTGCGACACCCTGCGCATCCGTGGCAACGACTGGGGCGAAGCACCGGTGTTTTCCCGTTCGGGCAACCGCAACGACATCGACCCGCAGACCCGTGGCGACTGGATCGGATTCCGTGTAGTACGCAGCCTCTAACCTCCCCCTACCCCTTGTGGGAGCGGGCTTGCTCGCGAAGGCGTCGTGTCAGCCAACATCAACTTTTCTGACCCGCCGCCTTCGCGAGCAAGCCCGCTCCCACAGGTTTTGTG
>NZ_MRCP01000024.1:0-80694 GCF_002303975.1 Pseudomonas sp. ACN5 | reverse complement strand
GCGCGGGGGTGTTGATTGGGCAGGCGTGGGGGGCGCGGGAGACGCATCTGGTGAAGGCGATCGCCGGGGCAACCTTGTTGCTGGGGGTGTTGATCGGGTTGACGGCGGCGGTGGTGGGCAGTGTGTTTGCGCGGTCGGCGTTGGTCGGGTTGGGGACGCCGGCGGATGTGCTGGACGATGCGGTGGCGTATGCCCATGTGATGTTGTGGATCATGCCGTCGCTGTTGGTGTTTGTGCTGTTCACGCAGTTGCTGCGCGGGGTGAGCGATACCTTGTCGCCGTTGTTGGCGCTGGTGGTGTCGACCATGGTCGGGTTGGCGCTGACGCCGGCGTTGATTCGCGGGTGGTTGGGTTTTGCACCGATGGGGATTCAGAGTGCGGCGTTTGCCGGGTTGGTGGGTAACCTGGTGGCGATGGGGTTGCTGGCGTGGCGGCTGATTGGCAAGGGCCATCCGCTGGCGCCGGACCGTGAGTTTTTTGCGGCGATGAAGCTGGACATGGCGATTCTCGGCAAGGTGCTGCGCATCGGTTTGCCCACCGGGTTGCAGATGGTGGTGTTGTCGCTGTCGGAGCTGGTGATTCTGGCGCTGGTGAACCAGCACGGTTCCCAGGCGACGGCGGCCTATGGCGCGGTGACGCAGATCGTCAATTACGTGCAGTTCCCGGCGTTGTCGATTGCGATTACCGCGTCGATCCTCGGGGCGCAGGCGATTGGAGCGGGGCGCATCGAGCGCATGGGGCCGATTCTGCGCACGGGGTTGATGATCAACGTGTGCCTGACCGGTGGTCTGGTGGTGCTCGGGTACTTGCTGTCGCATTGGCTGCTGGCCTCGTTTCTCACGGAAGAAGCGACGCGGAGCATGGCTCAGCACCTGTTGCACATCATGCTCTGGAGCCTGTTGGTGTTCGGTTTCCAGGCGATCATCGGCGGCATCATGCGCGCCAGCGGCACGGTGATGGTGCCGGTGGCGATTTCCATTGTCTGCGTGGTGGGGGTTCAGTTGCCGGCGGCCTATCTGCTGGATGCGAAGTTCGGGCTGCAAGGGGTGTGGATGGCGTTTCCGGTGGCGTATCTGGGGATGCTGGTGTTGCAGACGCTGTATTACAAACTGGTGTGGCAGCATCAGAAGATTGAGCGGTTGGTGTAGGCGGGACGAAGAGAGCGGATAATGCTCTGCACCGAAACCTGTGGCGAGCGAGCTTGCTCGCGCTTGAGTGCGTAGCACTCACAAAATTCGGTCATCGTTATCGGTTTTTGGGGCTGCTGCGCAGCC
Organism: Pseudomonas sp. ACN5; assembly: GCF_002303975.1. NCBI lineage: Bacteria > Pseudomonadati > Pseudomonadota > Gammaproteobacteria > Pseudomonadales > Pseudomonadaceae > Pseudomonas > Pseudomonas sp. ACN5. The sequence goes on along the minus strand of NZ_MRCP01000024.1, from coordinate 79,420 downwards.
CAGCGGGAGCAAGCTCCCTCGCCACAAAAGCCCTTGCCACAAAAGGCAGGTTTGGCTGAAGTTCGCAGGCGCAATCGCCTGGGGAGGTTTTCACATGAGCCCCTTGTCCCATTCCATCCTGCAAGACCGGCCAGCGGCCGGGCGGCGTTTGATCGAGCCGCTGCTGCCTTACGCCAATCGTTCCGATGTCATCGTCCTGGCCTTGCCCCGTGGCGGCGTGCCGGTGGCTTATGAGGTGGCCACGGCGCTGAAGGTTCGCCTGGACTTGATGCTGGTGCGCAAGCTCGGCGTGCCGTCCCATCAGGAGTACGCCATGGGGGCGATTGCCAGCGGTGGCATCCAGATTCGTAATGAAGAGGCGCTGCGGGTGCATCCGATTGCCAAGGCCGCATTCGACGCCGTGGTCGAACGGGAAAGCCGCGAGTTGCTGCGCCGCGAGCAGGTCTACCGTGGCACGCGGCCGCCGGTGCAACTCAAGGATCAGGTGGCGATCCTGATCGACGACGGCCTGGCCACCGGCGCTTCGATGCGGGCGGCGATCCAGGCGCTGCGGGTGCAGGAACCTGCGCGCATCGTGGTGGCGGTGCCAGTGGCACCGATCGAGACGGTGGAGGCGCTGCGCAGCGAGGTGGATGAACTGGTCTGCCCGCTGATGCCGGAGTGGTTCACTTCGATTGGCCATTGGTACATGGACTTTTCCCAGACTTGCGATGCCGAGGTGATCGAGCTGTTGCGGCGGGCGTGGCAACGCGAGGCGTGCGGGTAGCGCTGACGGTCATCGGCAGGTGGTCGCAATTCAACGGGTGAGGTGGAATAAACGCCGGTTGTTTGCTTTAGTCCATCTGGTGCCGGCCTTTGTGTGCGGCATGTCAACTCAAGACGGGAGTCCTCCCGGAGAGTGCCATGAACCTTCGATCCGCGCGTTGCATCGCTCTGGCCGGCACGTTGGTGTTCGACCCGGTGCTGTTCGCTGAAGCCGTGGAATACAAGGAGGTCAACGCCAAGGCCAGCACCTTGAGTTTCACCTATCAGCAGATGGGGTCGAGAACCTACGGCACCTTCGGCAAGTTCAAGGCCAATCTCGACTTCGACACCGATAACCCGGGCGCCGCCCATGCCGCACTGACCATCGACCTGAGCAGCATCGATGCCGGCAGCGACGACGCCAACACCGAGCTGCAAAAACCGGCGTGGTTCGACACCGCGACTTATCCGGTGGCGACGTTCGAATCGACGTCCGTCAAGGCCCTCGGCAATAACCGTTACACCATCACCGGCAAACTGTCCCTGCGCGGGCTCACTCGGGAAGTGAGTGTGCCGGTGCAGCTGAGGTCGGAGAGCTCCATCGGCATCTTCGAAGGCCAACTGGTGCTCAAGCGTAACGACTTCAAGATAGGCGAGGGCGAGTGGGCGGACAGTATGGTGTCCAACGTGATCAATATCCGCTTTCGGATGGTGGCGCCGCAGCGGTGACTGGAGCTGCCATAGATAATTTTCCAGCCATTGACGTGACCATGCTGACGGGAGAAATGGAGAGGTTTTTCTGATCGACCGAGGGGCCGCCTTCGCGAGCAAGCCCGCTCCCACAGGGGATCTTCAGGGAGCACAGAAATTATGCTCGACGCAGGTCCCCTGTGGGAGCGGGCTTGCTCGCGAAGGCGTTGTAACAGTCAATACAAGGGCTCTCGGTCCCACCGTACGATCCGCAAAAAAAAGCGCCCGGTCCACATGGCATGGACCGGGCGCCGATCAATCCACTCTAGTGCACTGGCACTGTCACGGTTTTGCCGAAGGCCGACTTGATGGTCGCTGTCGGGTTGGGCGACGGGCCACTGCCGACGGTCGTCACCGCTATATTCCAGCGCGCGCCTGTTGCCGTAGGCGTCAGGGTGGCGGTGCCAAGGTTCACCGTGCCGGTTGTGGTCGTGGCAGTCGCCGTGATGGTATTGCCCGTGCCACGCGAGGTGGTGCCGGACAGCACCCAATACCAGCGGCTGTTACTGCGGGCGGTGACGGTGGCGCTGGTGACGATCAGGTTCTCGACGACCGCTGCCGAGACCGCCACGGACACCGTTGCCGGTGCCGACTCCGCGCCCTTGGCATCGGCGGCCTTATAGGTAAAGGTCGCGGTGAACGGGGCGGGGACCGTGGCCGGTGGTGTGTAGATCACGCGCACGCCATCGGTGGTGACCGTGCCCTTGCCGGAGTCCGGTTGCTCCAGGCCCACCACTTTGAGCGGCACGTTGCCGTCAGGGTCGCTGTCGTTGGCCAGCACGTTGATGGTCACCGGTTGGCCGGTGTTGCTGATGGCGCTGTCGGGGTTGGCGACAGGTTTCTGGTTGTCGAGGTCTTCGACACGTTCATCGCCAGTGCGGAAAGTCGGCAGCGCGGCGGAGTTGACATAGGTGACGCCGTCCCAGCCAGGCAGGGGCGTTGGCATCAACTGGAACTGGCCGGGGTGCTCGACATCCCAACGCATCAGCATGGACGTGTCCTCGTGCTGGGTGTTGTGGCAGTGCTCCATGTAGGTCCCGGCGAACTCGCGAAAGCGGATCGCGATGTCCACATCCACCGAGCTGTCGATGCCCTCGCCGATGCGATAGACGTCCTTGCGTGCCCATTTTTCCCATTCCGGCGGTGCCTTGCCGTCGCGGCTCAGGACGATGCCTTCTTCGAAATGCACGTGCACCGGGTGGCTCCAGCCGTTGCCGCCGTTCCTGATTTTCCACACTTCCAGGGTGCCATCGCCGGAGAACCCGGCAGAGGTCGGACCGGTGGCCAATTGCGGAGCGGCGCTGATGATCCGAGGATCCATTTGGTAGCCGAAACCACCGTCGGTCTTGATGGTCCATGGCTCTTCGTCGGTGCCGTCGGAGCGACCGAAGATGAACTCGCGATGCCGCGCCGCCTTGAGCTTGGCTTGCACCGTCGGGTCGTCACGGTTAAGGGTCAACGGGATCATGACCTTACCCACCGGTTTGCCCGGTTTGGCGGGTTCGTAGTCGGCAGGGTTCATGCTCACGTCCTGGCCAGCGTAAGGCTGCACCACCATCTGCAGGAACTTGCCCACCACCGGGTCGCCGCCGTCCCATTCCAGCCCTTTGCTGCCCAGCTTGAGCACCGCCTTGTACCTGCCGGACAGGACATCGGCCAGGCTCAGCGGCACAGGTTCCGGCCCCTTGCCGTTCTGGTGCTCCATCAGGTTGACGAAGTACAGCTTGTCGCCAACGCTAATCCCGTTTTTCGCGAAGTTGACGATGATGTCGTAACGTTCGGCGATGCCCTGGGCGGGCAGGATCGCGTTGTGGTCCTGGACATCGCCGTCAGCGTCCAGATCCATGCTGCCGTCGAACGGTACGGCGTGCTCCATGAGGTTGCCGTCATTGGCGATCATGTGGAAGGGCACGCGGGTGTAAGACAGGCCGGAACCTGTCGGGCCAGGGAATTCACCACCGGTACCGACGATTTCACGCACCAGCGCGATCCTGAGGAAGCGTGACACCGAGCCATTGAGGATGCGGAAGCGATAGCTGCGTGCCCGCACTTTCAGACGCGGCTGGTACTGCCAGTTGACCAAGAGTTGGTCGCCGAGAAAACCATCGGTGTTGAACGGGTTGAACCACAACTGGCCATTGGCATCCCAGGCCTTGTCGGCCAGCACCAGGTTGACGTCGTAGTCACGGTTGCCCCAGGGCAACGCCGAACCGCTGGGCAGGCGCAGGTTGACACCGTCTTCCAGCGCTTCGTTGCCACGGTCCATGGCACTGTAATAGTTCATCATCACCGCGTTGCCCTTGTAGACGTTCTGCGCGGTGAAATCGAGCATGTGGTCGTGGAACCAGTGGGTGCTCATGGTTTCGCGCCAGTCGCCACGAATCTTGATGCTGCCGTTGTTGCAGGTCTTGAGGCCCGGCGTGGCATCGTTGACATACAGGGTTTCGCCCGGGGCGCAGGGGAACGCCGCGCGCGGATCCTGCGCATTGGTGTTGATGCTGTCGTAGCCGGCCAACTGGATCGGCCAACGATAGTCGTAGTACTGCCCCGGAAAGAAAAACGCATTGGCATAGCCGTCGCTTTCGGCCGGGGAGTGGCCGTTGTGTTCGTGGGTGCTGAGGGTGTGCAGGCCAAAACCCATGTTGGCCGACGGGTCGATCGGCAGGGCGTTGTAGTGCCGCATCAGCACGCCCTGGCCGTAGCGCACCATCAACAGTTTTGGCGGAAAGGTGCCATCGAAGGTCCAGAGCGCCTTGTGGTTCTGAATCGGCATGTTGGGGTGGAAACGCGTGTCGATGCCTTTGGTGGTGCCCGTTGTGGTCGGGATGTCCGAGGTCTGGTAGTAGAGGCCACCCGGTCCGAACTCACCGACGGCGTAGTTGTGCAACTGGCGGCGGTCGCGCATGCCGCCGTTGAGCTTGGCGCCTGCTTGGGCGGTCTTGAAGGCGACCTGTGGGTAGAACTCGTTCCAGCGCTGATGCGACCAGCCTTTTCCTGGCGGACGCCCCTCGGCCGGCGAGCCGACCGGATGGCGGTTGAGGAAGGCTTCGATCTGCGCTTGCCACGGGTTGCGGTCCAGCACGTTGGAATACTGTGACGGAAACGGGTACAGCCCGGGCTGGCGCATGAAAGCTTCGAGCGCCGCAGCCGAAGGGCCGCTGCGGGCGATGTTGTTCGGGTCCTGCGTGGGCGCCGGGCCGACAATCGGAGGCGGGAAGGTCAGGGTGGGCGGCGGCAGTGTCGGGTCGAGTTTTTCCGTGCCGAATTCTTCGAACAACAGCAGTTGCTGAGTGTAGGGCTGCGCCCCGAACAACGGGCTGGGCTTGCCGTTGGTGGGGATCTTGAACGATGTCTGCAGCGCTGGCGGCAGCACGTTGTCGGTCGTCGGCGTGGTGCGGGTACCATACACGCCATTGGGCAAGGCGAAGGCACCCGTGTTGGTGGGGGGCATGGCCTCTATGGCATCCACCGCGGCCTGGGGGTCGGCCGGCGGGTTGGTATACGCCGAGGGGTCCGTCGGTGGTGGCGGGCCGAAATCATCCAGTGGCGCGGCGCAGACAGTGCCGAGGCTGATGTTGATCAGCATCACAGCGGCGATGCCCGTTTTGCTGAAACCGAGCGGTTTGAGGTCAGGCAGGCTTTTCATATTGTTTCCCTCGGGGCGCGCCGATGTGGCTGACGTACGCAATGCGCTCGATGCAAAAGATGCGCCAATCACGAGGGAGTCTCGGAGGGTGTGGAAGGCTGTTTTGTATCAAAACATTGAAGAATTTTCTGTAGCGCCGAAGTGGGTGGCAATCCTCAGGTTCGGGGGGCTTGACCCACCCATTTCCCCAATCCCCTGCCACACCACCATCACCTTCGGACCGCAGCTGTCAGGCGCGTTATGATAGGCGGCCCATGCCTCCCGGAGCCTGTCACCGCAATGCCCCTGATCAGCCACTTCAAGACCCCGTGCCCCGAGCACATCAATAGCCAGATCCTGCAGATGGTGGTCGACAACCTGACCGACATCAGTATGGTCGCGATCCCGCCCAGCAACCTGCTGTACAACCTCTATCAATACGCGATCGGCTATGAGGTGCACCTGTACCTGGAGGCGCTGAACGGTGAAAAAGGCATTGCCGTGGAGTTGATCGTTGCCACGGACGAAGACGATCCACAAAAGGTGCTCGGCTTTTTGCTGTACCTGCCGGTGCAGGACGACCCCGAGGCCTGTGGCGTGGCGTACATGGCGGTACAGGCCGAGTATCGGCGCCAGGGTGTGGCACGACGGATGCTGCGGGAAATGGTCGGCCGCTATCCCCATGCCGAGCTGACCTGTGCGGTGGCCAAGGTGCCGTATTTCGAGGCGATGGGTTTTCAGGTGGTGGGCGTGCGTGCGACCCAGGTGTTGATGAATACCCGCGACCACAGTACCGGTGGCTTGATGGCGCTGCTGGACGTGGCGTCGATCTACAGCTCGCTGGAGGTGCGGCAGATTCATACCTATCTGCTGCAAAAACACGGCAAGCGGGCCATGACCGACGCGGAAAAACAGCGCGACCGGCATCTGGACCAGTTGACGCGCAAGGCCAATGAATGTGTGCGCGAGCGTTTGGGTGATGAGGCAGTGCCGGCGACTGGCCCCCGGTTGCGCCTGGTCTGACCGCACTCTCCCAAACACCACAAATCTCCTGTGGGAGCGGGCTTGCTCGCGAAGGCGGCGTGTCAGTCGCCAGAAGTGTTGGCTGACACACCGCCTTCGCGAGCAAGCCCGCTCCCACAGGGGAATGTGTTGATGGAGAGATGGTTTTTCAGAGACAAAAAAAGAGCCTCAAAGCTCTTTGATGGGGAGGAAGTAGAGCCCTCGAGGCTCAAGATGCGCATGAAGCAGGCGGTGAGCTTGGTAGGGGTTCAGATCACTCACCACCTACGCAGCGGCTTGCACAAGCAAGCGACTGCGTAAGTTCATCCTAAAAAGACCAAGTGTTTCACTCAAGTACCGCTAGTCGCATCCCCCGGCCAGCCGGCGCAGCGCAACGCCTTGAGCAGGGTTTCGGCATCCAGCCCCGGCACCCCATGCCCGTTGCCCTCGGCCGTTTCGGCGGCGAGCAAGGCATTGATGATGGCTTCTTCCACGGCTTCGGTGGCGGCGAGAAACAGCTCGCTGATGTGGTCGTTGTTGACCATGCTCAGGTTGTTTGTGGTCGGCGCTTTCTTGCTCTCGTAGGCAGCCGGTGGCACGTGATCGTTACCGGTGGCGAAAGCGATGAAGATGTCACCGCTGTGGTCTTCATTGCCGCCGCCGGTGCGGGCCAGGCCGAGGCTGGCGCGCTGGGCAAGGCGCGTGCATTGGTGCGGCAGCAGCGGCGCATCGGTGGCCAGGCAGACCACGATCGAGCCCATGCCCGGATGGGGCAGCGAGGCCTTGAGGAACGGCGAATCGACCTGTTCCATGTAGCGCCCGACCGGATACCCGTCGACGCGCAGTTCATGGCGGATGCCATGGTTGGCCTGGACAATCGCCCCCACTGTCCAGCCGCCCTGGGCGCTGTTCAAGCGTCGCGACGCGGTGCCGATGCCGCCCTTGAATTCGTGGCAGATCATGCCGCTGCCGCCACCGACATTGCCTTCGGCCACCGGGCCACTCGCCGCCGAGCGCACGGCTTGGGCTACGTGTTCAGGCTTCACGTGAAAACCGTTGATGTCATTGAGCAAGCCGTCGAAGGTTTCCAGCACCACCGGCATGTTCCAGTAGAGGCGCCCGTCATCGGCTTGCTGTTCGCGGTCGACCACGATCAGCGCATCGCGCACCACGCCCAGGCTGTGGGTGTTGGTGAAGGCGATGGGGCTGGTCAGCAAGCCCGCTTCGCGAATCCATTCCAGCCCCGTGGCATCGCCGTTGCCGTTGAGTACATGCACGCCGGCAAAGCAGGGTTGCTGACTGGTGGAGCCGGCGCGTGGTTCGATGACGGTGACACCCGTGAGGATGTCGCGGCCGTTGGCTGTGCGTCCTCGTACATCACAGTGGCCGACTCGCACGCCGGGGACGTCGGTGATGGCATTGAGCGGACCGGGTTGCAGTTGTCCGAATTGGATGTTCAGGTCGCGGGCGCGTGGTTTCATGGTTTTTCTCATCTTCGATTCGTGGCAGAAAAAAGGGGTATTTCGGGTACCGTAGATCCCCTGTGGGAGCGGCGGTGCGGCGATCCGACTTGCTCGCGAAGGCGTAGTGTCAGTCGCTATCAACGTTGGCTGACCCAACGCCTTCGCGAGCAAGCCCGCTCCCACAAGGGTATGCGGTGGGTTATTGGCCGTTTTTGACCTTGCTCCAGATTCGCGTGCGTACGCGCTCGGTCGCCGGCGGCAGGGGCTGGAGGGTGAACAGGGTGGCCATGGCTTCGGCTGACGGGTAGACAGCCGGGTTGTTGCGGGTCGCTTCGGCCACCAGCGTGGTCGCGCTGCGGTTGCCGTTGGGGTAGTTGAGGTGGTCGCTGACCGGGGCGATGACCTCGGCGCGCATCAGGTATTCGATGAAGGCCATCCCTTGTTCCGGGTGCGGGGCGTCCTTGAGCAGTACCAGGGTGTCGAACCACACCGGTGCGCCTTCCTTGGGCAGGCTGTAGGCGATTTTCACGCCGTTGCCGGCCTGCTCGGCGGTGGTCTTGGCTTCGAGCATGGCGCCGGACCAGCCGACCGCCACGCAGATGTTGCCGTTGGACAGGTCGCTGATGAACTTCGACGAGTTGAAGTAAGCAATGTGCGGTCGCAGCTTGAGCAGCAGCGCTTCGGCTTTCTTGTAGTCTTCGGGGTGGGTGCTGTTGGGCGGCAGGCCGAGGTAGTGCAGGGCGACCGGCAGCATCTCCGACGGCGAGTCGAGCATGGCCACGCCGCACTCGCCGAGCTTGGCCAGGTTCTCCTCCTTGAACACCAGGTCCCAGGAGTCCACCGGCGCCTTGTCGCCCAGTACCGCGCGCACTTTGTCGATGTTGTAGCCGATGCCGTTGGTGCCCCACAGGTACGGCACGGCGTACTGGTTGCCCGGATCGTTGTTGGCCAGTTTCGCCAGCAGTTCGGTGTCCATGTTCTTGAAGTCCGGCATCTGCGCCCGGGGCAGTGGGGCGAGGGCACCGGCCTTGATCAGGGTCGGCAGACTGAAGTTGCTGGCCACCACCACGTCGTAGCCGCTGCGGCTGGTGAGCAATTTGCCTTCGAGCACTTCGGCACTGTCGAAGGTGTCGTAGACCGGCGCGATCCCGGTGTCTCGCTTGAAGTCCTGCAGGGTCGTGGGGCCGATGTAGTCATACCAGTTGTACACGTGCACGGTCGGGGCTTCGACGGCTTGCGCCGACAACGACACCGCCAGACAGGCGCCAAACCCCAGATTGAAATACAAGCGGTGACGACTCATGATGCGGCACTCCTGGCCTGTTGCGGCCGGTGGTAATCAGGAGTTTGCAGCGTATCGACTGGGGTGGCCTTCACCCATTCCCATCATGGGTTACTCAAAAGGGGTAGTGCGTGGACGCGTTGTTGAAAGAGTTGCCGGTGCACCAGGGGCTGGCGCGGGTCTTCGCGACGGTGGGGCGGGACGGTTTCTGGCGGGCGCTGGTCGATACCCTGCGGCTGCTGGTGCCGCTGGACAACGCCCTGGTGGCGCTGATGCGCCCGGGCCACGTGCCGCGCCTGCTGATTGATTTCGATGCCAAGGGCAACAGTGCCGAGCAGGAAGAACTGGCGGACTACCGCGCTGGCATGTACCTGCTTGATCCATTCTATCAAGCCGTGTGCGCTGGCATCGCCGACGGCTTGCACAGCCTCGATTCGGTGGCCCCCGACCAGTTCCAGCACAGCGAGTACTACCTGAGCTACTTCAGCACCGTGGTCGGTGGGGACGAGTTGCAGTTCATGGTCAACCTCGACGGCGCCGTGCTCGGCCTGTCCCTCGGGCGTTCGACGCGCTTTGGCCTTGAGGACCAGGGGCGCCTGCTGTGCGTGCGTGACTGGGTGCTGTCGGCGATGCGCCGACACCTGGATTTGCTGCCACCCGAAGGGCCAGTCGCCGAGCCGCCGGCCGGCGATCTGGCGACCTTGCTCGATCGCTTCGACGCCCGCCTGACCGTGCGGGAAATCGAAACCGCGCGCCTGATTCTCCAGGGCTTCTCCAGCAAGGCCATCGCCCAGCAAATGGGCATCTCCCCGGAAACGGTGAAAGTGCACCGGCGCAATCTCTATCACAAGCTCAACGTGAACGGGCATGGCGAGTTGTTTGCGCTGGTGTTGCAGCCGCGTTGAACCTTGGTGGTTTGGTGAATGCACTGGACCCTTCGCGAGCAAGCCCGCTCCCACACTGGATCTCGGCTCGTCACAACGCCTATGTGGGAGCGGGCTTGCTCGCGAAGGGGACGACTCGGTGTTACTGCCGAAACACCAACGCCTTCAACCCACACTCGACATCCGCATCGGGAAACTCCGGCGGATTCTCCAGCCGTTGCTCGAACCGCAAGCTGGGTGCCTCGCGGGTCACGCCATCGATCAGGAAGTCCGCCCCAAACGCCGGGTCGTTCATGCAGGCCAACACCGTGCCTTCAGGGCTGAGCAATTCCGGCAGGCGACGCAGTACCCGCTGGTAATCCTTGGTCAGCAAAAAGCTGCCTTTCTGGAACGACGGCGGGTCGATGATCACCAGGTCGTACGGGCCTTTGCCGATGACTTTGCCCCAGGACTTGAACAGGTCATGGCCGAGAAACGTGACCTTGCCCAGGTCGTGGCCGTTGAGCCGGTGGTTGTCGCGGCCACGGCTCAGGGCCGGGCTGGACATGTCGAGGTTGACCACGTGGCTCGCGCCGCCTTCGATGGCCGCCACCGAGAAGCCGCAGGTGTAGGCGAACAGGTTCAGCACCCGCTTGCCCTGTGCATGGGCGCGGACCCAGTTGCGGCCATAACGCATGTCGAGGAACAGCCCGGTGTTCTGCTTGCGGCCCAGGTCCACCCGGTACTTCAGGCCACCCTCGGTGATGGTCATTTCTTCGATGACTTCGCCCAGCAGCCATTCGGTGGTGCTTTGCAGCAGGTAGCGATGTTGCAGCAGCAGCGTATGGGCGCCGGATTTTGCCCACTGTTCAGACTGAGTGATTGTCATCAGCCGCTGTTTCAAGTCCTCCAGTTGCGCCGCCTCCGGCTCCTTGAACAACGCCACCAACACCACGCCTTGCAACCAGTCCACGGTCACTTGCTCCAGCCCCGGCCAGCAGCGGCCACGGCCGTGGAACAGGCGACGGGTTTCGGCGGGGGCGGCCGCGAGGGCGGTCAGCAGGTGCTGGTCGAGGGTGGCGAGGGCTTCAGGGTTCATCGGGTCGGGTCGGTGGCGTGGAAAGGGGCGGCATTTAACCATAATTGCGCACTCGACGGACCACACAAGTCCCCCTGTGGGAGCGGGCTTGCTCGCGAAAGCGGTGTGTCAGGCAATACAGATGTCGACTGACACACCGCTTTCGCGAGCAAGCCCGCTCCCACAGGTTTTTCGGTGCCCGTCAGGAGCGAGTTATCACGTTTAATTTAACTTTACGTGAGGATTTGGCGATCTTCCGGCTCCCATACTCGGCTCCAACGAACAACAAACGGGAGCCGGACATGTCGCAGTCAACTGCCTCACCCAAGGCCAGTCATCCACGCTGGCTACGCCTGACCCACTGGCTCAACGCCCTGGCGGTGCTGGTGATGGTCACCAGCGGCTGGCGTATCTACAACGCCTCGCCCCTCTACGAATTCAGCTTTCCCGCGTCGATCACCCTCGGCGGCTGGCTCGCTGGCGCGCTGCAATGGCATTTCGCGGCGATGTGGTTACTGGCGATCAACGGCCTGATCTACCTGGCCTTCAACCTGTTCAGCGGGCGCCTGAAGCGGCGCTTCTTCCCGGTGTCGCCCAGCGGCGTGCTGCATGACCTGTGGGCCGCCTTGCGCGGAAAACTCGGACACGCCGACCTCAACCATTACAACCAGGTGCAACGTGTCGCCTACCTGTTCGTGATGGTCGACATCACGCTGCTGGTGCTCTCCGGGCTGGTGTTGTGGAAGTCGGTGCAGTTCCCGCTGCTGCGTGAATTGATGTTCGGTTACGAAGGCGCACGCCGTGTGCACTTCTTCGCCATGGCGCTGTTGGTGGCCTTCGTGGCAGTGCATCTGCTGATGGTCGCGTTGGTACCGAAAACGTTGTTGGCCATGATCGTCGGCCGCAAGGAGCAAGCATGAAAAAGCGCATTCAGATCCCCGGGCTGGACGAATCTTCGATCCTCACCGACGCCCGCAAGATCCTCGCCCCGCAAATCGAAGACCGCTCGCGGCGTTCGTTCCTGCTGCGTGGCCTGACCCTCGGCGGCGTGGCCATGTTGTCCGGTTGCAACATCACCGACAACGAAAGCGTCGACACCGCGCTGTCCTCCATGTCGCGCTTCAACGACCGGGTACAGGGCTGGCTGTTCAACCCCAACGCCATGGCGCCGACCTATCCCGCATCGATGATCACCCGGCCGTTTCCCTTCAATGCCTTTTATGGCATCGACGAGGCACCGACAGTGGAGGAGGAGAGCTATCGCCTGGAGGTCAGCGGCCTGGTCGCCGACAAGCGCAGCTGGCGCCTCGACGAACTGCGCGCCATGGCCCAGACCGAGCAAATCACCCGGCATATCTGTGTCGAAGGCTGGAGCGCGATCGGACGGTGGGGCGGCGTGCGCTTCAGCGATTTCCTCAAGCGCATCGGCGCCGACACCGACGCCAAATACGTCGGCTTCAAATGCGCCGACGACTACTACACCAGCATCGACATGGCCACCGCGCTGCACGCGCAAACCCTGCTGGCGCTGACCTGGGACGGCGCGGTGCTGCCGCGCGAGTACGGCTTCCCGATGAAGCTGCGCATGCCCACCAAACTTGGCTACAAGAACCCCAAACACATTCAGGCAATTTTCGTCAGCAATACCTACAGCGGCGGCTACTGGGAAGACCAGGGCTACAACTGGTTCGGTGGCAGCTGACGGATGCCTGGCCCTTTCACACCTCCACACCCCACGCTCCAAGGAGTTTCATCATGAAAAAGTTGACCACCGTTGTACTGTCCATGTGCCTGGCCGTTGGCGCTGCCTCCGTGTTTGCAGCTGACACGATGAGCAACGACAGCATGAGCAAGGATTCGATGTCCAAGGATGCCATGTCCAAGGACGCGATGAAGAAAGATGCAATGTCCAAGGATGCGATGAAGAAAGACGCGATGTCCAAAGACTCCATGAGCAAGGACGGCATGAAAAAAGACGCCATGTCCAAAGATGTGATGAAGAAGGACGCCATGTCGCAGTAAGCATCAGCCGCCTCCAGTGGGAACCCCCACTGGGGGGAGCGGTTAGCGATGGAGAAGGTGCGCCGCAGCCAGCAAACAATTAGTTACGATGCCAGTCTTGCCGAAAGTGCACGCGCAACCAAAACTGCATGTTTAAAGCGCTGTACTCAATTCGCGGTAGAAAGAAATAACATGCCCTCACCTAGCATTTCATCATCAAGCAGTGTGACCACTAGCATACAAACTGACGCGCCGGCAGTGGCGGAAACAACTTCCGAACAGTATTTCCAACCCTCTTTTTATCCCGCCAATGGCGATCTGGTGTTAGGCCAGATATCCGTTGCAAGCAAGGGGAACTCAATCTGGACGCCAGGTAGTCTGCAGGAAAGTCTGTTGTCAATGTTTAATATAATGGTTAAGCAGCCTGAGTTGTTTAGTCTTGAAGGTGGGCAGTGCACGAAAATAAACGACAGGCCGGATTCGATCGGGGATTTGGTGGGTGCGATGTATCTGGTCTTGAAGGAGGAAGGGCAGCGTAAAGAATCAAGAGTGAACAACGAGCCGGTCAGGCAGCCCGAGAATAAAACTGCTCACAATTCTAACGCTGATTCGGCGAGGAGGGCAGTCGATGAGAGTGCTTGCGTCATTAACTTTCGCAATGGTTTTATTGGTGCGATGTATGAGCTTGAAAAAAGTATTAGAGACTCCAATGACAGTGGTGGCAGCGCATTGACGGATTATTGCGATATTTTTTCTCGCAATAAACTTGATCAATTGTTTTCAAAGTTGAAAAGTCACTCTTGTTACATTTCGGCAGATACACCTCTCGAAACTGCAAGTATGCAGAAAGAGCCTGTCAATGGAAACTCGTGGCAACGTATTCATAAACCCGCCGCCTATTTATTTTCGATTATCAGCAAGGGCATGATTGATGGGTTCATTCGGCAACAAAGCGAGTCCGAGCCTACAGCCCGTATACATTTTTTTCTGGATGACATCCAAATACATGATGTAGTTGACAGGACTGGTGCAGATGCCTTTGGAACAACGTCTGAGGAACTGCGTCATCTCTATCATTGCAGGGATCAGTTGGGTGGTACGGTGGTGTGGTTCTATAAAAATAACCAGAGGGTACCATCGCCGTGGGAGCAGGATCCGGAATTGTGGAGTCGATGCGCAATCGGTGCCAATGTGACTCCAGCGCCGTCAGCACCTGAACAAACGATAACCACAAACGTTCCAGCCGACGCAAAGGGAGAGATGAGTGCATCGGTTTCATCCCTGTTGACAGATAGTTATTACTTTCTTTTTCGTGATTTCAATCTAGGTGTTGAGTATGCCAAGCATAATATAGGTTTTCCGGAGGGTATTGGTAAGGCGTATAGGGAAGAGAAGTGGGAAGGTATTATTACTCAGGAAGAGTATGCCTCGCTTTTAGCTTATAGAAAGGGATTTGATAAGCATATAGATCCTTGTTTGGGTTCGGTGGATCCAGAAAGAAAGAGTTTTAATACAGTAGTATCCTACATAGTGTCTGCGTTGGGTAAATTGAGAGCGTTGGGGTATTCCAACTATTGTGACGGATTTCGCATAGACAAGTTTTTTGCAAAATATCCGGAGCTTCCAATTAGGTTTCTCGAGGAAAGCTACTTGCGCAGTTCTGTTGTGCCGATAAAGCCGCTTCCTGATAGTCCTGAACAGAGATCGGCACGCCCTGATCAGGTATTCGACTTCAAGAGAAATGATAAAAATGAGTATGAGTTTGTCCGGCGAAGCAATGGCGAAAGCTGCAAGCTGAGCGGCGTGTTTACCTATGTCATTCTTGCAACTGAACCTGATCATGTTTATTGCGGTGTGGGAAATGGTCAGCAGGATTCGAAAGGGGAACTTAACGAATATCGGCATCGTAATCGAGACTACATAGAAGGTCACAGCTCACTGGCTCAAGGTAAAGATGTGCTGTTTGCTGGTGAATTTTTGTTTGTAGACGGACAGCTGAAGCTTTGGACTAATGGCAGTGGTCATTATGAGCCAGCAGCTGCGCTTCGTTTGACTAATTTAACGGAGGTGGTAAAGCGCATACTTCCTGAGAATTTATTTCGAGATCACGATGAGCTGACGGCAACAGAAATTCAGGCGCTCAATGCGTATATACGGATTTCGGAAAAGGACGAAGGCATTTTGAGGGCTCGTTACTCCACACCTGTCGACTCTGAATCTGATTCTGACTCTGGCTCTGGCTCTGATTCCGACTCCGAAACCGATGCAGATGTCTTCAAGAAATTAATGATTAAGAGAGGGTTGGGAGAACGGGTAGTCGTACGGGCTGTGGGTCCGAAAAACGCAGGCGCCGCATGAAGAAAAACATGAGATGAAGTAACCGCTCCCATCGACGCCGCTATGAGCAGAGTACTCGCTGGACGGTTTGCGCATCGTCGATGCGTCGATTTTCCCCAACGTGACGTCGGGCAACACCCACGCCGCCGTATTGATGGTGGCGCAAAAGGGCGCCGACCTGATCCTGCAGGACGCGTGATGCCGGTCACCTGGCTGTATCAAAAATGAATTTCCGCGGTCTGCGCTGCTCATACCTTTAGGCAGCGGATCCAATTCCGCGAAATCATTGAGGCAATCAGGGAGCGGCACGGTCATGAGTCGAGTACCGACGGCGGGCGGACATCGTCCTGACGGGTTGATCCTGGTGGTTGAGGACGACCCGCTGATCCTGGAGTTTCTCTGCGAGATTCTTCAGGAGGAGGGTTTTGTCGTCGAGCCGCACACCAGTGCGGATGCGGCAGCGATCTATCTGGAACAGCATGCGCCGCAGGTGGGCATGCTGCTGACAGACATCACCATGCCCGGCACGCTCAATGGCGCGGACCTGGCCAACCAGTTCGGCGATCGCTGGCCGGACAAGCCGATCATGATCATGTCCGGTTTCGAAACCCCTGAAAGCTCCGGCGTGCGGCACGCGGTCTCGTTTATCAAGAAGCCTTGGATGATCGGTGGGCTGCTCGATTGTGTGAGCCAGACCTTCAAGTCCAAACGACTCAACTGAGCCGTTCGCAGATGCTACATTGCCGGGCAAATCCGTCCGGCAGCTGCGAGGTTCCTTTCCTTGTCCGATCACCCTGTATTCAACTCGACTTACCGTGCCTTTCTGTTCGACATGGACGGCACTGTCCTGACGTCCATTGCCGCTGCCGAGCGGGTCTGGTCCACCTGGGCCGTGCGCCATGGGGTCGATGTCGAATCCTTCCTGCCGACCATTCACGGCGCCCGCGCCATCGACACCATCAGGCGCCTGGGCTTGCCCGGGGTGGATGCCGAGGCCGAAGCCGCGTGGATCACCGAAGCGGAAATCGACGACGTCGACGGGGTATTCGAAGTGGCGGGCGCGGCGAAATTCCTGCGGTCCTTGCCGGCCAGGCAGTGGGCCATCGTCACCTCCGCCCCACGGGAACTTGCGCTGCGGCGGATGGCGGCGGCGGGGATTCCCGAGCCTGGGGTGATGGTGACTGCCGAAGACGTCACGGCCGGCAAGCCTGACCCCGCAGGTTATCGACTCGCGGCCCGGCGCCTGGGCGTGGAGCCTGGGCAGTGCCTGGTTTTTGAGGATGCCACGGTGGGGATTCTGGCGGCAGAAGCGGCGGGGGCGGATTTGGTTATTGTCACGGCGACCCATGAGCAGCCGATCGAGACGGCGCATGGGACGTTGGTGGGGTATGACAGGGTTGTCGCGAGCGTGGATGCCGACGGTCTGATTCGTTTGCAGTTTTTGTGAACGACACATTTCCCCTGTGGGAGCGGGCTTGCTCGCGAAAACGGTGTATCAGTCAACATTGATAGCGACTGACACTATGCCTTCGCGAGCAAGCCCGCTCCCACAGGGGGATCAGTGTTCCAGTCAGTAAAGTCCGGGAACCAGCCGCCAGGTGCGGGCGCAATAGGCTTCGTATTCGCTGCCGAACTGCGCCCTGAGCAAGGCTTCTTCCGAGTGAATCCGGGCAATCAGCGGGATCAGGGTCAATGCCGCCAGCAGCAGACCGACCCCCGAGCGAAACGCCAGTGCCCAGCCCACGGCGATGACCATCATCCCCAGGTAACTGGGGTTGCGCAGGCGCCGGTAAATGCCCTCGGTAACCAGTCGGTGCCCCGGCTGGATCGCCACCAGCCCGCTGAAGCGCTTGCCCAGCACAAACACCGGCCACAACCGCAGCGCGCCGCCCGCGATGAACAACAGTGCCCCGAGCCAGCGCACGCCTTCACCTCCAAAGGTCCAGAAATCGATGCGGTCGGTATAGGCCGGCACAAAGCCGCTGAGCACGCCGATCACGCCGAAGACCGGGAGGACCCAGCGATTGGCCCGGTCTTCGCGTTCTCCCGAACTCAGGTTGGCCTCGGTGAACAGCGATGCGACGGCCATGATCAGGGTGGCCAGGGCAATGACGACCAGTGAGCCGTGGCTGAAGTAAGCCGCGAAACTGCCCAGCCCCCAGATCGCCAGGGCGAGGTAGGCGAGGGTGCTGACGACGGCGAAAAACGCCAGTTTGGCCGAGATTTTCATGGCGCCTCCAAAAACCACCTCCGGTATGTTCAGTGTAGATACCGAGGGTTCCCACGCTGAGCGGGGGAGCGATCAAATCACCTCTGCTCGCGCATTGCGCCGGATCACCTGGGGTGGTTGCCCGAACACCCGCAGGAAGGTTTCGCGCATGCGTCGGCGGTCGGTGAACCCGGTTTCCAGGGCGATCTGGTCGAGGGTCAGGCGTCCGCGCTCGAGCATCTGTCGCGCCGCCTCCAGACGCAGGTTTTCGATGGCCTTGGCCGGCGATTGCCCGGTTTCGGCGCGAAACGCCCGGCTGAATTGCCGGGGGCTGAGGTTGGCCACTTGTGCCAGTTGCTCCACAGAAAGGGGCTGGGCGAGGTGTTCTCGGGCGTAGCCGAGCACGGTCTGGATGCGATCGGATTTCGGCGCCAGTTCCAGCAGCGCCGAATGCTGCGACTGGCCGCCGGCGCGGCGGTGGTACATCACCAGTTTCTGCGCCACGGCCCGGGCCAGCTCGGCGCCGTGGTCCTTTTCCACCATGGCCAGTGCGAGGTCGATACCCGCGGTCATGCCGGCGGACGTCCAGATCGAACCGTCGATCACGTAGATGCGATCAGCCTCGACCTTGATCGCCGGAAACCGCGCCTGCAGTTCCCGGGCGTACGCCCAGTGGGTGGTGGCTCGCCGTCCGTCGAGCAAGCCGGCCTGGGCCATGACGAACGCCCCGGAGCAGATCGACGCGGTGCGGCGCGCGCTGTGGATGCTGGCCTTCAGGTACTCCAGCACGGCCTCGGGCGCCTGTTCGACGATCGAGTCGCCGCCGACCACGATGACCGTGTCGAACACGCGCCCGTCGAAGGCCTCGGTGCAAACGCTCAAGCCACCCGAGGCGCGCAGGGTGTGACCGTTTTCCGACAGCACGCGCACGTCATACAGGGTCTGTGCGGCGCTGAAATTGGCGTATTCGAACACCGGCATGGCGGCCAGCGCCATGGACTGAAAACCCTCGAAAACCACGAACGCTACGCTGATCATCGGCCTGTCCTCAAACGGTATGTCCGAAAAACGTACTTTAAACGTCATTTGAGACGGACGTAAGTCCCTTTATAACGGACGGCACCCGGCGAATCTCTCGCCTTACCCTTGAGGAATTGCACCATGGCTCTCTCATCCAAAGGCACTGCACTGATCACCGGTGCTTCTTCGGGCATCGGCGCGGTGTATGCCGACCGTCTGGCTCGCCAGGGTTACGACCTGATCCTGGTGGCCCGCAGCCGGGGCAAACTCAATGCCCTGGCCAAGCATTTGAGCGACCAGACCGGGCGCACCGTGGAGGTGGTGGCCGCCGACCTGACGAACAAGGCGGATTCGCTGCGGGTCGAACAGATCCTGCGCAACGACGCCAGCATCACCTTGTTGGTCAACAACGCCGGGGTCGGTGGCGTCATGCCGCTGCTGGCCAGTCCCGTGGACGACATGGAAGCGATGGTCAGCCTCAACGTGACGGCTTTGATGCGCCTGGCCTACGCCGCTGTACCGGGCTTCGTCGCCCGGGGCGCCGGCACCCTGGTCAATATCGCCTCCATCGTCGCCATCGCCCCGGAAATCCTCAACGGCGTGTACGGCGGGACCAAGGCGTTTGTCCTGGCCCTGAGCCAGTCGATGCAGCATGAACTGGCGGACAAAGGCGTACGCGTCCAGGCGGTGTTGCCGGGGGCGACCGCCACCGATTTCTGGAGCGAGGCCGGCAACCCGGTGGAAAATCTGCCGCAGGAGATCGTAATGTCCGCCGAAGACATGGTCGATGCCGCGCTCGCGGGCCTGGCGGCCGGTGAGACAGTGACCATCCCGGGCCTGCACGATGGCAGCCAGTGGGATCGCTACGAAGCCCAGCGCAAGACGCTGTCCGGGTTGTTTGGCAATTGCGTGGCGGCGCCGCGCTATCGCTGAGACGGCCCCCGGACCGGGTGAACTAAACTTGCATGAGAGGACCGTTCACCGCTGGCTCGTCGACCGGTTCGGCGAGCCGGTGGCGTGTAACAGGAACCGACATGCTTCACATCCGCACGCCTTTGATTCTGCACCCTGGCCTCTCGACCCCGACCCGCCGTATCTGGCTGAAACTGGAAAACCTGCAACCTGGCGGCTCGTTCAAAATACGCGGCATCGGCTTGCTGTGCAGTCGGGCGGCGCAGCAAGGCAAGCGCAAGGTGGTCTGTCCCTCCGGCGGTAACGCGGGACTGGCCACGGCCATGGCCGCGGCCTGCCTGGGGCTCAAGGCCTGCATCGTGGTGCCGCACACCACCCCGCACAGCACCCGGGCGCGGATCAGCAAGACCGGCGCCGAGGTGATCGAGCACGGCAAGGTCTGGGACGAAGCCAATCAATGGGCCCGTGAACTCGCCCAGGACCCACGCAGTGAATTCGTGCCGGCCTTCGACCACCCGGTGTTGTGGGAAGGGCACAGCACGATGATCGATGAAATCCTTGCCGACTGCCCGCCAGTGGATGTGCTGGTGGCATCGGTGGGCGGTGGTGGCTTGCTGGCCGGGTTGCTCACCGGCCTGATTCGTCATCGGCACACCGATTGCCGCATCGTCGCCTGCGAAACCGAAGGCGCGGCGTCGTTCGCTGCGGCGGTGGCGGCCGGGCATCCCGTCAGATTGCCGAAAATAGACACGGTCGCTACATCACTGGGGGCCGCGCAAGTGGCCGCCTGGCCGGTCAGGCACATCGGCGATTTCCCCTATGAGTGCGTGGTGCTCAGTGATGATGAGGCGATCATGGGCGTGGTGCGTTACGCCAATGATTTGCGTCAGCTGGTCGAGCCGGCGTGCGGCGTTTCATTGGCGATCGCCTACCTGGATCACCCGGAGATTGCCGACGCCCATGACGTGGTGATCGTGGTGTGTGGCGGGGTGAGTATCAACGCGCAGCTCGTGGCCGGGTGGGCACGCATGTCCACTGGCACACACGCGAGGCAGGGCTGGAAACGCTATCCCGGTGTCACAAGCCCCACCGCTGGCGATGACGATCTTCAGTGATCGGCGGCAACGCCTTCCTGGACGAGGATGGCGCGGGCCAGGTCTTCGTCGCTTGCGTTGTTGAGGGCGGGATTGTCCTGACGGATCTTTTTCAACACCGACTCCAGGTAAGCACCACGAATCGCACCGCCGCTGGCGACGAAGCTGGAGGCGTCATCCCGGGCGGGAATCATGAGTTTGTCGTCTTTGAATGTTGAGTACAGCGAGGCGGAAACCCCGGCCGAGGTAGCGACATCTTTGGCATCCACATCGGCCAGAGCCGAGCCTGCGGGTAAACAAAGTACCAGTGCAGAGATGATAAATAGGCGGCGCATGACGGTGTCCTCCGACAGCCTGAAGCATAAGGGATGTACCACATAGTTTAGGATACGTGGCAGTCGACGAGAGTTCCGTGACGTCGCCGGTGAGAACAGCTGTGAGAGGGCAGGGGCGTTGAGCGTCGATATTCAAAGCGTGGTGATCGGGGCCGGCGTCGTCGGGTTGGCGGTGGCCAGGGCCTTGGCCATGAGCGGGCGGGACGTGCTGGTGGTCGAGGCCGGGACGGGCATCGGCGCGGGCATCAGTTCGCGTAATTCAGAAGTGATTCACGCCGGCATCTATTACCCGGGCGGCAGCCTCAAGGCGCGGTTGTGCGTGGCGGGCAAGCAGCGTCTCTACACCTATTGCGATGAGCACGGTGTCGATTACCGGCGCGTGGGCAAGCTGATCGTGGCCACCGACGAGCAGCAGCAGGCGGCTTTGCAGCGCCTGTTGCAGCAGGGGCGTGTCAATGGTGTCGATGACCTGCAATGGCTGGATGGCCCGCAGGCCCGGGAGCTTGAACCGGCGTTGTCCTGCGTCGCGGCACTGTGGTCGCCCTCTACCGGCATCGTCGATTCCCACGGGCTGATGCTGGCACTTCAGGGCGACGCGCAGCGGTGCGGTGCGACGCTGGCCTTGCACACGCCGTTGCTCTCGGCCCTGTGCATCGACCAGGGCTTCGAGCTGCACATGGGCGGCAGCCAACCCATGACCCTGCGCTGCCGCGAAGTGATCAACTGCGCGGGGCTGTCCGCTCCCCAAGTGGCGCGCACGATCGTCGGTCTGCCTGAACAGTGCGTGCCCCAGGCGCATCTGTGCAAGGGCAGCTATTTCAGTTTCAGCGGCCGGGCACCCTTTCGGCACCTGGTGTATCCGGCCCCGGAGAGTGCGGGACTGGGCGTGCACATGACGCTCGACCTGGGTGGACAGGCGCGCTTCGGGCCGGATGTCGAATGGGTCGAGCACATTGATTACCGCGTCGAGCCCCGTCGGGCCGAGGGTTTTTATCAGGCGATCCGCCGTTATTGGCCGGGTTTGCCGGACAACAGCCTGCAACCGGCCTACAGCGGCATTCGCCCGAAAATCAGCGGGCCGACCGAGCCGGCCGCCGATTTTCTCGTCAGCGGATGCGCCGAGCATGGCGTACCGGGGCTGGTGAATCTGTTCGGCATCGAATCACCGGGGCTGACCAGTTGCCTGGCGCTTGCCGGGCACGTGGTGAAGCGCCTCGACGACCGATGATCAGTGCTGGCCCTGCATTGCGGGCATCGGGTCTATGCTAGGGAGTGCGCTTACTGCCATCGGAGACTTCTGATGATCACTGTACGCACTGCCTGCCTGCTGGCCGATTACAAACGCTGGGCCAATCAGCGTCTGTTTGAAAGCCTTGCGGCGCTTCCTCCGGGCGAAGTCAAAAAACAACGGGTGTCGGTGTTCAACAACATGATCGGCACCCTCAATCATGTCTACGTGGTGGATTGCATCTGGCGGGCGCACCTTGAAGGCCGGGGACATGGCTTCAAGACCTCGCACGATCTGCTGCATGCCGACCTGTCCGAACTGCGCCAGGCGCAAAAAGAGATCGATCGCTGGTACTGCGACTGGAGCGCCCGGCAAACCGATGCCTCCCTGGACAAACCGGTGGAGTTCACCTTTGTCTCGGGCGAAAGCGGCACCATGAGCGCCGGCGCGATGCTGATGCATGTGGTCAACCACGCCAGCTACCACCGCGGCTGGGTGGTGCAGATGTACTTCGAGATTCCGGCCATGCCACCGGTGACCGACATGCCGGTGTACCTGCGCGAATCCGAGCCGGTGCTACTGCAGTCGATCAATGCCCCGACGGTGGCGCCGCCATGTGCTGTGCAATTTTCGAACGCAACCAGCGTTCTGCCGGATCGTTATCGCTGACCCCGTTCCAGACCATCGACAGTTCGGACAGGTTGATCTCAAAGGGCGCATCGTCCGCCCGTAACTGGTTGCTGCCTTCGATCAGCGCGCTGGCCGCGTAATCCGGTACGGTGGCGAGCATGTCAGTCCCCGCCAGCAACGCCCGCAAACCCGCAAACTGTGGTACCGCCAGCACCACCCGGCGCGAACGGCCGATGCGGGCCAGGTCATTGTCGATGGCGCCGCTCAGATCCCCGGAAAACGACACCAGTGCATGAGGGCGTTCGCAGAACTCGTCAAGGGTCAGCGGGCCGGGACGGTCATCGCCGCGCAGGATCTTCACACTCAGGTCGCGCAGTTTCTTGCGCCTGGCGTTGGCCGGCAATTCCGTGGTGTAGCTGATGCCGACGGAAATCTCGCCGCTGGCCAGCATCGACGACATCAGCAGGAAATTCACCCGGCGCACCACCACCACAACGTTCTGCGCCTCATCGCGAATCTGCTTGAGCAGCGGCGGAAAGAGCCCGAATTCGGCGTCGTCGGACAGGCCGATGCGAAACACCTCGCGACTGGTGGAGGGCTCGAAATCCTTGGCCCGGCTGACTGCCCCGGAAATGGTGTCCATCGCCGGCTGCAACTCCTTGAGAATCTGCAACGCCCGCGGGGTCGGCTCCAGGGTTCGACCGTTGCGCACCAGCAACGGGTCGTCGAACAGATCGCGCAACTTGGCCAGCGACGCACTGACAGCGGGTTGGCCGAGGAACAGTTTTTCCCCGGCCCGGGTCAGGTTCTTCTCGAACATCAGGGTTTCGAAAATCACCAGCAGGTTCATGTCCACGCGGCGCAGGTCGTTGCGATTCATGCCGGGGTTCTCGGTGGGTTTTTGAGTCTTCTCAGTAAAGCACCAAACCCTGCGTAATCGAGAATTCGCTGATGACCTGTGGGAGCGGGCTTGCTCGCGAAAGCGGTGTGTCAGTCGACAACATTGCTGGCAATGCCGACGCCTTCGCGAGCAAGCCCGCTCCCACACGTTCGGCGCTTTATTCAGGCGGATCGAGTCGATCCAGCGCCCGGTTCACTGCCAATTCACCCAGCATGATGACCTGGGCGATGCCCAGCAGCGTGTTGCGATGCGAGCCCTCCAGAAAACCCGCCAGATCGTTGGTCATGACGTTGGCCGAGGCCAGCGATTCGCAGGCGTGGGCCAACAGGGTCTCAGTGTCGATATCGGGGTTGATGGTGAACATCGTGGACGGTTTGTGGGGCGTGGCCATGATGTTGGCGGCGGGGTTGAGGTAGTGATTGAGGGCGTGTTCGGCGGCTTCTTGGAATTGCTTGGAGTCGGGGCTTTCGTAGGGGGAGGCTGGATTTGTTTCCGGGGGATTGGGTGTGGGCTTGATCATTGATGGAGCTCCTAATTGAAATTACGGAGCCTTCAGCCCTCGCTACCAAACGAGGGGTGGCGGCCATACGCGGGTTGGTAGACCGGTAATTAGGAACCCGGCGCTCCCGAGAGAGCCCTGCGCATGGCCACCATAAAACAGAGACCTGAAAGGTCTGCAAACGGTGCGCTATGCGCCTAATTGGTCCGGGCTACCAAACCCGATCGCTGTTTTTCAGCGACCGGCTAACGATAAAGCCCGGACTCAAGGCGCGTAAGCCGGCGGATTCTGGCGTAACCGTAGGCAATGACGCAAGGCGCCGTAGCTTTCATCAAGTTACGCTGACAGCCGTTAAACAAGGGCGGTCAGTCGATGTTTAATGTGCGGTTGTCACGACAAACACATGGCTTTGGGCTGAGCACGAAACCTGTGGGAGCGGGCTTGCTCGCGAAAGCGGCGTGTCAGTCGACAACATTGCTGGCAATGCCGACGCCTTCGCGAGCAAGCCCGCTCCCACAGGTTCATGGGGTGGACTCAGGCTCGGTCAACATTTTGCGGAAGGTCTCCACCAACGGCCGCAAATTGATCCGGTGCCACGCCACCCACAGCGGTCGGGTGAGGGAAATCCACGGCACTTCCCGCAGCACCACGCCCGGCGGTGCGTTGCGGCTCAAGCCTTTCTGGATCATGGCACGGCTTGCCGTGCCAGCGGATGGTGCTCGGGCAGGGCCAGCAGGCTGGAGTACTTCAACCAGGCCCGCACCGGGCCGCTTGCGCGAGGAGGGCGTGATCAAGGGCTGGGGCCTGGGGGTGAACAAGGTCGAACCCTGCGAGCTGACCCTTGATCTGAGCGAAGCGCAGCCGGGCGGTTTTCTGCTGGCCGGTCGCTACACTCTTCCGGACCATGATCGCGCCTTGCAGCGTTTGATGGACGCCGCCCTGGCGCAGCAAGTCGAAATCGTGGTCGGCGGTGATTCCCGCTGCTTTCTGGCAGGCGTTGCGTGAGGCGAAGCTGATTTGCGAGCGCGCCCCCTTGCCCCTCATTGGAGCTTGAACATGAAGATTGATTTGAGCGCAAAACTGGCAATCGTCAGCGGCAGCACCGCCGGCATTGGCCTGGGCATCAGCCAGGCACTGGCTGAGGCGGGCGCCACGGTGGTGGTGATCGGCCGCGATACGGCCAAGGTCGAGCAGGCACTGGCGAGCATCCGTCAGCGTGTTCCTGCTGCGCAATTGCGTGGCGTGACCGCCGACCTGGGCACCGCCGAAGGCGCCGAGAAACTGTTCGCCGCCGAACCACGGGCAGACATCCTGGTGAACAACCTCGGGATCTTCAACACGGTGGACTTCTACGACGCCCCGGACAGTGAGTGGACGCGCTTCTACGAGGTCAACGTGATCTCCGGTGTGCGCCTGTCCCGGCACTACACACCGGGCATGGTCAAGCAGGGTTGGGGGCGGGTGATCTTCCTGTCTTCGGAATCCGGCGTGGCGACACCGGCGGACATGATCAACTATGGCGTGACCAAAAGCGCCAACCTCGCCGTGTCCCATGGCCTGGCCAAACGCCTGGCCGGCACCGGGGTGACGGTCAACGCGATCCTGCCCGGCCCGACCTTTACCGATGGCCTGGAAGACATGCTCAAGGACGCCACGGCCGAATCCGGGCGCAGCGCCCGGGACGAAGCCGATGCGTTCGTGCGCAAGGCCCGGCCGACGTCGATCATCCAGCGCGTGGCGGACGTCGAGGAGGTTGCCAATCTGGTGGCCTACATCGCTTCGCCGTTATCCTCGGCCACCACCGGTGCTGCCTTGCGGGTCGACGGCGGTGTCGTCGACAGCCTGGCCATCTGAACCTTATTGATTGGAGAAAGCATTTCATGGCAACTGCAACAGCCTTCATCGACATCCCGGCTTCGGCCGAACAGGTCTGGCAATTGATTGGCGGGTTCAACTCGCTGCCGGACTGGCTGCCGTTCATTCCCAGGAGCGAGCTCAGTGACGGCGGGCGCGTGCGCAGCCTGCAGACGGCGGATGGCGCGGTGGTGATCGAACGCCTGCAAACCTTCGACAACGCGGGCCGAACCTACAGCTACTCGATTGAGCAGGCACCCTTTCCGGCGACTGATTATCTGGCGACGATCAAGGTCGAGGCGCAAGGCGAGGGCGCGCGGGTGACCTGGTCCGGGCGGTTTGAACCGGTGGGCGTGAGCAATGAGGAGGTGGAGGCGTTGTTTACCGGGATTTATTCCGGCGGACTGCAAGCATTGCGGGCCAACTACCCGGCCTGACCGTCAAAATACCAACCCCCCTGTGGGAGCGGGCTTGCTCGCGAAAGCGTAGTGTCAGTCAACATATTTGTTGAATGAGAAACCGCATTCGCGAGCAAGCCCGCTCCCACAGGGGATCTGTTTTGATCATCGGATGAACACTAGGCCTGCGGTATCAAACTCTCCCGACAATCAAGCACCAGCCGCGCGCCGCCCAGTTCGCTGCTGCCCACCTCCAGCGTAAATCCGTGCAGGCTGACAATCGCCGCGACGATGGACAGGCCCAGCCCGAAGCCGGTCTTTTGATTGCCGGCCTCGGCGCGATAGAAACGCTGGAATACCGCTTCACGCTCCGCCTCGGGAATGCCGGGGCCGGAGTCGAGCACTTCGATCCGTGTATGCCCGCCAGCATTGACCCCGCGCAAGATCACCGCACCACCGGGCGGGGTGAACTTGATCGAGTTGCTGAGCAGGTTCGCCACGGCTTCGAACAGCAGCGCCCGGTCGCCATTGAGGGAGGGCAATGACGCGGGCAGGTGCAACTGGAAAACCAGGCCGTCGTCTTCCGCCAGGGGCAGGTAGAACTCATGCAGTTCCTGCAACAACGCCACGGGGTCCAGTTGCACGAACCCGGAGCGGCGCCGGCGATCTTCCAGTTCGGAAATCCGCAGCAGGCCACGGAAACGCGCCATCAGCGTATCGGCTTCGGCCAGCACCAGGTCCAGTTGCATGGCCTGCGGTGAGCCTTCGCCGGCTTGCTGCTGCATGCGGTAAAGCTGCGCGCGCAGACGGGTCAGGGGCGTGCGCAGGTCATGGGCGATGTTGTCGCACACCCCCTTGATCTCATGCATCAGGCGCTCGATGCGTTCGAGCATGGCGTTGACGATGGCGGCGAGCATGTCCAGTTCGTCACGCCGATTGGACAGTGGCAGGCGTCGGCTCAGGTCGCCGGCGACTATGGCTTCGGCACTGGCCTGGATCCCGCGGATGCGGCGCAACGGCCGGCGCCGCAGCAGATACCAGCCGACGATGCCCGGCAGGATGGTCAGGGTCACCCCCCAGAACAGCGCGTGAAGAATGATGCGGGTCACGGCGAACAGCGAACCGTTGTCGCGCACCAGCACCAGCCAGCGGCCGTCGAGGGTGCGGGTCGCCACGGCGTCGCAACTGTCGGCGGGCAGCGTCTGGTCATCATCGTCGCCGTAGGCATCGCAGTCGCGCAGCATGTGGATCTTGCCATCGAGCGGCAAGCCGTCCGGAATGTAGCGCAGGGCGCCGCTGAGGTAGTGGTGCCGGGCATCGAACAGGCCATAGGCGTCGATGCCGCGGATGTCGAAGGCCATGCTGACGGCGAGGGCGTCCACCAGTTGTTCACCCGAGAAGCGCGAAAACAGGTGCTGGCGCTGCATCAGTGAATGCTTGGCCAGATTGTCCAGGTAAGCGGAAACCTCGTAGTACATGACCCCCATGAGAATCCCGCTCCAGATCACGAACAGCGAACTGTAGAGCGCCAGCAAACGGCTGCTGGAAGAGCGCCAGCCTTTAGACGGGTTCGGCAATGACATAACCCGAGCCTCTCACGGTCCGAATCAGTGGGGCATTGCCAGGCGGGTCGATTTTCTTGCGCAGACGGCCGATGTGTACGTCGATCAGGTTGGTGCCGGGGTCGAAGTGGTAACCCCAGACTTCTTCGAAAATCATCATCCGCGAGAGGATTTGCCCGGTATTGCGCATCAGGAATTCCAGCAGTTTGTACTCGGTGGGCAACAGCGTCAGCAGTTTACCGTCGCGGCTCGCTTCGTGGCTGATCAGGTTCAGCTCCAGATCCGCCACCCGCAACGTGGTGGCCTGGGCGGTCACGGTGTTCTGCCGACGCAGCAGGACTTCGACCCGGGCGGCCATTTCATCGGTGGCGAAGGGTTTGGTCAGGTAGTCGTCGCCGCCGGCGCGCAAGCCGCGCACGCGTTCATCGACGTCGGACAGTGCGCTGATCATCAGGATCGGTGTCGCCACGCCCATGGTCCGCAGCGTGGTGACGATCGCCAGGCCATCGAGCTCGGGCAACATGCGGTCGAGGGTGATCAGGTCATAGTTGCCGCTGACTGCCCGCTCCAGCCCTTCACGGCCATTGTCGACCCAGTCGACGTCGAGGCCGTGGCTACTCAGTTCGGCGACAATTTCCCGGGCGGTCACGGCGTCGTCTTCGATGGTCAAGATGCGGGTCATAAGGCTGGCCTGATTTGCAGTTCAATACGAAGTTGCGAGCATTTTGCCAAGAAAAAACCGCGACTTAATAAATTAACTTTCATCTGGGCGGGGTCGCTTCACGCGTTCCCGGGGAATTGTAGGAGCCAGCCTGCTGGCGATGGACTCAAGTGCGCCACGTTTATCCAGTTCACACGCGTAATCGTTAACGACCATCGCTGCGATGCGGCGACCCGACAAGCCAGCTCCCACAAAAGGCCGCGTCCGAATCGAAAAACCAGTGAAAGCCCCCCAAACAAAGGTTGTCTGACCGCCAGTGGCAACGCAAATAACCCATGCATAAAACCCGTTGGCTCAACCTGATCCTTGCAGTTTGCATGGGGCCGGGAAGTTCAAACTTTCTAAGCCATTGAAGCAAAACGATTTATTCAAAATGCGTGACTGGCACGGTGACTGCAGTTCCTTTCTCGAAGAGTTGTAACACCATCTTTCTGTCTGGAGCGATACAACTATGAATAGATCCTCTGACGGTTTCTATCCCTCCATGAATGAGTCAACCACGCTGTCCGGCGTGTCCTGGGGCGCGATTTTCGCGGGTGCCGCTGCCGCGGCGGCGTGCTCGCTGATCCTGGTGTTGCTCGGCTTCGGCCTGGGTTTTTCGGCGGTATCGCCTTGGGCCAATGAAGGCGTGAGCGCCAAAGGCCTGGGGATCTCGACCATTGTCTGGCTGGCCTTTACCCAGCTTGTCGCTTCGGGACTTGGCGGTTACATCGCCGGGCGACTGCGGGTGAAGTGGGCGTACATGCACGGCGGTGCAGCCAGTGCAAAGCTGGCCGCTCAACAAGCCGCTGACACCGCCGCGAAAGTGGCGGCGTGGACCACGCTGTGGATGTTTGTTGCGCTGTTGGCCGGTGCATTCTTCGCCAGCCTTGCCGCAACCTTCGGCGGTCGTCGTCGGGATGCGGTGGTGTATCTGGAAACCGATACCTACGTCACCACTGCATCGATTCGTTAATCCAGGAGAACTACCATGCGTTCATTACTGCTGTTCTTTCTCGGCGTGCCGATCCCGATCATTATTTTGATTGCGTTGTTTGTGCATTGATTCGACTGCAGAAGCTATAAAGCTTCGCGAGCAAGCCCGCTCCCACAGGAAGACACACCATCCACTGTGGGAGCGGGCTTGCTCGCGAAGAAATGAATCCGTCAGTCAATCGGCGTACTGACAAACACCTCAAGCCCTTCGGCATACGCCGTGAACGCGGCGACCCGCGGAAACTGCGCCGCACTCACCTGATCCGGCACCACCAGGTTGGTGAAGCTCCAGGCGACGGCGAGGGTGATGCCGTCCTGCCCGATCGCACCGTCAGTCTTCAGCGGCTGCTTTTCCAGCTCCCGCTCCAGCGCCGACCAGGCCGCCACCAGTTGTCCTTCGACCCGCTGCACCCAAGGTTCGAATTGAATTTCCACCGGCCGCAGGTTGCGCTCGTAGTAAAGCTGCACGGACTTTTCGCTGGCGGCCAGCGCCAGGCCGATCAGGCGCAACGCGCGCAGACGCTGAGCCGGTTTGTCGGGCATCAGGCTGTTATCGGCCAGGGTTTCCAGGTAGTCGACGATCAGTGTCGAGTCCATCAACACCTCACCGTCATCCAGCACCAGGGTGGGCGCCTTGACCACCGGGTTGATCTGCCGGAATTGTTCGAAGTGGCGGAACACCGAAACCGATTGATGTTCCAGCGTGATTCCCAGGCATTTGGCAGAAATGGCGGCGCGCCTGACATAGGGCGAGTCCAGCATACCGATCAGCTTCATGGTCCTTTCCTTTATATGGCCATTTCGGGAGGACAACCTTAGCTGAGGTTCGCCGCCGTGCAAATGGCAGGGAAAATGGCCTCGTGCAGGCCGTTTGTCTTCTATATACAGCCGCTCGATTGAATTTCTTGCTATAAACGCACTCCGATTACCGCCTCAAAGCCTGCCGTAGAGCATTTTCAGGGCTTTGTCGGACAAATTCGCTGTCTTTTCAGTTGCTGAGGCCTCAAGTCGGCCTTAGACTGCCGCCCCTCGTAAATTGAGTGCCGGGTGGCGCTTGGAACAAACGGCGCCTTTCCGATGGCCTGCCCAGGTCTGCCGGAACGCTCCCTAATTCGCCTTAATGCACGTTTTTTTATAGAGATATCAATGACAAAGGACAAGTTGCTGGCCATGCCGGCGGATGACTACATGAATGCCGAGCAACATGCTTTTTTCTCCGAGCTGTTGCAGAACATGAAAGTCGAAACCCATGAGCGCATCGAACAGAACCGCATCGCCATCGAGAGCCTGGACACCCCGGCCGATCCGGCGGACGCGGCTTCGGTCGAAGAAGAGCGCACCTGGCTGGTGAACGCGATCGATCGCGACCAGCGCATGCTGCCTCAGTTGGAACAAGCCCTTGAGCGCATCAAGGAAGACAGCTTTGGCTGGTGCGACGACAGCGGCGAGCCGATTGGCCTCAAGCGCCTGCTGATCAGCCCGACCACCAAGTACTGCATCGAAGCTCAAGAGCGTCACGAGCAAATCGACAAGCACCAGCGTCAGGCCTGATTCTGTGAGGTAGCCCTGTTGAACCGGGCTGCCTGGAAAAGATCGCAGCCTTCGGCAGCTCCTACATTTGTTCCGTAGGTGCTGCTGAAGGCTGCGATCTTTGTTTTCTGCCGTCTTCGATTTCCCGATTCTTCTATTGATCTGCTGCAAGGTTCGCGACTAAAGGCTCATGGATAATGGCCTTATGCCGGCGTTTAATGCGAAGACAACAATTAGAAGTTTTCCGGGGTGACGATGATGACAAGAGACGGGTCTCTGGCTGCGGCAGTGTCTGCACCAATGCTGTTGCCGAAAAACCGCTGGCTGACACCGACGCTGCAAAGCATCGTCCTGATGCTGTTGTTATGTGGCATGACGTTGGGCGGTTGGTCGCTCTACCTTGGCCTGCCCCTGGCCGTACTGATCATCTGGCTGCCTCGTTTGCGTTCGCGCGCGACCCCACAGGCGGCTTCCCCCGACAACGCTGATGCCATCGGCGGTTTGACTCGCGATCTTTCCTACACCACCAGCCATAACGCGCTCTCGGCCGCCGGGGTGGCGTTCTCGGTTCGGCAATTGGCGCAAAAGCTGCAATCGCAACTCTCGGCGGCGGCACAGATCGTCAGCAACGCCGAGGTCATGATTACCACCGAACACGCCACCTCGCTGCTCAGTCGCCAGGCGCTGAGCGCTGCCAGCGAGGCTCATCAAAGCGGCGTGATGGGGCGTACGGAACTGATCGAGTCCATTGCCCGCATGCATCAGCTCAGCCAGCGCGCCAGCAACAGCCGTGAACTGATCGAAGCCTTGAGCCTGCGCAGCGATGATATCCAGCGCGTGACCCTGGTGATTCAGTCCATCGCCAGCCAGACCAACCTGTTGGCGTTGAACGCCGCCATTGAAGCGGCGCGGGCGGGGGAGCACGGTCGCGGGTTTGCCGTGGTGGCCGACGAGGTTCGCGGGCTTGCCGCGCGCACGGCGACCGCGACGGGCGAAGTCGGCGAGATGGTGGCCGATATCCAGCAACGTACGACACAGGTGGTGGAGCAGATCCGCCAACTGTCCAGCGACCTCGACACTGGCGTCGAGCAGGTCGAGCGCACGGGGCAGCATCTGGAGAACATTGCCCGTCTGGCGGCCAGTGTCGAGTCCCAGGTCGGGGAAATCGCCCAGGGCGCAGACACCAACCGTGAACAACTCGACAGCCTGTTTCACGCCATCGAGCAGATGCGCAGCGACCTGGCGGTCAGCGACCAGCAGACTCAGCACCTGGCCCAGGCGGCGGTGCAAATGGAAGGGCAGGCCGAAACCATCAGCGAGCGACTGGCCGAGGTGGGGCTGGATGATTACCACCAGCGGATCTATGACCTGGCCCGGGAAGGCGCGAGCCGGATTGCAGAGCGTTTCGAGGCGGATATCGATGCCGGTCGAGTCAGCCTGGACGATCTGTTCGACCGCAACTACCAGGTCATCCCCCATACCAGCCCGGCCAAGTACCAGACGCGTTTCGACCGCTACACCGATCAGGTGTTGCCAGCGATCCAGGAACCCTTGTTGCCGCGTCACGAAGGATTGGTGTTCGCCATCGCCTGCACCCAGCAGGGTTATGTGCCGACCCACAACCATGCGTTCAGCCAGCCGCTGACGGGGGACGCAGAGGTCGATGCCTTGCAGAACCGGACCAAACGCAAGTTCGCCGACCGCACCGGGATCCGCTGCGGCAGCCATCAGAAGGCCGTGCTGCTGCAAACCTATACACGCGACACCGGCGAGTTGATGCACGATCTTTCGGTGCCGATCATGCTCAAGGGCCGGCATTGGGGCGGTTTGCGCCTGGGCTACAAGCCGGAAAAACCGCGCTAGAAACCTCTGATGCTGGAGCGAACAACAAGTAGTCTGTGGCGAGGGAGCTTGCTCCCGCTGGACTGCGTAGCAGGCCCCTGCTCTTCAGGGAAAAGGAGGGGCCGCTTCGCGCCCCAGCGGGAGCGAGCTCCCTCGCCACAGGTACAGTGTTCATCCTTGAGTGATTGTTACAAATCCTGCAACTAACCTGTGCAGGGTTTTGCTGTTTCCTCACTGGCAACCTAATTAACATAGCTATTAATTAGGTTGCTAATGAAGTTCGGGGGGCAGCATGCAAGGCAAAGTTGATATCGCGGTCATGATCGGCAGCGGCGTACCTGCCAATCTGCGCTCCATGGGACGCAAGGTTTGCTGGGTGGTGTTGCTCAATGGCGAGCGCCGGGGCACGGCGTTCTCCAGTCGCGACGAAGCGCAGGAGTGCAAGGCTGCCTGGTTGGCGCAATTGAACGCCGAAAGACCTGACAGCCAGCATTGAAATGGTCAGTGGGTCTGATGCATGCGCAGGTTCAGGTCGTCGACCACCCGCGCCCAGTCTGCGTCTTCGCGCAGTTGTTCCTTGAGGAAGCCGGCCTGCTGCGGTGACCAGAACTCGGCGTCGATGAGCTTCTTGTCGTCGGGCAGGAAATGGCCGGCAATGAAGTCGTCGATCGCTTTCTGGCTGGAGTCCAGGCCGAGCTGGTCGAACAGGCCTTTGAGGTCGTGTGTCGGTGATTCCATCTTCATCTCCTTGCAGGTCATCAGTCGGGTCGAGGGGCGATGTGCGGTCTCCTGATTTGGAGGGCGCCGCACGGGTGGAGTTCGATCACGATGTTCAAACGCAACACAGAGCATAGACCGCCAATCCGGGTGTCAGGCTTTCAGTGCCCCGGCATCGACCGCCGCCTTCAGTTCCCTGGCCGATTCCTGGGCCGCAATGGCTGCGACATCCGGGGTTTTGAACCAGCGATCTTTTTCGACCTGGTGATAGGTCACGGTCTTGAGCGGAGGTTTGGCGCGCATGACAATCACGGCCTGGAATTCACCCTCGACTTCTCTGGCTTCACCGCGGATAAAAAACTCGCCGATATCAAATTCCGTCACGTTGCAGACTTCCCCTGGAAATATATTGTTGTTGTCAACGCCATCCGATTTGTTGCGGATCCGTTTTATTGGGTGGGCAGTATGGCAGTAGTTGCCCGTCGACGGCTGAGATAAGTCGACGGGCAGAGCAAACGTCGATGAAAATGAGCGCGGCGGGTATGTCAACCGTGTGATTCAAGAAACCGGGCGAGGGCGCAGGCTTCGTTATGATTGGCTCGGAAACCTCTTACACAGCCTGTAGAAATATCCTTGATGTGAAAGAAGGCAATGCCCGCCATCACCACCTGAAATCGCGGGCGGGGAGGGGCATCGAGAAGCGGTTCAGAGGGGCCGAACGGTATCGGCTGCGAGATCGCTGCTGTTTTCGAGTCAGGTACCAAGGGATAGGCAAAGTGTGTCAGTGTGCACATATGAAGTCCTTTTCATTGTTTTGCCGACGTATGTACGTCGTTTTGGCTAGTCTTCAGGAGCATCGCTGCTCTAGAATCACCCTTATTGGTGGGTGAATGATGTTTATCTAAAGCAATTTTTTGCTGATGATATGTAGGAAAATTTGTTCTCTTGGTGAGATTTTTCCCCGAAGTTGATAGTCCATAATTTTCTGGCAGCAGGAAGGGCGTTTTCCTTCAGCCTGTGACGAACGCCAGTCAGGACGACGCGAGTGACGTTCCAGTAGTCTTCTCAAGCTTCGTGATGAATGAGTGCACTGCTCATTCAGGACTTCAATCCGGGTTCTCTGGCGACACCTTCGGCATTGCCGCTTTTTTGGCTGTGCGTTTATTTTCGCGTACGGCGCCATTTTTCAGATGTGGGGATGTTTCCTTGGCAGTAAGTAATCTCGATATGCATGCCTTGTTCGTGCTGGGCGATTTGCGCGCAAAGCTGGTCAAGCAGTTTCAGTCACGTTTCGTTTACATCACCGAACAGAACGCTGAAGGCATTTACATTGCCGAAATCGACACCGAATCAGCCCTGGTGGTGGACGACAAACCCGGGCTCAAACTCAAGGTCGGCGATCATTTCAGCGCCTCCGTGCTGCCCAGTCGCGAAGGCGGCAAGCTGGACATCAGGTTCCGCGACATCAAGCTGACGGTTTACGGAATTGGCGATTACGCCTTCGTGACCACCGCCGACGGTCAGGGAATAGTGTTCAAGGAAGGTCATAGCGTGGTGATGGTGTTTGCCGCCCATCAACAGTTGCAGGAAGGCCTGACCAAGACCCTCAAGGCCGTGACCACCAAAGTGGCCAAGTGGCGCAAGGGCGAGCTGGTGACCTTCAAGGCCAGCGAGTGATGACCCTGACCCGCGCCGACTTCCACGAACAGAACCTGGCCAGCGCTCAAGACGAAGCGCGGCGGCTGTTCGAGCACAAGCCCCTTCTGCAAGGAGCCTGGCTGAACTGGGTGGCGTCACAGCTTTACCAACTGCAACCGGCGCCCTACGCCAGCATGGTCAGACGAGAGCTGACGCGTTTGCAGGAAACTTCCGAAAACTGATCCCCGCACCTCGAAAGCAGGAACCTCTACTACAGTCATTGGACTGAGTATTCAGAGGCTTCGCGGTCTACTGCCAGGCCATCCTGCTATTGCTGTGAACAGCACGAGGTGCAAAAGCATGAACGGATTTCGACGGTTGCTGGCTGCTGCCCTGGCCACTTTCGGTTTGCTGGCGACACCCGCCCCGGTGTTTGCCGCCCAGGCGCCGATCCACTTCGCCGACCTGAACTGGGAAAGCGGCAGCCTGATCACCGATGTCCTGCGCATCATTGTCGAGAAGGGCTACGGGCTGCCCACCGATACCTTGCCGGGTACCACCATCACCCTGGAAACCGCGCTGGCCAACAATGACATCCAGGTCATTGGCGAAGAGTGGGCCGGTCGCAGCCCGGTCTGGGTCAAGGCCGAAGCCGAAGGCAAAGTCGTCAGCCTCGGCGACACGGTCAAGGGCGCTACCGAAGGCTGGTGGGTGCCGGAATACGTGATCAAGGGCGACCCCGCCAAGGGCATCAAGCCGCTGGCGCCAGACCTGCGCAGCGTCAGCGACCTGCCGCGCTACAAAGACGTATTCAAGGACCCGGAAGCCCCGACCAAAGGGCGTTTCCTCAACAGCCCTATCGGCTGGACCTCGGAAGTGGTCAACAAGCAGAAACTCAAGGCGTACGGGCTGGACGACAGCTACGTGAACTTCCGCAGTGGTTCGGGCGCGGCCCTGGATGCAGAGATCAGTTCGTCCATTCATCGTGGCAAGCCGGTGCTGTTCTACTACTGGTCGCCCACGCCGTTGCTCGGCCGCTTCAAGCTGATTCAACTGGAAGAACCACCGTTCGACGCCGAGGCCTGGAAGACCCTGACCGACGCCGACAACCCCAATCCACGGCCGACCCGTTCCCTGGCTTCGAAGCTGTCGATCGGTGTGTCCACTCCCTTCCAGAAGCAATATCCGCAGATTGCCGAGTTCTTCGCCAAGGTCGACTTTCCGATCGGCCCGCTGAACAAGGCGCTGGCCGAGATGAGTGAGAAACATACACCACCGCGCCAGGCGGCAGAGGCGTTCATGAAGGCTCATCCGGACGTCTGGCGGGCGTGGCTGCCCAAGGACGTGGCGGATAAAGTCTCCGCCGCCCTGTAGGCGCTGCCGCAGGTCGGGATCTTTTGATCTTCGTCATGAAAAGGCAAAATCAAGACATCGCAGCCTGCGGTAGCTCCTACAATGTTCGGTTCATATCCCTTTCAAGGATCTCTGAACCATGACCCTGTTGTTGGCTCAGTCGCTGGTGACGATCTTCACCGTGATCAGTGTGGTGCATGTGTATTGGGCGTTGGGTGGCGAGTGGGCGGCGGTGGCGGCGGTCCCGCAAGTACCGCAGGAGGGCAGTGCGCAACTGAGACCGGCGTTCACACCGCGAGGCTGGATCACGCTGGTGGTGGCCGGACTGTTGCTGTTGATTGCCATGCTGGTGTGCTTGCGGGTGGGTTGGTGCCTGCCACCCTTGCATCACCGGTCGCTGCAGTGGGTGATCAGCGCCATTGCGATCTTGCTGTTTGCCCGGGCCATTGGCGATTCGGAGCTGGTGGGTTTTTTCAAGGAGGTCAAAGGCTCGAAATTTTCCCGGCTGGACACCTGGGTTTATTCGCCCTTGTGTGTGGTGTTGGGGGCGGGGTTGTTGGCGGTGGCCTGGGTCTGAGACAGCGACGTTTCTGTAGTGACAGTACTGGCCTCTTCGCGAGCAAGCCCGCTCCCACAGTGTCTGGTGTCGTACACACCTTTTGAGTTAGACACCCACCCTTGTGGGAGCGGGCTTGCTCGCGAAGAGGCCGGTCCAGTCGATACAAATCCTTGGTCTAGCTGCCGCTCTCGGTCCGCCGACTACTCACCTCCGCCGGCACATCATCCCCGGCCATGCGTTTACGAAACAGCGCCGCCCGGGCCAGCAGCAAGGTGGTCACGGGCACGGTAATCGCCAGCAGGATCGGAATCAGCCAGGCGTGCAAGACCGGCGCGGACTTGAGCGCCGAAAAATAGATGATCGAAGCCAGCGCCACGCACCAGGCCCCGAGCGTCGAGGCCAGGGCCGGTGGGTGCATGCGCTGGAAGTAATCCCGCATGCGCAGCAGGCCCGTGGCGCCGATCAAGGCAAACAGGCTGCCGAGCACCAGCAGGATCGCCACCGGGATTTCCACCCACAACGACAAGGGCGTATTCATTCGATCACCTCACCACGCAGCAGGAATTTCGCCAGGGCGAAGGAGCCGACGAACCCGAACAGGGCGATCAGCAGCGCCGCCTCGAAGTAGGTGTCACTGGCATAACGGATACCCAGCGTCAGCATCATCAGCATCGCGACGATGTACAGGTAGTCCAGCGCCAGGACCCGGTCCTGGGCCGACGGCCCTTTGAACAGGCGGATCAGGGTCAGGACCATCGTCAGGGAAAACAGGAACAGGCTCAGCAGGATCGCATTCGCCAGCAAGGGGCTCATTCGAAGATCTCCATCAACGGACGCTCGTAGGTCGTCTTGAAGTGCTGGATGAACAGCGCCTCGTCGTCCAGGTCGAAGACGTGCAACAGCAGAATGCTGCGGTCCAGCGCCAGCTCCGACCAGACCGTACCCGGCACCACCGTGGTGATCATCGACAGCGCGGCCAGGCCGTTGGCGTCACGCAAGTCCAGCGGCACCTTGATGAATTGCGAGCGGGGCGGGCGGCGACCGGCATTGAGCACGCTCCAGGCCACGGCGAGGTTGGACACCAGCACGTCGCGCCCGACCAGCAGGACCAGGCGCAGGATCACCCCCGGACGACGGATGCGCACCGGCAGCGGACGCAGCCTGCGCATCATCAGCGGCGCGCAGAACCCCAGCGCCGCACCCAGCAGCAGATTGCCGGGACTGGTCGACAGGTTCAGCAACAGCCACAGCAGGCACAAGGCCAGCGACAGCAAGGGGGCGGGAAACAGGCGCTTCATGGTTGCACCTCCTGCGGGATCGCCTTGGCCGAGGGGTTCGGTACGACGCGGGTGTCGAGTACCGCCATCACGTATTGCTGCGGGTTGTACAAGGCATCGGCGGCGGCCTGGGTGTAGCGCAGCAGCGGATCGGCCTTGAAGGTCAGCGCAATGCTCAAGCCCAGCAGCGCAAAGATTGGCACGCATTCCAGGCGTCGCAGCAGGGGCGATGGTCGTTCCGCCGGCGTCCAGAAGCGCTGGATGCCCAGGCGCGAGAAGGCGACCAGCGACGCCAGCCCCGACACAATCAACAACACCAGCAGGCCCCACGCAGCGTTGGAAATCGGTGCATCGCCGCTGTTGCCCAGACCCAGCGGATTGAGCAGGGCGCCGATCAGACCGAGTTTGCCGATAAACCCGGAGAGCGGCGGCATGCCGATGATCAGCAAGGCGCAGGCGATGAAGCTCAGGCCGAGAAACGCCATGGTCCACGGGATCACCTGGCCGACCACGGCTTTGCGGTCGTCGTCGAGGTTGGTGCCTTTGGGGGGATGCAGGGATTCCAGAGGGCGGGGCAGCAGTTCGGCTTCATCTTCGAGTTGTATCTCGTTGGCCGAGCGCGAACGCTCGATCAGTTCGGCCAGCAGGAACAGCGCGCTCAAGGCCAGGGTCGAGCTGAACAGATAGAACAGCGCTGCGCCCACCAGGTTCGGCTGGGCGAAACCGATGGTCGATAACAGGATGCCCGCCGACACCAGAATGCTCAGGCTGGCCATGCGCTCCAGGCGTTGCGCGGCGAGGATCGCAAGGGCGGCGCAGACGATGGTCGCCATGCCGCCGTAGATCAGCCACTCCCCGCCAAAGAACGCCGATGCCCCGGCCTGGGCCGAAAACAGCAGCGTCCACAGGCGCAGCAAGGTGTAGACGCCGACCTTGGTCATGATCGCGAACATCGCCGCCACCGGTGCGCTGGCCGAGGAATAGGCCGGCACCAGCCAGAAGTTCAGCGGCCACATGCCGGCTTTGGCGAGAAAAGCGACGGCCAGGATCCCCGCGCCAGCGTGCAGCAAGCCCCGGTCAGCCTCGGACACCAGCGGGATTTTTACCGCCAGATCGGCCATGTTCAGCGTGCCGGTCACGCCATAGATCAGCGCCGCGCCAATCAGGAACAGCGACGAGGCCAGCAGGTTGATCGAGATGTAATGCAGCCCCGACGACACCCGCGCCCGGCCCGAGCCGTGGAGCATCAACCCGTAGGACGCGGCCAGCAACACCTCGAAGAACACGAACAGGTTGAACAGGTCCGCGGTGAGGAATGCGCCGTAAAGCCCCATCAACTGGATCTGGAACAGCGCGTGGAAACTCGAGCCGGCGCTGTCCCAGCGGGCCATGGCGAACAGCAGGGCACTGACGCCGATGATGCCGGTCAGCACCAGCATCAGCGCCGAAAGGCGATCGACCACCAACACCAGGCCGAACGGTACTTGCCAGTTGCTCGGCAGGTACACGCCGATGGAGCCGGGCACGCCGGTGGTTTGCGTCCATTGCAACAACGCCACGGCAATGCCCAGCCCGAGCAGGCTGGAGAACAGATTGATCCTGGCCTTGAGCGGACGGTGCTTCTCGCCGAGCATCAGCATGATCGCGGCCGTCAGCAACGGCAGCAGGATGGGCGCGACGATCAGGTGGGTCATCGCCATCATTCCCTGGGCTCCCGGCCATCCACATGGTCGGTGCCGGTCAGGCCCCGGGACGCCAGCAGCACCACCAGGAACAGCGCGGTCATGGCGAAGCTGATGACGATCGCCGTCAGTACCAGCGCTTGCGGCAACGGGTCGGTGTAGTGCAACAGATCCTGTGGCACGCCGTCCTTGATGATCGGTTCCTTGCCGATGAACAGGCTGCCCATGCTGAAAATGAACAGGTTGAC
Source organism: Pseudomonas sp. ACN5 (assembly GCF_002303975.1). NCBI lineage: Bacteria > Pseudomonadati > Pseudomonadota > Gammaproteobacteria > Pseudomonadales > Pseudomonadaceae > Pseudomonas > Pseudomonas sp. ACN5. The sequence goes on along the minus strand of NZ_MRCP01000024.1, from coordinate 39,091 downwards.
GCCGTAGGACAGCAGGCACAGGCCCATGACCACCTGGAACGTCCGTGGGCGCAGGATCAGCCACACGCCGGACGCGGCCAGGACGCCGATGGCGATTGCGATGACTTCTTCCATCAGACGGCTCCCTTGGCGGCAACGGATTTAGGCTGGGCGGCGGTTTTGTGACCACGCACCGATTGGTGGGCGAGGGCGGTGAGGATCAACAGGGTCGAGCCGACCACAACGCCGTACACGCCGACGTCGAAGAACAGTGCGCTGGCCAGGTGAATGTCACCCAGCAGCGGCAACGAAAAATGCCAGGTATGGGTGGTCAGGAACGGATAGCCGACCAGCATCGCACCCAGGCCGGTGGCCGTGGCAATCATCAGGCCCGTGCCCATCCAGCGCAGCGGTCGCAGGCTCATTTGCGCCTCGACCCACTGCGTGCCGGCAACCATGTATTGCAGGATGAACGCCACCGACATCACCAGCCCGGCGACAAAGCCGCCGCCCGGCTGATTGTGCCCGCGCATGAACAGGTAGAACGACACCACCAGCGCCACCGGCAACAGCAGGCGTACCAGCACCGCCGGCACCATCATGAAGCCGAGCGCGGTGTCGCTGGCGTGACGCGGGTTGACCAGGTCGGTGACCACATCCGGTGCGAGCAAGCGTTGCTGGGCCGGCAGCTGCAGGCTTTCTTTCGGCGGGCGGAAGCGGCGCAGCAGGGCGTAGACGGTCAGGGCCACGGCCACCAGTACGGTGATTTCACCGAGGGTGTCGAAACCGCGGAAGTCCACCAGCATCACGTTGACCACGTTGCTGCCGCCGCCTTCGGGCAAGGCGCGACTCAGGTAGAAGGAGGAAATGTCGTTGGGGGTCTGGCGCGTCAGCATGGCGTAGGACAGCAACGCCATGCCGACACCGACCACGGTCGACAGCAGCAAGTCGCGGATCCGCCGCACCCGCGCCCGTCGCAGGCTGCCCGGCAACGGCGAGACTTCTTCGATCCGTCGTGGTAGCCAGCGCAGGCCCAGCAGGATCAGCACCGTGGTCACCACTTCGACCGCCAGTTGGGTCAGGGCCAGGTCCGGCGCCGAGAACCAGACGAAGGTGACGCAGGTCATCAGGCCGCAGACGCTGACCATGGTCAGGGCCGCCAGACGGTGATACTTGGCCTGGTACGCCGCGCCAAGGGCGCAGGCGATGGCCAGCAACCACAGGGTGACGAAGACGATGGAGCCGGGGATCTTCGGCCGGTCGCCCCAGTGCAGGCTGCTGTGCAGCATGGGAATCAAGCCGGCCAGCACGGCGGCGAGCACCACCAGGAACAACTGCATCTGCAGCCGTCGGGTGCCAATTCGCGGCTCCAGGCGACGGGCCAGGCGCATGCTGGCGACCAGTGCCCATTCGAACAGGTGCTTGCCGTCCAGGCGACCCAAGACGGGCGGGCGGTTGAAGCGTCCGCGCTTGAATTGATTGCGCAGCAGCAGGTAAAGCACGGTGCCGCAGGACAAGGCGATCAGGCTCATGATCATCGGCGCGTTCAGGCCGTGCCAGATGGCCAGGCTGTACTCGGGCAGGGTGCCGCCAACCACCGGTTGCGCCGCTGCCGCGAGCAGCGGGCCGACCACCTGCGCCGGGAAGATCCCCACCAGCAGGCAAGTGAACACCAGCAGCTCGACCGGCGCGCGCATCCAGCGCGGTGGCTCGTGGGGGGTGTGAGGCAAGTCGGTCGCGGGCGGACCGAAGAACACATCCACGGTGAAACGCAGGGAGTAAGCCACGCTGAAGGTACCGGCGATCGTTGCCACGATCGGCAGGCTCAGCTCGACCCAGCGCGTGGCATTGATGAACACGGTTTCGGCGAAGAACATCTCTTTGGAGAGGAAGCCGTTGAGCAACGGCACGCCGGCCATCGAGGCGCTGGCGACCATGGCCAGGGTGGCGGTGAACGGCATCAGCTTGTACAGGCCGCTGAGTTTGCGGATATCGCGGGTGCCGCTTTCGTGGTCGATGATGCCCGCGGCCATGAACAACGAGGCCTTGAACGTCGCGTGGTTGAGGATGTGGAACACCGCGGCGACGGCGGCCAGCGGGCTGTTCAGGCCGAGCAGCAGGGTGATCAGGCCGAGGTGGCTGATGGTCGAGTAGGCCAGCAATCCCTTGAGGTCGTTCTGGAACATCGCGCAATACGCCCCGAGCAACAGGGTGCAGGCACCGGCGCCGCTGACGATGTAGAACCATTCTTCACTGCCCGAAAGCGACGGCCATAGCCGCGCCAGCAGGAACACCCCGGCCTTGACCATGGTCGCCGAGTGCAGGTACGCCGACACGGGCGTCGGCGCGGCCATGGCGTGGGGCAGCCAGAAGTGGAAGGGGAATTGCGCACTTTTGCTCAGGGCGCCGATCAGGATCAGGGGCAACAGGATGGGGTAGAGGGCATGGGCACGAATCAGGTCGCCGGCGGCCAGGACCTTGTCCAGGTCATAGCTGCCGACCACATGGCCGAGCAGCATGACCCCCGCCAGCAGGCACAAACCGCCCGCACCGGTGACCATCAGCGCCATGTAGGCACCGCGCCGGGCATCGGCGCGATGGTGCCAGTAGCCGATCAGCAGGAACGAGAAGAGGCTGGTCAGCTCCCAGAAAAACACGATCTGAATCAGGTTGCCGGAGATCACCAGCCCCAGCATGGCGCCCATGAAGGCCAGGAAAAACGCGAAGAAGCGCGGCACCGGATCATTCGGTGACATGTAGTAGCGGGCGTACAGCGACACCAGGGTGCCGATGCCCAGCACCAGCAGGGAGAACAGCCAGGCGAAACCGTCCATGCGCAGGACGAAGTTCAGGCCCAGGCTGGGCAGCCAGGAAAACTCTTCGCGAATGACGCCGCCATGGGCGATCTGCGGGTACAGGAATGCGACCTGAACGCTGCCGATCAGGGCGATCAGGCCAGCCAGCAGGGATTCGGCGTTACGGGCATTGTGCGGCAACACGGCCGCCAAACAGCTGCCTATGAAAGGCAGAAGCAGTAGAACTATCAGGGACATAGGCTTCTAATCTGCGGAAGTTTGTGAAGCATCATACGTGCCAGCTCCTGGATCGCCAAACGCCAAGCTGTCGCAGAATCCTACACGGTAGACGGAAAAACCCTGTTTAACATTGTTTCAGAGAGGGGGTGTCTGGACCGGCCCCTTCGCGGGCAAGCCCGCTCCCACAGTGTCCGCGTCGTACACAAGTCATGTGAACGCCTCTGAACCTGTGGGAGCGGGCTTGCTCGCGAAAGCGATTCAACAAACAAAGCAGAGGCTACGGCTTAACCCTGTGTTTCCCGCTCCAGTTCTTCTTCGACCGCAGCTGCCTTACCCTTGGTCTTCAACTCACTGACAATCACCGCCGCCACAATCAACCCGGCCCCGACCAGGGCAATCGCCGGCAGGCGTTCCCCGGCGATGCGCCCGACAATCCCGGCCCATACCGGCTCGCCGGCATAGATCAGCGTGGCGCGGGTCGGTGACACGCTTTTCTGTGCCCAGTTCATCGCCACCTGAATCGCCGCACTCGCCGCCCCAAGGCCCAGTGCGCTGCACAGCAGCAGCCAGGAGAAGTTCGGAATCGCCTCGTTGGTCGGCACCACCATCAGGAACGACAACACCGAAGTGACTGCCAGTTGCACCACCGTCACCCGGCGCACATCGACCTGGCCGGCATAGGTGCTGATCAGGATGATCTCGGCCGCAATGGCCACGGCGCTGATCAAGGTGGCGATTTCACCGGGGCTGAAGTTGAACGACGCACCGGCCGGCCCGGACAGCAGCATCAGCCCGGTAAAGGCCAGCATGATGCCGATGCTCGGCATCAACCCCGGACGCCGTCCCAGCACCAGCCATTGCAGCAATGGCACGAACGGAACATACAGCGCGGTGATGAATGCCGACTGGCTGCTGGGAATGCTCTGCAATCCGACTGTCTGCAAGCCGTAGCCGAGCATGATCGCCACGCCGATGAACGACCCGGCCTTGAGTTCGAACAGGGTCAGGTCGCGCAGGTGACGCCAGGAGAACAGGGCGACGATGCTCGCGGCGGCGGCAAAGCGCAGGCCGACGAAAAACATCGGGCCGCTGACGGTCATCGCATGCTGGACCAGCAGGAAGGTCCCGCCCCAGACCATCGTGATCAGCACCAGCACGCATTCGGCCTTGCTGAACCTTGTGAAACGGGAGGAAGCCTTTGGGGAATTCACCGACGTCATGACCTTGCACGCTACTGGAGGGGGACGCACAATGCGCCGAATGTTGCGCAGTATACTGCCCAACCCTACTCAGTGAGCAATATAGTGCACAAAGATTCTACCCAACGGGCTTCGGTCCTCCAGCACGTCAGCCAAAATGTTCGTCGTTTGCGTCATGCCGCCGACCTGAGCCAGACCGCGCTGGCCGAAAAGTCCGGTGTCAGCCGCCGAATGCTGGTGGCGATCGAGGCGGGGGAAAAGAATGTCAGCCTGACCACCCTCGACCGCGTGGCCGAAGCCCTCGACGTTGCCTTCAGTGATTTGATCCAGGCTCCCGATGCCCGCGATCCCAGCCGTATCAATGAACTGGCCTGGACCGGCACGATTCCCGGCAGTAAGGCGGTGTTGCTGTCCAAGGCCAGCGCCAGCCGCGAAGTCGAGCAGTGGGAGTGGTGCCTGCAACCGGGCGAGGTGTATCCCTCGGAGCCGGACGCCGATGGCTGGAGCGAGCAGATTTATGTCTTCGAAGGTTGCCTGACCGTTATGCTCGGCGACCGGCCACAGAATATTGCGGCGGGTGAATTCTTCATGTTCGCCAGCAACCAACCGCACTGTTATCGCAATGACGGGATGGTAGCGGCGCGGTTTGTGCGTAATGTGGTGATCTGAACAGGGAGAGCAGGATGGGCCAGACCTTGAACAATGACGCCGATGTCCTGATTGTCGGTGGCGGCCTCAGTGGTGCGATGCTGGCGGCGCAGTTGATGCGATTGCCGGGCCGGCGTCGGGTGCTGGTGATCGAACCCAGGGCCGAGTTGGGGCGGGGCGAAGCCTACAGCGCGGTGGAATTGGGCCATACGCTCAACGGCAACGCGGCGCGGATGAGTGTCGACCCGGACAACCCCGACGACCTGACCCAATGGCTCACCGACTACATTGCCGGCGGCGGCTGGCCGGAATCGGATCAGCAGCACGTGCCAATCAGCGAGCTGTTTCCCCCTCGGGGAATCTTCGGCCTGTACGCTCGGCAGCGCCTCGCAGAAGCGCAGGCGGTGGGTGCCTTGATCGGTTCGACGGTCGAGCATGTGCAGGCCGAGGTGGTCGATTTGCAAGCCGATGCAGACGCCGTGCGTTTGACCTTGAGCGACGGCCGATGCTTGCAGGGCGCTTTTGCGGTGCTGGCCACCGGGATGTTTCCCGCTGCGCGCACGCCACAAACCCAATCCAGCGGATTGAATGCGGCGGCCCTCGATCCGTGGGACGTGGCAGCCATGCGGCAGCTCGATGCGCAATCGACGGTCATGATCATCGGCTCGGGCCTGACCATGGTCGACGCCGTGGTGTCCCTCGAACAGGCCGGACATCGCGGGCCGATCGAAGTGTTTTCCCGCCATGGGCTGCTGCCCCATGTGCGCCGCCAGCCTCCGGCCTGGGTGGATTTTCTCGCCGAGGACCAGGACCTCCGCACACCTCGCCAGTTGCTGCGCGAATTGCGTCGACACTGCCGGGACGCCATCGCCCAGGGCATCGACTGGCAGGCGCCACTGGACACGGTTCGGGCACACATTGGCCGCTTGTGGCATCAGGCAACGGATGTGCAGCGTCGGCAGTTCGTGCGGCATGTGCGGCCCTGGTGGGAAAGCCATCACCACCGCTCGCCACCCTTGAGTGCCGAACTGGTAGCGCGCTTGTATAAAGAAGGACGGTTACGTATTCACGCCGCGTCATACCAGGGCCTTGAGCCTTCGATCAATGGCGGGGTGAACATCCGCCTTCGACGACGCGGCGAGGCGCAGGCCTGCGTGGTCAGCGGTGCTGCCCTGATCAACTCCAGCGGTATCGAATACGACTGGCGCCGGGTCGCGCGACCGCTGCCCCGGCAACTGCTCGCCCGTGGCCTGGTGCGACCGGGGCCGTTGGCCCTGGGCATCGCGGCAGAAGTCGATGGCGCGGTGCTGAACGCCGAAGGGCTGCCCGCCAGCCGTCTGTTTGCCATGGGCCCGCCGTTGCGCGGCCTGTGGTGGGAAAGCACGGCCGTCACTGATGTGGCGAGTCAGGCCAAGGCGCTGGCCGAGCGACTGGTGCGCTAAGGCAGGCGAGCTAACGTTCGGCCTGATGAGTGGTGAAGAGCGTTTGTGTACGCCGATCCACTGTAGGAGCGAGCTTGCTCCGGGCGGCGTTCCGACGAAAAAACCGAGAGCACCGCGGGGTGTCAGGCTCCCCGCATCATCGTTGACCTCCATCGCGAGCAGGCTCGCTCCTACAGGCCGGGCGGCGTTCCGTTTTTCCAAAGTGACCCGCCGTACGGGCGGGACCAATAGTCGCCGTTACCTGTACACCTTCAAAAAATACCACCCGCCCCGCAGATCCCCCCCGATGATTATTTTTTGTCGGCCATCGCTTGCGTGTCGCGCTCGATAGTTGGGCACCGTGTCCGGGCTGAGCAAACCTGACCGGAGCCCAATAATGATAAAAAAAAGCTCGGCCACAGCCGGAGTCCGCCAACGACTTCACCGGCTTGGCCATTCCCGCCCGCAACCGCTTGCGTTGGCGATTGTTGCCATACTCACGGGGCCGGCCTGCGCCACCACCTTTGACCTCAACGAAGACTGGAGCCTGTCGACCAGGACCAGCCTGAGCCTGGGCAGCAGTTGGTCGACGCAAAACCCCGACAAAAGCCTGATGACCCGCGCCAATGCCTTGCAGGCCCAGGGCGTGAATGCCAATGGCAGCAGCGTCAGCGCCGATGACAACCGGCTGAACTTCGAGAAGGGTGACCCTATCTCGCAGCTTTTCAAGGGCCTCACCGATTTCAGTCTCGATGGCCAGGGCCAGGGCGCGTTCCTGCGCTTCAAATACTGGTACGACCACGCCTATGAAACCGGCAATGGCCGCTTCAAGGATTTCGACGACTCGGGCTGGGACGACTTGTCGAAGTTCAAGGGCTTCCAGGTCCTCGACGCCTACGTCTGGAAAGACTTCCAGGTGGCCGACCATCCGCTGAACGTGAAGGTCGGTAACCAGGTGGTGTCCTGGGGCGAGGCGCTGTTGATCCAGAACGGCATCAACGTGATCAACCCGCTGGACATCTCGGCGTTCAACCGTCCCGGCGTGGAAATCAAGGAAGGCCAGTTGCCGGTGGAGATGGTGTCCTTCAGCTTCGGCCTGACCGACACCACCAACCTCGAAGGTTTCTACCAGTACAACTGGCGGCCCAGTGTCCTCGACGGTTGCGGCACTTTCTTCGCCAGCAGCGACGTGATTCAGCCGGGGTGCGGGCCGTTGTACCTGAGCCAGGTGCAGACCGACGATCAGATGCAGGCCGCGGGGTTGTACGCCACCTCCCGGGGCAATGAGTCGCCGTCCGATTACGGCCAGTTCGGCTTCGCCCTGCGCCAGATGATCCCGGCGCTGAACGATGCCGAAGCGGCGATCTACTACATCAACTATCACTCGCGGTTGCCGTATTTCACCCTCAACGCCAGGAACACTTCCTTGCCCGGCACCTTTCCCGGTGGCACCCAGGCGCCGAGTTATGCGGCGGCCTTCCCGGAAAACATTCACCTGTACGGCATCAGCCTCAACGGCGTCGAACCGGTTACCGGGATTTCCCTGGCCGGTGAGCTGAGCTATCGGCCGAACATGCCACTGGCGATCAACGCACCTGACGTCAACGTCGCTGTGATTTCCGGGCCGGGGGGCAGCTCCTGGGTGCAATTGCCGCCCGGTTTCAGCACCACCAATGGCAGCCAGTTCGATGCCTGGGAGCGCAAGGGTGTCTGGCAGATGACCGGCTCGGCCACCCAGGCCATCGACAACGTGCTGGGCGCCACACGCCTGAGCCTGTTCGGTGAAGCCGGTGTCGTGCATATCGACGATCTGGGCGACGAGCGCCTTGGCCGTAGCGCAGCGTTCGGCCGCAGTGCGCCGCGCAACGGCACGCCGTGCAACACCGTGGCTTCCGGCGTCACCAACCAGTACTGCACCGACAAAGGCTTTGCCACCGAGTGGTCGTGGGGTTATCGCCTGCGCGCCAGCCTCGAATACAGCGATGTGTTGCCGGGCATCAACCTGATTCCGGCCGTCAACTGGCGGCATGACGTCGAGGGTTATTCCTACGATCCGCAAGGACCGTTCCAGGAAGGCCAGCAAGCGCTTGGCGTGAGCCTGACCGGCGTCTACATGAACGATTACAGCGTGGAACTGGCCTACAACGCCTTCTTCGGTTCCAACGACTACAGCACCCTCGACGACCGCGATTTCGCATCCGTCAGCTTCAAGGCAGACTTCTGAGGAGAACCGTTATGCGTATGCAATTGTGCGTGCTGGCCCTGGCCTGCACCGTCGGCCTGGCACAGGCCAAGGGCACCGATTCGGCAGCCCTGGGCAAGACCCTGACCCCCATGGGCTCGGAAATGGCAGCCAATGCCGACGGCAGCATTCCGGCCTGGACCGGTGGCCTGGCGAGCAACGCCGGCACCGTCGACAGCAAGGGCGGCTACAGCGACCCTTATGCGGCCGAGAAGCCCTTGTTCACCGTCACGGCAAAAAATGTGGCGCAGTACGAGAAGTTTCTCAGCCCCGGGCAAATCGCCTTGTTCAAGCGCTTTCCCGAGACCTACAAGATGAACATCTACCCGACCCATCGCAGCGCCAACCTGCCCAAGGATGTGTTGGCGCAGAGCCGCGACAACGTGGCCAAGACCAGCATGGCCGATGGTGGCAACGGTCTGCATGACTACGCCAGGGGTATTCCGTTTCCGCTGCCCACCGAAGGCCTGGAGGTGATGTGGAACCACATGACCCGTTATCGCGGCGGCAGCTACGAGCGCATCAGCAGCGCCGCGCTGGTGCGTGAAAACGGCGCCACCAGCTACGTGCGCAACCAGTCGCTGATCAACTTCGCCGACACCGTCAGTGGCCTGGAGGCGGGCTCCAACGTGCTGTTTATGTTCAAGAGCCGGGTGCTGGAGCCGGCGCGTCTGTCCGGCGAAGCGGTGCTGGTGCATGAGCCGATCGACCAGGTCGCCGAGCCGCGTTCGGCCTGGCAATACCTGCCGGGGCAACGTCGCGTGCGGCGTGCGCCGATGATCGCCTACGACAACAGCGCCCGTTACAGCAATGGCCTGATCACCGCCGACAACGTCGACGGCTACAACGGTGCGCCGGACCGTTTCGACTGGAAACTGGTGGGCAAGCAAGAGCTGTTCATCCCTTACAACAGCTACAAGATCGGCAGCCGCGACCTCAAGTACGACGCTGTGATCAAGCCCAACCACGTCAACCAGGATCTGGCCCGCTACGAGAAACATCGGGTGTGGGTGGTGGAAGCGACCCTCAAGCCGGGTGCCCGACACATCTACGCCAAGCGCCGCTTTTATGTGGACGAGGACAGCTGGCAGATCGCCCAGTCGGACCAGTACGACAGCCGCGGTGAACTGTGGCGCAGCGGTGAACTGCATGCGATTCAACAGTATGACCACGGCTTCACCTACAACGTGCTGGAAACCTCCTACGACCTGATCTCCGGACGCTACTACGCCGGCGGCCTGGCCAACGAAGAGACCGAACCGATGCGCGTGGGCTTCGCCGCCAAGACCGACGACTACACCCCGTCGGACCTGAGGCGCTGGGCCAAGTAACCCTTCGCCAAACCACCGCAAATCCAATGTGGGAGCGGGCTTGCTCGCGAAGGGGCCGTGTCAGTCGACATCATGAGTGAATGACACACCGCTTTCGCGAGCAAGCCCGCTCCCACAGTGGGCCGGTGTGCCGATGTTTATCTAAAGGAGATCTACCGTGCGCTACTGGATATCCGCTCTTGCCCTGGGCGCAAGCCTGGGTACCGTTCACGCTGCAACCCTCGATCAACCCCAGGCGAAGGCACTGGCCCAGGAGGCCTACGTGTTCGCCTACGCCACCGTCGAGCACGACAAAGTACTCAGCGCCATCGCCGCGAAGTTGCCGTTCAACCGGCTCTACAGCGAACCGCGCTTGCTCGGCCCGCAGGACAACAAAGTGGTGTCGCCGAACAACGACACCTTCTATTCCCGAGCCTTGCTTGATTTGCGCAGCGAGCCGATGGTGCTGGACGTGCCGGCCGTGCAGGGGCGCTACTACAGCTTTCAACTGGTCGACATGCGCACCGACAACCTCGACTACATCGGCACCCGCGCCACGGGTGATAAAGCGGGGCGCTACCTGATCACCGGGCCGGACTGGAAGGGTGAAGTGCCATCGGGTTTCAGCGGCGTGATTCGCTCGCCGAGTCGCCTGGTGTTCCTGTTGGGGCGCACCGAGGTCAAGGGCGAAGCCGATCAGAAAGACGCCGCTCAAGTGCTCAAGGGCTACGCCTTGCAACCACTGTCCACCGTGAGCGGCGGCGCGGCGCCTGAAGCCTTGGCAACGCTGCAGCTTCCAGCGTACACGGACACCAGACAGGGGCCGGCGCAGGCGCTGTTCAGCACCTTCAACGCCTTGGCGCCGCTGCACCAATGGAGCGCCAGCGAGCAGGAAAAACTGGCCCGTTTCGCCGCCATCGGTGTGAAGCCGGGCGCCACATTCCAGGCGCCGGCGGATTTGCACGAAGCCGTCGCCCAAGGCGCCGAAGCCGGTCGCGAGCAAGTGCGCGCAGCGTCCAGCCAGCTGTCGGTGGAACAGCAGGGCTGGTTGCCGTCGCCGTCCAACGTCGGCAAGTTCGGCGACGACGACCTGACCCGTGCCGCGGTTGCCTGGCGCTACATCTACGCCAACGATGCGGTGGAAGCGCTGTACCCGATGGCGCTGCATGATGCAAAGGGGCAGATGCTCAGCGGCCAGCACGCCTATCGCCTGCATTTCCCTGCAGGGCAATTGCCGCCGGTGAATGCGTTCTGGTCACTGACCTTGTACGACGGCAAGACCCAACTGCTTGCCGCCAACCCGATCCAGCGTTATGCCCTGGGCGACCGCAGCCCTGGTCTACACTACGATGCCGACGGCGGCTTGACCCTGACCTTGCAAGCCGATGCGCCCAAGGATACGCCGCAGGGCAACTGGCTGCCGACACCGCAAGGTCCGTTCAACCTGCTGTTGCGCCTGTACCTGCCCAAGGGCGGGGCACTGGACGGGAGTTATCAGTTGCCGACGATTGCGAGGATCGAACCGTGAACCTGATTTTCAGTCGTCGCCGGGTGTTGGGTGGCATGGGGGTATTGGGAGGCAGCCTGATGTTTCCAGGCTGGTTGCTGGCCGCTGATTCCGATGACCTTCGCCAGATTGCCAAGGAGGCGTGGATTTACGCGTACCCCATGCTCATGCATTACCAGACCATGGAAAAACAGGCGCTCAACGCGTCTGCGCCGGAGTACGTCGGCGGCTTCAACCGCTTGCGTCACTACGGCGAGTTGTTCACCCCGAGCAATCGCGACATCGTCACGCCGAACAACGACACGCCGTATTCCTGGGCCTGGCTCGACCTGCGCAGCGAGCCGCAAGTGCTGAGTGTGCCGGCCGTGCCTGATGACCGCTACTACGTGCTGCAACTGGTCGACCAGTACACCCACAACTTTGCCTATGTCGGCGTGCTCAGCACCGGGCGCGATGCGGGAAATTACCTGATCGCCGGACCCGACTGGCAAGGCCATACACCGGACGGCGTCACGGCCGTGCTGCGCAGCGAAACCGAAATCGTCATGGTGCTTGGCAGAACGGGTCTGAAAAACGCCGGCGACCTGCCGGCGGTGCGTGCCTTGCAGCAGCAATACGGTTTGCGTTCGTTGCATGAATATGTCGGCAGTGCAGCGCCTGTGGCCGCCCCCGTCATTGACTGGCAACCCTGGGACAGCAAGACCGGCTTGGGGCTTGAGTTTATCCCGGTGTTGAACCAGATCCTCAGCCTGTGTCCGACGCAACCGTCCGAGCAAGCCTTGCGCGCACGCTTTGCGCGGATCGGCATCGTGCCCGGCCAGGGCTTCGACCCGGCGACGTTGCCGCCAGCCACTCGCCAGGCACTGCTCGCCGGGATTCAGGACGCCCAGGCGCAACTGCAAACGGCGGTGAGCCAGGTACGCACCACCCTCGGCCTGTTCGGCACGCGCGAAACACTGGACGGCAATTACCTCAACCGCGCTGTTGCGGCGAATGTCGGCATTTACGGCAACAGTGTGGAGGAGGCCTTCTACACCGGCACTCGCGTGGATAATCAAGGGCAACCCTTGCAGGGCGGGCGACGCTATCGCCTGCGTTTCGCACCGGGTCAATTGCCGCCCGCCAGCGAGTTCTGGTCGCTGACGTTGTATGACTTGCCGGACCGACAACTGGTGGCCAACCCGATCAATCGTTACGGCCTGAGCAGTCGGGATCATATGCAGATGGACGCGGACGGCGGGTTGACGTTGATCTTGCAGAACACCACGCCGCCTGAGCAGAGCAATTGGTTGCCGACGCCGGCGAGCGGGGCGTTCACCCTGATCTTGCGCCTGTATGGGCCCGGGCAGCAGGTGGTCAATCAACGCTGGCAAATGCCGGTGGTTGAAGTGGTGTCTGCCTGAGCCGCGCCCGTACCGCCACCGGGGCCGAGGTCGTCGTTTCCAATCAAATCGTCGGTGTGCACGCCTGTAATGCCGCACAGCAGAACCAGGCAGAGCAGGGCGCCAGTCGATGTTTTCATGGGGCTGTCCGAGGTGAAACCGGCCCCATCAACCAGTGTGGCTGATGGGGCGCGGGCTCAGTTGGCGATCACCGGCACCGTGCGCACGGAGCCTTGGGACGAGCTGATCGTGGCGGTCGGGCTGGCCGACGGAACCACCGTGGTGGTGTTGTTCACCGTCAACTTCCAGCGTCCATTCACCGGTACGGAGGTGGTGCCCAGGGTGACCAGCCCGGCAGGGGTAGTGACCTTGACGGTGATGGTGTTGCCGGTGGTCACCGATGAGGTGCCGGCAAAGTCCCAGGTGAAGCGGTTGTTGGAGCGGGCTCTGACCGTTGCGGTGGTCACTGCGAAGGTTTCCGCAACAGGCCGTGGCGAAACCTGCACCGTGACCGTGGCCGGCGTCGTCGACACGGCGCCGAAGCTGTCCCGGGCGAAGTAGGTGAAGGTCGTGGTGAAGGCCGTGGGGACGGAGGCCGGTGGGGTGTAGGTGAGCACCGTGCCGTTGCTGCTGACGGTGCCGCGACCTGTCGGTGGTGGAGTGAAGCTGGCGACGGCCAGCGGCAGGTTGCCTTCCGGATCGGTGTCGTTGGCCAGCACGCTGATCGGGATCGCCACACCCAGTGTCGTGACGGCATCGGCGACCGCCACCGGAGGCCGGTTAGGCGCCACGGTAATGGTCACGGTTGCCGCCGTCGTCGAGGCCAGGCCTTTGACGTCCTGGGCCTTGTAGGTGAAGGTCGCGGTCAGCGGCGCGTTGACCACGGCGGGAGGGGTGTAGACCACCGCCGTGGTGCCGCTCAATGCCACGGTGCCCTGGCCGGCAGCCGGTGGGGTCAGCGCGGTAATGCTCAGCGGCGTGTTGCCATCAGGGTCCCTGTCGTTGGCCAGCAGATTGAGGGTGATCGGCACGCCGAAGCTGGTGCTGCCGGTATCGGCGACGCAGATCGGTGCCTGGTTCGCGCCGGTGTCCGGTGCAGTGCCGACGACTACGACCGGCTCGGTGTCACTGCCGCCGGCGGCGGATTTCACCGTGACGGTTGCAGGTGGTTGGGACAGGTCAGCCACCGTCAGACGTTGCAGGGTGCCGGTTTTCGACAGCCGTCCGTAACCCTGGGCGACCATGTCCGGTACCACCACTTCGTCTGTGGAGGTAGCCTCGATCAGCAGGCTGTGGTTGCTCCAGCTATAACTGGCGGTCTGGATTTTCACCAGGTCCGAGAGCTTGCTCGACACCGCGGTCGGGCGGGTGGTGCCGGCCGGGTTGGTGGCGGTGACCACCACGACCGGCGGCACGGTGCCGTTGGCCAGCAGATGCTGGGCGAAGAACGTGCCGTTGTCATCGCTCACCATGTTGGTCTGGCAAGGCGTCGGCGGCGGGCCGGGCACCAGGGCGATGCTTTCGCGAAAGCACAGGGTCGAACCATTGTCGGCTTTGGCGAACACTTCAACCCGGGTGTTGTTGCCCCCCGTGCCGGCGGTGCGCCGGTAGGTGGCACGGCTCAAGTCCACCGCGGTTTGCGCGCGGCTGTCGAGCACCTTGCCGGCCACGGTGAAGAGGTTGGTCTGCAGGGTCCCGGCCGGGCCCTGGATGCGTACGAAGTTGGTGTTGTTGGGGCTGCCGGTCACGGCCTCGGTGAGGTTCGGGTCGCCGATGAAGGTTTCGATGGCGCCGGTGTCCGGATTCACCGCGGTGTAGGGGCCGTTGACGCTGCGCAGGAACGGTCCGATCGCACCGTTGACCGCACCGCTGAAAACCCCCGGTGCACCGATGCCGACGTCCCGGGTGATGTTGATCGCACGACGTCCGGGAGTGGTGACGTTGACCGTTTCCACACCATAGGGGTGGGTAATGGTGTAGGTCCCGGCAGTGGGAACATTTATCCGCATGCGAATCCGCGCGAAGCTGATCTGGTCGCCGTCGACCGGGTTGCCGCCGGCAAAGGCAGCCTCGATCCCGGCGACATAGGCGTCCATGCCATAGCCGGCGGCATTGTCGGGGATGCTGGTTTCGGCCAGGTACCAGAAGGCTTCGTCCGGCCAGTTATCCGGGAACACCATCGGCTGGGTGTCGTCGAAAATCCCGGGTGTCGGCAGCAGGGTGCACATGTACGCCGGTGGCACACTGGCAGCGACCCGTGTGCTGACGGCGCGGGACTGGCACAGTTCCATCGACAGCTGATTGTTGTCCTGATACCAGATGGGGAATTTCCCGGTGGCAAAGGTGTAGGGGCCGGGATCGACGGCGGCGAGTTGCGCGAAAGCACTGCCGGACAGCGATAGAGTCAGTCCCAGGGCGTTGACCGCCAGGCGTGGCCATTTGTTCATGATGCCTCCTGATGAGGATCCGGGCATGTGAGCGTTCATTGCACGATGACCACTTCTTCGGTATCGCTGCCGCCATTGGATGACGTCACGCGAACCTGGGCTGGCGGAATCGGTGTGATGCCGGTGGCCAGGCTTTTCACGGCGCCGTCGCCACTCAGGGCGCCGATGGCAAGACCGGAGCCGGTGGTAGCGGTGAGCACCGGTGGCGAGGTTTCGTCGCTGGTCGAGGCCGTGATGCTGATTTGCCCGGTGCTCAGGCTGTACTCGGCACGTGAGATCGTCACCAGGTCGGTCAGCGGCATGGGCAAGACGGTCGGCGTGCTGCTGGTGATCGCCAGGTGGTTGTCGGCGGTCACCTGCAAGGTGCCCGGCAGGGTCGGATTGTTCGGCGACTGCGCATACCAGTGGCCGGTGGTGTCCGCTTCAGAGAAGTTCAGTACCGGGTTGTTGCTGGTCAGGGTCACGCTGGCTGGTGGCGGTGGGGCCAACACGAACACATCCTGCTGGGCCACCGGTGCGCTGGCGCCGGCATGTCGCGAGTAGGTGCTGCGTTCGGCGATGACCGGGGTCGGCCGGACCACCGATGACAACTTGCCGGAAACGGCGAAGAGGTTGGTGCGCAAGTCCAGGCCATTGGGGCCTTCGATACGCACGTAGTTGGTGTTGAACGGGCTGCCGGTCACGGCTTCGTTGAGGTTCGGATCGCCGACGAATTTTTCCGCCTGGCCCGTGCTCGGGTTGGTCTCGGTGTAGGGGCCGTTGACGCTGCGCAGGAACGGCCCGACGTCACCCTTGAGCGCGCCGTCATAGGTTTTTGGCGCACCGATGCCGATGTCCCGGGTCATGTTGATCGCCCGCCGGCCGGGGGTGTCGATATTGAATACCTCGACGCCATAGGGGTGGGTGATGACATAGGTGCCGGCGACGGGCACGTCGACGCGGATACGGATACGGGCGAAGCTGATCTGATCGCCCTCCAGCGGATCACCCCCGCTGAAGGCGGCTTCGAGCGCCGAGACATAGGTCAGGTCGATGCCTCGGGCGGCGTCGACGATGGTCGTTTCGCCTGTCGCCCAGAACGCTTCGTCGGGGAAATTGGTCGGGAAGACCAACGGTTGGGTGTCGTCGAAAATCCCGGGGTTAGGGATCAACGAGCACATGTAAGTCGGAGCGCCAGGCGCGCTGGCAACCCTGGAACTGACAGCCTTTGACAAGCACAGGTCAAGGGTTCGGCCGTGGGCATCCTGATACCAGGCGGCGAAGTTGCCATTGGCTGGCAGGTAGGGTCCCGGGTCTACGGCAAACAGCGCTGCCTGGGCGATGCCTTGGGCCAGAGCGATCACGCCCAGCGCGGTCGCGGTTTTGCACAGAAAAGGGTGCATGGGTATTCCCTCTGTCGAAGTACCTGCCCTTTGGGGATGGGTCAGTTGCCAGGGAGGGGCAACTTCCATACCAATCAGCGAAAACGCCCGGCAGAGGCCTGAACAAAGGCGTTGACGCAGTCGTGGCCGATAGACCGGGAAGTGATCAAACGGGCGGTTGTCCCCAACATTGGGGGTAAAGGGGGCGCAGGGGCGCAGGGGAACCGCAGTCCCCGGGTTCGGGCAAACTGCCTTGGGTGGGCTATAAACCAATGGGGGGTTACCGGGAAGGTGTCCATGACCACAATCGCTAAAGTGCTTGCGAGCGAAAGCGAAGTCCGCTTGAGAACGCGCAAGCAGCCGTTCGATCTGTTGCGCTGGTTTTCGCTGATCAGCATGGCGGTGATCGGCACGGTGGCGGTGGCGCTGGGGGCGGTGTCCACGCGGTTCGTGATTACCGAAAGCGTGCAGCGCGATGCGCTGTTGACCTCACAGTTCGTTCAGGCGATTGCCCTGGCCGAGGTGCGCCATGTGTCGATTCCCAACGTGCGGACCATGGGCCAGTTGCTCGACCCACGAACAGACAAGGACTTTCCCGACGTCGACCCGCTGGTCCGGGCCAGTGCCCGTGATGAGTTCCTCGACCATATCGAAAATCTGCCGGACGTGATCCTGGCCAATATCTATGCCCCCGACCGCATGGTGATCTGGTCCACCAATCCGTCCTTGATGGGCACCACGATTCATGACAATGAAGAGCTCGAACGGGCATTCAACTCCAGGATTTCCGTGTCGGCCAGTTACCACGATGTGGACAAATCCCGCATGGAGCAGAAGTTCGTGGTGCCCCCCAAATTCATCTTCCTCGAGAATTACATTCCCCTGTTCGACGCCGATGGCACCACCGTCACGGCGATGGTCGAGATCTACAAGGAACCGCAGGACCTGATCAACCGCATGGAGCGCGGTCTGGTGCTGATCTGGCTGGCGACCGCCCTGGGCGGCGCTCTGATTTACCTGGGCCTGTTCTGGATCGTGCGGCGTGCGGCGATCCTGCTGGTGACGCAGCAGAAGCAATTGATCACCAACGAAACCTTCGTCGCGCTGGGGGAGATGTCCTCGGCGGTCGCCCACAGTTTGCGCAATCCGTTGGCGAACATCCGTTCAAGCGCCGAGCTGGCGATAGAGTTCGACGACGGTCCGGCACACGGCAACATCAACGACATCATTGGACAGGTCGATCGCATGTCGAATTGGGTACGGGAGTTGCTCCAGTCCCTGCGACCGCTCAATGACGAGGCTGAACCGGTGAACCTGGTGGCTGCACTGCACGACAGCCTGCTGGCTTACGAGCAGCAGATCCGCAAGGCCAGGGTCAACGTGGTGTTCGAGCCGGACCAGACGCCCATGGTCCTGAGCGAGCACGTGCAACTGACCCAGATCCTCAACAGCCTGCTGTCCAACGCGGTGGAAGCCATGGACAACGGCGGAACACTGACCATTCGGATCGAGCCGCGCGAAGCCCAGCGTGTCAGCGTGACGGTCAGCGATACCGGCAAAGGCATGAGCGAAGAACAGTGCACCATGGCCTTCCGGCCGTTCTTCACAACCAAGCAGGGCGGGCTGGGCGTCGGGCTGGTGCTGGTCAAGCGGATCATGGAGCGTTTTGGCGGGGCAGTGACCCTCGATAGCCGTGAAGGCGAGGGCACCACCGTCCGGCTTTCATTTAATCTCGTCCCCTGAAAATGGGGATGAACTTTCCCCGTTATCGGGTCAAATCCCCAGTCATTTCCCCGGTCGTAGCGCATTGATGTTGATAAGCCATTGTTTATCAAATGTTAATGATCTTGCATAAAACAGTTACAGAACTGGCGAGATCCTTGCAAAACCACCATCACCCCCCTTCACGACATCAAGGCGGCTGGTGATGGAAAAAAAAGCGCAGTGCAGCGAAGAATTCTTCGATTTGCCTGACGGGGTCAAAGGCTCACGCAACATCGCGCGGGGGCAGAACGCTCTGTTGCCTGCAGTGCAGGCCCGTTTTGATTACCCCACCACGCCCGCGGCGCCCTTGCCGTTTCCACCGACGGCCATTGACTCGTTGCGCCGCACTGCCAACTTTCCTCAATCGCAACGGCTTCAGTCCTGAACTGGAACAGGGAGGGTGTCGACATGAACATGAAGACGTATTCACCACGCTCACGCGCTTTGGGCATGCACCTGGTGCTGATGTTGGTGACCGGTTTGCTGGCCAGCCAGTTGCTGGTCGCCAGCCAGCCATTGTCGACGCCCGCACCGGCTCCGGCAGCCGCTGCCGAACCCGCTGTGGTTGAGGACGCCACCCCGTGGGGCGGCGACTATTTCCCCAACACCCTGCTGACCGACCAGGACGGTAAGCAACTGCGTTTTTTCGATGACATGATCAAAGGCAAGGTGGTGGTGATCAATTTCATCTTCACCACGTGCAGCGACTCCTGCCCCCTGGAAACCGCGCGTCTGCGCCAGGTGCAGAAACTGCTGGGAGACAGGGTCGGCAAGGACATTTTCTTCTACTCCATCAGCATCGACCCCCTGAGCGATACCCCCGAGGTACTCAAGGCCTATGCGCAACGCTTCCAGGTGGGGCCCGGGTGGAAATTCCTCACCGGGGAATTCGCCGACGTCACCGAGCTGCGGCAGAAACTGGGCCTGTTCATCGACGGCATCGATAACGGGCGCAACAAGGACCACAACCTGAGCCTGATCGTCGGCAACCAGGAAACGGGCCGCTGGATGAAAGCCTCGCCGTTCGAAAATCCGTGGATTCTGGCCGACCAACTGGCCAACACCCTGCAGAACTGGAAGCAGCCCAGCGTGGAAGAAAGCTACGTCGATGCACCGGACATTCGTCCGCCAAGCAATGGCGAAGAGCTGTTCCGCACCCGCTGCGCGTCTTGCCACAGCCTCGGCCCAACGGACGGGCAGGGCATTGGTGTGCGCAGCATCGGCCCGGACCTGATCGGCGTGACCCGTCAGCGCGATCCGGCCTGGCTCAACCGCTGGATCCGCGAACCGGATCGCATGCTGGCGGAAAAGGACCCGATTGCGATGCAGCTGTTCGAAAGCTACAACAGGATCTCGATGCCCAACCTGCGGCTGGACAAGAAGTCCGTCCAGTCCATCATCGACTTCCTGCAAGAAGAAACCGACCGTCAGCATCCGCCAGTGGCGCCACTGGCCAGTGGTAGCGAGGAACCTGAACAGCATCACTCAGTCGCACAACCGAACGTGCCCCAAATGCAATAGCTTCGAAATAGTTTCGTGGGCCGGTCAATGGCTATCAATGTTACCTACACTGACTTGATACATGGCTGCAAAGGCTGGTTTTCAAGGACTCAGGACAGACCCCATGCAGAGACTGGAACAACAAAAAGTACCTGCGCCGCAGGCCCCGGCCGCTCTGCGCAAGGGTTGGCTGCCCCGGTTCAACTTGCTGCGCTGGTTCTCCCTGGCCAGTTTTTTCATCATTGGCGTGGTGGCGCTTGGGCTGGGTTACATCTCCACGCGCTTTGTGGTCGATGAAAGCATTGAGCGCGATTCGATGCTGACCGCGCAGTTCATCCACGCCATTGGCGAGGCCGAAGTCCGTCACGCCGGGATTTCGCCGGGCAGGACCATGGGCGAAATGCTCGACCCGCGACTGGACCATGCCTATGCCGACGTCCCTCCCGAATCCCGGGCCACCGTACGCTCCGAGTTTCTCGACCATGTGAAGCATCTGCCGGACATCCTGCTGGCGACGGTGTATGCCCAGGACCGCACCGTGGTCTGGTCGACCAACTCCGAGTTGATCGGCGTGCGCATCGAAGGCGACGATCAGCTGGATGAATCCTTCGAAATGAAATCGCCGGTGTCCACCAGCTACCACGAGATCGATGAAGAGCGTCCCGAGCAGCGCCTGCTGCGCGAACCGGAATACCTGTTCGTCGAGAACTACATCCCGATGTTCAACGCCGACAAAAGCAAAGTGATTGCCATGGTGGAGATCTACAAGGAACCGGTGGACCTGGTGGGGCGCATCCAGCGTGGCTTCAAGGCGATCTGGCTGGCGACCCTGATTGGCGGGGCGGCGATCTACCTGGGGTTATTCTGGATCGTGCGGCGTGCGGCGATGCTGTTGCAAAGCCAGCAAAAACAACTGATCGCCAATGAAACCTTTGTCGCCCTGGGTGAGATGTCCTCGGCGGTCGCCCACAGCTTGCGCAATCCACTGGCCAATATCCGTTCCAGCGCCGAACTGGCCCAGGTCATCGCCAGCCAGCCGGCACAGAAAAACATTGGCGACATCATCAATCAGGTCGACCGCATGTCGCGTTGGGTGCGCGAGTTGTTGGTGTCGTTGCGGCCGATGAATGACGATTTTGAAACGGTCGACCTGGTGCTCGCCATCGAAGACACCCTGAGTGCCTTTGAGACCCTGATCAAGCGTTCGAACGTCGAAGTGCGTTTCGCTCCCGCCAGCGTGCCACCGGTCGTCAGCCACCAGGTGCTACTGACGCAAATACTCAATAGCCTGTTTGCTAACGCACTGGAAGCCATGCCCAAGGAGGGCATGCTGACGATCGAGATCGATTCCTCGGTACCCGGCTACTTGAGCATGATCCTGACCGACACCGGCAAGGGGATGTCCAAACAACAACAACAAATGGTCTTCAAGCCGTTTTTCACCACCAAACAAGGTGGATTGGGTGTGGGCCTGGCCCTGGTCAAAAGAATAATGGAGCGGTTTGACGGCTCGGTCGAACTGACCAGCCGGGAGCAGGAGGGAACCCGCGTTTGTCTCAATTTCAAAGTGGCAACGGGAGGGGTATATGGAGCACAGCATTCTGCTGGTCGAGGATGACGAGATCCTCGCCGAGAATATTCAGACTTACCTGGAGCGCAAGGACTTCGAGGTGACCGTCTGCCACTCGGCTGAAGATGCACTGGAGCAATTGGGTTCTTTCGCACCTGACGTGGTACTGACCGACAACTCGTTGCCGGGCATGAGTGGTCACGACCTGATCCAGAAGCTGCGCATCAGCGCGCCGGATCTGAAAGTGATCATGATGACCGGTTACGGCAACGTCGAAGACGCCGTGGTGGCAATGAAAGAGGGCGCCTTTCACTACGTCACCAAACCGGTGGCCCTGCCAGAGCTCAAGCTGCTGCTGGACAAGGCCCTGGCGACCGACCGCATGGAGCGCACGTTGTCCTTTTATCAGGAACGTGAGGCCCAGAAGTCGGGGGTGCAGGCACTGATTGGCGAGTCGGCGCCGATGGTGTATCTCAAGGGCACCATCAGCCAGTTGCTCGACGCCGAACGGCGGATGGCCAACAGCGATCTGCCGCCGGTTCTGGTGGAAGGCGAGACCGGTACCGGCAAGGAGCTGGTGGCCCGGGCACTGCACTTCGACGGCCCGCGCAGCAAAGGCCCGTTCATTGAATTCAACTGTGCTTCGATCCCGTCCAACCTGGTGGAATCAGAGCTGTTCGGCCACGAGAAGGGCGCCTTCACCGACGCCAAGGACCGTCGCATGGGGCTGGTGGAAGCGGCCGATGGCGGCACGCTGTTCCTCGATGAAATCGGTGAAATGGACCTGCTGTTGCAAGCCAAGCTGCTCAAGCTGTTGGAAGACCGGACCGTTCGCCGGGTCGGTTCGGTGAAGGAGCGCAAGGTCGATCTGCGGGTGATCAGTGCCACCAACTGCAATCTCGAACAGATGGTCCAGCAAGGCAAATTCCGCCGCGACCTGTTTTTCCGCCTGCGCATCATTTCAATCAAGGTGCCGCGCCTGTACGCCCGTGGCGCCGATATCCTGCTGCTGGCCCGGCACTTCCTGGGGCTGCATGGCAAACGCTACGGCAAGCCGAACCTGTATTTCAGCAACCAGGCCGAAGAGTTGCTGCTCAGCTACAGCTGGCCAGGCAACGTACGCGAACTGCGCAACATGCTGGAGCAAACCGTGTTGCTGGCGCAAAGCGACACCATCGCTGCCCATCAATTGAACGTTTGCCTGAGCCTGGTGGATGAGCCACCGATGTTTCATCACGAGCCGCAACATTTCAGCGAACAGCGTCCGTCCTACAACGGCGGCGAATCCATGAACCTGCCGGAAGTGGAGCGCGACATGGTGCGCAAGATGCTCGACAAGACGGACTGGAACGTCACCAAATCGGCACGCCTGCTGGGTCTTAGCCGTGACATGTTGCGCTACCGGATCGAAAAGCTCGGTCTTGCCCGCCCGGACAAACGCCAGTGGTAGAGAACGCCCCTGGTGTTCACTGCAATACCGGGCCCTGTCTCAGGCAGGACATCATGCAAGCGGGATTCTCGACTTCCTGGTTCACGTACACGCCACGCTCCGGATCGTAGGAGCGGATAAACACCCGGACCGTGGCATCGGCGACGGTCGGCAGGCGCGAGTCGGAAAACACATGCTCGCTTGAAACCGGAATGAAATCCCCGGGCGCGGTCGGGATGTATGAGCCCGGCGGGATCATGTTCATGGACGGTGGTGCGGGGTGGGCGAAGGGTTGGTCGGCGCCGTAATAGTTGAATTCACTGCTGTATTGAGTGGTGTTTGGAAAGTCGTCGGCGTGGGCAGTAGCGGACACGCTCAGGAAGAAGGCGAGCAGAAGCGTCAGGTCGGTCTTTTTCATGGCAACACCTGCTAAATCGGTTTAACCACATTTCCCCCATGGTCATTAACTATAGCTGGCGCCGTGAGCAGGCGTCGACGCTGCGCGAATTACAAGTTCGCAACAGCTGTCAGTATGGGCTTGATCTAGACTTCGGCCGGTCAATTCGACAACCCGAACCCTGGAGCGTGCAATGGAACTGCCGACAAAAGAACAAGCCATCGCCAGCAACCGCGAGGCCTGGAATGACTCCGCCCGTCACCACAAAGACTCCAGCGAATGGCACGCCTTGTTGAAGGGCGTGCAACAGGCGGATTTTTCCTGCCTGGATGACACCCTGACCGCGTTGCTGGCCCAGACCGGTGTCGACGGCAAGGAGGTGCTGCAACTGGGCTGCAACAACGGCCGCGAGAGCCTGTCGCTGTTTGCCCTGGGTGCGCGCAGCGTGGTGGGCGTCGACCAGTCCGGCGCGTTTCTCGAGCAGGCACGGGAACTGGCTTGCCGCTCGCCCCATGCGCCGCAATTCATCGAAGCGGACATTCACCGCTTGCCTGCGCAACTGCAGGAGCGCTTCGACCTGGCGCTGATCACCATCGGGGTCCTGAACTGGATGCCGGACATCGGCGAATTCTTGCGCCATGTGGCGCGTACCCTGAAGCCGGGGGGCGCGCTGGTGGTGTACGAAACCCACCCGTTCCTGGAAATGTTCGACCCCGAGGCAACCGATCCTTTTCGTCCGGCCAGTTCATACTTCCGTCGCGAACCGTTCGTGCAGCACGAACCGATCGTCTACGAGGGCAAGATCGAACAGCCGGCCGCGCCGTCCTACTGGTTCGTCCACACCCTGGGCGACCTCTTCGGCGCCGCCATTGCCGCAGGCCTGCAGATCCGTCACTTCAAGGAATACCCGCACTCCAACCGCGAAGAACTCTATGACCGCTATCAGCAGCAGGTGGCGCAGTTGCCGTTGTGTTTTACCTGGGTGGTGGTGAAGCCAGTGACATAACGCGCGGAATCAAATCAGGGATTTGAGTGATTAACCGTGTGCCCTGGCTGCGCGCAGAGATCTATGCCCAGGGCATGAATGACCTTCAGGACCGTATCAAAACGTGGTTTTGCTCCGGGCGCGAAGGCTTTGTAGAGGCTTTCGCGACCCATTCCCGAGTCTTTGGCAATCTGTGTCATGCCACGGGCTTTCACCACATAGCCGATAGCGCGAAGAAACTCCTCGTTGTCACCGTCTGCGAGTACCTGAGACAGGTACTCGCTAATGGCTTCATCACTGTCGAGCAGCGCCGCCATGTCGAAATTCGCTGTCAGGATTGCGGACACTCAACCCACCCATCATTTGTAGCTGGATACCGGGGGGACGCAAAAAACCAAAGGCAGCCGTGACGCACAAGCCTGGTTTTTGTGGGAGCGAGTCTGCTCGTGAAGACGGCGGCACGTCCAGTATCGATGTGACTGACATACCGCTTTCGCGAGCAGGCTCGCTCCCACAGGGTTTTGCGCTTTACCTGGCTCCTGCAGTTTCCCGGGAATGAGTAAAGAACCTTTTTTATCGACCTTGCCGGGCTCGCCAGGCGCCCGGCGCGCACCCCAGCCACCGCAGGCAGGCACGGTTGAAGCTTTGTACATCGCTGTAGCCCAGGCGGTCGGAAATCTCCACCAGCTCCAGGTCTGTCCCCTGCAAAAAGTCTTCGGCCCGGTAGCGGCGGTACTCGTCGAGCAACTCGGAAAAACGCCAGCCCAACGCTTTCAAACGCCGGGCTGCGGTGCGCTCGAGCAGGTGCTGGGTGCTACACCATTGCTGCCAGTTGGCTTGTGCGAGGTCGACGATCAAGTGGTCGCAGACTTGCTCCAGCAAGGTCGGTTCGCTGTTGCGCCGGGTCTGTTCCAGCAGTTCGACCAGTGTCTGCTCCAGTTCATGATTGCCCGGCGTCAACGGGATGACGAACAGCTGTGGATCGAGGCGGATCGAGTGTTGCGCCTGTTGCCACTGCACCGGGGCGCGGAAGGCTTGCTCGTGATCCTGCGGGTTGGCGGTGCAGGTGCCGGTCAGCCCGATGCCCAGCACCGGATCGCGCTCCAGGCCGCTGGCGAGGAACTTGCGCCGCAACATGCTGCACAGGCTGATGAGGATGTAATCGGCGGTGGCTGCGCTGGCTTTCACGCTGCCGCAATCGAGCAGACGCAGTTCGACGTTGTCGCCGCCGCGCACGATCTGCGCCTGAAAGTGCCCGTTGAAAAACGGAAAGAAGCGCACGAAATACTGGCAGGCGCTGTCCAGTGAGTCGGCCACGTCGAACAGGTACGTCAGGCCATTGGTGGCGGTGGAAACGAAGCGCCGACCGGCCGCCAGGCCGATCAGCGGGTCGCCGGTCTGTTCCAGGGCGAACGCCCAGAAGCGCCGCGACATGAACAGCGGAATGCGCATGAAGGGTGTGCGCAACTCGAACAGGCTGCGACGGAACAGGCCTTCGATGTGTTCGCGGTCCACCCCGCGGGCCAGCAACTCTTCGATGGCCGGCAGCAGGGTCGGCGCGTAGAACGCATTGGGTATGGATGGATCGTGCAGTGGCTGATCGCTTTTTGTCATGTAGGGCTCACAGCTTGTTCCGGAACACTGGTTAGGCTGCCCGACGTTAAGCGATTTGCCGGAGCAAGACCATGCTTGATTTACGCCAGCTCGATTTGAACCTGTTGCTCGCCTTCGATGCGATTTACCAGCAGCGCAGCGTCACCCGTGCCGCCGAGGTGATGTGCCTGTCGCAACCGGCCATGAGCAATGCGTTGCGTCGCCTGCGCGAGTTGTGCGGCGATCCGCTGTTCATCAAAAGTCGCCTGGGCGTGACGCCGACACTGGTCGCCCATCGTCTGGCCGACTACGTGCGTGCGGCGCTCGAGTCATTGCGCGATGGCTTGCGCATGATCCCCGCTGCGCGGCAGAACAATCCGCTGCTGCGCATCAGTTGCCTGGATTGCCTGCAACCGGTGCTGCTCGATGCCTTGCTCGAATCGCCCCACGCCGATTGGCAGGTGCGTTATTTCCAGCCCCGGCGCCGTGACGCCTTGCAGGACCTGGCCAGCGGCAAGCTGGATATCCTGATCGACCTCGACCAGCCGCTGGCCGGGCTGGCTGGCCTGCACAAACAGGCATTGCCCGCTGACCATTACGTGTTCGCCTATGGCGCCGCGCTCAAGGCGCCGCCGCGCACCCTGCAGGAATACCTGGAGCAACCGCAGATTCAGGTCTCGAGCCGCCGCGACGGACTCAGCCCGGTGGACTTGCAGCTTGGCTTGAAAGGCCTGCGCCGCCATGTCGCGATGAGCACCCAGAGCACCCTGGCCGCGAAGCTGATCGCCGACCGCCATCCGCTGGGCATCAGCCTGCCAAGTCGGGTCGCCAGTGTGCTGGGCCTGCAACAGGTGCCGCTGCCCCTGGACGAACCCGTGGAGTTGAAACTGGCGTTGTACGTCGAGTCCCGCTATCGCTTCGAGCGCAGCCGCGAGGAGGCGATGCATTGCCTGCTGCGCGCGCTCGGTGAGCCCCGGGCATTGCAGGCGCTGGCGCGGCGTGCGTGAAACCCTGTGGGAGCGGGCTTGCTCGCGAAAGCGGTGTATCAGACAACAATGTCGTCGACTGACACTCCCTCTTCGCGAGCAAGCCCGCTCCCACAGGGATCGCATGCAGTTCAGATGCACCTAATTCGACGCCAACAAACGCCGGTCAACCGTCAGCACCGCCTCGACCATCGCCAGCGCCGCCGGTGTCAGGGAGTGGCCGGCGCGGCTGACGATGCCGTAGTGCAATTGCAGGCCGGGGTCGTCCTTGGGCACATCGGCAAACTCCAGCAGGCGGATCAGGCCCTGGTCGGCGAGTTCGGCCAGGGCCTCGATGGTTGCGATGCCCACCGCGTCGGAGCGCATCACCACGCGGCGGATGGCATCGAACTGCGCGCATTCCACACTTGGGTTGAAGTCCGCCTCGCCCTGCGCGTCGGCCAGGATCTTGCGGATCATCGGCGGTATTCGCGTGCCGACCACCGCGTAGTCGAGCAGGGCGCGCAGGGACAGGTCCGGCTGTTGCGCCAGGGGATGACCGGCACGGCAAAAGAACCGCCCGCGCCGGGGGCGCAACAGCTGTACCTGGTATTGCGGGTCGCCGGTGAAGTACCGCGCGTCGGCCACGAGGAATTCGATCTGCTGTTCACGAAGCCAGACCGCCAGTTGTTCCCAGTCGCCCTGGTGAAAACTGATGCGGATCGCCGGGTGCGCCTGGATGAATTCCGCCAAGGCCTCGGGTACCAGCAACTGTGCCGGATACGGGCCACAGCCGAAGTGCAACTCGCCACCGGTCAGGCCGTTGTATTGCGTCAGTTCGTTGTGCAGGGCCTGGCTGCCGGCGAGCAGGCGCCGGGCATGTTGCAGCACCAGTTCACCCTGGCCCGTCAGGCGGAATTCGCGGCTGCTGCGCTCCACCAGCGCGCAGTCGAGGTCGCGCTCCAGGGTCTGGATGCTGCGACTGAAGGCCGGCTGGCTAAGATTGATCGCCTCGGCGGCGCGCCCGAAATTGCGGTAATCGGCCAGGGCGACAAGGTGGCGGAGTTGTCGTAGATCCATCATGCGTCTCCTGCATTTGGCGGATACTTTTAATGCATTGGATCGATAACACAGAGGCTGGCATAAGTACACGCCTGTCTTCTCGTCGTAACGTGCCATGACCTGCCAACCGTTCATTTCCAGCGCCTTCACCCGCACCATTCTCAGCCATGCCCGGCAGTCCGGCCTGTGTCAGGACCAACTGCTGCAACGGGCCGGCATCTGTCTTTCATTGCTCGAAGGGCAGGATCTGCACGTGCCTGCGCACCTGGTCGAGCGCTTGTGGAACGAATGCGAGCGTGCGGGCGCGGGGGTGTCGTTTGGCTGTGAACTGGTCAATGGTATGGCGACCACCACGTTGCGGGGGTTGAACATCCTGCTGGACTCCGCCGCCACCCTGCGCGCGAGCCTGGCGTGCTTCACTGATTTCCTGCCTCGGGTGACCAACTATGTGGTGGCGGAACTGGAGGAGGGTGACGGGCAAGCCCGCCTGCACTTGCGCAGTGCTGGCCGGCAGGCGCATTTTTTCGGCCTTGATGCGGCGACCCTGACGTTGGTGCGCAACATTGCCCGACGCTTGGGGCGGGCGCCGGCCGAGGTGTTTGTCAGTGTTCGCCTGACGCCGCAGCAGGCTGCCGGGCAGTGGTTGCGTAGCGTTGGCATCGAGGTGCTGGAGGGGGCGCATCCGTGTTTGAGCCTGCCAGCGGCTAGCCTTGATGAGCCGTTGCTGGGGGCCAATGCGTTTTTGCATCAGAGCATGTTGCGGCATTGGCAGACTGCTGCGCCGCAACATCGTCGTAGCGACAGTCTGGAGTTGGCGCGGCATTGGTTGACTGCCGGCGATCAGCCGATTGAGCGGATTGCCGAGCGGTTGGGGTATCGGCAGGCCAGTAATTTTATTCGGGCGTTTCGTAAGCGGTTTGGGGTTACGCCTAAGCAGTTTCGTTTGGGGGTGTAGTTGTTGGGTGTGGTGTACATATCCGTTGCTGCGGTAACGGCGGCTTATGGTTTCGCCCTTACGGCGAGTCACTTTTGGCAAACGCCCCAAAAGTAACCAAAAGGTCTCGCCCCTTACGTACGGCCCCTCGCTGAGGCTCGGGGTACCTTCGCTGCGGTATTCATCCGGGGGCATTGCCCTCCGGTCGGCTTCGCTTCGACCTACATGCAATGAGTTCGACTGCGTCGAACGGCGCTGCGCGCCTATCCCCGGATGAACACCTCCGCTCAGCCTGCCGAGGGGGCGGGTAGATCAAAAGCTGCAGGCGAGCTAACGCTCGGCCTGTTGAGTGGTGAGAAGCGGCGCGGTGTGGACCGCTCTGCTTTTGCTCTTCTGTGGGAGCGGGCTTGCTCGCGAAGGCGGTCTGACAGCCGACCAATTTCTCACAGGTATACCCAATCCCTGTGGGAGCGAGCCTGCTCGCGATGACGGCCTGGCAGCCGACCAGGTACATCACAGACGAACGAAACCCGCGACCAGGCCGGCCGGTAGGCCGCCTCGGGCGCTGTTGCGGTGTACGCCCCCTCGTGAGGCCGAACGTAAGGGGCAAAGCGCTTTGGTTACTTTCGCGCTTTTCGAAAGTGACCCGCCGTAAGGGCGGAACCGTAAGCGGCCGTTACCGCAAAAACGGATATGCACACGGAAAAATCCACAACGAATCAACGAATAAAGTGAATCTTCCCGCTGTCATCATTGCCCATGTAAATGCCATAAACCCCGGCCTGCCGCTCCTCGATATAACGCTCGAGAATCTGCCGGATCGCCGGATAATAGATGCTGTCCCAAGGAATCTCCTCAGGCGCGAAGAACTTGTAGTCGAGGGTTTCCGGCCCGTATTGCCCAGTGATCTCCAGCGCGATGGCGCGGAAGATGATGTACACCTCGCTGATCTTGGGCACGCTGAAAATCGAGTAGGGCGAGACGATTTCCGCACGCACGCCACTTTCTTCCCAGACTTCGCGCAAGGCCGCCTGTTCGGTGGTCTCGCCGCTTTCCATGAAGCCCGCGGGCAGGGTCCAGGTGCCGGGGCGCGGCGGAATGGCGCGCTGGCACAGGAGGTATTTGCCGTCCTGCTCGATGATGCAGCCAGCGATGATTTTCGGATTGATGTAGTGGATGTAGCCGCAAGCGCGGCACATCAGGCGCTCGTGCGTATCGCCCGGCGGCAGCTGCTGACCGAGATCAGCGCTGCCGCACTTGGGGCAAAAGCTCGGGCTGAACATTTCAGCGACCTATGCGCGGTTCTTTGAGCGCGATGGGCAGGGTGATCGCCGGGATATCGCCGGTTTCTTCCTGCTTGCGCTTGAGGTAGTCCAAGGCGACGGCAGCGGCCGCGCGCACGTGGTCGACGCAAGCCTGGTGGGCGGCCAGCGGGTCACCGCCCTTGATCGCCTCGACCATGCGTTCCATTTCCTGGTTGCTGGCGCCGCGACGGTTTTCCTGGGACACCGAGGTCGCGCGCAGGTAGCTGATGCGTGCCTGCAACTGGCGCAACTGGGTGGCCGCGACATGGTTGCCCGAGCCTTCGAGCAGCACGTCGTAGAAACCCTGCACCGAATCGATGACCTGTTGCAGTTCGCCGTCCTTGAGTGCCTTGCGGTTTTCCTCGAGGGCTTTTTCCAGGGCCTTGATGTCCTTGGCTTTGGCGCGCAGGGTGAACAGTTGCACGATCAGTCCTTCGAGCACGCAGCGCAGCTCGTAGATGTCCACGGCATCGGCCAGGGTAATGATCGCGACACGCGGGCCCTTGGCATCGGCGAATTCCACCAGGCCTTCGGATTCCAGGTGACGCAAGGCTTCGCGCACGGAAGTACGGCTGACGCCCAGGCGATCGCACAGATCGCGTTCGACCAGACGGTCTCCCGGCAGGAGCTGGAAGTTCATGATGGCGCTTCGCAGTTTGTCCAGCACGATTTCGCGCAGGGTGACGGGGTTGCGATTGACCTTGAAGCTGTCGTCGAGTGGCAGGCGTTTCATGGGGTCCGCTCTGATTGTGGCTGTCCATGCAAAAAGAGCACTTCGATTACGGGAATCCCGGTGCTCGGTCGGATCAAACAGCCAAGGGTTAACTGGAGGCCTCGGCATCGGCTTCGGCGAAGGCTTCACGGGCGAGCCGGAAACTGTCTACGGCAGCGGGGACACCGCAATAAATGCCGACCTGAAGCAATATTTCGCGTATTTGCTCACGACTCAGGCCGTTACGCAAGGCGCCGCGCACATGCAGCTTGAGTTCATGGGGCCGGTTGAGGGCCGAGATCATCGCCAGGTTGATCATGCTGCGTTCCTTGAGGGACAAACCCTCACGGCCCCAGACATGACCCCAGCAATACTCGGTGACCATCTCCTGCAACGGTCGGGTGAAGTCGTCGGCGTTCTCGATGGAGCGCTTGACGTAGGCTTCGCCCAGCACCTGGGTGCGGATCCTCAGGCCTTTTTCGTATTTTTCGTTGCTCATTTGCGTAGCTCCCGTGGGCTCAAAGGCCGCCCATCAAGGTGTATTTGAGTTCCAGGTAATCCTCGATGCCGTACTTGGAGCCTTCACGGCCCAGCCCCGAGGACTTGATGCCGCCAAACGGTGCGACTTCGGTGGAAATCAGCCCTTCGTTGATCCCGACCATGCCGTACTCCAGCGCCTCGCTCATGCGCCAGGCGCGGCCCAGGTCGCGGGTGTAGCAGTAGGCGGTCAGGCCAAATTCAGTGTCGTTGGCCATCTCAATGACCTGGGCCTCGGTGTCGAAACGGAACACCGCGGCCAGCGGACCGAAGGTTTCATCGCGGGCGACTTTCATCTGTGGGGTGACGCCTGTGATCACGGTCGGCTGGAAGAAACCGTTGCCCAGCGCATGACGCTCGCCGCCGCACAGCAGTCGTGCACCCAGGGCCAGGGCGTCTTGCACGTGCTCTTCGACCTTGGCCACGGCACGCTCGTTGATCAGCGGGCCCTGGGTCACACCTTCTTCGAAACCGCTGCCGACCTTGAGCTGCGAAACCCGTTCGGCCAATCGAGCGACAAAGGCGTCGTGGATGCCGGCCTGCACCAGGAAGCGATTGACGCAGACACAGGTCTGTCCGGCGTTGCGGAATTTGGCGATCAGCGCACCGTCGACGGCGCGTTCCAGATCGGCGTCGTCGAAGACAATGAACGGCGCGTTGCCGCCCAGTTCCAGCGAGACTTTTTTCAGCGTCGGCGCGCACTGGGCCATCAGCAATTTGCCGATGGCGGTGGAGCCGGTGAACGACAGTTTGCGCACCAGGCTGCTGCTGGTCAGCTCGCCACCGATGGCGATGGCATCACCGGTGATCACATTGAAAATACCCGCTGGGATGCCGGCCTGTTCCGCCAGCGCAGCCATGGCCAGTGCCGAGAAGGGTGTTTCCGGAGCCGGCTTGACGATGCACGGGCAACCGGCGGCCAGCGCCGGGCCGGCCTTGCGGGTGATCATCGCCGCCGGGAAATTCCACGGCGTGATGGCCGCGACCACACCAATCGGCTCCTTGCTGACCACGATGCGCGCATCGCCCTTGTGGCTGGGAATGGTGTCGCCGTAGATGCGCTTGGCTTCCTCGGCAAACCACTCGATGAAGCTCGCGGCGTAGAGAATTTCACCCTTGGCTTCGGCCAGTGGCTTGCCTTGTTCGAGGGTGAGAATGTGTGCCAGGGCGTCGGCATTTTCCAGCATCAGGGCATGCCAGCGCTTAAGAGTATTGCTGCGCTCTTTGGCGGTCAGCGCGCGCCAGGCCGGCCAGGCCTTGTTGGCGGCCTCGATGGCCAGGCGCGCATGCTCGGCGCCGAGGTTCGGCACCTGGCCGATCAACTCACCGGTGGCCGGGTTGAAGATGTCCTGTTGCGCACCATCGGGCGCATCCAGCCATTGGCCATTGATGTAGGCCTGCTGGCGGAACAGTAACGAGGCTGCTGGGCTCATGCCGGCTCCTGAAAGAAAAGAGGGTTACCTGTAGGAGCGAGCTTGCTCGCGAAAAACCCGAGAACGCCAAGGGCTGTCAGGCAGCACGCGTTATCGTTCACGACCATCGCGAGCAGGCTCGCTCCTACAGGGTCTGTGTTAGGCCAGGGCCGGCAGCGGGCCCAGCTTGCCTTTGTGGTAGATCATCGGCGTCACCGGTTGCTCGGGCAGGATCAGGTTCTTCACCGCGCCGACGATGATCGCGTGATCACCGCCGTCGTATTCGCGCCACAGTTCGCACTCGATGATGGCCGTGGCCTTGGCCAGGATCGGGTTGCCCCGTTCGCTCAGGTGCCACTCGATGCCTTTGGCCTTGTCCTTGCCTTTACCGGCGAAGGCATAGGCTTCGGCGGTCTGCTCGGCGGATAGCAAATGAATCGCGAACTGCTTGCTGTCGCGCAGCACCGGGTAGGTGTCGGAGCCGTAGTTGGGGCAGAACAGCACCAGTGCCGGGTCGATCGACAGCGCACTGAAGGCGCTGGCGGTGATGCCGACGATGCCGCCGTCCGGGTCCAGGGTGGTGACCACCGTGACCCCGGACGGGAACGAGCTCATCACGTCTTTGTAAATGCCGGGTTCGATCATTTTCCAGGACTCCTAGCGCATCACGAAGGGATCAGGCATCGGTGCCTGGGACAGGTTGATCCACACCGTTTTCAGCTCGGTGTAGGCCAGCACCGAATCGATGCCGCTTTCGCGTCCATAGCCGCTGTTCTTGAAACCGCCGATCGGCGCCATGGCCGAGACCGCGCGGTAGGTGTTGACCCAGATGATCCCGGAGCGCACGTCCCGGGCCAGGCGGTGGGCACGACCCAGGTCGCGGGTCCAGATGCCGGCGGCGAGGCCGAACTGCGAGTCGTTGGCGATCGCCAGGGCTTCGGCTTCGTCCTTGAAACGGATGACCGAAGCCACCGGGCCAAAGACTTCTTCCTGCATGATCTTCATCGAGTTGCGGTCGCACTCGAACAGCGTCGGCTCGTAGAACCAGCCGTCGCCCAGATTCTGCGGACGCTTGCCGCCCAGGCGCAGGCGCGCACCTTCGGCGATGGCATCGGCCACCAGGCCTTCGACCACGGCCAGTTGCTGCGCGGTGGCCATCGGGCCCATTTCGCTGCTGTCTTCCTGGGGGTTGCCGATGCGAATGCGCTGTGCGCGTTCCACCAGACGGCCGACGAACTCGTCGTAGATTTCATCCTGCACCAGCAAGCGCGAACCGGAGACGCAGCTCTGCCCGGAGGCGGCGTAGATCCCGGCGATGGCGCCGTTGATCGCGCTGTCGAGGTCGGCGTCGGCGAAGATGATGTTCGGCGATTTGCCGCCCAGTTCCAGCGACAGTTTGGCGAAGTTCTCTGCGCTGCTGCGCACCACATGCCGCGCCGTGGCCGCGCCGCCGGTGAAGGCGATCTTGCGGATCAGCGGATGGCGGGTGAGGGCGGCGCCGGTGCTCGGGCCATAACCGGTGACGACGTTGACCACCCCCGGCGGGATCCCGGCTTCCAGGGCCAGGCGCGCCAGTTCGAGGATGGTCGCCGAGGCGTGCTCCGACGGTTTGATCACGATGGTGTTGCCCGCGGCGAGGGCCGGAGCGAGCTTGATCGCGGTCAGGTACAGCGGGCTGTTCCACGGGATGATCGCGGCAACCACACCCATGGCTTCGTGCACGGTGTAGGCAAACAGGTCCGGCTTGTCCAGCGGCAGGGTGCCGCCTTCGAGTTTGTCGGCCAGGCCTGCGGTGTAGTGGAAGAACTCCGGCAGATAACCCACCTGGCCACGGGTTTCGCGGATCAGCTTGCCGTTGTCGCGGCTTTCCAGCTGCGCCAGTTGTTCCTTGTTCTCGGCGACCAGGTCGCCCAGGCGTCGCAGCAGTTTGCCGCGCGCGGTGGCGGTCAAGCCGCGCCAGGCCGGGCTGTCGAAAGCGGTCTGCGCGGCTTGTACGGCGCGCTCGACATCGGCTTCGTCGGCATCGGGCAATGCAGCCCAAGGTTCGGCCAGCGCCGGGTTGAGGCTTTCGAAGGTCTTGCCGGACAGGGCATCGACCCATTCACCGCCGATGCACATCTGGAAGCGTGCGAGTGTCATGCAACGATCCCCTTGATCTGGTTTTGTTGGGAGTGCGCGGCCTGCAGAAACTCCAGCAACAGCTGGTTGACCAGGCGCGGCGATTCTACGGGCATCATATGCCGTTGCTCGGCGAGCACGGCAACGGTCGCGCCGGGAATGCGTTCGGCCAGTTGCCGGGCCATTTCCGGGGTCGAGCCGGGGTCCAGTTCGCCGGTGGCGATCAGCGTCGGCACGCGGATGCTGCCCAGGTCGTCGGCGCGGTACATGTCCTGGGTGGCGAACAGTTCATAGGTGGTCAGGTAACCCTGAGGATCATTGCCGGCCAGGGTCTGGCGGATCGCGGCGATCTGCGCCGGGTTCGCCGCCTGGTATTCGCGGCTGAACCAGCGCGACAGCGCCGCTTCGGCATTGGCGTCCGGCCCGTGTTCGGCAGCCTGGCTGGTGCGGGCGATGACCCCGGCGCGCTGTTCGGCGCTGCGGTTGAACACGCTGTTGAGCACCACCAGGCCTTCCAGGCGTTGCGCGTAGTGCAGGGCAAACGCCCGCGCCACCAGCCCGCCCATGGAAAAGCCGATCACCGTTGCCTTGGGCAATTGCAGGTGGTCGAGCAGCTCCAGCAACTGGTCGGCATAGCCGAGCAGCGGTGTGCCACTCTCTGGCCGCGGACTGGCGCCATGGCCGAGCATGTCGTAGGCGATGACGCGGTACTTCGTGGCCAGGCCAACGATCTGGCCGCCCCACATTTCTTTGTTCAGGCCCACGCCGTGGATCAAGACCACGGGCTGGCCTTGGCCGGTCGCCAGGTAACTGGTGCCAGCCGGGGTGAGTTCAGCGGTGAGCCGAATCATGGAGCGCTCCTGCAATGCCTTCTTGTTGTCGTTCTACCGGCCGGTTACTGGGCTTTTTCGGCGGCCAGTTCTTCCAGGTCGATGTAGCGGTTGCCGATGCGCGGGTGCAGGCGGCCGCCGTCGGCGCAACCCAGGACCACGACGATTTCGTCGGCACGCGGGGCGTCTTCGATCTGCATTTCCAGGGTGATGTAGTGCGAACGCAGGCCTTCGTCGTCCTTGTGCATCATCGGGATCTGGATCGAAGTGCCCGGGCCGCCGCGCTTGTTGGTGAAGCTCAGGTAGCTCTTGGCCTTGACCGCTTCGCGGTAGTGGTTGCCGAAGCGCAGGGTGTGGATCACCGCCGAAGCGTGTTCGATTTCGCCATCGGCACCGACCACCGCAGCCTTGCCGTAAGCCTCGATTTTTTCTGCGCCGCCGATGATGCCCACCAGGCGCTCGACCATCAGTGCACCGAGGTCGGAGCAGTTGGCGCGGATCTGTGGTTTCAGGTCTTCGACGAAACCGTTGCCCAGCCAGGGGTTTTTCATCACCACGGCCAGACCGACCATGGTCACGGGCTTATCGGTGGCTTTGCCGCCTTCAATAAAGGTTTCTTCGACATAGCTGACGATCTTGCGAATTTCGAAACTCATGAGCTGCTCCGTGGAGGTTTTGGGTGTCTGTGCGTCTGATGGTATACCATAATACCGGAAGCACAAGTCCCTGAACGGAGTTTCTGGCTGGATGGCGTGCAAAAGTGTGCGCCCCCGGTCGCAGCGGACAAACGGCAGGCAAGGGGTCGCTTCGGGTACAAGCCCAACATCGGGAGAGAAAGGCAGCGTAAAGAAGGGGATCAGCGGTGAAGCGGCGTGTCGGCACCTGGAGGGAAAGATTGTGGCATCGGTTAGAACGATTATTTCTTTCCGCTATTTATATAGATGCAATCTGCATATCCATAACCGAATAATCAGCGTCATGGTTTTCATCTTGTCCGTGATCGAATCCGATTGTTCGTCACAGCAGAAACAATCGTCCTGCCTGCCTCGTTAAGCCTGCCCCGACATCGACTTTGGCTGTTCGATCGCCAGCTTGTTGCGCTCGGCCGAATCCCTAGAATCGGCCTCCATCAGCTTCACCCAACTATCCAGTCCTTCAGGGAGCAACACCATGATGAATGCCATGCAGATGCCAATGCCGATGAACGCCACCATGCCAATGATGCCGATGATGGGCATGCCGATGATGATGGCGACCCTGTCCTGCGACATGATGGACGACGGCATGATGTGCAAGATGATGCCGGCCGCTGGCATGGACATGGCCATGTTCAAGAACAGCGCTGAAATGATGCAGATGATGATGAACTGCGGCATGCCGATGATGATGCACTGCGGCAACATGAGCATGATGTGCATGTCCCGGGCGAGCATGGCCATGCCGATGATGAACATGATGATGCCAATGCCGATGATGGGCTTGCCGATGCCGTCGATGAAGTGCGTGATGGAATGCACCATGATGGCTGACGGCATGATGTGCAAAATCATGCCGATGGCCGGCATGAACATGGACATGATGAAAAACTGCTGCGAGCTGATGATGAAAATGATGAACGACTGCAGCATGCCGATGATGATGAGCTGCAACGGCATGCCGCTGATGTGCTGCACCTGCTGATCCCTGCACTGTACCTGTAACTGTAGGAGCGAGCTTGCTCGCGATGGACGTCAACGATGACGCGGGTTTTCTGAAAAAACGCGTCAGCCTTGAGCCCATCGCGAGCAGGCTCGCTCCCACAAGGTCGTTTCAGTCCAGGCGTTCCGGGTAGGTCACCACAAGATAAGCCACCGCTTCACTGTCGGCGGGGTTGCGATAGCGGTGGGGCTGGTCGGCATAAAACAGGATCGAATCCCCCGTGGACAGCAGGTAACGCTCGTCGTTGACGCTGATTTCCAGCACACCCTGCGCCACCACCAGGTTTTCCTGGACGCCTGGGCCATGGCCCTGCGAATGGTCCTCTCCCAACGGGCTCAGGCGCAGCTCGTAGAATTCCGATTGGCGCGCCACGTCAAAGGGGAACAGGGCGCGGCTGACAAAAGCGCCGTTGGCACTGACCAGGCGTTTGCTCTGGCTCGCCGACAGCACGGCCACACCTTCGAAGGCCCGATGCTCCAGAAACGCAGCCACCGATACTTTCAAGCCTTTGGCGATTTTGCACAGCACCTTGATGGACGGCACACTGCGCCCCGATTCGATTTGCGCCAGCATGGCACGGCTCACGCCGCACTGTCGGGCCAGGGCATCGAGGGACAGATGGCGCTTGCCCCGCAGGCGTAGCAGGTTTTGTGCTACCCGTTCGCAGATCGGGTCCTCTTCAGGGGCATCCGGATTGTTCAGGTCCAGCACAGGCTCGCCCGCGCTTATCAGAAAGCGCGAGGGTTCGTGCGCGTTCACGCCTGACGTGTCTCGGCAGACCGAGACGCCTGAACCCACTGGAATGCCTGAAATCCGGCGTTGCGTGCGTACATTTCCCACATGGCCCGTGCCCGTTGCTGAGCTTGTTTGCGTTTGCGGTAGCTGGCGAAGTCGATGAGGTTGTCAGTCGGATTCATGGGGCACTTCACTGTGGTGATCAATGACGGGATGACTGGAGAGTACGCTTCTACTTTTATAACGATAAATACTTAATTTTTATTTATTAATTCCTTTTTGTTCTTTGTGCGGGTGGTTTCAGGTGTCGATGAAGTGTCAATGCAATGCCTATAGAAGCCGGGCTTGCTGGCGATGGACTCCGGTGCGCCGCGTTTATCCAGTTCACACGCGTTATCGTTAACGACCATCGCTGGCAAGCCAGCTCCCACAAGGGAACGTGCCCACGCTGAAACTACTGTAGGAGCCAGCTTGCTGGCGATGGACTCCAGTGCGCCGCGCTTATCCAGGTCACACGCGTTAACGTTGACGACCATCGCTGGCAAGCCAGCTCCCACAAAGGACCGTGCCCACGCTGAAACTGTAGAAGCCAGCCTGCTGGCGATGGACTTCAGTGCGCCGCGTTTATCCAGTTCACCCGCGTTATCGTTAACGACCATCGCAGGCAAGCCAGCTCCCACAAGGGAACGTGCCCACGCAGAAAATGAAGTGACCTCCAAACCAGTGAAAGCCTGCAAACAAACATGAAAAAACCCGGCTGATCAGGCCGGGTTTTTTGTTGGGCGTTGTGGTGCGGCGATTAGTTATGCCGCACGATTCTGGATCAGACGATCCGAACCACCTTCAGCGACGCGGTTCTGCAGCAGTTTGTCGGAGCCACCTTCGGCAACGCGGTTCTGCAGCAGTTTGTCGGAGCCACCTTCGGCAACGCGGTTCTGCAGCAGTTTGTCGGAGCCACCTTCGGCAACGCGGTTCTGCAGCAGTTTGTCGGAGCCACCTTCAGCAACGCGGTTCT
>NZ_MRCP01000023.1:0-83002 GCF_002303975.1 Pseudomonas sp. ACN5 | reverse complement strand
CGGTTCGCCGCGGCGGAGCAGGGCATTACCGCCCAGAGCAACGACGATACGCATGGTGTCAGTCCTTCTAAGCAAAGAGGTTGCAAGCAACGCGGTCTTTCTGTGGAACCCGGACCAGTGTGGGAGCGGGCTTGCTCGCGAAGACGGTGCATCAGTCAACATTGATGTCGACTGACACTCCGCTTTCGCGAGCAAGCCCGCTCCCACATTGACCCTTTTCCGTCAGTGGGAGCCGAGTCAGCCGTTAAAGATCAGCCAGCGTCGACACCAGAATCGCCTTGATGGTGTGCATGCGGTTTTCCGCTTGCTCGAAGGCGATGCAGGCCGGCGACTCGAACACGTCATCGGTCACTTCGATGCCGTTGCTCAGGTGCGGGTACTGCTCGGCAATCTGCTTGCCGACCTTGGTATCACAGTTGTGGAACGCCGGCAGGCAGTGCATGAACTTGGTGCGCGGGTTGCCGGTGGCTTTCATCAGTTCGGCGTTGACCTGGTATGGCAGCAGTTGCTGGATGCGTTCGGCCCAGGCTTCAACCGGTTCGCCCATCGACACCCAGACATCGGTGTGGATGAAGTCGACGCCCTTGACCGCCGCTTTCGGGTCTTCGGTGAGGGTGATGCGCGCGCCGCTTTCTTCACCGTACTGTTTGCAGCGGGCGACCAGGTCGTCCGCCGGCCACAGGGCTTTGGGTGCGCAGATGCGCACGTCCATGCCGAGCTTGGCGCCGATCAGCAACAGCGAGTTGCCCATGTTGTTGCGCGCGTCGCCGAGGTAGGCGTAGCTGATTTCGTGGATCGGTTTGTCGGCGTGTTCACGCATGGTCAGCACGTCGGCGATCATTTGTGTCGGGTGATACTCGTCGGTCAGGCCGTTG
Organism: Pseudomonas sp. ACN5; assembly: GCF_002303975.1. Taxonomy (NCBI): domain Bacteria; kingdom Pseudomonadati; phylum Pseudomonadota; class Gammaproteobacteria; order Pseudomonadales; family Pseudomonadaceae; genus Pseudomonas; species Pseudomonas sp. ACN5. The sequence goes on along the minus strand of NZ_MRCP01000023.1, from coordinate 82,127 downwards.
AACACCGGTACGCCGGCGAACTTGGCCAGCTCCTCGACGATTTCCTGCTTGAAGCCACGGTACTCGATGGCGTCGTACATGCGCCCGAGCACGCGGGCGGTGTCCTTCATGCTTTCCTTGTGGCCGATCTGCGAGGAGTTCGGGTCGATGTAGGTGACGTTGGCGCCCTGGTCATAGGCGGCGACTTCAAACGCGCAGCGGGTGCGGGTCGAGGTTTTTTCGAAGATCAGCGCGATGTTGTTGCCCTTGAGATGCTGCTGTTCGGTGCCGGTGTACTTGGCACGCTTGAGGTCGCGGGACAGGTCGAGCAGGTAGCGCAATTCGCGAGGGGTGTGGTGTTCCAGGCTCAGCAGATTGCGGTTATGGATGTTGAACGCCATTTTGGATCTCCTAAGGTGTCGGTTATCCCCTTGGCCCGAACTCGGTAAGTGCGGGCCAAGGTAATAGGTTAGTAGTCGATCGGATCGCGGATGATCGGGCAGGTCATGCAGTGGCCGCCGCCCCGTCCCCGGCCGAGTTCGCCGGCGCTGATGGTGATGACCTCCACCCCGGCCTTGCGCATCAGGGTATTGGTGTAGGTATTGCGGTCGTAGCCGATGACCACGCCCGGCTCCACGGCCACCACGTTGTTGCCGTCGTCCCATTGCTCGCGTTCGGCGGCGAAGCTGTTGCCGCCGGTTTCCACCACGCGCAACGCTTTGAGGTTGAGGGCCTGGGCCACGGTGTCGAGGAAGTTGCTGTCTTCGCGTCGGATGTCGATGCCGCCTGCCTTGCTTTCATCGGGACGCAGGGTGAAGGCGACAATCTGGTTCACCACTTCCGGGAAAATGGTGACGAGGTCGCGATCGCAGAAGCTGAACACGGTGTCCAGGTGCATCGCCGCACGGGATTTCGGCAGGCCGGCGACAATCACTTTCTCCACGGCCTTGTTCTTGAACAGGTTCACGGCCAATTGGGCAATGGCCTGGCGCGAGGAGCGTTCGCCCATGCCGATCAACACCACGCCGTTACCGATCGGCATCACATCACCGCCCTCAAGGGTGGCGTTGCCGTGGTCCTTGTCCGGGTCGCCGTACCAGATCTGGAAGTCGGCGTTGGTGAACTCGGGGTGGAACTTGTAGATGGCGGTGGTCAGCAGGGTCTCCTGGCGGCGCGCCGGCCAGTACATCGGGTTGAGGGTGACGCCACCATAGATCCAGCAGGTGGTATCGCGGGTGAACTGGGTGTTGGGCAGCGGCGGCAGGATAAAGCTTGAGTGGCCGAGGAAATCGCGGAACATCTCGATGGCCTTGCCGCCGAAACTGGTCGGTAAGTCGTCGCCCGATACGCCGCCGATCAGGAACTCGGCGATGTGACGTGGCTCCAGGCTGCGCAGCCACGAAGCGGTTTCGTTGATCAGGCCCAGGCCCACCGAGTTGGCGGTGATCTTGCGCTCCAGAATCCAGTCCAGGGCTTCGGGGATGGCGACGATGTCGGTCAGCAGGTTGTGCATTTCCAGCACATCGACGTTACGTTCGCGCATCTTGGTGACGAAGTCGAAGTGGTCGCGCTTGGCCTGGGCCACCCACAGCACATCATCGAACAGCAGTTCATCGCAGTTGTTCGGGGTCAGCCGCTGATGGGCAAGGCCTGGGGAGCAAACCATGACTTTGCGCAGTTTGCCGGCTTCGGAATGGACGCCGTACTTAACTTTTTCCGTGGTCATTACAGTGATCCTCCAGATGACAAAACAATTGCATTACAGGGTCAGGAAGCCGTCGTAGAGACCGTAGGCCGCCACCACGGCGCCGACGACCACCGCAGCGAAAATCAGCTTCTCGACGTTGGTGAAAACCGGTTTGTCGATTTCCAGCTTGGCCTTGGCGAACAGGATCACGCCGGGGGCGTAGAGCAGGGCGGACAGCAGCAGGTATTTGGTGCCGCCGGCGTACAGCAGCCAGACCGCGTAGACCAGGGCCACGGCGCCGATGATGAGATCTTTCTGCCGACCGCCTGAGGCGCCCTCGTAGGTTTCGCCCCGCACGGCCAGCAGCAGTGCGTAGGCCGCCGACCACAGGTACGGCACCAGGATCATCGAGGTGGCGAGGTAGATCAGCGACAGGTAAGTGCTGGCCGAGAACAAGGTGATGATCAGGAAGATCTGCACCATGGCGTTGGTCAGCCACAGGGCATTGACCGGTACATGGTTGGCGTTTTCCTTGCGCAGGAACGCCGGCATGGTGTGGTCCTTGGCAGCGGCGAACATGATCTCCGCACACAGCAGCACCCACGACAGCAACGCCCCCAACAGCGAGATGATCAGGCCGACGCTGATCAGCACTGCGCCCCAGTGGCCGACCACATGCTCCAGCACCGCCGCCATCGACGGGTTCTGCAGTTTGGCCAGTTCCGGCTGGGTCATGATCCCCAGCGACAGCACGTTCACCAGGACCAAAAACAACAGCACGGTGACAAAGCCGATCACGGTGGCTTTACCCACGTCGCTGCGTTTTTCCGCCCGGGCTGAAAAGATGCTCGCGCCTTCGATGCCGATGAACACCCACACGGTGACCAGCATCATCTTGCGCACCTGGTCCATCACACTGCCCAGGTCCGGGTTTTTCAGGCCCCAGATGTCGGCGGTGAAGATGTCCAGTTTGAAGGCGAACAACGCGATCAACATGAACAGCACCAGCGGCACGATCTTGGCGACGGTGGTCACCAGGTTGATGAACGCGGCTTCCTTGATGCCTCGCAGTACGAGGAAATGCACGGCCCAGAGCAGCACCGAGGCACCGATCACGGCGGCAGGGGTATTCCCCTCCCCGAATATCGGAAAGAAGTAGCCGAGCGTGCTGAACAACAGGACGAAGTAGCCGACGTTGCCCAGCCAGGCACTGATCCAGTATCCCCAGGCGGACGAGAAGCCCATGTAGTCGCCAAAACCGGCCTTGGCGTAGGCGTAGACCCCGCCGTCCAGGTCGGGTTTGCGATTGGCCAGGGTCTGGAACACGAACGCCAGGGTGAGCATGCCGACGGCGGTGATTGCCCAACCGATCAGAATGGCACCGACATCGGCACTGGCGGCCATGTTTTGCGGCAAGGAAAAGATCCCGCCACCAATCATCGAACCGACGACTAATGCAACCAGTGCGCCGAGTTTGAGTTTTCCGGGAGCTTCAGACATTGCATGACTCCAATGCAGGAGAAGAGAGGCAACAGACTAATTCCGTTGGCTATCCAATCAGCTGACTTGGATCACTAAATGAAAGCGTTCCCAGTTTCGTGGCGGAGTGCTATCACTTGCAAGGCGGCTGCTTGTAATGCTTGATCTAGAGCCTTTCTGTGAATAATTTCAGTACTTTTGTACTTTGTTTCGAATTATGACGCTAGTTGGTTTTTCAGAATTCGCCAATCTTCCTCACGGGTTTTTTGTACGAAATGGATGTATTGGCAAAACGTATACAACAAATGATTATATCGGCGCCTCTAATAGCCGTTTTGTGCAAGTAAAGAGACATATATTGGCGTTATCCAATAAACGTTATTACGCTTCAACAGTTTAGTTGACGCCCGATATGTGACGATCTCGCGGCAGTTGTCGCCCCCTGGAAAAATGGAGATGCAACGATGTCGCAATCACCGAACAAGCTTCGCCTGAGCGCATTGATCGCCCTGGTGGTGGGTTCGATGATCGGCGGCGGGATCTTTTCCCTGCCGCAAAACATGGCGGCCAGGGCCGATGCCGGGGCGATCCTGATCGGTTGGGCGATCACCGCCGTCGGCATGCTGACCCTGGCGTTCGTGTTCCAGACCCTGGCCAATCGCAAGCCGGAGCTGGAGTCCGGGGTGTATGCCTATGCCAAGGCCGGGTTCGGCGACTACATGGGCTTCTCGTCCGCCTGGGGATACTGGATCAGTGCCTGGCTGGGCAACGTCGGCTATTTCGTGCTGCTGTTCAGCACCCTTGGTTATTTCGTTCCGGTCTTTGGCGAAGGCAACACGCCGATCGCCATCGCCTGCGCTTCGGTGCTGCTCTGGACCGTGCATTTTGTGGTGATGCGCGGGATCAAGGAGGCGGCGTTCATCAACCAGGTGACCACCGTGGCCAAGATCGTGCCGTTGATCATGTTCATCGTGATTGCCGCCGTGGCGTTCCAGGCGGATATCTTTACCCTCGATATCTGGGGGCGTAACAACCCGGAATTCGGCAGTGTGATGGATCAGGTTCGGCACATGATGCTGGTCACCGTGTTCGTGTTCATCGGTATCGAGGGGGCCAGTGTCTATTCGGCCCGGGCGGAGAAACGCTCCGACGTGGGCCGGGCGACGGTGATCGGGTTCATTGGGGTATTGGCACTGCTGGTGCTGGTGAACGTGTTGTCGCTGGGGATCATGACCCAGCCGGAACTGGCGAAACTGCAGAACCCCTCGTTGGCGGCGGTGCTTGAGCATATCGTCGGCCCCTGGGGGGCATTGCTGATCAGCGTCGGCCTGGCGATCTCGTTGTTGGGTGCGTTGCTGTCCTGGGCGCTGCTGTGCGCCGAAATCCTGTTCGCTACGGCGAAAGACAAGACCATGCCGGCATTCCTGACCAGGGAAAACGCCAACCGTGTGCCGGTCAATGCAATGTGGCTGACCAACTCGATGATCCAGTTGTTCCTGCTGATCACGCTGTTTTCCGCCGGCACCTACACCAGTCTGATTTACCTGGCGTCATCGATGATTCTGGTGCCGTACCTGTGGTCGGCGGCCTATGCGGTGTTGTTGTGCGTGCGCGGGGAAACCTACCAGCAGGCAAGCGCCGAGCGCAGTAAGGATTTGCTGGTTGGCGTCATCGCCTTGAGTTACGCGGTGTGGTTGCTGTACGCCGGCGGCTTGAAATATTTGCTGCTGTCGGCGTTGTTGTATGCGCCGGGTGTGATCCTGTTTGCCAAGGCGCGTCATGAACAGGGCATGCCATTGTTCACGACGCTCGAGAAAGGCATTTTCACCGCGGTCATCGGCGGCGCCGGGCTGGCGGCTTATGGGCTGTATAGCGGGTTGCTGAGTCTGTGAAGCTGTTGCTGGCGTATCAGCCACCCTATGACTGGCCGGCCATGCTGGGATTTTTGTCGGCTCGGGCGATTGCGGGACTGGAAACGGTTGCCGACGGCGTCTACTCGCGCAGCATCGATCTGAAGGGGATGCACGGCAGCTTTTCTATCCGGCCTGCCACGTCTGACGCCCTTGAGCTGACGCTGGACTTCCCCGACCCGAGCGCCGTGCCCGACATCGTCGCAAGCGTGCGGCGGATGTTCGATCTCGATGCCGACCTCGCCACCATCCATCGGCATTTAGCGGGTGATCCGCTGATGGCCCGGTTGATTGTCGAGCGTCCCGGACTGCGTGTGCCGGGGGCGTGGGACGGGCTGGAACTGGCGATTCGCGCGGTGCTGGGGCAACAGATTACGGTGGCGGCGGCGATTCGCCTGGCGGGGAAACTGGTGGCGCAATATGGCGTGCCACTGGGTAAGCCGTTAGCGGGTTTGAGTCATGTGTTCCCCACGGCGCAGGTGCTGGCGCAGGCCGATCTGGCTGCGTTGGGCATGCCGCAAAGCCGAGGCCGGACCTTGTCGGGTGTGGCTCAGGCATTGCTCGATGACCCGCGATTGTTCGAGCCCGGTCGGGAGGGGGGCGTAGCGCGGTTACTGGCGTTGCACGGGATTGGTGACTGGACGGCGCAATACATTGCGTTGCGCCAGTTGCGGGAGATGGATGGTTTTCCCAATGGCGATGTGGGGCTGGTCAATGCGTTGGCGGCCCTGGAGGGTGGGCCGGTGACGGCGAAGCAACTGTTGGCGCGGGCTGAAGGGTGGCGGCCCTATCGCGGGTATGCGGCGCAGCTTCTTTGGACTTCGTTGAGTCGGGCGGACTGAGTTGATCCGGAATTTGTATCGATAGTCCTGACGCCTTCGCGAGCAAGCCCGCTCCCACAGGTGATCGCAATAATATGTGGGAGCGGGCTTGCTCGCGAAGGCGATCTGACGGTCACCACCACTGCGCGGGATGTGAACCCAGTTCTGTTGCCGGCAGCGCCCATTGCAACGGCGTCTCCGTGATCTTCAGCGGCACCTGCAACCGATGCGCCGGCCCCCAGGGTGTCTGCTCCACGATCATCCCCTGATCCTGCACATCTTCCGCGCGCAACGACTCATCCGGGCCGGCCCCCTGCTCGATCAACAACTTCGCGGTGCGCGCCAACGACAATCGCGCCGAGCCGCCAGTACCGCCGCTCAACCGTTGCGCCAACAACCTGATCGCACTGGCCGCCATCAAATACCCGGTGGCGTGATCGAGTGCCTGCACCGGCAATGGCGTCGGTTTGTTTGCCGACTTCCAGCGCATGCCCGCTTCGGCGATGCCACTGCTCATCTGTACCAGGCTGTCGAAGCCCCGGCGATTTTGCCAGGGGCCACTCCAGCCATAGGCGTTGAGGCAAACATCAATCAGGCCGGGGTTCAGTTGCCGGCGTTGATTCATGCCCAAGCCAAGTCGCTCCAACGCATCGGCACGATAGCCGTGGAGCAGGATGTCGGCGTCCTTGAGCAGGGATTCGAATACGCCGCGGTCGGACTTGTCGTTCAGATCAAGACGCGCGCAACGTTTTCCCAGCGTGACTTCCGGCACCACTCCCGGCTCGTTCCAGGTCGGCGGATCGATGCGCAGGACATCGGCGCCCAGGCCTGCCAGAAAGCGGCTGGCGATGGGACCTGCCAGTACCCGGGTCAAGTCCAGCACCTTGATGCCGGCCAGTGGTCGAGCCACTGAACCTGTCCACGGTTTGTGACTCTGGCTTGGGTGGTTGGCGAACAGAACCAAGGGTTCGGCATTGACCGCCTGGCCTTGAGGATGGACCTGCCATTGATCCCAGGTGCGCATTTCGGCGGCACAACCACCGGCATCGACCACCGCCTGTTCCAGCTCGCTTTTCGCCCATTGCGCTACTTTGTCGGCCATCGCCGGGCGGTCGGCACAGGCACCGAGCACGCGTTCGGCAGCGGCGCGGTGATGGGGCGCATTGGTGTGCAGGCGAATCCAGCCGTCGCGGGTGGCGTAGTCACCGGCGACCGGGTCCCACAGCGGTGGAACGCTCCAGCCTATGGGGCGAATCGAGGTCGCGAACCAGAAGGACGCCAGTCGTCGGTCAACCTCAAGGTCGGGCCGGCGTCCGGTCTGTTGGAGCAGCAGTTCGCTGGCGGCCTGGCCGGCGGCGGCGATGCTCGCGCAAGCCAGTTCGGTGACGGCAAATGCCGAGGGCAGGGCGCCGGTAGATGTGAATGGAATCGGGGTGTGAGGCAAACCGAGTGCGGCTTGAATGGACGTAAGCAGATCAGTCATCGAAGGCCCTCCGGAGCGAGAGCCAGATCTTAGATCAAATCAGGTGACAAGCCAGATGAAACCTGTGGGAGCGGGCTTGCTCGCGAATACGATCCATCATTCAACGATGATGGTGACTGATACACCGCATTCGCGAGCAAGCCCGCTCCCACAGTTTCCGGTGGTGCTGCTTACACCCGAAACTGATCCATCAACTTCATCTGGTGTGTGGTCAGGGTGTTGAGCTGGCTGCTGATCTGCGCCGACTCGGTGGCCTGGCCGGTCAGGGTTTCGGTGACGGTGCGGATCGCCGAGACATTGCGGTTGACCTCTTCGGCGACGGCGCTTTGCTGCTCGGCGGCGCTGGCGATTTGCAGGTTCATGTCGCTGATCACGGTGACCGCGTCGCTGATTTTGCTCAGGGCCTGGACCGCCTGCTGGATCTGCCCGGCATTGCTGTGGGCCTGGGTCTGGCTCGAGTGCATGGTGGCGACCACGCCACGGGTACCGGACTGGATGCGTTCGATCACCAGGCGAATTTCCTCCACCGAATCCTGGGTGCGTTTGGCCAGGTTGCGCACTTCATCGGCGACCACCGCAAAGCCGCGACCGCTTTCGCCGGCACGGGCCGCTTCAATCGCCGCGTTGAGGGCCAGCAGGTTGGTTTGTTCGGCGATGCTGCGGATCACTTCCAGCACCGAGCCGATCTGTTCGCTGTTCACCGCCAAGGCTTCGACTTCGGTCACGGCCTTGCTGACTTCGTCGGCCAGTTGATTGATGTCGCGGGTGCTGCGCTCGATGATTGACATGCCGTCGCGCGCCGACTGATCGGCACCCTTGGCGGCGTTGGCCGCGTTCGAGGCACTGTTGGCGACATCGTGGGCCGTGGCGCTCATCTCGTTGGACGCGGTGGCGACCTGGTCGATTTCGCGGAACTGCACCTGCATGCCTTCACTGGTCTGGCGGGCGATTTCCGAAGACTGGTCGGCCGTGCCACGGGCATCGGTGATGCTTTGCTTGATCTGCGCGATGGTCGGTTGCAGCTTGTCGAGGAAGCGGTTGAACCAGCTCACCAGTTCGCCCAGTTCGTCCTGCTTGCTGTAGTGCAGGCGCTGGGTCAGGTCACCGTCGCCACTGGCAATCGCCTTGAGCATTTGCGCCACGCTGTTGATCGGTCGGGTCACGCCGGACGCGGTGAGCCACATCAGCAGCAGGCCGATCACACCGGCAATCACCGCCACCGACAAGGCCTTGATCGTGCCGCTTTGCTGGGCATCGTCGAGTACCGCTTGCAGCTTCACCGAGTCGGCCAGCAGCACTTGTTTGGGCAAGTCGATCACCACGGCCCAGGCCTTGGCATCGGCAATCGGGCTGACCGGGTACACCGCACGGATCAGGTCGCCCTGCTGGAGAATCTTCGGCGCACCGCTGCCAAGCAGTTGCAGGATGTCCTTGCCGTCGGCACCCAGGGTGTCGCCGATGCTCTTGCCGACTTTTGCTGCATCGACGCTGTAGGCGGCCAGCACGCCAGTACCGGAGACAATCAGCATGTGCCCGGCGCTGTTGAACAGTTCACGCTGAGAGTCGACCGCCGCCGCTTGCAGGGCGTCGAGGGCGATGTCGATACCGACCACACCGATGGACTTGCCGTCCACCAGCAGCGGTACGGAAATGGTGGTCATCAACACTTCCTTGCCGCCGACAGTATCGGCGTAGGGGTCGAGCAGGCAGATGCGCTTGTTGTCCCGAGGGCAGGTGTACCAGACGTTGTACGGCGTGCCGCTGAGGTTCAGGGTGGTTTTGGTCATGTCCTCTTCGACCATGATCGTGTTCAGCGACTCACCCCCGGCACGGCTCCAGTAGGTGGCGAAACGCCCGGCCTCGTTGGATTGACGGGCGGCGTCGTTGGCGAATTCGCTGTCCTTGCCGTCCAGGCCGTTGGGTTCGAAGGCCAGCCAGATACCCAGCACTTTGCCGTTGCGTTCGAAGGCGGTTTTCAGGCTCTGGTTCAACTCTTCACGCAAGGCGCCGGGCTCGAGCGAACGCTTGGCGGCCAGGTTGCGCATGTCCTGGATCTGGTCCGCCAGGGCGGTCACCACCGTCAGGGTTTCACCGAACGTCTTCTGCACCCGCACCGCCTGCTCGGCGGCCTTGGCCTGGAGCAGGTCCTGCACACTGGCGGTGAGCATTCTGCTGCTGGAATCGTTGACCAGGTCATCGTTCTGATCGGTCTGGTAGATGTTCATGCCCACTATCAGGGCGACTACCCCCAGCAGGCACAGACCGGACAGCAGGACGATTTTCAGGCGGATGGACAGTGAGTCGAACATAGGGCGAACTCGCGAATGGATGAAGTGTTGGCTGTGAGCCGTTGCGGCTCACTCGCTAAATCCATTTAGCGCCGATCAATGCACATCGGCGTGAAGGCCAGGTTACATGAATGGGCTGCCGACGAACGGTAGTGGTTGAACGTTTGCGCAGAAAAATGTGCCGAAAACGGGGGTAAAAAGAGGAAAAAACGCGGGGTGAATTCAGGAGGGTTGCGGCAGCGATTCCGGCCGTGACCCGATCCACAGGTTGCCCAGCCCCATCCCGGCAATCGCCAGGTAGGTCGGCCAGTCGTGTTCGAGTGTCAACAGCATCAGACCGGCACATAACTGAAGCTTTACGCGCGACCCTGCAAATAGCTCGCGTAATCGGGAATCCGATGGGGATGCGCCTGGTCCATCAACGGGCTGCTGAGCAGGTAGTCGGCGCTGCATTCGTTGCACGCCACCGGGATGTTCCACACGGCCGCGACCCGCAGCAATGCCTTGATATCCGGGTCGTGGGGTTGTGGCTCGAACGGGTCCCAGAAAAACACCAGCATGTCGACCCGCTGCTCGGCGATTTGCGCACCGAGCTGTTGATCGCCACCCAGCGGACCACTGATCATGCTCTCCACGGGCAGGTCGAGGCGTTGTTGCAACAACAACCCCGTGGTGCCGGTTGCAACCAGATCATGCCGGGCCAGCTTGCCTTTCTGCCGTTCGGCCCAGTCCAGCAAGAACGCCTTGCAGTGGTCATGGGCAACCAGGGCGATACGCTTGCGCGCCGCCATGGTCTTTTGCGTAAAGCTGATGCCGATCATGGATTGTTGCTCCAGACATGACACGCAACTTGTAGGAGCGAGCCTGCTCGCGATGGACTGTAGAACCCCGCGGGGCATCAGGTTCCCCGCGTTATCGTTAACGACCATCGCGAGCAAGCTCGCTCCTACAAAGAAGGGGGGCGTGCTGCTTATTCTGCGTTGCACAGCGCCAGGCAGTTATCGAGCATGCGGTTGGAGAAGCCCCATTCGTTGTCGTACCAGGCCAACACCTTGAGCAGCTTGCCGCTGGACTTGGTGTGGTTGGCGTCGAAGATCGACGACAGGGGGTTGTGGTTGAAGTCGCTGGAGACCAGCGGCAGGGTGTTGTACCCAAGGATTTTCGAGTGCTGGCTGGCCTCTTTCATCAACGCATTGACCTCATCGGCCGACGCTTCACGCTTGAGCTGCACGGTCAGGTCCACCAGCGACACATTGATCACCGGGACGCGCACCGACATGCCGGTCAATTTGCCCGCCAGTTCCGGCAGCACCAGGCCCACCGCTTCAGCAGCACCGGTCTTGCTCGGGATCATGTTCTGGGTGGCCGAGCGGGCGCGGTACGGATCGACGTGATAGACGTCGGTCAGGTGCTGGTCGTTGGTGTAGGCATGAATGGTGGTCATCAGACCGCTTTCGATGCCCAGCTCGCGGTGCAGCACCTGGGCCACCGGGGCCAGGCAGTTGGTGGTGCACGATGCATTGGAGATGATCTGGTGCGATTGGCGCAGAATGTCGTGGTTGACCCCGTAAACGACGGTGGCATCGGCGCCTTTGGCCGGGGCCGAGATAATCACTTTGCGCGCGCCGGCCGTAATATGCGCGGCGGCTTTGGCCCGGTCGGTGAACAGGCCGGTGCATTCGAATACCACATCAATCTTTTCCGCGGCCCAGGGCAGGTCGGCCGGGTTGCGGATGGCACTGACCGAAATGCGGTCGCCATTGACCGTCAGGCTCTCCTGGTCGTGCTGGACATCGGCATCGAACGTGCCGTGAACGGTGTCGTACTTGAGTAGATGAGCATTGATCGCGCTGTCGCCCAGGTCGTTGATGGCGACGATCTGCAGATCCTGACGGTAGCCCTGGGTATAGAGTGCGCGCAGGACATTACGGCCGATGCGGCCAAAACCATTGATTGCGATTCGAAGAGTCATAGTGCGGCGCTACCGTCGTTTTGTTGTTGGAATTACAAGATTATTCGCAAAAAAATAGAAAACAAGCCTTTTTGATGGCAATATTTTGTTCAATCTACAACGAGTGACCTGAATCAACTGGTCCAACCGATCAAGAAAACCGTCTGTCATCCCATCGACACCGGCCTTTGATCAGCATAGACAATCAGGTCGCCACATCCGTTAGCCTGGAGTTCTACACATGCATCCCCGCGTCCTTGAGGTCACCGAACGGCTTATCGCCCGCAGTCGCGCCACGCGTGAGGCTTACCTTGCATTGATTCGCGGTGCGGCCAGCGACGGGCCAATGCGCGGCAAGCTGCAATGCGCCAACTTCGCCCATGGCGTGGCCGGTTGCGGCAGCGACGACAAGCACAGCCTGCGGATGATGAACGCCGCGAACATCGCGATTGTTTCGTCATATAACGACATGCTCTCGGCGCACCAGCCGTACGAGGTCTTTCCCGAACTGATCAAGAAAGCCCTGCGCGAAATCGGCTCCGTCGGCCAGTTCGCCGGAGGCACACCGGCCATGTGCGATGGCGTGACCCAGGGCGAACCGGGCATGGAGCTGAGCCTGCCGAGTCGCGAAGTGATCGCGCTGTCCACCGCCGTGGCGCTGTCCCACAACATGTTCGACGGCGCGCTGCTGCTCGGCATCTGCGACAAGATCGTGCCGGGCCTGATGATGGGCGCGCTGCGCTTCGGCCATCTGCCGATGATCTTCGTGCCGGGCGGGCCGATGGTCTCGGGCATTTCCAACAAGCAGAAAGCCGACGTGCGGCAGAAATACGCCGAAGGCAAGGCGACCCGCGAAGAGCTGCTGGAATCGGAGATGAAGTCCTACCACAGCCCTGGCACCTGCACCTTCTACGGCACCGCCAACACCAACCAGTTGCTGATGGAAGTCATGGGCCTGCACTTGCCGGGTGCGTCCTTCGTCAATCCGAACACGCCGCTGCGTGACGCCCTGACCCGCGAAGCCGCGCATCAGGTCACGCGCCTGACCAAGCAGAACGGCGACTTCATGCCGATCGGCGAAATCGTCGACGAGCGTTCGCTGGTCAACTCGATTGTCGCGCTGCACGCCACCGGCGGCTCGACCAACCACACCCTGCACATGCCGGCTATCGCCATGGCGGCGGGCATTCAACTGACCTGGCAGGACATGGCCGACCTCTCCGAGGTGGTGCCGACCCTGAGCCACGTCTACCCGAACGGTAAAGCCGACATCAACCACTTCCAGGCTGCGGGCGGCATGTCGTTCCTGATCCGCGAACTGCTGGAAGCCGGGCTGCTCCACGAAAACGTCAACACCGTGATGGGTCATGGCCTGAGCCGCTATACCCAGGAGCCGTTCCTCGACAACGGCGAGCTGGTGTGGCGCGAAGGCGTGACCGACAGCCTCGACGAAACCATCCTGCGGCCGGTGGCCCGCGCGTTCTCTGCCGAAGGTGGCCTGCGGGTGATGGAAGGCAACCTCGGTCGCGGGGTGATGAAAGTCTCCGCCGTCGCCGTGGAAAACCAGATCGTCGAGGCGCCGGCCATGGTGTTCCAGGATCAGCAGGACCTGGCCGATGCGTTCAAGGCCGGCTTGCTGGAGAAGGATTTTGTCGCGGTGATGCGCTTCCAGGGGCCGCGCTCCAACGGCATGCCCGAACTGCACAAGATGACGCCGTTCCTCGGCGTGTTGCAGGACCGCGGCTTCAAGGTGGCGCTGGTGACTGACGGACGCATGTCCGGTGCATCGGGGAAAATTCCGGCGGCCATTCACGTCAGCCCCGAAGCTTATGTCGGCGGCGCTTTGGCGCGGGTGCAAGAGGGCGATATCATCCGCGTCGATGGCGTCAAAGGCACCCTGGAGCTTAAGGTGGACGCCGAAGAATTTGCAGCGCGCACACCGGCCAAGGGCCTGTTGGGCAACAACATCGGCACCGGTCGCGAACTGTTTGGTTTCATGCGCATGGCCTTCAGCTCGGCGGAGCAGGGCGCCAGCGCCTTTACTTCTGCCCTGGAGACGCTTAATTGAAACTGGCTTTGGTCGGTGACATCGGTGGGACCAACGCACGTTTCGCGTTGTGGAAAAACCAGCAGCTGGAATCGGTCCAGGTGCTGGCAACGGCGGACTTCCCCAGCCCGGAAGAAGCGATCAGCCTCTACCTCAACGGTATGGGGCTGGCGCCGGGTTCGATCGGTTCGGTGTGCCTGTCGGTGGCCGGTCCCGTCAGTGGCGATGAGTTCAAGTTCACCAACAATCACTGGCGTCTGAGCCGCAAGGGCTTCTGCCAGACCTTGCAGGTGGATCAACTGTTGCTGGTCAACGACTTCTCGGCCATGGCCCTGGGCATGACCCGTTTGCAGCCCGGCGAATTCCGCGTGGTCTGCGAAGGCACGCCGGAGCCGTTGCGCCCGGCCGTGGTGATTGGCCCGGGCACCGGCCTGGGCGTCGGCACCTTGCTCGATCTGGGCGAGGGCCGGTTTGCGGCGTTGCCAGGGGAGGGCGGCCATGTCGACCTGCCACTGAGCAGCCCGCGTGAAACCCAACTGTGGCAGCACATCTTCAACGAGATCGGCCACGTCAGCGCTGAAACCGCGTTGAGTGGCGGCGGCTTGCCCCGCGTCTACCGGGCGATCTGCGCGGTGGATGGGCACACGCCGGTGCTCGACACGCCGGAAGCCATCACCGCCGCCGGGCTGGCGGGCGACCCGATTGCCGTGGAAGTGCTTGAGCAGTTCTGCTGCTGGCTCGGTCGCGTGGCGGGCAACAATGTGCTGACCACCGGTGGGCGCGGTGGCGTGTACATCGTTGGCGGGGTGATTCCGCGGTTTGCCGATTTCTTCCTCGAAAGCGGTTTCTCCCGCTGCTTCGCCGACAAGGGTTGCATGAGCGATTACTTCAAGGGGATTCCGGTGTGGCTGGTGACGGCGCCGTATTCGGGTCTCGTCGGTGCCGGTGTAGCGCTGGAGCAATCTATTCCGGTTTGAAAATGCGATCAAAATGTGGGAGCGGGCTTGCTCGCGAATGCGGACTGACATTCAACATTGATGTCGACTGATATGCCGCCTTCGCGAGCAAGCCCGCTCCCACAGTTGTTTCTGTGGTGTTTGCAGTTTCGGTGCTTAAGGCATAATCCGCCCAATTCCAATATCAAGGACGCCGCCCCGTGAGCTCAGTCAACAAGTCGATTTTGTTGGTCGATGACGATCAAGAGATACGCGAGTTGCTGGACACCTACCTGACTCGCGCCGGGTTTCAGGTGCGTGCCACTGCCGATGGCGCCGGGTTTCGCCAGGCGCTGAACGAGGCGCCGGCCGACCTGGTGATCCTTGACGTGATGCTGCCCGACGAAGACGGCTTCAGCCTGTGTCGCTGGATTCGCCAGCATCCGCGCCAGGCGCAGGTGCCGATCATCATGCTCACCGCCAGTTCCGACGAAGCCGACCGTGTCATCGGCCTGGAACTGGGCGCCGACGATTACCTCGGCAAGCCGTTCAGCCCACGGGAATTGCAGGCGCGGATCAAGGCGTTGCTGCGCCGCGCGCAGTTCGGTCAGGAACGGAGCGGCGGTGAGGTGTTGGCCTTCGATGACTGGCGCCTGGACATGGTCAGCCATCGGTTGTTTCACATCGATGGCGAAGAGGTGATTCTCTCGGGTGCCGACTTCGCACTGCTGAAACTGTTCCTCGACCATCCGCAGGAAATCCTCGACCGCGACACCATCGGCAACGCGACCCGTGGCCGTGAACTGATGCCGCTGGATCGCATCGTCGACATGGCGGTCAGCCGGTTGCGCCAGCGCCTGCGCGACACGGAAAAACCGCCACGGTTGATCCGCACCGTGCGCGGCAGCGGCTACCAACTGGCGGCCAATGTGGTTGCCGGCAATGGCCACTGAGATGTTGCGCAAGCTCGCCGCCAGGGTGCCGATGCCGCGTTCGCTGCTCGGGCGGATGTTGCTGTTGACCTTGTTGGCCGTGCTGTTCGCCCAGGCGCTGTCGAGCGTGATCTGGGTGTCGCAGCTGCGCGCCACGCAGCTCGAGGGCCTGGTCACCAGCGCCCGCAGCCTGGCCCATTCGATGACGGCCAGTGTCAGTTATTTCCGTTCGTTGCCGGTGGCGTTTCGGCCTCTGGTGCTCGATCAGTTGCGCAGCATGGGCGGCACCCGGTTCGTGGTCACGCTCAACGACAAACCCCTGGGCATGGAAGTGCTGCCCATCACCCCGCGCAAAGAGGCGGTGCTCAAGGCGGTGGACGAGGTGTTGCGCCAGTCCCTCGGCCAGGACACGGACATCTCGGTGACCTTCGTCAGCCCGGAAGACCTGCGCATCTTCAATGGCGGCCTGAAACTCGATGAGTTGCCACGCTCCTGGGCGCACTACGCCTTGACCCTGGAACCGGTGAACCCGCCGGTGTTGGTCACGCAGATCCAGATGGCACCGGGCGAATGGCTGTACATCGCCTCGCTGCTGCCCGAGCCCTACACCAGTCTTGAAGAGCAGGGCCTGCCGGCGCAGCAGGTGTGGTTCATCGTCCTGACCAGCGGCTTTCTGCTGTTGTTCATCGGTCTGCTGGTGCACTGGCAGAGTCGGCCGCTCAAGCGCCTGGCGCGGGCCGCGCGCGATCTGTCGCTGGGTGCCGACGTGGAGCCGGTGGCCGAGGGCGGTGGCAGTGAAGTGGTCGAGGTCGGGCGCGCCTTCAACACCATGCGCGAGCGCATCAGCCGTTACCTGACCGAGCGCAGCCAGTTGTTCAGCGCGATATCCCACGACCTGCGCACGCCGATCACCCGGTTGCGCCTGCGCGTTGAATTGCTCGAAGACGAAACGCTGCAAGCCAAGTTCGGGCGCGATCTGGACGAGCTCGAATTGCTGGTCAAGGGCGCGCTGCAATGTGTGAAGGACACCGACATCCACGAGAACATCGAGCCGGTGGACCTCAACCATGTGCTCGACTGTCTGGTGGAACCGTACCTGGCGCCCAACGGCAATGGTCGCGTGACCCAGCAGGGGCGGGCGTTGGCGGCGTATCCGGGCAAACCCCTGGCGCTCAAGCGCTGCATCGGCAACCTGATCGACAATGCGTTGAAGTACGGGCAGAACGCGCATCTGCACATCGATGACGATGACCGCGCGTTCATCCTGCATGTCGATGATGAAGGGCCTGGCGTGCCGGAGCAGCGGCTGGAGCAGGTGTTCGAACCGCATTTCCGTCTGGCCGGGCAGCAGCAGGGTTATGGCTTGGGGTTGGGGATTGCCCGCAACATTGCCCATAGCCATGGCGGCGAGGTCAGCTTGCAGAACCTGCGTGAAGGCGGGTTGCGGGTGACCCTGCAATTGCCTCGCTCAGTGGAATGACTCCGACCCTGTGGCGAGGGAGCTTGCTCCCGCTGGGGCGCGAAGCGCCCCCAAAAAAGGGACTGCTGCGCAGTCCAGCGGGAGCAAGCTCCCTCGCCACAAAAAATCACTCAATTTGGAAATGTCACAAGTCAGTGACATAACCCACCCCCTTCGTTACAAGCCCGCCGCCTTGCGTTGTTTATGCTGTCCCACAGTCATAACAACAAAAAAGGTACGCCATGGACACCCTCCAACCCGCCTTCAGCAGTTGGCTGATCGCACCTGCCCATCAGCAATGGCTCGCCGCCGAAGGCCTGCGCCTGTTGAGCTTTGCCAAGGCTTCCAGGCTCCCTGAAGGCTTCGGCAACCTCGATGAAAAGGGTCGCCTCCCGGCCGATGCGCAAGCCCATACCATGAATACCGCTCGCATGACCCACAGCTTCGCCATGGCCCATATCCAGGGCTTGCCGGGCTTTGCCGAGCTGGTCGATCACGGCGTCACAGCACTGCGCGGGCCACTGCGCGATGCGGTTCACGGCGGCTGGTTCGCCACTGCCGAACATCGCGACGGCAACACCGGCAAGAACGCCTACCTGCATGCTTTCGTCGCGCTGGCCGCCAGTTCGGCGGTGGTCGCACAGCGTCCCGGTGCGCAAGCCTTGCTCGATGATGCCATCGACATCATCGACACCTGGTTCTGGAGTGAAGAAGAAGGCGCGATGCGCGAGTCCTTCAATCGCGACTGGAGTGAAGAGGAAGCCTATCGCGGCGCCAACAGCAACATGCACGCCACCGAAGCCTTCCTCGCCCTGGCCGATGTCACGCAAGACAAACGCTGGTTGTGCCGCGCCCAGCGCATCGTCGAACGCGTGATCCATGGTCACGCCGCTGCCAACGATTACCTGGTGATCGAGCATTTCGACCGCCACTGGCAGCCACTGCGGGGTTACAACCGTGACAATCCGGCGGACGGTTTTCGCCCCTACGGCACCACCCCGGGCCACGGTTTCGAGTGGGCGCGGCTGTTGCTGCATCTCGAAGCTTCGCGGGTGAGCGCGGGGATGCTCACGCCGGGCTGGCTGGTCACCGACGCGCAAAAACTCTTCGAACACAACTGTCGTCACGGCTGGAGCATCGATGGCGCGCCGGGGATTGTCTACACCCTGGACTGGGACAACAAAGCGGTGGTCCGCCATCGCCTGCACTGGACCCATTGCGAAGCCAGTGCCGCCGCCAGTGCACTGATCAAACGCACGGGTGAAGTGCAGTACGAGCAGTGGTACCGCCTGTTCTGGGAATTCTGTGACAGTCATTTCATCGACCGCTGTGATGGCAGTTGGTATCACGAACTCGATCCGCAAAACCGCCCGAGTGCCGACATCTGGCCCGGCAAGCCCGACCTTTACCATGCCTGGCAAGCCGTGCTGATTCCTCGCCTGGCGCTGGCGCCGAGCATGGCCACGGCGCTGGCGCAGTTGTCCCAGAGCGGTTCTATGTAACCATGCGGTGACATTCGCGCATCCCTTCGTTACCTGCGAGGGGATATCCCCTGTTTAGAATCTTATGCAGCGCAAGCAACAGACTTGCATGCATAACAACAAGAAAGGTGCTCCTAGATGAATGCGATTTCTCGCCTCGCTACTGTCATTTCTCTCGCTTCCCTGTCTGCGCTCCCCCTCAGTGTCCTGGCCGCCGAATCCAAAGGTTCCGTTGAAGTCGTTCACTGGTGGACCTCCGGTGGTGAAAAAGCAGCGGTCGATGTCCTGAAGGCTCAAGTCGAGAAAGACGGCTTCACCTGGAAGGACGGCGCAGTCGCCGGTGGCGGCGGTTCCACAGCCATGACCGTACTCAAGAGTCGCGCCGTAGCCGGCAACCCGCCAGGCGTTGCGCAGATCAAGGGTCCGGACATCCAGGAGTGGGGCAGCACCGGCCTGCTCAGCACCGACGCGTTGAAAGACGTTTCCAAGGCGGAAAACTGGGATGGCCTGCTGTCGAAGAAAGTCTCCGACACCGTGAAGTACGAAGGTGATTACGTTGCCGTGCCGGTGAATATCCACCGCGTCAACTGGCTGTGGATCAACCCGCAAGTGTTCAAGAAAGCCGGGATCGAAAAAGCCCCGACCACCCTCGAAGAATTCTATGCCGCCGGCGACAAGCTCAAAGCCGCAGGCTTCATTGCGCTCGCCCACGGCGGTCAGCCTTGGCAGGACAGCACCGTGTTTGAAGACGTGGTGCTCTCGGTCATGGGCGTCGACGGCTACAAGAAAGCCCTGGTCGACCTGGATCAGAAAACCCTGTCCGGCCCGGAAATGACCCAGTCGTTCGCCGAGCTGAAAAAGATCACCACCTACATGGACCCGAACCGCGCCGGTCGTGACTGGAACATCGCTGCCGCTGAAGTCATCAACGGCAAGGCCGGCATGCAGATGATGGGCGACTGGGCGAAAAGCGAGTGGACGGCGGCCGGGAAAGTCGCGGGCAAGGACTACCTGTGCGTAGCGTTCCCGGGCACTGAAAAGGCCTTCACCTACAACATCGACTCCCTGGCCGTGTTCAAGCTCAAGGCTGATCGCAAGGGTGACATCGCTGCCCAGCAAGACCTGGCCAAGGTCGCCTTGGGCACCGACTTCCAGAAAGTCTTCAGCATGAACAAGGGTTCGATCCCGGTGCGTAACGACATGCTGGGCGAAATGGACAAGCTCGGCTTCGACGAGTGCGCCCAGAAGTCGGCGAAGGACTTCATTGCGGACGACAAGACTGGCGGCCTGCAACCGAGCATGGCGCACAACATGGCCACCTCCCTGGCCGTGCAGGGCGCGATCTTCGACGTGGTCACCAACTTCATGAACGACAAGAACGCTGACCCGGCCAAGGCCAGCGCCCAACTGGCTTCGGCTGTCAAAGCCGCCCAGTAACTCGTAATCGCCGCAGGTAATTCTGCGGCAAACCCCAGAGAGAGCTCCGCCCCAATTGTAGGAGCGAGCTTGCTCGCGATGGACTACCAGACACCGCGCTCATCCAGACAGAACCCGGTGTTCTTGATTCCATCGCGAGCAAGCTCGCTCCTACAGGGGGGAACTCTGTCCGGATTTCACTTCTCCACCTGGATTATCCCGATGAGCTCTGTGGCGGTTTTCAGCAAAGCCTCACCGTTCGATGCGCTGCAACGCTGGCTACCCAAACTGGTACTCGCGCCGAGCATGCTGATCGTGTTGGTTGGCTTCTACGGTTACATCATCTGGACGTTCATTCTGTCCTTCACTAACTCCAGCTTCATGCCGAGCTACAAGTGGGTCGGTCTGCAGCAATACATGCGCCTGATGGACAACGACCGCTGGTGGGTCGCGAGCAAGAACCTCGCGGTGTTCGGCGGCATGTTCATCGGCATCAGCCTGGTGCTGGGCGTGTTCCTCGCCGTGCTGCTGGACCAGCGCATTCGCAAGGAAGGCTTCATCCGCACCGTCTACCTGTACCCGATGGCGCTGTCGATGATCGTCACCGGTACCGCCTGGAAATGGCTGCTCAACCCTGGCCTGGGCATGGACAAGATGCTGCGTGACTGGGGCTGGGAAGGCTTCCGTCTCGACTGGCTGGTGGATCAGGATCGCGTGGTCTACTGCCTGGTGATCGCCGCCGTGTGGCAAGCCTCCGGGTTTGTCATGGCGATGTTCCTGGCCGGCCTGCGCGGTGTCGATCAGTCGATCATCCGCGCCGCGCAAGTCGACGGGGCGAGTCTGCCGACCATCTACCTGAAGATCGTCCTGCCGAGCCTGCGTCCGGTGTTCTTCAGTGCCTTCATGATCCTGGCGCACATCGCGATCAAGAGCTTCGACCTGGTCGCGGCGATGACCGCGGGCGGCCCGGGTTATTCATCCGACCTGCCGGCGATGTTCATGTATTCCTTCACCTTCAGCCGTGGCCAGATGGGCATCGGTTCGGCCAGCGCCATGCTGATGCTGGGTGCCGTGCTGACCATCCTCGTGCCGTACCTGTACTCCGAGCTGCGAGGCAAACGCCATGACTAATCAACTCGGAAAATCGGGCATCAGTTTCAGCCGTATCGCGATCTACGCCACCCTGCTGTTGGCAGCGGCGGTGTACCTGATCCCGCTGGTGGTGATGCTGCTGACCAGCTTCAAATCCCCGGAAGACATCCGCACCGGCAACCTGCTGAGCTGGCCGACCGTGATCGACGGCATCGGCTGGGTCAAGGCCTGGGACGTGGTCGGCGGCTACTTCTGGAACTCGGTGAAGATCACCGTGCCGGCGGTGCTGATCTCGACCTTCATCGGCGCGATGAACGGCTACGTGCTGTCGATGTGGCGCTTCCGTGGCTCGCAGTTGTTCTTCGGCCTGTTGCTGTTCGGCTGCTTCCTGCCGTTCCAGACCGTGCTGCTGCCGGCCTCGTTCACTCTCGGCAAATTCGGCCTGGCCAACACCACCACCGGCCTGGTGCTGGTGCACGTGGTCTACGGCCTGGCGTTCACCACGCTGTTCTTCCGCAACTACTACGTGAGCATTCCGGATGCGTTGGTCAAGGCCGCAAGGCTCGATGGCGCAGGCTTCTTCACGATCTTCCTGAAAATCCTGCTGCCGATGTCGATCCCGATCGTGATGGTCTGCCTGATCTGGCAGTTCACCCAGATCTGGAACGACTTCCTGTTCGGCGTGGTCTTCGCCAGCGGCGATGCCCAGCCAATTACCGTGGCCCTGAACAACCTGGTCAACACCAGCACCGGGGCCAAGGAATACAACGTTGATATGGCCGCCGCGATGATCGCCGGGCTGCCGACACTGCTGGTCTACATATTCGCTGGCAAGTATTTCCTGCGTGGGCTGACGTCCGGCGCGGTCAAGGGGTAGAAAGATGGCAACTCTCGAATTACGCAACGTCAACAAGACCTACGGCCCCGGCTTGCCGGACACCCTGAAAAACATCGAACTGAAAATCGATGACGGTGAGTTCCTGATCCTGGTCGGCCCGTCGGGCTGCGGTAAATCCACGCTGATGAACTGCATCGCCGGGCTGGAAACCATCAGTGGCGGCGCGATCCTGGTGGATGACGCCGACATCAGTGGCATGAGCCCCAAGGATCGTGACATCGCCATGGTGTTCCAGTCCTACGCGCTGTACCCGACCATGAGCGTGCGCGACAACATCGCCTTCGGCCTGAAGATCCGCAAAATGCCGACCGCGGAAATCGACGAAGAAGTTGCTCGGGTTTCCAAGCTGTTGCAGATCGAACACCTGCTCAGCCGCAAGCCCGGCCAGCTCTCCGGTGGTCAACAACAGCGTGTGGCGATGGGCCGTGCCCTGGCGCGGCGGCCGAAGATTTACCTGTTCGACGAGCCGCTGTCCAACCTCGACGCCAAGCTGCGGGTCGAGATGCGCACCGAAATGAAACTGATGCACCAGCGCCTGAAAACCACCACGGTCTACGTGACCCACGACCAGATCGAAGCCATGACCCTGGGCGATAAGGTGGCGGTAATGAAGGACGGGATCATCCAGCAGTTCGGTACACCGAAGGACATCTACAACAACCCGGCCAACCTCTTCGTGGCGAGCTTCATCGGTTCGCCGCCGATGAACTTCATTCCGCTGCGCCTGCAGCGCAAGGACGGTCGCCTGCTGGCGCTGCTCGACAGCGGCCAGGCCCGTTGCGAGCTGCCGCTGGGCATGCAGGACGCAGGTCTCGAAGATCGCGAAGTGATCCTCGGCATGCGCCCTGAACAGATCATTCTGGCCAACGGTGAAGCGAACGGTTTGCCGACCATTCGTGCCGAAGTCCAGGTCACCGAACCGACCGGGCCGGACACCCTGGTCTTCGTCAACCTCAACGACACCAAGGTCTGCTGCCGCCTGGCGCCGGACGTGGCACCGGCGGTGGGGGAGACCCTGACCCTGCAATTCGATCCGGCGAAAGTGCTGCTGTTCGATGCGAAAACGGGTGAGCGACTGGGGGTCGCAGGCGTGCCGAAAACCGAAGCGCACAGCGCCAACGTTGCCCAATTCAAAGGCCGCTGAAGAACAAACCTGTAGGAGCGAGCCTGCTCGCGATGGACGTCAACGATGACACTGGAAACCTGACACCCCACGGTGTTCTCAGGTTTCTCGCGAGCAAGCTCGCTCCTACAGGGGGGGATTCGCAATGCGCGGCCTGTCGCGCATTGCACCGGATGTAACCGCGTTAAAAAAAGAAAAGTTAATAACAATAAAACGAGGAAGTAGGGATGAAGATGAAGAACAAGGCCCGGTTGATCTGCCAGGTTTCAGCAGCGGCAGCACTGGTTCTGGCCGGCAATGCGATGGCCGATGAAGCGTTCAGCTCCGACTCCAGGTGGATGACGGGCGATTGGGGTGGCGAGCGTACCAGGCTGATCGAGCAAGGCATCGACATCAAGATGGACTACGTCGGTGAAGTCGGCGGCAACCTGCATGGCGGCTTCAACGATGACAAGACCGCGCGCTACGCCGACCAGTTTGGCCTGGGCGCGGCGCTGGACCTGGAAAAACTGTTCGGCTGGGACAACACCCAGGCCAAGATCCAGCTCACCAACCGTAACGGCGAGAACATCTCCAACGACCGTATCGGCGACCCGCGTGCCGGCACCTTGAGTTCCTCCCAGGAAGTCTACGGTCGTGGCCACATGGTGCGTCTGACCCAGTTGTGGATTCAGCACCAGTTCTTCGACAACAAGCTGGACGTCAAGGCCGGTTACTTCGGTGAAGGTGAAGACTTCAACACCTTCCCGTGCGAATTCCAGAACCTGGCGTTCTGCGGATCCCAGGTCGGTAACTGGGCCACCAACATCTGGTACAACTGGCCGGTCAGCCAGGCGGCGATCCGCGTGAAGTACCACATCAATGACGAGCTCTACGCCCAGATCGGCGCGTACAACCAGAACACGTCGCAACTGGAGCACGGTAACGGCTTCAAGCTCAGCGGCAGTGGCACCAATGGCACCGTCCTGCCGGTCGAGCTGGTCTGGTCGCCGAAGGTCAACAACCTGCCGGGCGAATACCGTGTCGGTTACTACAAAAGTACCGCCAATGCCGACGACGTTCTCAAGGACGACAACGGCCAGGATGCCGCGACCACCGGCAACCCTTATCGCGTCCACGATAGCAAGCACGGCTACTGGTTCGTCGCGCAGCAGCAACTCACCAGCCACAATGGCGATGCATCCCGTGGTCTGAACATCGCGGCCAACGCCACCTTCCACGACAAGGACACCAACTTCATCGACAACTACCAGTCGCTGATGTTCGTGTACAAGGGCCCGTTCGACGCGCGTCCCAAGGATGACGTGGGCATCGGTTTCGCCCGTATCCATGTCAACGATGACGTGAAGAAAAACGCTGAACTGACCAACGTGGCCAACGGTGTTTTGGAATACGACAATCCGCTGTTTTCGCCCATTCGTGAAACCGAATACAACTACGAGATCAACTACGGCTTCCACGTGACCAACTGGCTGACCGTACGTCCCAACTTGCAATACGTCACTCACCCGGGTGGTGTGG
This sequence comes from Pseudomonas sp. ACN5, assembly GCF_002303975.1. NCBI lineage: Bacteria > Pseudomonadati > Pseudomonadota > Gammaproteobacteria > Pseudomonadales > Pseudomonadaceae > Pseudomonas > Pseudomonas sp. ACN5. The sequence continues at coordinate 57,625 of NZ_MRCP01000023.1, read as the reverse complement.
ATGAAGTCGACAACGCGCTGGTGGCCGGCCTGAAAATTCAGTCGGTGTTCTAACGCGTCTGCGATAAGCTTCCCTCCATGTGCGCATATTTGCGGACAGCCATGGCTGTCCGCTTTTTTTTGCGGGCCGCGCACCCCGGTGACAGATGATTTTCAGGACCGTGGCACATGCTTGAGCATCCGCTACAACGCTTCTTCAAATCCTTGCGCGAACGTCCGGTGTTCGCGTGGGAGCGCTATCAGATGCGCGACGTGCTGGTGATCGATCATCCGCTGTGTCAGGCGGTGTTCAGTCGGCAGGGCGCGCAGTTGCTGCACTTCCAGCCCAAGGGGCAAAAGCCCTGGCTGTGGTGCGCGGCAAAGTGGCCGCAGGTCGGCGCCATTCGCGGTGGTGTGCCGGTGTGTTGGCCCTGGTATGGCCGGCATCCGAGCGAAAACGCCTGGCCGTCCCATGGCTGGGCGCGGCTGCTCGACTGGAAGCTGCTCGACAGCAACAGTGACGACGAAGGTGTGCGGTTGCACTGGCAGCTGAAGTTGTGCGACTGGCAGGTGGACCTGCACGCGCACCTGGGTGAACGCATGGACTTGCGCCTGAGCACCGAGCATCAGGACGACATGCCGTGCCAGATGAGCCAGGCTTTGCATGCTTACTGGCGTATTGGCGATGTCAGTGAGATAGCGCTGTCTGGGCTTGAAGGTGCGCAAGTTTATGACCAGTTGAGCCGACAGGTGTGTCAGCAGGAAGGCGAGTTGCGCGTGGACGGCGGTTGCCAGCGGGTGTTCCAGCATGATGGCGAATTACAGCTCAACGACCACGCCTGGCAGCGGGCGTTGTGCATCGACACGGGCGAAACGGCCGACACGGTGGTGTGGCATCCCGGTTCGCGGCCGTTGCTCGGCGTGACCTGGAACGAGATATCCGAATTCGTTTGCGTAGAGGCAGCAAGCGGGGGCACCGACAGCCTGTGTCTGAAACCTGGGGAGCGGGCGCATCTGAGTTTGCAGGCGCGGGTGGGGGGAGGAGTTCAGGATCTTGCGGTGTCTTGACTGGCCCCTTCGCGAGCAAGCCCGCTCCCACAGAGGGAATGCATTCCAAATGTGGGAGCGGGCTTGCTCGCGAAGGCGTCCTTTCAAGCAACCAAGATTCAGGATCGGTCAGTTGAACTCGTCACCCACCGGATACCGGCTGGCATTCAGGCTCTCCTTGATCTTGCGCAAATGCGGCTGGAAATCCACGCCCCGGCGCAACGTCATGCCAGTGGCGAGCACGTCCAGCACGGTCAGCTGGATGATCCGCGACGTCATCGGCATGTAGATGTCGGTGTCTTCCGGCAGCGGAATGTTCAGGCTCAGGGTGCTGGCCTTGGCCAGTGGCGAGTTCTCGGCGGTCAGGCCCAGCACCGAGGCGCCGTTTTCCCGGGCGATACGCGCCACTTCCACCAGTTCGCGGGTGCGCCCGGTGTAGGAAATGATCACGAACAGTTCGCCGGTATGGGCCACCGAGGCAATCATGCGCTGCATCAACACATCCGCGTGGGCCGTGACGGCGAGGTTGAAGCGGAAGAATTTGTGCTGCGCATCCAGTGCCACCGGGGCCGAGGCGCCGAGGCCGAAGAAGTGGATCTGCCGGGCCTGGATCAGCAGGTCGACGGCGCGGCTGATCAGGTTCGGGTCCAGTGCCTGGCAGGCGCTGTCCAGCGAGGCGATGGCGCTGCCGAAGATCTTCTGGGTATAGGCCTCCGGATTGTCATCGGCCTCCACCGCGCGGCTGACGTACGCGGCGCCACTGGCCAGGCTTTGGGCCAGCTGCAGCTTGAGCTCGGGGTAGCCGCTGACGCCGAACGAACGGCAGAAACGGTTGACCGTCGGTTCGCTGACCGAGGCGGCCTGGGCGAGGGCGGCGATGCTGAAGCGGGTGGCCTGCTGCGGGTTGAGCAGGATCACCTCGGCGACTTTGCGTTCGGCCTTGTTCAGCTCTTCAAGGCGATTCTGGATCTGCTCCAGTAAATTTCGCACGCGGTCCATATAAGTATCCTTGATTCACCGGCGCGGATAAGCGCGCGGCTAATGCAAAAAGGGCCTTTGGTGAGGCCCATGACGGTGGCCTATCCTACTGATGGCTCCGACCGACCACCACTCGGAATCTGTATTTTGCGAAAATGTTGTGGTTATTACTACATTTTCCCTTGAGTGATGCCTTGAAAAAAGGTATTTGTAGCTTAACTTGATAAAAGAACAAACATCATGCTCTCGATTACGGTTGAACCGTGCACCTTTGCCTTGTTCGGCGCCCTTGGCGATCTGGCCTTGCGCAAGCTGTTTCCTGCCCTTTATCAACTCGACGGCGCCGGCCTGTTGCACGAGGACACGCGAATCATCGCGCTGGCCCGTGAGCCGGGCAGCGAGCAGGAACACCTGACGTTCATCGCCTCCGAGCTGCGCCGCTATGTCGGTGCCAAAGAGCTGGACGAAGCCGTGGTCGAGCGTTTTCTGGCGCGCCTGAGCTACCTGCACGTCGATTTCCTCAAGTCCGAAGATTATGTGGCCCTGGCCGAGGTGGCCGGTACCACGCAACGGGTCATTGCCTACTTCGCCACGCCGGCCGCCGTCTACGGCGCGATCTGTGAGAACCTGGCCAAGGTCGGCCTGGTGCAAAACACCCGTGTGGTGCTGGAAAAGCCCATCGGTTCGGACCTTGAATCCTCGCGCAAGGTCAACGACGCCGTGGCGCAGTTCTTCCCGGAGAACCGCACCTACCGCATCGACCACTACCTGGGCAAAGAGACCGTCCAGAACCTGATCGCCCTGCGTTTCGCCAACAGCCTGTTCGAAACCCAGTGGAACCAGAACTACATCTCCCACGTGGAAATCACCGTGGCCGAGAAGGTCGGTATCGAAGGCCGCTGGGGGTACTTCGACAAGGCCGGCCAGCTGCGCGACATGATCCAGAACCACCTGCTGCAACTGCTCTGCCTGATCGCCATGGACCCGCCGGCCGACCTGTCCGCCGACAGCATCCGTGACGAGAAGGTCAAGGTGCTCAAGGCCCTGGCGCCGATCAGCCCGGAAGGCCTGACCACCCAGGTGGTGCGCGGCCAGTACATCGCCGGCTACAGCGAAGGCAAAGCGGTGCCGGGGTACCTGGAAGAACCCAATTCCAACACCCAGAGCGATACCGAGACCTTCGTCGCCCTGCGTGCCGACATCCGCAACTGGCGCTGGGCCGGCGTGCCGTTTTACCTGCGTACCGGCAAGCGCATGCCGCAGAAGCTGTCGCAGATCGTCATCCACTTCAAGGAACCGTCGCACTACATCTTCGCTCCCGAGCAGCGCCTGCAAATCAGCAACAAGCTGATTATCCGCCTGCAGCCGGACGAAGGCATTTCCTTGCGTGTGATGACCAAAGACCAAGGCCTGGACAAAGGCATGCAGCTGCGCAGCGGTCCGTTGCAGCTGAATTTTTCCGACACCTGGAGCAGCGCACGGATTCCCGATGCCTACGAGCGGTTGTTGCTGGAAGTAATGCGCGGCAATCAGAACCTGTTTGTCCGTAAAGATGAAATCGAAGCCGCGTGGAAGTGGTGTGACCAGTTGATCGCCGGGTGGAAAAAATCCGGTGATGCGCCCAAGCCGTACGCGGCCGGGTCCTGGGGGCCGATGAGCTCCATTGCTCTGATCACGCGGGACGGGAGGTCGTGGTATGGCGATATCTGATTTGAAACTGCCGCAGGGCGTCAGCGCCCATGGGTTCAAGAGCCCGGTGCTGCTGGCTGAAAGCCTGGCACTGAGTGTGGCGAAAAAGCTGAGCGACGCGATCGACGCCCAGGGCACTGCGACCCTGGTGGTCTCCGGTGGCCGTAGTCCGGTGGCGTTTTTCCAGCACCTGGCCAGGCAGTCCCTGGACTGGTCGAACGTGGTGGTCAGCCTGGCCGACGAGCGCTGGGTGCCGGTGGAGCACGCCGACAGCAACGCGGGCCTGATCAAGCGTTATCTGTTGCAAGGTCCGGCGGCCAAGGCGCAGTTCCTGAGCCTGTACAGCGCCAGCGCCAACCTTGAACAGGCGGCGGAGCAGGCCGACCGCTTGCTGTCCGAACTGCCGGTGATCGACGTGCTGATCCTCGGCATGGGCGATGACGGCCACACCGCGTCGCTGTTCCCCAACAGCCCGAACCTTGCCGAGGCATTGCAGGCCGATGGCGTCCGTCGTTGCTGGCCGATGCTGGCGCCGACCGTGCCGCATCAGCGCCTGACCATGAGCCGCGCGCTGCTGGCCTCGGCCAAACACAAGGTTCTATCGATTTCCGGTCAGTCCAAGCTGACCACCCTGAGTACCGCACTGGCCGGCGACGATGTCGCCGCAATGCCGGTGCGCGCATTTCTGCAACCCACGTTAGAGATTTTCTGGTGCCCATGAGCCAAGGAACAGCCGCTATGACAAACCCATCCCCGACCGTTTCCATGGCGGACAAAGTTGCCCTGATCGACAGCCTCTGCGCGAAAGCACGGATCCTGCCGGTGATCACCATCGCCCGCGAGCAGGACGTCCTGCCGCTGGCCGACGCGCTCGCGGCCGGTGGCCTGACAGCCCTGGAAGTGACCCTGCGTTCGCAATTCGGCCTCAAGGCCATCCAGATTCTGCGCGAGCAGCGTCCGGAACTGGTGACCGGTGCCGGCACCGTACTGGATCGCCACATGCTGGCGGCGGCGGAAGCGGCGGGTTCGCAGTTCATCGTCACGCCGGGCATCACCCGCGACTTGCTGGAAGCCAGTGTCGCCAGCCCGATCCCACTGTTGCCAGGCATCAGCAATGCCTCGGGCATCATGGAAGGCTACGGTCTGGGTTACCGCCGCTTCAAGCTGTTCCCGGCCGAAGTCAGCGGTGGCGTTGCGGCCATCAAGGCGTTGGGCGGCCCGTTCGGCGAAGTGAAATTCTGCCCGACCGGCGGCGTGGGACCTGCCAACATCAAGAGCTACATGGCGCTGAAAAACGTCATGTGCGTGGGCGGTAGCTGGATGCTTGATCCGGAGTGGATCAAGAACGGCGACTGGTCCCGCATTCAGGAATGCACCGCCGAGGCCCTGGCGCTGCTGGACTGATCGCTTCACCCTACACTTCGTTGTGTGTTCTACGGCTTTACGGTGCGCTTGGTCGGTGCACCGTTTTTTTTTGCCTGAAAAAAATGGCCTGGATCGGCTCATACCCCCTGTGGGAGCGAGCTTGCTCGCGATGACGGTGTGACAGTTTGCATGGGTGTTGAATGACACGACGCCATCGCTCCCACAGGTTCGGCGCTAACCCTTGTAGGAGCGAGCCTGCTCGCGAAAAACCCGAGGGCGACACTGGGCATCAGGTTTCACCCGTTATCGTTCACGACCATCGCGAGCAAGCTCGCTCCCACAATGGTGAGTGTTCAGCGCAGTTCTTTCAGCGCGATGATCAACTGCTGCATATGGTCGGCAGTGCTGGTCAATCCCGGTGTCACGCGGATGCACGGCCCGCAAGCCGCGCCACTGCGCACCACGGTGAACAGGTTGTAGTCGTTGAGCAGCCTTTCGACCATCACCTGTTGATCGGCCTGTTGGGTAAAGCGCATCGAGGTGATGCCGCAATACAGCCGTGGATCATCCGGGGTCAACACCTCGATGCCCGGAAGTTCGCGAACTTCGCGCACCCACAGGTTGCGCAGATAATTGAGCCGCGCGCCCTTGGCCGCGGCTCCTCCCATCGCCCAATGTTCTTCGAGCACCAGCGGCAAGGTCAGCAGCGCCGGGATGTTGGGGGTGCTGTACGAGGTTCGGGCGCGGGTGTCAGTGGGCGGGAAGTGCATCTCGCCCATGTCCGGGTCGATGTCGGCCAGGCGTTCGGGGGCGATGTAGATATAGCCAAGCGTCAGCGGTGCACCGATCCACTTGTGCAGGTTGTAGCCGGCGAAGGCGATGCCCAGTTCGCTCAGGTCAAACTCGAGTTGGCCGAGGGCATGGGCACCGTCGAGGATGACGTCAATCCCCTGTTCCTTCGCCGCGGCCGCAATCGCCTGCACCGGCATTACCAGGCCCGTGCGATGGGTGACGTGGGTCAGGGCCATCAACTTCAGCCTTGGGTGCCGTGCGAAGGTTTCGCGGTAGGTGTTCAGCAGACTGTCGAAGGTTGCCGGGTGTGCGTGTTCGATTTCGATCACTTCAACGCCGCGATTACGCGCCAGCCAGCGCATGGCGCCTTTGACCGTGTCGTATTCAAGATCGCAAACCAGTACCTGATCGCCGGGCTGCAGCCGGTTGTAGTTGCGGATCAGCGACTGCAAACCTTCCGACGCGTTGCGGGTCAGGGCGATGCTGTCGCCGGGGACGCCTGTCAACCTGGCCAGTTGCGCGCGGATCTTCAGGCTGTCGCCCTGTTCGAAGCGCTGGCGTACGTACACCGAATTGCTGCGATTGATCAGCTCGATGTTGCGTTGGTACTCCTCGACGACCGTGCGCGACATGCGTCCGAAGTAACCGTTCTCCAGGTTGAGCGGACCGGGTTCGACATCGTAGCGGTCGGCAAAGGTTTGCCAGAAGGCTTCATCACGGGCGCGGCGGGTGTTGTCAGGCATGAGGGTGCTCGGTAGGTGATTCAGTGACGCGGGGCCGGTTTGCCGTGTTTGGCGCGCAGCGGTTCGAGCAAGTCCGACAAACCGTTGTGATCGATTTCCTGCATCAGGGCCAGCAGGCCGCCCAATTCGCCGTGAGGGAAACCCTCCCGGGCGAACCAGTTCAGGTAAGGGCCGGGCAGGTCGGCAATGATTCGACCCTTGTATTTGCCGAAGGGCATTTCACGGGTGATCAGCAGTTCGAGCTTTTCAGGATTCATCGATCGGTCGTCTTGATTCAGTCAGTCTGGAAAATACAGGCATTCTGCATGCAGGCCAAATGACAGATCATGCAAATAAAGCGGATACAGATTTTTTGTTAACAGATAACTGTTTGAAAAATAACGATTAGTTAAGCGATTCCGAGCTGGCATGCAGGGTGCAGTACTCATTGCATCGTTCATCAACCGAAGGAATTGAAAAATGACTGACATGAATAAAGAAGCGATTTCTGTACTCAATGACCTGATTGAAACCAGCAAGGACGGTCAGGCCGGGTTCAAGACTTGCGCTGAAGACATCAAGCACCCCGAACTCAAAACCCTGTTTATCAAGCGTTCGACCGATTGTGCGACGGCTGCTGCTGAGTTGCAGTCCGCGGTGCGTTCGATGGGTGGCGATCCGGAAACTTCCACCAGCGTCAGCGGTGACCTGCACCGTCGCTGGGTCGACGTGAAGTCGATGTTCACCGGCAAAGGCGAGGAGGCCGTGCTCAATGAAGCCGAACGCGGTGAAGACCATGCGTTGAAGGCTTATCGGGATGCCATGGAGAAAATCAACAAGCACAACCTGGTGGGCATTCGTGACCTGGTTGAGCGCCAGTACCATGGTGCGCAACGCAATCACGATCAGGTCAAGGCCCTGCGTAACCAGGCACGTGCGCGTTCGTAAGCCTGGCCGAAACCACTGTGGGAGCGAGCTTGCTCGCGATGAGGGCCTGACATTCAACATTGATGTTGACTGATCTGGCGCTATCGCGAGCAAGCTCGCTCCCACATTGTTTTTTAACTGGTCAATCAGCCGATGCTGATCGCCGGCAGTTCCGTCAGTGTCACGCTCTGTTGCTTGCGTGGCGCGAGGATTTCCGCTTCGCCATCCACCACCAGTTCATCACGCTGATTGAACACACGAGTGGCAATGCGTACGCGAAACTTCGGCAGCTTTTCCAGAATTTCCAGGCGTACGGTCAGGGTGTCGCCGATCTTCACCGGTTTCTGAAAGCTCATTGTCTGGCCGATATAGATGGTCCCCGGCCCAGGCAATTCGCAGGCGACCGCCGCGCTGATCAACGCACCGCTGAACATGCCGTGGGCGATGCGCTCCTTGAACATGGTGCTGGCGGCGTATTCGGCATCCAGGTGCACCGGGTTGTGATCGCCGGACATCGCGGCGAACAACTGGATGTCACGCTCTTCGACCGTCTTGCTGAAGCTGGCGGTCTGGCCCACTTCGAGGGCTTCGTAAGGGGTGTTGGTAACCTGGGTCATCTGTCTCAATTCCTGTGACGAATTAAAAAATTCACAAAAAAACTATTCGGCTCGGTGCGGCCGAGGGGTGCTCAAGGCCTGGGCGATCCAGTTCAGCACATCGGCGACGATTTCATCGCGGTTGCTCTCGTTGAACAGTTCGTGCCGGGCCAGCGGGTAAACGGTCAGTTGCAGGTGCTGGCTGCCGGCCGCCCGCAACGCGTCGGCCAGATCCTTGAGACGTTTGCCTTCGCTCACCGGATCACATTCACCGCCAATCACCAGCAGCGGCAGGCCCGGGTCGATCTGGGCGAGATTGGACGCTTTGCTGATTTGCTGCAAGCCACCGAGCAAATCGATCCACAATTGATTGGTGCAGCGGAAACCGCAGAGCGGGTCGTTGACGTACAGGTCGACCTGCGCCGGATCACGGCTGAGCCAGTCGAACGGCGTGCGTGCCGGTTTGAATTTTTTGTTGAACGAACCGAACGACAGCCATTCGATCAATGCGCTGCGTCCTTTGCCGCCCTGGCGCAGGCGTTCGAAACGGGCGATTTGCCGTGCCGCGCGATAAAGCGCCACGGGCTGGAAGTTCGACCCGCTGAGGATGGCCCCGTGCAGGCTGGCACTGTGGTGCAGCAGATAGGCCTGGGCGATGTAACTGCCCATGCTGTGACCGAGCAGCACGATCGGTATGCCTGGGTGCTGCTGGCCGATGTGCTGGTTGAGGCACGCCAGGTCGCTGACGACCTTGCACCAGCCATCGTCATCGGCGAAATGCCCCAGGGTCCCGTTTTCGGCAGTTTTGCCATGTCCACGCAGGTCCGGTGCACACACGCCGTAGCCCTGATCACAGAGTTTTTCCGCAAGGGCTCCATAACGGCCGCTGTGTTCGGCCATGCCATGGGCCAGCAGAATCATTGCCTTGAGGCTGCCGTCGGGTAGCCACTGGTTGACGAAGAGGCGGCTGTGATCGCTCGTGGTCAGCCAGAAAGTGTCATGGATCATGGCGGTTCCTTTGCACTGAGTCGTTGCATTGTATAGCGCATCCCGTTGCATGCGTCTGATCAGCCCACAGCAAGGCTGGAAGATTCACACGGTCAATGACGGCGTTGCGCATATTTGCCTGAATCGCCATAGCTGCTAGTGTCCGTGAAGCTCCGCTTTTCGCTTTCAGCCTTTGAGGGATCAGGGAGAAATGACAGAAAAGCGGCCCCGGATAGATTCAGGTAAAGAGGACAAGAACAATGCAACCTGATTTCTGGAATGACAAACGCCCGGCCGGCGTACCCCTGGATATCGATCTGGGAACCTACAAGTCGGTGATCGAGGTGTTCGAGCGTTCCTGCAAGAAGTTTGCTGACCGCCCTGCGTTCAGCAACATGGGCGTGACCCTGACCTACGCCGAACTGGAACGCCAGAGCGCTGCCTTCGCCGGCTACCTGCAAGCCCACACCGACCTGGTGCCGGGTGACCGCATCGCGGTGCAGATGCCCAACGTCCTGCATTACCCCATTGCCGTGTTCGGCGCCTTGCGCGCCGGGTTGATCGTGGTCAACACCAACCCGTTGTACACCGCGCGGGAAATGCGTCACCAGTTCAAGGATTCCGGTGCCCGGGCGCTGGTGTACCTGAACATGTTCGGCCAGAAAGTCCAGGAAGTGCTCCCCGACACCGACATCCAGTACCTGATCGAAGCGAAGATGGGTGACCTGATGCCCACCGCCAAGGGTTGGCTGGTCAACACTGTGGTGAGCAAGGTCAAGAAGATGGTCCCGGACTATTCCTTGCCCCAGGCCGTCTCTTTCAAGAGCGCATTGCGCATGGGCCGTGGCCTGGGCATCAAGCCGCTGAAGGTCGGCCTCGACGACATCGCCGTGCTGCAATACACCGGTGGCACCACCGGCCTGGCCAAGGGTGCGATGCTGACCCACGGCAACCTGGTGGCGAACATGCAGCAGGCACGGGCCTGCCTCAGCCAGTCGGCCAGCGACGGTCAGCCGCTGCTGCGTGAAGGCCAGGAGGTGATGATCGCGCCGCTGCCGCTGTACCACATCTATGCCTTCACGGCGAACTGCATGTGCATGATGGTGACGGGCAACCACAACGTGCTGATCACCAATCCACGGGACATTGCCGGCTTCATCAAGGAACTGAAGAACTGGCGGTTCTCGGCGCTGCTGGGGCTCAACACACTGTTCGTTGCGCTGATGGATCACCCGGATTTCAAGACCCTGGACTTCTCCAGCCTCAAGCTCACCAACTCCGGTGGCACTGCGCTGGTCAAGGCTACGGCCGAGCGCTGGGAACAACTGACCGGTTGCCGCATCACCGAAGGTTACGGCCTGACCGAAACCTCGCCGGTGGCGTGTACCAACCCCTATGGCGAGCAGTCCCGGATCGGCACGGTCGGCCTGCCGGTGCCGGGCACCACGCTGAAAGTCATCAGCGATGACGGCGTCGAACAACCTTTGGGTGAGCGCGGCGAGTTGTGCATCAAGGGCCCGCAGATCATGAAGGGCTACTGGCAGAAACCTGAAGCCACGGCCGAAGTGCTGGATGCCGAGGGCTGGTTCAAGTCCGGTGACATTGCGGTGATCGACCCGGACGGTTTCGTGCGCATCGTTGACCGCAAGAAGGACATGATCATTGTCTCGGGTTTCAACGTGTACCCGAACGAAATCGAAGACGTGGTGATGGCTCACCCGAACGTCGCCAACTGTGCGGTCATCGGTGTGCCTGACGAACGGTCGGGGGAGGCGGTGAAGCTGTTCGTGGTGGCCCGTGAAGCGGGCGTCAGCCTTGAAGAGCTGAAGGCGTACTGCAAGGAGAACTTCACGGCGTATAAAGTACCGAAGCACATCGTGCTGCGTGAGTCGCTGCCGATGACGCCGGTGGGCAAGATCCTGCGGCGGGAGTTGCGTGATATCGCCTGATCGGTGAATGGCCGATCCCTGTAGGAGCGAGCTTGCTCGCGATGGACGTCAACGATAACGCGCCCTGTTTGTATGATCGCGTCGTCCGGACGTTTTTCGCGAGCAAGCTCGCTCCTACAGTTTTAGCGCGGAAGCCCCGATTTTCGGGGCTTTCAGGGAAGTATAGAATTTTTGCTCTAAAATGACCAATCACTAGTCTTGAGTCACAAATGTGACCGTAGAGGCCGCTTTTGGCTCTAGTCGACCCTTGGCAAAGCTGCTACTCTCGGCGCGCTTTGTGACTTCTCGGCCTTCTATCAGCCAGATTCACCAATGACCAAACACCAATAATAATCGCATCAAATGCGGTGCTGAATTCGCGTTGCTGAGGAGTGGGCTTCCATGATCGAAGACTTTTGGAAGGATAAGTACCCAGCTGGGATTGCTGCTGAGATCAATCCAGACGAGTATCCGAATATTCAGGCAGTGTTGAAGCAATCCTGCCAACGCTTCGCCAACAAGCCGGCATTCAGCAACCTGGGCAAGACACTCACCTACGGTGAACTGTACGAATTGTCCGGTGCGTTTGCCGCTTATCTGCAACAGCATACCGATTTGCAGCCTGGCGATCGAATCGCCGTGCAACTGCCCAACGTGTTGCAGTACCCGGTTGCCGTCTTCGGCGCCATCCGCGCCGGGCTGATCGTGGTCAACACCAACCCGCTGTACACCGCGCGGGAGATGGAACACCAATTCAACGACTCCGGTGCCAAGGCTCTGGTCTGCCTCGCCAACATGGCGCACCTGGCTGAAGCCGTGGTGCCGAAAACTGGCGTCAAGCACGTGATCGTCACCGAAGTCGCCGACCTGCTGCCGCCGCTCAAGCGCCTGCTGATCAACAGCGTCATCAAGTACGTGAAGAAGATGGTGCCGGCCTATCACTTGCCAAAAGCCATCAAGTTCAACGACGTGCTGAGCAAAGGCCAGGGCCAGCCAGTGGCCGAAGCCAATCCGGCCAGCAGCGATGTCGCGGTGCTGCAATACACCGGCGGCACCACCGGCGTGGCCAAGGGCGCGATGCTGACCCACCGCAACCTGGTGGCGAACATGCTGCAGTGCAAGGCGCTGATGGGTTCGAACCTCAATGAAGGTTGCGAGATCCTGATCACGCCGCTGCCGCTGTACCACATCTATGCGTTCACTTTTCACTGCATGGCGATGATGCTGATCGGCAACCACAACATCCTGATCAGTAACCCGCGTGACCTGCCGGCGATGGTCAAGGAACTGTCGAAGTGGAAGTTCAGCGGCTTCGTTGGTTTGAACACATTGTTCGTGGCCCTGTGCAACAACGAAGGCTTCCGCAAACTGGACTTCTCCGCGCTGAAAGTCACCTTGTCGGGCGGCATGGCCCTGCAACTGGCCGCAGCCGAACGCTGGAAGGCGGTCACCGGTTGCGCCATCTGCGAAGGCTACGGCATGACCGAAACCAGCCCGGTGGCCACGGTCAACCCGATCCAGAACATCCAGATCGGTACCATCGGCATTCCGGTGCCGTCGACCCTGTGCAAAATCATCAACGATGCCGGTGTCGAACAACCGATGGGCGAAATCGGTGAACTGTGCGTTAAGGGGCCGCAGGTCATGAAGGGTTACTGGCAGCGCCAGGAAGCCACCGATGAAATCCTCGACAGCGAAGGCTGGTTGAAGACCGGTGACATCGCGCTGATCCAGCCTGATGGCTACATGCGCATTGTCGATCGCAAGAAAGACATGATCCTGGTGTCCGGTTTCAACGTGTACCCGAACGAGCTCGAAGACGTGCTGGCGACCCTGCCGGGCGTGCTGCAATGCGCGGCCATCGGTGTGCCGGACGAGAAATCGGGCGAAGCGATCAAGATTTTCATCGTCGCCAAGCCAGGCGTGACCCTGACCAAGGAGCAGGTGATGGAGCACATGCGCGCCAACGTCACCGGCTACAAGGTCCCGCGCTCCGTGGAGTTCCGCGATGCACTGCCGACCACCAACGTCGGCAAGATCCTGCGTCGTGAATTGCGCGATGAAGAGCTGAAGAAGATCAACGCGAAGAAAGCCACCGCGTAATCGACAAAAAGCCCCGCAGATGCGGGGCTTTTTGTTGAGGCCAATCTTGGGGGCAGGGGGCTTTTGTGGCGAGGGGGCTTGCCCCCGTTCGGCGGCGCAGCCGTCGCAAATCAGATCAACTCGGTGTGTCTGACAAATCTCAGTTGCAGGTTTTGGGGCCGCTTTGCAGCCCAACGGGGGCAAGCCCCCTCGCCACAAAGTTCTGTGAATTATTGGCGAAACGGCGCGAAGTTGACGTTGGTGCCCGCCGGGCGCATGTCTTGCAGGAAGGAGTCCTTGTCGGCGCTCAGTTCCAGGCTCAATGCAGCCTTGCGCTTGCCTTCATTGCGCACCACCAGCCCTTCGAGTTTCTCGCGCAGGAACACGGTCGGCACTTTCAGGTGCAACAGCTCGTCGGTGGCCGGCGTGTGCATCAGCAGGTGGATCCACTCGTACTGACCGATTGCCAGGCGCGTCACCGGGAGGTCGAACCACCAGATGTTGCGATTACGGTTCAATTCGGCGAAGTGGCAGTTGTTGACGCCAAGCACAGCACCGCCGAGTTCCTGGTTTCTGCGGGCAATGGCCTGCTTTTTATCGAGTTTCATAACATTCCTACGGGATTGGATCTTCAGCGCCATGGCCTGAACGTGTTGCGCATTCTCGGGGGTTGGCCCGCAAACATAAAGCGCAACCTGCACTGAACGATGAAATGTCGTGATGAAAATAAATGAAACTCCCTGCAAAAGCCCCCGGTCAACCTTGTGTAACGACTTTTCTTCCCATTGAACTGTTCACAGGAGAGTCACCATGGGCAGCACAAGCGATAAAGTCAAAGGCATGGCCAATGAAGCCGCCGGCAACGTCAAGCAGGGGGTGGGCAAGGCCACCGGTAACGACAAATTGCGCGCCGAAGGCGTGATGCAGGAAAAGAAAGGCGAAGCCCAGCAGGCGGTTGGTAAAGCCAAGGATGCACTGAAAAAAGGCATCGACAAGGCGTGATCCGGCCTTTAATAAAGTTATGAAGCGGCCATCCTCAGATGGCCGTTTTTGTGTCAGCCTGAACTTGAGGGAGGAAAATGTTTCAAAGTCGCGAAACAGGCTGATTTGATGTAGAAAACGGCCCCTGAGTCGCCACGACTTCAACCCAATTCCGTATGCGGCGAATGGAGACGCGAATGATTTTTCCGGACATGAGAGGCCTGCCTCTGCACCGTGTGATGATGCGCACGGTCACCGAGTTCATCGCCGACGAGATGTCGACCTATGCCTCGGCGCTGGCCTATCAAATGCTGTTTTCGCTGTTTCCGTTCATCCTGTTCCTGATTGCCCTGATCGGCTTCCTGCACCTGCCGGACTTCTTCTCCTGGCTGCGCCTGCAATCGGAGCTGGTGCTGCCGCCCCAGGCGCTGGAACAGGTCAACCCGGTGATCGACCAGCTTCAGCAGTCCAAGGGTGGTTTGCTTTCGGTGGGTATCGTGATTGCGCTGTATACCGCCTCCGCCGGTGTGCGGCTGATGATGAGCGCGATGAACGCGGCCTACGACGTGGTTGAAGGGCGCCCGCTGTGGAAACGCTTTCCGTTGTCGATCATCTACACCGTCGGCATTGCCGGCATGCTGCTGATCGCTGCCGCACTGATGGTGCTCGGGCCGCAGGTGATGGGCTGGATCGCTGCGCAAGTCGGCCTTGAGTACTTTATCGTCACGCTCTGGACTATCGCGCGCTGGCCGGTGATCGTGATTCTGCTGATGGTCGCGGTGGCGCTGATCTACTACGTCATGCCCGACGTCAAACAGGAATTCCGCTTCATCACACCGGGCTCGGTGCTGGCGGTGGTGGTGTGGATCATTGCCTCCCTGGGATTCGGTTTGTACGTCAAGGAGTTCGCCAACTACAACGCCATGTATGGCAGTATCGGTGCGATCATCGTGCTGTTGCTGTACTTCTACATTTCCGCCGCGGTGCTGCTGCTGGGCGCGGAGATGAACGCGGTGATCGAACACATGTCGCGAGAGGGCAAGGACCCTGGGGAAAAAGTGGCTGGCGAGCATGGTCCCGTCCATGAGGAAAAACACCACGTCTCGGGCCTGGGCCGCGATCACTCTATCAAACCGACCATCGATGAAACCTGATCATGATTCGTGAAATCCTGAAAATGGGCGACGAGCGCCTGCTGCGCATTGCCCCGCCAGTACCGGCCGAGATGTTCGACAGCCCCGAGCTGTGGCAACTGATCGATGACATGTTCCAGACCATGGAGAGTGTGGGCGGCGTTGGCCTGGCGGCGCCGCAGATCGGCGTCGACCTGCAACTGGTGATCTTCGGTTTCGAGCACAGCGAACGTTATCCGGATGCCGAAGCCGTGCCGCAGACGATCCTGATCAACCCCTTGATCACGCCGCTCAGTCCGATCATGGAAGAGGGCTTCGAAGGTTGTTTGTCCGTGCCCGGCCTGCGTGGCGCGGTGCAGCGTTACCAGCAGATTCGCTACGAAGGTGTCGATCCCAAGGGCGAGCCCATTGTGCGCGTTGCTTCGGGGTTCCACGCACGGGTGGTGCAGCATGAGTGCGATCACCTGATCGGCCGCCTGTACCCCTCGCGCATCACCGACTTCAGCAAGTTCGGCTTCACCGAAGTGATGTTCCCGGACCTGGATCCCAACGCCGACGATTAATCCAGATCCACCACAAAACCGATGTGGGAGCGGGCTTGCTCGCGAAGACGGCTTGATATTCAACAACTGAATTGACTGACCCACCGCCTTCGCGAGCAAGCCCGCTCCCACATTCGATCTTCGTCAGGCTTGAGAAGGCGCCAACCCCATCGCAATCATCGGCTTGCTGCGCGCATACCGGCTCAACCGTTCAACCATCGCATAAGGCATCGGCGGATCGAACGTAAACCCGCGTCGCTCATAAAATCCGCGCAAGTCCGGATGGCAGAACAACCACACCGGCAATTCACAATCCTTCACCGCGGCTGCAATCAACCCGGCGGCTATTCCTTGTTCCCGGCACTGTGGATCGACAAACAACCCGGTCAGCCAATGCCCGCCGGACACCGGGCGCAAACACAGTGCGGCCACAATCCCGTCACGCCGGGCCACCCAGAGCTGCGCGTCGCGCACGGCTTTCATTGACGATTGGTGAGCGCGATAGAACTTGTTCATCAATGGCCATAACGGCTCGTCGAGCAGGGCGTACTGGGTGTCGGGCATGGTCTCGGACTGTCGGTGGGCAAAGCGGCGATTATAAAAGAACGCGCGCGCCGGGATAGGTGTATACCTGATCTCACATCCCCACGAGTGGAGTACGCATCATGTCCAAAGGTATGGATTCAAAGAAAGCAGACAAGAAAAAGCCGGCGAAAACCGCTATCGAAAAGCGCGCCGACAAGAAAGCCAAAAAGGTCAATGTGTTCGGGCATTGAGCCTGCGCTGACCGATCGCTCCCGCGCAATGCGGGAGCGATCACATTGCAAATAATCTGCAAGAAATCCGGGCGTCGTTGCACAGAAGAGGATTGGTCCCCGATCCGAGCAATGCCATGCCTCATTATTTCGATGCAGCCCACCGAGAAGAAATCGAAACCCTGCGCCAACGCCTCACCGCCCGCACCGAGTGGCCGACCTGGTTGCTGTTGATTGGCGTGTACAGCGCGTGGTTCACCCTTGTTCTGGCCAGTGATTCATTGGGCTTGTGGTTGAGCACGTTGTTGCTGATTCCCGTGGTGGTGGTGTGGCTGTCGGTGCAGCACGAACTGCTGCACGGTCATCCGACCCGCTGGCCGCTGTTGAACAAAACCCTTGGCTACGCACCGTTTGCCGTCTGGTATCCCTACACCTTGTATCGCGACAGCCATTTGCTGCATCACCGCGATGAAGACCTGACCATCCCCGGTCGCGATCCGGAAAGCCGTTACCTGAATGCCGAGCAGTGGCAGGGCAGTTCGTTGTTCGAACAAGGCCTGCACTGGTTGAACAAAACCGTGCTCGGGCGCTTTCTGCTCGGTGCGCCAATCGCCTTGATGACGCTGGCCCGGGAAGAACTGCAACGCCTGAAAAGCGGCGAGCGCCAGGCCTGGTTGATGTGGCTCAGCCATGGCGCATTGACTCTGTTGATGCTGCTGTTCATCGCGCGCTACAGCGTGTTGCCGGTGTGGCATTACCTGTTCCCGATCAGTGTGCCAGCGCTGTCGATCGCCATGATTCGCTCCTACTATGAACATCGACCTCACGCGGCGCCGGAGCAACGTACCGTGCTCAATGAAGCGGCGTGGCCGTGGCGTTGGTTGTTCCTGAACCTCAATTTCCATCTGGTGCACCATGAGTTGCCGGGGTTGCCCTGGTACGACCTGCCCCGCGCCTATTGGGCCCGCCGCGAGCAATGGCTGGCGCGTAGCGGCGGGTTTTTGGTGCGGGGTTATGGGCAGCTGTGGCGTGAATACGGCGTAAAGGCCATCGACAGCCCGAGGCATCCGTTTTACTGATGCGTAGATCACCTCCAAACCCTGTGGGAGCGGGCTTGCTCGCGAATGCGGTGTGTCATTCAGCATCGATGTTGGCAGAGACGACGCCTTCGCGAGCAAGCCCGCTCCCACAGGGAACTTCGTGGTATGGAGATACGATGATGACCCAACACATCGCCGAACTGCTGATGTACACCGCCCCCGAACCCATCCACCAGGCCAACGAACGCTGGCTGGCGCGAATCCTCGAGCACCTGGGCGAAACCCGCGGCGATGCTGCAGGCCTGTCACTGATGGAGATGTGGTTGTCGCCGCATTTGCTGCTCACCCAAACCTGCGGCTATCCGCTGATGACGGCCTTGCGCGGCAAGGTCCGGGTGCTGGGGCGACCGCGTTACGAGCTGCCGGACAGCCGCGGCGGCAATCACTGCAGTCTGATCCTGGGACGGGTCGATGATCCGCGACAGACCCTGGCGGATTTTCGCGGCAGTCGAGGCGTGATCAATGGCCATGACTCCAACAGCGGCATGAATCTACTGCGCCACCGGTTGGCGCCGTTGCAGCGTGACGGGCGTTTTTTTGCCGAGCTCGGCATCAGCGGCAGTCATCGCGAAAGCCTGCGCTGGTTGCGCGAGGACCTTGCCGATCTGGCGGCCATCGACAGCGTGACATTTGCCTGTCTGGCCCGATACGCCGAGGAGGAAGTGACCGGTTTGCGCGTGATTGACCGCAGTGCGCTAAGTCCTGCGTTACCGTTCATTACTGCCGCAACGGTCAGCGATGAGCAGGCTGAAACGTTGTTGCAGGCGATGAATCAGGCGTTGCGCGAGTTGCCTGACGTTGCCGAAATCCTCGGTTTGCTGCAGGTGCTGCCCGCCACTGAAAGCGATTATCAGGTTGTGCTCGATTATCAGCGTGAGGCCGAGATGCTGGGATATGGAGATTTGCGATAGGGCGCAAATGTCGAGTCGACAGGTCCATTTTTCGCGGGCAAGCCCGCTCCCACAGGGTTTCGGAGTACCTGTGGGAGCGGGCTTGCCCGCGATGACGGATGGTAAGGCGCAAGAAATCTTAAATTCCATAAATGAATATAAAAATAAGTTTTAAGTATTATTAATGAATAAGGCTCCTTGCTAGGATTCGCCTCACCGGACCACCGGACATTCAGCGACCCCTAACCCAGGAGCCCCTATGTCCGGCGCCGATATTCTTCACCGCAAACACGTGGACGGACTGTTCCGCGCCCACTACCACTGGCTCTGCACACGCCTGCGTCAGTCCCTGAACGATGCCGCCGCTGTCGAAGACATTGCCTGCGAAACCTTCCTGCAGCTGCTCCAGGCGCCTGGCCTGACGGCCATCCGTGAACCCCGTGCCTTGCTCACCACCATCGCCCGGCGCCTGCTCTATCAGCGCTGGCGTCGAGGTGATCTGGAGCGCCAATACCTTCAGCAACTGCAACAGGCCGAGCCGATCCACGCCGAATCACCAGAGGAGCTGGCTCAACTGTCCCAAACCCTGACCCATGTGGAGCGCAGCCTTCAGCGGCTGCCTGGCAAAGTGCGCTCGACCTTCCTGCTGTCGCGGATCGACGGCCTGACCTATCCGCAAATTGCCGCTGCGCTGGGCATCTCCCTGCGTTCGGTCAGCGACTACATGACCCGTTCCCAGGCCCTGTGCGACCGGCACAGCGCCAACCAATCCCTGAACCGCCCACTCCAGAACAAGAGGTCCGCATGAGATCGATCAAAACCCTGCTCGGCAGTTCGCTGCTGGCCCTGAGCCTGTTGTCCCACCCGGCATCGGCCACGGAAAAAGCGGCGCCTATCCATTTTGGCGACATCACTTGGGAAAGCGGCAGCCTGATCACCGAAATCCTGCGCCTGATCGTTGAGAAAGGTTACGGCTACCCGACCGACACGCTGCCGGGCAGCACCGTCAGCCTGGAAGCGGCGCTGGCCAAAAACGATATTCAGGTCATCGGTGAAGAGTGGGCCGGACGCAGCCCTGCCTGGGTCAAGGCCGCCGCCGAGGGCAAGGTCTTCGGCCTCGGCGATACGGTCAAAGGCGCCACCGAAGGTTGGTGGGTGCCGGAGTACGTGATCAAGGGCGATCCCGAGCGCGGCATCAAGCCCTTGGCCCCGGAGCTGAAGTCCGTTGCCGACCTGGCGAAGTACAAGGATGTATTCCGCGACCCTGAAGACCCGAGTCGTGGACGCTTCCTCAACAGCCCCACCGGCTGGACCTCGGAAATCGTCAACAGCCAGAAACTCAAGGCTTATGACCTGACCGCCAGCTACGTCAACTTCCGCACCGGTTCCGGCGCAGCGCTGGACGCAGAAGTGGCGTCGTCGATCCGCCGTGGCAAACCGGTGCTGTTCTACTACTGGTCGCCGACACCGCTGTTGGGGCGATTCAAACTGGTGAAGCTCGACGAACCGCCGTTCGACGCCGAAGCCTGGAAAACCCTGGCCGACGCCAACAACCCGAACCCCAAAGGCACGCGCTCGATGCCGGCGAGCCTGGCCATCGGCGTGTCGGCACCGTTCAAGGCGCAATACCCGGACCTGGTGACGTTCTTCGAAAAGGTCGACCTGCCGATAGATCTGTTGAATCAGACCCTGGGCCAGATGAGTGAAAAACGCCAGAAACCCCGCGAAGTCGCCGAAGCGTTTTTGCGTGAGCAGCCGCAGGTGTGGAAGGGCTGGGTGCCGGGGGAGGTGGCTAGCAAGGTGAGTGCGAGCTTGTAGTACTGTCTGAAGTTTCTGCGGTGCCTGAACTGCCGTCTTCGCGAGCAAGCCCGCTCCCACATTGGGTCTGTTGTGTCCACAAATCCTGTGGTCAACAACGATCCCCTGTGGGAGCGGGCTTGCTCGCGAATGTTCTCAAGTCTTACGCCAATTGAGTGGTCAATGCCGCTTTCATCGCCGGTCGCTGATCCCCCCTGACAAGCCGCTGAACCGTTTTTGTCCTCAATGCTGGCCGACTAGTGGCCTTGCAAGCCCAAGCTTGCTGTCTATGATCAGCTGTAATTGGTTATGTCGACCGTGATGGGGCGGTCGACTGGCCGTCAGAGTGCGCAATCAAAGGCACCGACACTTGATGACAGGGAGCTGTCCGCTAAATGGAATTTGATTCGAATCTGTTAGGGCTGGCCCGCATGCGGGCTATCAAGAGAAGGATGTCTTGATGAGCGTGTCGCTGTAAGGACCCTCCGATTGATCATCGTTTATCACCTGACTAGTCCTTCTTTTTGGAGGGATGCGTGTGCCTGTTCCACGGAACGTAGTGGTGGATGTGAAAGACCTGCAACTTTCATCAATCAAAAAAATGCGCGCAAGGTGATACAACAATGTTCAACCTACATCACAAGGCTGACCTGCTGGAAATCGAACGCTTCAGCTGTGCGCTGACCGAGGCCAACGCCAAGCTGGCGGCGGTCAGTCGTTCGATGGCGATGATTGAATTCACCCCGGACGGCATCATCATCGATGCCAACGAAAATTTTTGCAGTGCCATGGGTTACAGCGCCGAAGACGTGCGCGGCAAGCATCACCGGATCTTTTGTGAAGAGCAGTACTACCGCAGCGACGACTACACCAGACTGTGGCGCGACCTGGCGCGGGGCGAGCCGCTGAGCGGGACCTTTTTGCGCTTGCACAAAAGCGGCCGTGAAATCTGGCTCGAAGCCAGCTACCTGCCGGTGCTGGGCCCCGACCGGCAGGTCAAGAGCGTGATCAAGGTCGCTACCGACATCACCGCGCGGATCAACAAGGAACACGAAAACGAAAGCCGACTCGCCGCGATCGGCCGCTCCATGGCCGTGATCGAATTCACGCCCGAAGGCAAGGTCATCAGCGCCAACGACAACTTCCTGAAAACCATGCAGTACTCGCTCAACGAAGTGGTGGGGCAGCATCACAGCCTGTTCTGCCACCGTGCCGAAGCCGAGTCCCAGGGTTACCGAAATTTCTGGGCTTCGCTCAACCGCGGCGAATATCACTCCCACCGTTTCGAGCGCAGGAACAAGCAAGGTCAGACGGTATTCCTCGAAGCGTCCTACAACCCGTTGTTCGACGCCAAGGGGCGTTTGTACAAAGTGGTCAAGTTTGCCAGCGACATCACTGCCCAGATGACCACCCTGCAAACCGCCGCCGAATCGGCCCACAGCACCTCGGTGCAAAACGACGTCTGCGCGCGCAAGGGCTCCGAAGTGGTGCAGCAGACGGTGCAGATCATCCAGGACATTTCCCGCGACCTGAACGAAGCGGCACTGAGTATCGATGCCGTGAGCAAACAGTCCGACATCATCGGCACCATCGTGCAGACCATCCGCGGCATTGCCGATCAGACCAACCTGCTGGCACTGAACGCGGCGATTGAAGCGGCGCGGGCCGGTGAGCACGGGCGCGGGTTTGCGGTAGTGGCCGATGAGGTGCGCAGCCTCGCGGCGCGTACCAGCCAGGCGACGCTGGAGATCGTCGAGGTGGTGCGCAAGAACCACGACTTGTCGCTCAGCGCCGTGTCGAGCATGCAATCGAGCCTGAGCCGAACCGGCCTGGGCGTGGAACTGGCGCACGAGGCGGGGGAGGTGATCCTGGAAATCCAGCAGGGCTCACGGCATGTGGTGGATGCGATCAGTCAGTTCAACTCGACGTTGCAACTGAACTAGTCGCGGTAACTACAACTGTAGGAGCCAGCTTGCTGGCGATGGACTCCAGTGCGCCGCGTTTATCCAGGTCACACGCGTTATCGTTAACGACCATCGCGAGCAAGCTCGCTCCTACAGGGGACCGCAATTGTAGGAGCCAGCTTGCTGGCGATGGACTCCAGTGCGCCGCGTTCATCCAGGTCACACGCGTTATCGTTAACGACCATCGCGAGCAAGCTCGCTCCTACAGGGGGCCGCAAAATTGTAGGAGCCAGCTTGCTGGCGATGGACTCAAGCGCGCCGCGTTTATCCAGGTCACACGCGTTATCGTTACCGACCATCGCGAGCAAGCTCGCTCCTACAGGGGGCCGCAAAATTGTAGGAGCCAGCTTGCTGGCGATGGACTCCAGTGCGCCGCGTTTATCCAGGTCACACGCGTTATCGTTAACGACCATCGCGAGCAAGCTCGCTCCTACAGGGGACCGCAATTGTAGGAGCCAGCTTGCTGGCGATGGACTCCAGTGCGCCGCGTTCATCCAGGTCACACGCGTTATCGTTAACGACCATCGCGAGCAAGCTCGCTCCTACAGGGGGCCGCAAAATTGTAGGAGCCAGCTTGCTGGCGATGGACTCAAGCGCGCCGCGTTTATCCAGGTCACACGCGTTATCGTTACCGACCATCGCGAGCAAGCTCGCTCCTACAGGGGGCCGCAAAATTGTAGGAGCCAGCTTGCTGGCGATGGACTCCAGTGCGCCGCGTTTATCCAGGTCACACGCGTTATCGTTAACGACCATCGCGAGCAAGCTCGCTCCTACAGGGGGCCGCAAAATTGTAGGAGCCAGCTTGCTGGCGATGGACTCCAGTGCGCCGCGTTTATCCAGGTCACACGCGTTATCGTTAACGACCATCGCGAGCAAGCTCGCTCCTACAGGGGACCGCAATTGTAGGAGCCAGCTTGCTGGCGATGGACTCCAGTGCGCCGCGTTCATCCAGGTCACACGCGTAAGATCGGCAACCTGCGGCCGTTCAAGGCAAGCCGTTGCAGCAATGCTTCAGGAAGCCGGGATGCTGCGCCAGGCGTTTGAAATACTCATCGACGGCGGGGTAATCCGGGCGCTCGATCGGGGTCATCAGCCAGCGGTTGACGGACAGGCCGATGACGATGTCGGCCAGGGTAAACCGCGGTCCGGCGACATAGGCCTTGGTGGTTGCGAGTTGATGTTCGAGGATGCCCATTTTCTGGTTCCAGCCGCGAATGCCGACCTCGAGGCTATGCGGGTCCTGGAACTCCGGGTCTTTGCGCACCAGTGCCATGAACGGGTATCTCCAGGACGGATTGAGCTCGGTGGCTTGCCAATCCATCCACTGCTCCACCCGAGCGCGGGCGGCCGGTTCGGCAGGCAGTAGCTCGGCATGATGGTGATGGTGTTTGCCCACCAGGTAGCGGCAGATGGTATTGGACTCCCATAACACTCCGGCTTCATCGATGATCACCGGCACCTGCGCGTTGGGATTGAACCGGAGGAACTCGGGGCTGTGGGTAGAGGCAAAACCGCTGCCCCAGTCCTCGCGTTCGTAGGTGATGCCCAGTTCCTCGCAGGTCCACAGGACTTTTCTGACGTTGATGGACGACGCTTTGCCGAGAATCTTCAGTACATGTTCCATGTTCTGCTCCAGCGAGAATGACGTACAGGCAATTGTAGGTGGTGGTATGTAGGAAGGCGCTGTAGGAGAGCGGCTTCAGATGAGTTGTGCAGGTTACGCTTTCTTGCACCCTTGCCTACAACTACGCCAGAATCCGCCGACTTGTGCGCCTGGTATCCGGACTCTATCGTTCCGTGTCGCTGCAAATTCAGCGACCGGGTCTAGCAGCCTGGATACTTTAGACGCATGACGTCCACCCATCGTGATCTGCCCGCCAGCTCACGTTATGGCGGCTGTGCGTGGGAAGACCTTCGGGTCTACCGGGTTCTAGAGTCCTGGTCTGCTAGCCCGCGCACGGCTGCCACCTTATTTTCGTCTAGCAGCGAATCGTGGCAGCTCCATCACTCTAGGAGTATTGCCATGTTCAAACCCACGCCCAACCCCCCACGCAATCCCAGCCCGATGTTCTCCATCTCGCCTGGCATCAATAACGAAACGCTGTTGGCGCACGCCTGCGAGTCACTGGCCTCGGCGAGTGTGATGACCAATGACTTTGCTGCGTTTCTGGAAGGCAGCCATCGCAACACGGCGCTGGCGATCGCACAGATCATCATGCTGGCGGAACTGGCGGTGAATCGCGTGCTGGATAACCTCGATCCGCAGGATTGATCGCCGAACCTGTGGCGAGGGAGCTTGCTCCCGTTGGAGTGCGAAGCGCTCCCAATATGAACGGATGCGTTTTATCCGCATTGCGACGGCTGCGCCGCCGAACGGGAGCAAGCTCCCTCGCCACAAACCCTCACTTCACTGCGGTTGTGTCGCGCCTACGTGCTTTCCCGCACCTTCAACTCAAACCCCATGTCCTGCACCGGCCTGGCCACGGTGTTGCCGGCCATCAGTGTCAGCATCTGCTCAGCCGCGCGGCGGCCGATGGCCTCGCGGGGGGTGTTGATGCTGCTCAGGCGCGGGACCATGTGTTCGGACATGGGCAGGTCGTTGAAGCCGAGGATCGCCACTTGCTCGGGGATCTTGATCCCGTGTCGCATCGCTTCGAGCAGCGCGCCCTGGGCCAGGTCGTCGTTGCCGAAGAAGATCGCATCGACATCCGGGCGGCTGGCGATCATCTGCAAGAACAATTCGCCACCCAGGCCGACCGAAGACGGACGGGGCGTCAGCACTTCCAGCGCCGGGTCGTACAAGCCGGCCTTTTGCAGGGCTTTGCGGAAACCTTCGCCGCGCAGCAAGGTGCGCTGGTCCAGCTGCGCGCCGATGTAGGCCAGGCGCTTGCGACCGCGAGACAGCAAGTGTTCGGCCGCCGTTTCGCCGGCCGCCAGTTGCGAGAAACCCACGCAATTAAGCCCGGCGGCGCTGTCCAGCTCCATCATGTACACGCAGGGAATGTTGCTGGCTTCGATCATCCGCCGCGAGCTTTCGGTGCGGTCGAACCCGGTCAGCAGCAAGCCGCGTGGCTGATAGGCCATGTAGTTGCGCAGCAGGTTTTCTTCTTCATCGCGTGAGTAGTGGAAGTTGCCGATCAGCACTTCGAAGCCCTTGGGGCGCAAAACCTGATGAATGGCTTCCAGGGTATCGATGAACAGCAAATTGGATAATGAAGGCACCAGCACCACGACTGAATGGCTCTGGGCCGAGGCCAGGGCGCGGGCGGCAGGGTTGACGACATAGTTGAGTTCCAGCGCCGCTTTCTGCACTTTTTCCACCAGTTCGGTGGCCACGGTGCTGACGCCACGCAGGGCGCGGGAGGCGGTGATCGGGCTGACGCCGGCCAGTCGGGCAACTTCGTTCAGGGTAGGGCGGCCAGTGGTGCGGGTATTTTTATCGTTCTTGGTTGTGTTCATCGACGGCTTGCCAAACAAAATTCAAGGCACTAAGGTAGCGCTGTCTCGATGCAGCTGCAAATGCGTGAGCGAGGGTTCGCCTGATCCTCGCTTTTTGGTGTTGGGACCTAACCTGCTGCAACCCTTAAAATGACAAGAAAGGCGTCGGCAACTTCTGCTTTTGGTCTAGTGTCATAACTGGCAAAGGTAGCGCTGTCTGCGCGCTGAGGTGTTACATGAACCATCCCATCACCGCCCTGGTCATCATGGGCGTTGCCGGTTGCGGCAAGACGTGCGTCAGCGAGGCCCTGTGCCAACTGAGCGGCGCCACGGCCATTGAAGGCGACTCTTTCCACCCTGCCGCCAATATCGAAAAGATGAGCGCGGGGATCCCCCTGAACGATGAAGACCGCGCCGGCTGGCTCGACAGCCTGTGCGATGAACTGCGCCGTGTCGACGCCAAGGGTGAGCGCCCGGTGCTGACCTGTTCGGCGCTCAAACACATCTATCGCGAACGTCTGCGCAGCGCCTTGCCGGGCCTGGGCTTCGTGTTCCTTGAGTTGACCCCCGAGGTGGCCGCCGACCGCGTGTCCCATCGGCCGGGCCACTTCATGCCGTCGACCCTGATCGACAGCCAGTTCGCCACCCTCGAATCGCCCGTCGGCGAGCCGCTGACCCTGGCGCTGGATGCTTCGACCCATAGCGTCGAGCAACTGGCTGCGCAGGCTCATGCCTGGTGGCAGACGAACGGCCTGAAGCAGGCGGTATGACTGTGCTTGCAAAGACAGCGCTGTCCTCGCGGCTTCTGACTAACCCGCTTTAATAACAACAACAACCAGGAGACACCCCTAATGTTTGGCATGTCCCACGAGACGTTCCTGCTGCTCGATGCAGTGGTCACGGTGATCGGGCTTATCGTCCTGATCACCAAGTTCAAATTGCACCCCTTCCTTGCCCTGATCATCGCCGCAGCCTTCCTCGGGCTGACCTCCGGCATGCCGATCGGCACCATCATCAAGGCGTTCCAGGACGGCTTCGGTGGCGTGCTTGGTTTTGTCGGCATCATCCTCGCGCTGGGCACGATGCTCGGCAAGATGATGGCCGAATCGGGCGGTGCGGATCAGATTGCACAGACGTTGATCCGCGCCTTCGGCAAGGACAAGGTGCAGTGGGCGATGATGTTCGCGGCGTTCCTGGTCGGTATTCCGCTGTTCTTCGAAATCGGCTTCGTGCTGCTGATCCCGCTGGTGTTCATCGTCGCTCGCCGCACTGGCGTGTCGATCATCAAGATCGGTATCCCGCTGCTGGCGGGTCTGTCCGCGGTACACGGCCTGGTGCCGCCGCACCCGGGGCCGCTGCTGGCCATCGGTGTGTTCGGTGCTGACATCGGCAAGACCATTCTGTACGGCCTGATCGTTGCGCTGCCAACCGCCATCATCGCCGGCCCGATCTTCGGTACGTTCATTGCCAAGCACATCCCTGGTCATCCGAACCAGGAGCTGGTGGATCAACTGGCCCGCGAATCGGATTCTGCCGATCTGCCAAGCTTCGGCATCACGCTGGTGACCGTGCTGCTGCCGGTGTTCCTGATGCTGCTCAAGACCTTTGCCGACGTGGTGCTGCCCGATGGCAACATCTTCCGCGCCTTCATGGACCTGATCGGTCACCCGATCTCGGCGCTGCTGCTGGCCTTGCTGCTGTCGCTGTATACCTTCGGCTACAAGCAGGGCATCGGTTCCAGCCAGATGATGAAGTGGCTCGATGCGAGCCTCGCGCCGACCGCCGCGATCATCCTGATCATCGGTGCAGGTGGCGGCTTCAAGCAGATGCTGGTGACCAGCGGTGTGGGTGACGTGATCGGCCACATGGCGGTGAACGCACAGATTTCGCCGATCCTGCTGGCCTGGCTGGTGGCGGCGGTGATTCGTATCGCCACCGGTTCGGCGACTGTGGCGACCATCACTGGCGCGGGCATCGTGGTGCCGGTGGTGGGGATGATTCCGGGCGTGAACCGTGAGCTGCTGGTGCTGGCCACCGGTGCCGGTTCCCTGATCCTGTCCCACGTGAATGACGCCGGTTTCTGGCTGGTGAAGCAGTACTTCAACATGACCGTGGCCGAAACCTTCAAGACCTGGACCGCGATGGAAACCATCCTGTCGGTGGTGGGCCTGGGCTTTATCCTGTTGTTGTCGCTGTTCGTCTAAGCGATTCGGCAGACACAAAAAAACCGCAGCGATGCGGTTTTTTTGTGGGTGCTCGATTTTATGGCTGAATACAATTCAAATGTGGGAGCGGGCTTGCTCGCGAAGGGGGAGTGTCAGTCAACCAAGATGTTGTTTGGTACACCGCATTCGCGAGCAAGCCCGCTCCCACAAGGTCATGTGTTATCAGTTGGTTTTCGGGGCCAACCCATCCGCGCGAAACATCCCGCGAATCCCGCGTACGGCCTGGCGAATCCGGTCCTGGTTTTCGATCAGCGCGAAGCGCACGTGATCATCGCCGTACTCGCCAAACCCGACGCCCGGCGAGACACACACCTTGGCCTCGGCCAGCAGTTTCTTGGCGAACTCCAGCGAACCCAGGTGCGCGTAAGCCTCAGGGATTTTGGCCCAGACGTACATCGACGCTTTCGGGTTTTCCACCATCCAGCCCAGTTCATGCAGGCCCTTGACCAGTACGTTGCGGCGCTGCCGATACTGCTCGGCGATGTCGCGCACGCATTGCTGATCGCCTTCCAGGGCAGCAATCGCCGCCACTTGCAGCGGGGTGAAGGTGCCGTAGTCGTGGTAGCTCTTGATTCGCGCCAGGGCGTTGACCAGTTCCGGGTTGCCGACCATGAAGCCGATGCGCCAGCCGGCCATGTTGTAGCTCTTGGACAAGGTGAAGAACTCCACCGCAATGTCCTTGGCCCCCGGCACCTGCATGATCGACGGGGCTTTCCAGCCGTCGTAGACGATGTCGGCGTAGGCCAGGTCGTGCACCACCAGCACGTCGTACTGTTTGGCGAGGGCGATGACGCGCTCGAAGAAGTCCAGCTCCACGCACTGGGCGGTCGGGTTGGACGGGAAACCGAGGATCATCATCTTCGGTTTCGGGATCGAACCGCGAATGGCCCGCTCCAGCTCCGCGAAGAAATCCACGCCCGGCACCAGCGGCACCGACCGTACCTGGGCGCCGGCAATCACGGCACCGTAGATGTGAATCGGGTAGCTCGGGTTGGGCACCAGCACGGTGTCGCCCTGATCCAGGGTGGCCAGCATCAGGTGTGCCAGGCCTTCCTTGGAGCCGATGGTGACGATGGCTTCGCTTTCCGGGTCGATGTCGACCTCGTAGCGGTCCTTGTACCAGTTGGAAATCGCCCGGCGCAGGCGCGGAATGCCCTTGGAGGTGGAGTAGCCGTGGGTGTCTTCGCGCTGGGCCACCGTGACGAGTTTTTCGACGATGTGCGGCGGCGTGGCGCCGTCGGGGTTGCCCATGCTCAAGTCGATGATGTCTTCGCCACGACGACGGGCGGCCATCTTCAGCTCGGCGGTGATGTTGAAAACGTAAGGGGGGAGTCGATCGATGCGCGCAAAGCGGCGCGGCGAACCTTGTTCGGCCATTGTTGCCTCGGATAACGTAAGCGCCCGGAACCGTCCGAGCGACGCTGGTCACTGCGGTGACCTGTGGCGGAATGTAAGGGCAGCTGTGGCAGACTGTCCAGCCTCAAAGTAAACAAATTTTTCCGAAGGATAGGGTTCGATGGAATTTACCAGCGGCTTCTTGCTGAGCCTTTCGCTGTGCCTGGATATCGGCGTGGCCAACATCGCGATGATCACCCTGGCCATGCAGCGCGGCTATTTCCAGGGCTTTGCCCTGGGCCTGGGGACCTGCGTGGGCGATCTGATCTACGCGGTACTGGCGCTGGCCGGCATGACCGTGTTGCTGCAGTACGAAACCGTGCGCTGGGTGTTGTGGATCGGTGGCTCGGCGCTGCTGGTGTATTTCGCGGCGAAGATGATCTATTCGGCGATTCACCACGAAGCGGTGCTGGCGCAATCGACCGAGGTGGGGCACAACTCCCATCGCAAGGCGTTCTTTCGCGGGATCTTCCTGGCCATGTCGTCGCCCAGTGCGATTCTCTGGTTCGCCGCCGTGGGTGGCACGCTGATCGCCCGTTCCGGCGGCGGTGGCGCCCTCAGCTCCGCGCTGTTTCTCGGCGGTTTTCTCTGTGCGGGGATTCTCTGGTGTGTCGGGCTGTGCTTTGCCGCGAGCCACGGCGGCAAGTTGCTCGGCGACAAGTTGCTGCGTTATTCCTACATGGCATCGGCGGCGATCTTCTGTTATTTCGCGGTCTACGTGATCCTATCGGGTTATAACGAGTTCGTTGGCGCCGGTGCGGTCGAGCCGTTGCACGCCCTGTAACTGGGCGAATCGGGTTTGGCTTCTATACTCCCAGCCGAACCCATTTTTATGCGTCAGGAGTCGAGTCATGGATGAGTTAGCACGCGTCGAACTGACGCAACCGCGCTTCGAACACGGGCACTTCCTGCTGATTGCAGGGCTGGGCGGACCATTCACCCAGCAAACCACCCAGGGTATTCCCGAGCTCTGGGAGAAATTCATCCCGCATCTGGGCCATATTCCGGGCCAGAAAGGCGAAGTCACCTACGGCGTCTGCTGCAATTTCGACGGCAAGGGCGGCTTCGATTACATCGCCGGGGTCGAGATCAGCAAGCTCGATGATTTGCCGGAAACTTACCGCTGGGTGGAAGTTCAGCCGCAGCTGTACGCGGTGTTCGAGCACAAGGGGCCACTGGACACCCTGCCGCAAACCTTCCAGTACATCCATGGCACGTGGCTGCCGCAGTCCGGCCACGAGCTATTGGCGGCGCCGGAGTTCGAACGTTACAGCGAAGACTTCAACCCCAAGCTCAACACCGGCAAGCTGGAACTCTGGCTGCCGATCAAGGCATGACACCTGCCGCGAGAGGCGGATCAGCCGATTCGTCTCTCGATGTCCCACGGCGGCTGATTTATCATCCCCAGCCTTTCCCATGCTGATCCCGAGCCGCCATGAACACCGTCATCCGCAACGTCACCCCCGCCGATCTGGACCGCTGCTTTGCCATCGAAACCCTTGCCTATGAAGGTGACGAAGCCGCGACCCGAGAGAAGATCGCCACCCGCATCGCCACCTGGCCCGAGGGGTTTATCGTGGCTGAAGTGGACGGGGTCGTCGCCGGTTTCATCAATTCCGGTGCGGCGTTTCAGGTGGAAATGTCGGACGAGGCGTTCAAGGAACTGATCGGCCACGACCCGGCCGGGCCGCATGTGGTGATCATGTCGGTGGTGGTGCACCCGGATTATCAGGGGCAGGGCCTGGCCAGGCTTTTGATGGGCGAATTCATCGAGCGTATGCGGGCGATGGGCAAGGTCAGCATCAACCTGATGTGCAAGGAGCGGCACATTCCGTTGTATGCAGGGTTCGGCTTTGCGTACGTCAAGCCATCGGCGTCGGACCATGGCGGCATGGCCTGGCATGAGATGGTGCTGGCGCTGTAAGCCACACCGAAGATCCCCTGTGGGAGCGGGCTTGCTCGCGAAGGCGCAGTGTCAGTCGACATCATCGTTGGCTGACACTGCGCCTTCGCGAGCAAGCCCGCTCCCACATTTGAATGGGGTTACCTCAAAAGGTCAGCCCCATCCGCCGCTCGTAGCCGATCCGGCCCTTGTACGCCTCGCCGCTGTCGACAAAGCCGAACCTTTCGTACAGGGCGATGGCAGCTTCGTTATCGGCATCCACCGACAGCTCCAGCCCCCGGATCTCCGGCCAGGCCAGGCGCGCCGCTTCGGGCAGCGCCTGCAGGCAGGCCTTGCCGTAGCCTTTGCCCTGGGCGCGTTGATCGACTTGCAGGGCATGCAGGGTGGCGCTGTGTTCATTGGCCCACGCAGGCAATACGGGTGGGCGTTTGAGCAGCAGGAAGGCCACGGGAATGTCTTCGGCCAGCAGGGCAAATCCTTTGACCCCCGGGCCGGGCCTGGACAACAAGGTGTGCAATGCACCGTGGATATCACCGGAGAACTTTATCTGCTCCGGATGTACTTCAATGGCCTCGATCTGCTGGCGCTGCAGCGCATTCAGGCTTTCGTAAGGTACAAGTCGGGCTGTCACGGGAGTGTCCTTTTTCCAACATGAATAGAACCTCGGATTCTAGCGATTCTGGCCGTTTGGATTATTTTTATTTCTTCTGTCGATTCGCCGGATCGCCAGACGACTAAGGGTGTCTTCCAATAAAAACCACGGAGAACCACCATGAACTCGCAAACCCAGATCCAGAACCTCATCGAGAACTATCGTCAGGCGGTCATGGCCAAGGACATTGAAAAAGTCATGGCCCTGTATACCGATGACATCGTCTCCTTCGACGCGGTCAAGGCCCTGCAATTCAAAGGCAAGCCGGCGTATCGCGCACATTGGCAGGCCTGCATGGAAATGTGCCCCGGCCCGCACATTTTCGAATTCCACGAAATCACCATCGAGCCGTCCCAGGAGATCGCTTTCGCTCACTGGCTGGCCCATTGCGGTGGCACCAACGACAAGGGCGAAACCCAGGCTTGCTGGATGCGTGTCTCGCAGTGCTATCGACAGGAAGCCGGGCTGTGGCAGATCGTCCACGAACATTGGTCGGCGCCGTTCGACATGACCAGCGGCGCGACGCTGTTCGACCTCAAGCCCTGATCGTCGGGAAACCGAGCCAGAATGCCAGTCAGCGACCATAGTTGATCGTTCGATAAGGAGAGCGTGATGAAGTACTTATGCCTGGTCTACAGCGATGAGCACCTGCTGCATTCGCTGCCGGAAAGCCCGAAGGACGAAGAGTGCATGGCCTATGCCGAGTCGATCCAGGGCAGTGGCCGGATGGTCGCCGCCGAGGCGCTGGAGTCGGTGCAGACCGCCACCACCGTGCGCATGCGCAACGGCAAGATGTCGATCACCGATGGTCCATTCGCTGAAACCAAGGAGCAGCTGGCCGGTTTTTATCTGATTGATGCCAAGGACCTCAACGAAGCCATCCAGGTCGCCGGGAATATTCCGGCGGCCCGGGTCGGCAGTGTCGAAGTGCGCCCCGTTCGGCAGCTGAATCCTTAAGATGCCAGGGCTGCCGGTTCAGGCGCAGGTCGAGCGGGTCTATCGCGAAGAGTCGCGGCGCATTCTTGCGACCCTGATTCGTTTGCTCGGTGATTTCGACCTCGCCGAAGAAGCCTTGCACGAGGCGTTTTTCATCGCGGTCGAACGCTGGCAGCGTGACGGTGTGCCGGACAATCCGCGGGCCTGGCTGGTGTCTGCCGGGCGCTTCAAGGCCATCGATGCCTTGCGCCGGCGCGCCCGTTTTGCCGCGTCGCAGCCCTTGCTGATTGCGCAGCTGGAGGAGCTGGAACAGGCAGATTGGAGTGATGAAGACGTGGAAGACGATCGCCTGCGGCTGATCTTCACTTGCTGCCACCCGGCCCTGGCGGCGGACGCACAAGTGCCACTGACGCTGCGGGAAGTCTGCGACCTGACCACGGAAGAAATCGCCCGGGCCTTTCTCTCGGCCCCGGCCACCATCGCCCAGCGCATCGTGCGCGCCAAGGCGAAAATCCGCGACGCGAAAATCCCTTATCAAGTGCCGACGCTGGCGGAGTTGCCCGAGCGCCTGGACAGCGTATTGCGGGTGATCTACCTGGTGTTCAACGAGGGGTACTCGGCGTCCATCGGCGCCGAACTGGTCCGCGAGGAATTGACCCGCGAGGCGATCCGTCTCGGCCGGTTGCTGGTGGAGTTGTTGCCGGAACCGGAAGTGATGGGCTTGCTGGCGTTGATGCTGCTGCACGAGTCGCGGCGTCCGGCCAGGACTTCGGCGAGCGGCGAGTTGATTGTGCTCGACGAGCAGGACCGTTCGCTGTGGGACGCCGGGTTGATCGCTGAAGGCTGTGCGCTGATCGAGCACGCGCTGGGCACGGGGCGATTCGGGCCCTATTGCCTGCAAGCGGCCATCGCGGCGGTGCATGCCGAAGCCTCGACGGCGGGGGAAACCGATTGGCCGCAGATTGTCGGCCTGTATGACGTGCTACTGCGGGCGGTGCCGTCGCCGGTGATCGAGTTGAATCGTGCGGCGGCGATTTCCCAACGGGATGGACCGCAGGCGGGGCTGACGCTGGTCGACGCCATTCTAGCGCGGGGCGAACTGCTGGATTACCACCTGGCGCATTCGGCGCGGGCGGAGTTTTGTCGGCAGCTGGGTCGCAAGCAAGAGGCGCGGGCGGCGTGGGAACGGGCACTGGCGTTGACCCGGCAGGAGCCGGAGCGGCGGTTTATTGAAGGCAGGCTCAAGGCGTTGGAGTGATGTTGAATGTGATGGCCTCTTCGCGGGCAAGCCCGCTCCCACAGGTGTACGCATTCCAATGTGGGAGCGGGCTTGCTCGCGAATGGCCACACCGCTATTCCAGCATCTTGCCCAGCAACCAGCTCCCCGCCGGCCCCGGCGGATTGAGCCGTGACCACAACGCATCCACCGACACCGTTTTCGGCCAGCCGCGCACCACCAGTTCCTGCAAGGTCCCGGGCCCGAAGCGCTCCACCAGCCAGCGGGGCAACGGCGCCCAGCCGAATCCGCCCTGGGCCATTTCCAGCAGCATCAGATAACTCGGCGCCGACCAGACGCGGCCCTTCGCCCGACTTTCATAGGGATTGATGATGGTCGCCAGGCGCAGTTCGCGGTGTTGCTGCAGGACGTCCTGATCGACGTAGTCCAGCATTGCCAACGGGTGGGCAGGGGACACGAACAGGGCGATTTCCGTACGCTCGTCCACCGTCGAACTGACCAGGTCCGGCGGGTAGCTGTCCTGCATTTCGGCGAAGGCAATCTGCGCCCGGCCGCTTTGCACCAGCGACACCAGGTCATCGCATTCGGCGATCAGGCATTCGAGTTCAAGGTCCGGGTAACGCTGCTCGAAGGCACTGAGTGACGCCTCGAAACGGTCCGATTGATAGGTGTCGGACAGCGCCACCGTCAGCTTCGCTTCCACCCCTTGGGACAGTTGGCGGGCGGTCATTTCCAGACGACTGCTGGCGGCCAGGATGTCTTCGGCCCGTTGCAGCATGACGCGTCCGGCCGGGGTCAACCCGGGCTTGCGGCTGCTGCGGTCGAACAGCGTCAGGTTGAGGTCGATTTCCAGGCTGGCCACCGCCGCGCTGATGGTCGACTGACTGCGGCCCAGCTTGCGCGCCGCGGCGGAAAAGGAGCCTTGGGTCGCGGCTTCGACAAACGCCAGCAACACTTCGTGAGAGGCCATGAACTATCGCCTTGATCGATGGTTATTGGTTATGAAGTATCGGTGTGATGACAGATCATGGCAACCACAGTCACTCGAGGGAGTTCGGCCATGAGCGCCAACAAATCCATTACTGAACGTATTTTCCAGGCCATCGGTTTCGAACTGCTGGCCATCCTGATCTGTACCCCGCTGCTGGCCTGGATCATGAAGAAGCCGATGCTGGAGATGGGCATGGTCACCGTCCTCATCGCCGCCCTGGCCCTGGCCTGGAACGTGGTCTTCAACGGTATGTTCGACCGGGTGCTCAAGCGCCTCGCCATCGCCCACAACGCCTGGGTCCGCGTGGTGCATGCGCTGTTGTTCGAAGGCGGTCTGGTCGCGCTTGGCGTGCCGCTGATTGCCTGGTGGATGGATGTCAGCCTGTGGCAGGCGTTCCTGCTGGATATCGGCGTGTTGCTGTTCTTCCTGCCGTACACCTACGTGTACCACTGGGGGTATGACGTGGTTCGGGAGCGGTTGGTGCTGCGCCAGGTTTACTGAATGAGTTTGAACCAGGTTTTTTGTGGCGAGGGGGCTTGTCGGATCGCCGCACCGCCCCGTTCGGCTGCGAAGCAGTCGCAAAAAGCCGGGACCGCTTCGCGCTCCAACGGGGGCAAGCCCCCTCGCCACAAGGATTTTGTTTGGCCTGATGTTTAACAGTAAGCCTTACAAAAACATCCCCCCCGACGCCTCGATGCGCTGGCCATTGATCCACTGACTGCCCGGCGCCAGCAGCAGCGCAATCGCGGCGCCGATGTCATCCGGCAAACCGGCGCGACCCAGGGCGGTGTTGTTCGCCACCAGGGTGTTCAACCCGGGGTTGTCGCGTACGGCGCCACCGCCGAAATCGGTTTCAATCGCGCCGGGTGCGAGGATATTCACCGCGATGTTGCGCGCACCGAGTTCCTTGGCCTGGTAGCGGGTCAGCACTTCCATCGCGCCTTTCATCGCCGCGTAGGCGCTGTGGCCCGGCAGGCTGAAACGGGTCAGGCCACTGGAAATGTTGATGATGCGCCCGCCGTCATTGAGCAATGGCAACAAGCTCTGCGTGAGGAAAAACGGCCCCTTGAATTGGATGTTCACCAACTGGTCGAACTGCTCGACGGTGGTGTCGACGAAGTTGGCGTGCAGGCCGATCCCGGCGTTGTTCACCAGAAAATCGAAACCCTCGCACTCGAAGTGGCTGTGCAGGACCTTCGCGACTTCGCTGGCGAAGGCGCTGAAGCTTTCACTCCGGGCAACGTCCAGTTGCAGCATGACGGCGCGACCGCCCAGGCTTTCGATCTCGGCCACCAGTGCCTGGGCCTCATCGACGCGACTGTTGTAGGTGCCGATGATGTCGATGCCTTGGGCGACCAGATGCAGGGCGGCGTTTTTGCCGAGGCCGCGGCTGGCGCCGGTGATCAGTGCGATTTTACGGTTCATGGGACTTCCTCAAGTGCAGTGGGCGGTTGATGTGAGGAAGTTTATTTATCCGTGTAGGGGTGATAAATAGAGTGAAACCGGAATCACTGGTCGGATAAACAGAGCAATGAAAGAGCAGGCTGATGAACAAACTGGAACTGTTGCGCACCTTTGTCCGTGTCAGCGAGATGTCGAGTTTCACCCAGGCCGGCGAAAGCCTCGGGCTGCCTCGATCAACGGTGTCCGAGCATGTGCAGGCGCTGGAGGCGTTGCTCGGCA
Source organism: Pseudomonas sp. ACN5 (assembly GCF_002303975.1). Taxonomy (NCBI): domain Bacteria; kingdom Pseudomonadati; phylum Pseudomonadota; class Gammaproteobacteria; order Pseudomonadales; family Pseudomonadaceae; genus Pseudomonas; species Pseudomonas sp. ACN5. The sequence continues at coordinate 20,912 of NZ_MRCP01000023.1, read as the reverse complement.
CCCGGCTGTTGCAACGTACCACGCGCAAGGTCCAGGCGACCCAGGATGGCCTGGTGTTGTATGAGCGCAGCAAGGACCTGCTGTCGCACATGGACGAAATCGAGGGCTTGTTTCGCCAGGACGAGGCGTCGCTGGTGGGGCGCATTCGCATCGACCTGCCGAACATTCTCGCCCGTCGTGTGGTGATGCCGCGCCTGCCGGCGTTCATGGCGCAGCACCCGCTGCTTGAGCTGGAAATCAGCAGCACCGACCGCCGGGTCGATCTGCTCGCCGAAGGGTTCGATTGCGTGCTGCGCATCGGCGCCCAGCCGGACCAATCGGTGGTGGCGCGACACCTGTGTGACTTCACCATGGTCAATTGCGCCAGCCCTGCGTATCTGCAGCGCTATGGCGTGCCCGAGCGGCTGGAGGATCTGGCACGGCATCGGCTGGTGCACTACGTCGGTGTGCTGGGCGCGCGTTCGGAAGGCTTTGTGTACGTCGACAAGGGGCAGGTGCAGCGACTGCCGATGGCCGGCAGTGTCACGGTCAACAGCACCGATGCCTATGAGGCCGCCTGTCTGGGTGGTTTCGGCCTGATTCAGGCGCCGAGAATGGGCATGCAGCAATACCTGCAAAGCGGCGAACTGGTCGAGGTGTTGTCGCCGTTCAATGCACCGTCCTTGGAGGCGTCGCTGCTCTATGCCCGGCAGCGGCATTTGCCGTTGCGGGTGAGGGTGTTCATGGACTGGCTGGGGGAGGTGATCCGCTCAGAAGTCTGAAACCGTGCTTTTTGTGGGAGCGGGCTTGCTCGCGAAAGCGGTCTGTCTGACACATAGCTGCCGGATGTGCCGACGCATTCGCGGGCAAGCCCGCTCCCACAGGGTACTGCGGTGTTCAGAACAGTTGGGTGAACAACCAGTACAAAGGATCACCGTTGACCTGTAGGAGCTGCCGAAGGCTGCGATCTTTTGATCTTAATAATCCTGCTGCTTGCGAAACGCCCAGCGTCCGGCAATCACGGTAAAGGTCGCGACCAGTGCCACCAGGATCCAGAATCCTTGCGGGTCATCGGCTAGCGGAATGCCGCCGACGTTCATGCCGAAGAAACCGGCGATGATGTTGATCGGCAGCGCCAGCACCGTCACCACTGTCAGGGTGAACAGCGTGCGGTTGGTCTGTTCGTTGATGTTGGCGGCGATCTCTTCCTGCAACAGCTTGATCCGCTCACCCAGCGCCGTGAGGTCGTTGATGATCAGCGCAAACTCCTCGGTGGATTTGCGCAGCTCCTTTACGTCTTCCTTTTGCAGCCATTGCGGCGGCCGGTTGAGCAGGCGCAGCAATGAGCCTGGCTCCAGCGCCAGCAGCCGTTGCAAGCGCACCAGCACCCGGCGATTGGCGCCCAGCTCGGCGCGGTTGGTCGACAGGCGCGAGGACAGCAACTCATCTTCGATCTGGTCCACGCTCTGGCTGGTCTTGCGCACGATCTGGGTCAGCACTTCACCCTGGTCGCGCAGCAAATGCACCAGCAGCTCCAGCGGGGAGCGAAAGCATTCCCGGGCCTTCACCGACGAGCGCAACTTGTCCACCGAGTGCAGCGGCTGCAGACGGGCGCTGATGATCAGCCGGCTGCGGGCGCACACCCACAAGGTCGAGACATCCGAGGAGACCATGTTGCTGAGGTTGAACACCACGTCGTTGACCACCGCCAGCAACGCGGAGTCGACATGCTCGATGCGCGTCGAGCGCGAACCTTCGTGCAGCGCCTCGAAAAATTCCTCGGGCAATTCCAGGTGGCTTTTCATCCAGCGCTCGCACGCGGCATGGGCGAGGTTCAGGTGCAGCCAGAGAAACTGTTCGTCGCTCTCCGGTTGTTGCAGGTACTGCAAAGCTTCGGCGGAGTTGATTTCCCGACCGGCCTCACCGTGGCGAAAACTGAAACCGTAGAGCAGGCCGAACAGATCCGTGTCGCGATGGCTTTGATCGATGCTGTGGTTCATGAGGACTCGCAAGGGGAGGCGCCTGTCACGTGTTTTACAGGTTCACTTGAGCGGCATCATCGCAAGCCGGGATGACGTTTTTGTGACAGAAAAATAACGCAAACGAATGCTCTCCCGGTGGTCGGTTTTTTCTAAAGAATCGCTCTGGCACGCCGATCACGCTTGGGTTAAGTTGCGCGCCGCAGGCCTCGGCCGAGACCGCAGACAGGGATGTCCGGACACCTTTCACGCCTTTTTGGGGCGTGCCTCATTCCTGTCATGAGTACCCTTCGATGCTTTTGCAAAAGTCCTTGAGAGCACAAATTCTCGCCCTGCTGAGTGGCAGCCTGCTGGCGATGCTGTTGATCGCCCTGGCGTGCTTTCACTTCCTGTCCAGTGGCGTGCAGCGCTACGCCAATCTGATCGAGGGCCCGCTGCATACCTCGCAATTGATCGATGAAGCCAACCTGCAATTCAAGGTGCAGGTGCAAGAGTGGAAAAACGTCCTGTTGCGCGGCAAGCAACCGGCGGACTTGAGCAAGTACTGGGGGCAATTCGAAGACCGTCAGCGTGATGTGCAAAACATCCTTGGCGAACTGGCCGCGCAGAAGGGCATCGAGCCGTCACTCAAGAGCCGCATCGAGCGCTTGCGTGACGAACATCGCCAGTTGGGCGCGGCGTATCAGAAGGGGCGAGACGCGTTCGTGGCCGCCGGTGGTGATCCGACGGTGGGCGATACCGCGGTCAAAGGCGTAGACCGTGCGACCAGCGATCAGATGAGCGCACTGGTCAGCGAGTTGCGCAAGCAAGGCGCCGAGCAGTCGACCTTGATCAGCGCCGCCGCCGATCGCACGGTGCTGCTGGGGCTTGTCGTGATGCTGGTTTCGGGGTTGTTGATCGGCTTGCTGAGCCTGTGGCTGGTCAACCGCAACCTGGTCGAACCGATCCGCAAACTGATCGAATACGTGGCGCAGCTCAGCCAGGGTCGTCTTGCCGAGCGCGTGGCCAGCACCCGTCAGGACGAGTTGGGCAAACTGGCGATCGCCGCCAACACCCTGCGCGATTTCCTCGCCGAAACCTTCAGCCGTTTGCAGCGCAGCGCGTCGGACCTGGACAGCGCCAGTGGTGAGTTGAACTCGATCGCCACCGTGATGGCCGGCGGCACCAACGAGCAGTTCAACCGCACCGATCAGGTGGCCACGGCGATGAACGAAATGTCCGCCACGGCGCAGGAAGTGGCGCGTCATGCCGCGCAAGCGGCGCGGGCCGCCGACGATGCCGACCAGTCCGCCCAGCAGGGCGAAAAAGTCATGCAGGGCACCATCCACACCATCACCCAAATGCGTGGCGAAATCGCCAACACCGCCACGGTCATCCGCCAACTGGAAACCGACAGCGGGCGCATCGGCAAGGTCCTGGAAGTGATTCGCGGCATCGCCGAACAGACTAACCTGCTGGCGCTCAACGCGGCCATCGAAGCGGCCCGCGCCGGTGAGGCCGGGCGCGGTTTCGCCGTGGTGGCCGATGAAGTCCGCAGCCTGGCCCAGCGCACAGCGGCGTCGATCATCGAGATCAACCAGATCATTCAAACCGTGCAGACCGGTGCGATCGAAGCAGCCCAGGCGATTGAAAGCGGTCAGTCGCGCAGCGAAGAAAGCGTGCAGCAGGTGACCGAGGCCGGCGCCATGCTCGAACGCATCACCCTGGCCGTGGAAGCCATCCGCGACATGAACCGGCAGATCGCCACCGCAGCCGAAGAACAGACCTCGGTGGCCGAAGACATCTCGCGCAACCTCACCGAGATCACCAGCATCGCCAGCACTAACCTTGACAACGTGCAGCGCACCGAAGCAGCCAGCAACAACCTGCACGGTTTGTCGGGGCAGTTGAACGAGGTGACGGCGCGCCTGAGCGCTTAAACGCAAAAAGCCGCACGATCGTCAGAGCGTGCGGCTTATGTGGGTTGTGATTACTTGTCTTGCTTGTTTTCCAGGACCTTGCCGTTAGAGGCATCGATGTCCACATCCCACTCGACGTTCTTGGCGTCGCGCAACTCGATCTCATACTCGTAACCGTTGAAATGGTTATCCAGCTCGGTTTTGGTGATCGTGGCGCCCGGGTGCAGATCCAGAGCGATCTTGTTCAGATCTTCCAGGGGCTTGATCTTGCCGTCCTTGACCAGTTGCGGGATCTCATCCACGCGCACGTCGGCCTGGGCCAGACCGGCAGTGAGGGTCAGGGTTGCAGCGGTAAACAAAGCAGTCAGAGTCTTCATGGGCTTCTTTCCTTGGGTGATCTGTTCAAGTGAGATCAGGTTAGCTTTTGTAACTTAAGCCACCCTTAAAACCCTCTACATGTCCTGCATCAATTCCTGCTGGACTGTGCCCGAACATACAAACACAAATACATAACCTGTGGGAGCGGGCTTGCTCGCGAATGCGGAGTGTCAGTCAACGTGGATGTTGAAGCTGATTGCCCTTTCGCGAGCAAGCCCGCTCCCACAGGGTTTTGCGCGACTCTGGATCAGTAGCCGTTGTTCTGTAGTACCTGCGCCACGCTGGCCACCGCCGGACGTTTATAGAATTTCAACAACTCACTGGCGCGATTGGTGAAGATCCCATCGACGCCGGCGTCCATGACTTTCTGGTAATCCACCGCATCGTCGATGGTGTAGACGTGCACCAGCAGGCCCTGATCGTGGGTGTACTGGTTCATCCAGGGTTGCACCAGGTCCGAGTAACTCTGGTCACCGCCCTGGGTCAGTGCGGCGGACGGGCCGGTGCCGATGGCACCCTGGGCCTTGGCGTAGTCGACCCAGCGCTGGAATTCGGCGTTGTCCTTCGGTTGTTGTTTGGCGTAGTAAGCGGCTTTATCTTTTTCGCCGGACTCGGCAAAGGTCACCTTGGACTTGGGCTCGATACTGCCTTCACCGACCCACAACAGCAGGATCTTCGGCACCTTCGGCATTTCCTTTTGCAGCAGTTCGAGACTGCTCTTCTCGAAGGTCTGCAGGACCACCTTGCCGTTGCCCTGGCCTACCGCCAGCGCGCTGTTCGCCGGTTTCGGTTCGCTCGGGTTCAGCCAGCCGCGGGCCTGGAGTTTTTCCTTGAGGTCGTGTTCGATGCCGGGAAACTGCTTGGGCTCCTTGGTCTCGATGTACAGCCCGGGCTTGTGTTGGGCGCTGCCCTCGGCGATGTCGATGATTTCATCCAGGGTCAGAATCTTCAGGCCGGCGAAAGCAGGACGCGCGCGATCCGGGTAGGCGGCATTGAACCAGCTGCCCGCATCCAGGGTTTTCAGTTCGGCCATGGTGAATGCATTGGCCGGGCTGTCCTTGCGCTCGGGGAATTTGCTGGCGACGTCGGTCGTGCGTTGCAGGTTGTTGTCGTGCAGGGCGAACAGCACGCCGTCCTTGCTGCGCTGCAGATCCAGTTCCAGGTAATCGGCGCCCAGGTCGCGGGCCGTCTTGTAGGCAGCGGCGGTGGATTCCGGCGCATCGAAAGACGCGCCACGGTGGGCGATCACCGCTGGGTGCGGAATGCCCAAACGGGTCGCCAGTTCCGTGGGACCGGGTTCGCTGGCGGCCTGTGCGTGGCCGAGACCGAGCAACAGGCTCAGTAACAGGGCGCTTTTGGTAAAGGTTACGGGCATGGTCGAGATCCTTTCGCAATAAGTGAGCGGTCCCTTTTAACAATTCATCTTTGCGGGCGCTATCGCGAGACCGACATAAATCTGCCTGAAGCTGATTTTCGTCAGCGTTTTTGTGCGCCGGTTTGCAGTACGCTGGAGCCCTGCAATTTCCCCGCAGAGGGAAACGCAGGCCCTGCGTGTAAACCAACGATCACCATTGCGGGGTTTACCATGCGCATCACTTCCCAGCTCATCTGCCAGGCGGCCGACCAACTCAAAGGCTTCGTCGGCCTCAACCGCAAGACCGGCCACCACCTCGTGCGCTTCAGCGAAGACTCGTTCGGCATGGACGTGGCGGACGACGGCATTATCCCGACCAGCGAATTCGTCTGGGGCGCGGGACCCGGGCAGGCCATGACGCTCAAGCGCGAATTGATCCAGTTGTTGCTGGACCAGAACATCGATGACCGGATCAACATCACCGAGCCGTTGCGGGTGTATATGAATCGGCGGGAAGTGCCGGAGATATCGGCGGTTCGCAGTCTGGTTCGGGGTTGAGTTTTTTGGGGTGACTGTTCGGGCCTCTTCGCGGGCAAGCCCGCTCCCACAGGTTGCCATCAATCCCTGTGGGAGCGGGCTTGCCCGCGAAGACGGCCTCAAGAACACCGCATCATTCACAGACTGAACCCGTAGGCCCGCTCAACCCGACACACCCGAGTATGACACCGCGCATACCAGGTCGAACGCCCACGCTCGCGAATCGCCGTATGCTCCGGATGCTGCTTCCACGCCAGAATCGCCACCTCACTGGCCCAATACGACACGGTAATTCCCAACCCATCCTCACCCCGAGCCGATTCCACGCCGAGAAACCCCGGCTGTTCACGGGCGAGTTCGAGCATCCGTGCGGCCGCTTCGGCATAACCCTGATCGCCCTCGGTGCGCAGCGAAGTGAAGATCACCGCGTAGTAAGGCGCCGTTGGGGTATTGGCGATCACGACGAGCGCCCCGCACAGGCTTCGACAAAGGCGCCAACCAGCGGCGGCAAGACGCCCCCGAGTGCCGCCCGCTCGGGCTGAAACAAGGTCGCGACAAAGAACGGATGGCCGCTGAGTTCGACCGCGCGCAGTCCCTGTTGCGAGTCGTGGCCGACGGCGTGCAGCTCGCGCTTGAGCAGCTCCCCTTCGAACTGCGGATTCACCCCATAGCGACAGCGATAGCCTTCACGAATCTCGGCGCTTTCGTACGCCTGTGCGATCAACGAGCCTTCAAGCAGATGAATGGAATCGACGGCCTCGACCAGCGCACACGACAGTGGCGTCAGCAGTGCCCGTGCTGCATCGGGCGCCGTCTCGCCGTGTTCGGCATCCGACCAGCCCAGCACATTGCGCGCATATTCCAGCGCGGCGTGTTGAAAACCGCCGCAGGTGCCGAGGAACGGCCGCCGTTGTTCGCGGGCAAAACGGATCGCTTTTAATGCGCCGTCTTCGCTGCGATAAGGGCTGGCCGGTACGCACCAGAAGCCATCGAATGTATGCAGCGGCGTTTCGGCGTGGATTTCATCGGTGGCCAGCCATTGCCATTGCACGTTCAGGCCGCTGTGTTCAGTGGCCATTTCAAGGGCTACGGGAATGGCCAGGTGGGCGGTGACTTGCGGGTCGTAGTCGCCGATCAGGGCGATGCGAATCGAATGGTTTTCCATGAGGGGCCTCTGCACTTGTTGATTCCTGAGGCCCACTATAGATTGGCGCTCACGCACTCAATATTGGCGTTTTCCCAAGTGATCAATGCAGCGACGCACTATCGACTGGACTACCCGGACCTGGCCCTGATCCTCGCATTGGTACGCGGCGGCTCTCTGGCCCGGGCCGCGCAGCTGTTGAAGGTGGACGTCTCGACGGTGTTTCGAGCGGTGCGCCGGCTGGAGGCTGCGCTGGGGCAGCAGTTGTTCGAAAAAAGCCGCGCCGGTTACCTGCCCACCACCCTGGCGCAGTCACTGGCCGAGCAGGCCGAGCGCGCTGAACAGGCGCTGGAGGCGGCGCGCATCGGTGTGGAGCAGGGCGGTGAAGTGATCAGCGGTATCGTGCGCCTGACCTGTACCGATTCGGTCCTGCAAGGTTTGCTGTTGCCGGCGCTGGCGCAGTTCATGCCGAACTATCCGGCGCTGACGCTCGAACTCAGCACCTCCAATGACTTTGCCAACCTCAGCCGCCGGGATGCCGATATCGCCTTGCGCCTGACCCGCACACCACCGGAGCATCTAGTAGGACGGCGGCTGGCGGACATTGCCTACCGCGTGTGTGCCAGCGAGCGATACCTGCAATCGGTCAACACCACAGACCTGGCCTCATTGACCTGGGTCGCCCCGGATGACTTCCTGCCGGATCACCCGACCGTGACCTGGCGTCGCCAGGCCTTGCCAGGCGTAACGCCGGGTTACCGTTGCAACAGCATGCTGTCGGTTACCGAGCTGGTCAGGGCGGGGCTGGGTGTCGCGGCGTTGCCGGACTTCTTGATCGGTGAGGGATTGCGTCCATTGGGCGAGCCCTTGCACGGATACGACACCGCGTTGTGGCTGCTGACCCGTCCCGATTGCCGAGCCTTGCGCTCGGTGGTCACCTTGTTCGATGAGCTGGGGCGGGCGCTGAAACTGCCGTGAAACCGTTCAGGCCTGTGGCTCATCCTTGCGCACGAAGTGTTGATGCATTTCCGAAGTCAGGTTTTCGATGCGCTCGGTGAGGGCCTTGGTCATCTCCGTGAGGCGGGTGTTCTGCTCGAGCAGCTCCAGCCGTTGCGCGGTGTTTTTCGCGGTTTCTGCCTGGCGCTGGGACTGAGGCTCACTATAGCCCCGGCGTCATTCGAGCAGCGTAATCGCCAAGCGATCGCATCATATGTTCGACGTTTCCAGGCCGGTGTTGCTTGTGTTGACACTGACCTTGTTGCGTCCGGTGTTTTTCGCGGTGTACAGGGCTTTGTCCGCGTCCTCGAGCCAGGCCGTTGCATCGGTAAACGACGGTTGGTAGGCCGCCAGACCGATACTCAGACTGACCCGCAGTTCGGGCACTTCCCCATGCCGATAGTCTTGCAACACGCTGCGCAAACGCTCCATCACGTCCACGGCCTGATTCAGCGGCATGTTGGGCAGAATCACGCAAAACTCATCACCGCCATAGCGACCGGCCAGGTCGCTTTCGCGCAGGTTGCATTTGAGCTCGACGCTCAACTGGCGCAGCACGGAGTCACCGATGAGATGACCGTAGGTGTCATTGATGGTCTTGAAATGGTCGATGTCGATCAGTGCAATGACGGCCTGCTCATGACGCTGGCTGCACTCGCGAAACTTCAGTTGCAGCAAGTCCTTCCAGGCACCGTGGTTGAGCAACCCGGTCAAACTGTCGGTGCGGCTCAGGGCGCTCAGCGTACGTTTGTGCTCCGACAACTTGATCGCCAGCCGGTAGCAGACCATGCCCAACGCCAACGGGTAGAGCGTCAGCATCGGTAGGCAGGCCCACACCTGCAATTGCGTGGTCGACAGGGTGAATGCCGCGCCGAACAGCGACCAGGCAATCAGCACGCCCGCCGCTTGGCTCAGGCTACCCAACAGAAACATCCGTTGGCCGCCGGCGGCGACATTATTCATCGCCATCATCGCCAGAATGGTCACGGTGCAAAGCGGATTGAACTGGAACGTCGCGACCCAAAAACCACCGCACAACGAATCGTAAAGCAGATTGCGGCGTTCGGCCTTGTAGGGAAAGGCCGAGCGGCTCGACAGTTGATAAGCGAGATGCGGCCAGACAAAACCATTGAGCGCCAACAAAACCCAGACCCACACCGGCAAGTGCAACGGATACAGGGCAGCGGCCACACTCAGACTGCCGATGCCCAAGCCAATGGTTCGAGGCATGTAGATGCGTCTGGCAAATGACAAACCCTTGCCGTGTTGTTTATCCATAATTTCCTGCGCCAGATTCATTCTGAAACACTTTACTGCATGGGGGGCGGAATTACCGTTCATCGGTAAAAGCAGCACACATTGTCATTTATTCCAGCCGGAATAATCAGTGTCCTTCAAAGCCATTTAATGTCGGCAAGTGCTGAAACGGCTGGACTAGAGCTGGTAATAGCCCAGGAACATGTCCAGAGCGGAATCCGCCACCGTGTTTTGCGCCTCGGCTGACAAGCCGGGTTGGCCCATGGAAATCTGCGGCCAGAATGCAAAAGACTTGAGCAGACCATGGATCTGTTGCGCGGCGAACTCGGGAGCCACGGCTTTCAACCGGCCATCCGCCTGTGCGGCACGAATCCATACCGTCAGCCCTTCTTCGCGTTCGCCCATTCGCGCCACCATATCCTGCGCCCGCTCCGGGGAATGAATGGTCGCCGCAATCGCCACCCGGGCCAGATCGAGAAAATTGTCATCGCCCAACATTTGCAGCTTGGCCATCAGCAATACGCGCAATTGGTCGCGCAACGGCAGGTTGGGGCGGTAGGCCGTTTCCTGTTCTGCCGTCACCCGGATCCATAACTGATTGAGGATCTCGGCGAACAACTCTTCCTTGCTGGGAAAGTGGTTGTACACCGTGCGCTTCGACACACCGGCAGTGGCCGCAATCTTGTCCATGCTGGTGATCTCGAAACCGTTGTTACGGAACTCGATGATCGCGGCTTGAATGATCGCTTGGCGTTTTCGGTCGGTGAGGCGCTGTGGAGCTGTCATAAGTACGCTTCGGCAGGAAGAAAAGGGGAATTACACTCAGCAGTTTACTTGTCATCGACTTTGATGCAACCTAGAAACTACACTGTGCAGTGTAATGATTTGTTAATCCTGCCCGGTAAAAAATAGAAAGTCCGGCTGATGCGTGCGTGCCTTGGCCATTTATCGTCCAAAAACGGAGAATCGCGTCAAATGCGGTTTTTCTGGAGTCATTCAGTCATGGCCAATTCAAACTCCCCGGCGGACAACGCCTCCACACCTGAAGCGTCCCGACAGGCTCAAGGCCAGTACCAGAACTTCACGCCGGTTCAACCTTTAAGCTTTGGCAAAACCATGGGCATCCTGTGGAACGCGCTGTTCCACAAACCGCAAAACACCCGCCCGAGCGCCCCCGTCCCGGTGCAAGCCCTGACGCAAGCCGCGCTGATCGCAGCGCCGAATCACAGCGTCTATCGCCTGGGCCATTCCACAGTGCTGCTCAAGTTGCGCGACAAATTCTGGATCACCGACCCGGTCTTCGCCGAGCGCGCCTCGCCCGTGCAATGGGCCGGCCCCAAGCGTTTCCACCAGCCACCAATCAGCCTGGAAGCATTGCCGCCGATTGAAGCGGTGATCCTGTCCCACGACCACTACGATCACCTGGATCATGCGGCTGTGTTGAAGCTCGCGGACAAGACCAAACATTTCCTGGCTCCGCTGGGCGTGGGCGACACCCTGATCAAGTGGGGCATCGACCCCAGCAAAGTCCGCCAACTGGATTGGTGGCAAGGCACGGAAGTCGATGGCATCCGGTTCATCGCCACCCCGTCGCAACACTTCTCCGGCCGTGGCCTGTTCGACAGCAACAGCACCCTCTGGGCCTCGTGGGTGATGATCGACGCTGACACGCGCATTTTCTTCAGTGGCGACAGCGGCTACTTCGACGGCTTCAAACGCATCGGCGAACAGTACGGCCCATTCGACCTGACCCTGATGGAAACCGGCGCCTACAACGTCGACTGGCCGCATGTGCACATGCAACCCGAACAAACCCTGCAAGCCCACCTCGACCTCAAGGGCCGCTGGCTACTGCCGATCCACAACGGCACCTTCGACCTGTCGATGCACGCCTGGTACGAACCCTTCGACCGCATCCTGGCCCTGGCCTGGGAACGCAATGTATCGATCACCACTCCGCAGATGGGGGAGGCATTCAACCTGATGCATCCGCAGCGTGGTGGTGCGTGGTGGCTGGCGGTGGAAGGGGAGAGTGAGCGGGTGGTGGTGCAGAACGCCCTGTAGGAGCGAGCTTGCTCGCGATGGACGTTAACGATAACGCGCAAATCCTGGATAAACGCGGTGTCCTTGAGTCCATCGCGAGCAAGCTCGCTCCTACAGGGGGCCATTTATCGTCAATCGGTGAGTTGGCTCACTCCACCATCGCAAAATCCGCCCGCCCGACCGGATTCGGCGTCGACCCTTTCACATTCATCCCTCGACCCGGCGCAAACCCGGGGAAGAACACCAACCCTTCCGATTCGAACCGATAGGCCAATGCCAGGCGCGTGACATCCAGCACCTCCTGGCGTGCCTCGAAGCGTTGAATGGCCTCTACCGAGACCCGGGACTCGCGCGACAGCTCTTCCACACTCCAGCCCAGCATCGCTCGGGCCTGGGCGCAGTGGGCCGGGGTGAATTGGAAGAGGGCGATACGTTCCAGGGTGATTTTCATCGCTTGAGAGGCCATGGTGTTCTCCGGGCTCGAGAGTGTTGGTCAAAATATACTGTGTTTTTGTACAGTTGTTTTGAGCCCGGATCAAACGCAATTTTTGATTATTCTTTTCAGGCAGACGAACGGCACTGCACTTATTTGTCCGCCAACCCCGGCGCCTCCCGCACGATAAAGTGATCCAGATTCTCGATGTTGGCGCTGAACACCCCGAACGTCTGCTCGGGGTTCTTCTTGCTCGGGACCTGCTTCAACTCCGGCGTCACGCCATAAAAGAAGCAATACAATTCCCGCCCGCTCTCGATGGCATGCTTGATCTCCTCCAGGAACGCCTTGCGCTTGCGGTAGCTGTCGATGAGTTTTTTGCTCAGGTAGACATTGACCGAGTAAGGCCTCTTTTCGAACCAGACCTTCTTCTCGAAATCGATGCGAAAACTCTGGGTGTAGTCCTTGATCTCTTTGACCTTGCCCCAGTAAATCAGCCCCTTGTTGTCCTGCAGGTATTCGATCTTCTTGAAAAACGACCCATAAGGCGCGGTGTGCTCGCCAATCTTCAGCGGCACGCGCTTGAGCAAATCCTTGTCGTCGAAGTTCGATACGAAACACTCCACCGGATGGGCGAAGACGCTGGTCTTGTCCGGGGCCGATTCCCTGCCCGGTTGTTCGATATTACTGGCCGCCTTAGGCTTCAGTGGCTCATCCCGAACCACATCGGCAATCACCTCCGGGCTGGATGGCTTGCGCACATACTCACGTCGAGTCAGTAACAATTCCGACGGGAAATGTTCCTCGCGGCTGTCATCCGTTTCCGCCTCATCTACCCCCGACGCCGGCGTCTTCAAGCTGACATAAGGGCAGCCCTCGACATGCCGCGTACTCGGCAAGTTCTTGAAGTGCGGCGTGCGCACGTAATTCACATTCTTCGCGTTGAACGTGCCCAGCTCATTGGCCGCATCGAACGCCAGACGACAGGCATCGTTGGGGCACTGGAAGTGTTCCCGGGCGGAGTCGAAATCCATCGTCTCGTCGAAATTCAGATCCCGAACGTCGTAGATCGACAACTTGTCGTTGAGGCTGAGGCAGTAGGCGAGGTCGAATTTCATGTCGGCTTCCAAGTCCTTTAGGTGGACAGCTTCCAGTGATGGCGCATTCGAAGCAATAGCTACACTGAGATCACTTCGATATCGCCGAGTCTGTCCATTAACGAGGGCGATTCATGAGCCATCCAGATACTTCGCCCCCTCTCCCGGAGCCCGGCCGCATAGCCCGCCGGGACGAACAGACCGGCTGGCGCCGCTGGCTACCGGGACTGGGCGTGCTGCGCGAATACCAATGGGCGTGGTTGCGTTACGACATCGTGGCCGGCCTGGTGCTGACCACGATGCTGGTGCCCGTCGGTATCGCCTACGCGGTGGCCTCGGGCGTGCCCGGCATTTATGGCCTCTACGCGACCATCGTTCCGCTGCTGTTCTATGCCCTGTTCGGCCCCAGCCGGATTCTGGTGATGGGGCCGGACTCCTCCCTGGTGGCCGTCATCCTGGCCGTCATCATTCCACTCTCCGGCGGCGACCCGCAGCGTGCCGTCGCCCTGGCGGGGATGATGGCGATCGTCTCGGGAGCGGTGTGCATCCTGGCCGGTATGGCGCGCCTGGGTTTCATCACCGAGCTGCTGTCCAAACCGATCCGCTACGGCTACATGAACGGCATCGCACTGACCGTATTGATCAGCCAGTTGCCCAAGCTATTCGGTTTTTCCATTGAGTCCGACGGCCCATTGAGAAACATTTGGGCTATCGCCTCGGCGCTGATGGAAGGAAAGGTCAACTGGACCACCTTCACCGTAGGCGGGCTCACCCTGGCGGTGATCCTGCTGCTCAAAAGATGGCCGCGACTGCCGGGCATCCTGATCGCCGTGGTCGGCGCGACGGTCGCCGTGGGTGCCCTCGACCTGGCGGCACGCGCCGGTGTGTCGGTCCTCGGTTCGCTCCCCCAAGGCTTGCCCGGGTTCGCCATCCCCTGGATCACCACCGCCGACATCGTCCCGGTGGTGATCGGCGGGTGCGCCGTCGCACTGGTCTCGTTCGCCGACACCAGCGTGCTCTCCCGTGTCTATGCGGCGCGGACCCGAACCTACGTCAACCCGAACCAGGAAATGGTCGGCCTCGGCATCGCCAACCTCGCGGCCGGATTTTTCCAGGGCTTCCCGATCAGCAGCAGCTCGTCACGCACGCCCGTGGCCGAAGCCGCCGGCGCCAAAACCCAAATGACCGGCGTCGTCGGCGCACTCGCGGTTGCCTTGCTGCTGGTGGTGGCACCAGACCTGCTGCAACACCTACCGTCCAGCGCCTTGGCGGCCGTCGTGATCGCCTCGGCCATCGGCCTGATCGAAATCACCGACCTGCGCCGGATCTATCGCATCCAGCGCTGGGAATGCTGGCTATCGATTGTCTGCACGGTCGGTGTGGCCGTGTTCGGCGCGATCGAAGGCATCGGCCTGGCCATCGTGATCGCGATCATCGAATTCCTCTGGGACGCCTGGCGCCCGTACTCCGCCGTATTGGGCCGCGCCGACGGGGTCAAGGGCTACCACGACATCAAACGCTACCCCGACGCACACCTGATCCCCGGCCTGGTCCTGTTTCGCTGGGATGCGCCCTTGTTCTTCGCCAACGCCGAACTGTTCAGCGACCGAGTGCTGGACGCCGTCGCGGCATCGCCCACACCCGTGCGTTGGCTGGTGGTCGCCGCAGAGCCGGTCACCAGCGTCGACGTGACCTCCGCCGACATGCTGGCTGAACTGGACGACACCCTGCACGCGGCGGGAATCGAGCTGTGCATTGCCGAGATGAAGGATCCGGTGAAGGACAAGCTGAAGCGGTTTGGGTTGTTTGCAAGATTGGGGGAGACGGCGTTTTTTCCTACGATTGGGACGGCTGTGGATAGTTATGTGGCGAATTATCGGGTGGATTATGTGGAGGGGGATGAAGGAGGGGAGGTTGGGCGTTGAGTGGGGGCTGGCAGTTCTCACACCGATTTGGCAGACAGACACCTTACTGTGGCGAGGGAGCTTGCTCCCGCTGGGCTGCGAAGCGGCCCCAAACTCAGCAAACGCGGTCAATCAGACAGAACACGTAATTCGCTGGGCGACTGCTCCGCAGCCGAGCGGGAGCGAGCTCCCTCGCCACAGAATCCAGCTTGTCCGACTATTCGGGAATCAACCGTCCAACCCTTTCATAAAGCAACGCTGTGAACTCATCCCGATCACTCGAATGATGACAACGCCGATGACAGTTCGGGCAAAGGGCTACAGCATTGCTCGGACGGTCTGAACCTAATTGGGCCAAATGCTTAACGTGATGAACCTCAAGGAACGGCCTGCCCGACATTTCAAACGGAGCTGGGTTGCCACAGCCTTCGCACTTACCTTCAGCCTGTTGGCGCACCCACGCTCTCACTCCAGGATCGCGAAAAAAAGACTTTCCGCTGGACTGAGTTTGCTCTGGTCTCTCAATCCCCTTCGGCTCGACTTTGATCGGTTGTCGCTCAAGCTTTGCAGCTCGCTGCTCCAGCGTCGCCTCGTCCGCTGTCGGAGCAAAGTCCTCGGGAGTCAAAGGGACTGGAGCGTTGAGTGCTTCACGAATGCTCTTCGTAACATTAGCGCCGACATTCTTGGCAGGCTTGTATCCCTTGATAGGTTCTCGACCCAGCTCGACCATAACCGTAGAAATGTTCTGCATCCGAAACTCAACAGAACCTTTGGTCCGACCAGCCAAAGCACCCTCGCGCAGGACGCGATTTTCATGAGCCTTGTTGATCGCTTGTCCGTTCTGCTCGCGAGACAGCATGCTGAGATAGGCATCCACCGCAGCCTGGATCTCTGCCTCACTCCAATCGCCGTTGCTCTTTTCCGTATCCATACAATCGCCGAGGGTTAAATACCCTCGGACGATACTGAGTGGCCACTACGACTGTCTACGAAAATTCCTACACAAAGAAGAGAAGGTTCTTGCGGTCGGTCCTACAAGCGGGACACCTAACCCATCGAATGTTTCGACGACTGAAACACCCGCGCAACCTTCCGCCACCAAGGTTTAGCTGCCGGCATCTGCCGTTGCGTGTGATCGAGCAACAGATAAGGCATGTCCCGTAGCCGAATCCACCCTTCATCCTGCCAGTGCAGCAGGCTCAGCGACATCTCCGGCCAGTCCAACAGACTCAGCATCGGCCGATCCGAATTGTCCGACTGCTCCGCATCACGTAAGGCCGGCACCACTTGATGGGTGATCCACTCACGCAGCAAGCGATTTCCTGGAGCGTAGTGATAGACCAGCAGCGCATAGACACCGGACTCACTGAGCATCAGCTGTTTTTCCGGTTGCCGGTAATACTCAATCCACAACGGGCGGTGTTGGTCTTTGTCCAGTTTATTGACCATGCGCTCACTCAGATGGAAACCCATCAAGCGGCCGATATCGCAGGCGCAGAACCATGGTTGGTTTTCCAGGAGGAGAGCATGGAGGGGGAGGTTGTGGCGGTTGAAGACTGTTACAGAAAAGAGATCAGACATGGCCGATCTCCATGGTTCGGAGAGTGACGAGAAGGTTGTGTTCAGGCATATCCATTACCTCTACGTTTGGACTTTTGCGGGCCTGACCCCAACGTAGAGTGGACATAAGAAGCTCCAACGAGCAAAAGCCTCACACAGCCGTACGATCAATCACCAAGGGTGACTGCTCGTCTGTGTAATTGGCTAGCTTTCTACGTTGGGCGTTTCTTAGGCACCTGAAGTAGAGCTTAGGGCCGCATGGAATGGCCCTCAATACAGACGGTGCTGGAATACATGTAGGAGGTTTAACTACTACTGAGATTGCAAGTAAGAGTTTTCCTACCCCACAAAAAAGCCCCGATCAGATCGGGGCTTTCAGATGTTCGATTTGTCGATTCAAGTCGTCAAATCGCGGTTAGCTTGGGAATTAATCCCAGCTAAGCGCACCACCAGTTTGGTACTCAATTACACGAGTCTCAAAGAAATTCTTCTCTTTCTTCAAGTCCATAATCTCGCTCATCCAAGGGAACGGGTTGGTCGTCCCTGGATACTCTTCCTTCAAACCAATCTGGCTCAAACGACGGTTAGCGATGAACTTCAGGTAGTCCTCCATCATCGCCGCATTCATGCCCAACACCCCACGAGGCATGGTGTCACGCGCGTATTCGATCTCCAGTTGAGTGCCCTGCAGAATCATCTGCGAAGCTTCTTCCTTCATTTCAGCATCCCACAAGTGCGGGTTTTCGATTTTGATCTGGTTGATCACGTCGATGCCGAAGTTCAGGTGCATGGATTCGTCGCGCAGGATGTATTGGAACTGCTCGGCGACGCCGGTCATTTTGTTGCGGCGGCCCATGGAGAGGATCTGGGTGAAGCCGCAGTAGAAGAAGATGCCTTCCAGGACGCAGTAGTAGGCGATCAGGTTGCGCAGCAACTCTTTGTCGGTTTCGACGGTGCCGGTTTCGAACTTCGGATCGGAGATCGAGCGGGTGTATTTCAGGCCCCAGGTGGCTTTTTTCGCGACCGATGGGATCTCGTGGTACATGTTGAAGATTTCGCCTTCATCCATGGCCAGCGATTCGATGCAGTACTGGTAGGCGTGGGTGTGGATCGCTTCTTCGAAGGCCTGGCGCAGGATGTACTGGCGGCATTCCGGGTTGGTGATCAGGCGGTATACGGCCAGGACCAGGTTGTTGGCAACCAGGGAGTCGGCGGTGGAGAAGAAGCCGAGGTTGCGCATCACGATGCGGCGTTCGTCGTCGGTCAGGCCTTCCGGGTTTTTCCAGAGGGCGATGTCGGCGGTCATGTTGACTTCTTGCGGCATCCAGTGGTTTGCGCAGCCGTCCAGGTACTTCTGCCAGGCCCAGTCGTACTTGAAGGGTACGAGTTGGTTGAGGTCGGCGCGGCAGTTGATCATGCGCTTTTCGTCAACGGCGACACGGGCGGAGGCGCCTTCGAGTTCGGCGAGGCCTTCGGCGACGTCGAGGGAATCCAGAGCGGCTTTGGCGCGGGCAACGGCGGCGGAGTCAGCGGCGGTCACGGCACGGGCTTCCAGGGCGGCGGCACCGCCGGCGCTGTCGAGACGGTCCATGTTGGCTTCGGTGGCGTGGCCAGCGTTGGCGCTCTTGACTGCTACTTCCGTGTCTTCTTTGTCGAATTCGTCCCAGCTCAGCATGACGTGTCGTCTCCTGCGTGAGGGCCAGAGTGCCCGTGTGAAAATGGATAGGTTGGTTTTCACACGGCCTTACTGGCCGCGTTGGATCTAAAGGAATCGTTTTTTGCAGCAGCTATACGCAGGCATCAAACAGAATTTTGTACGGGGTTCCGAGAGCCACTGATGGGCGCAGCAAGCGGCAAGCGCCTGTGCGGGGCTTCAGACTGGCTTTTCATCCCTGTAAGGGGATATTGCAGGCCCGTTTAAGGCCGCATTATAGGGAAGTTTTGCGTGCTGTGGTGCGGCGAAATGGCTCACGGATCGGTCGACGGGGGCCGTATTTCGGTCGGAGCGAGGGTTTACAGGGCTTTGAAGGGCATTGGCGGGGGAAGATTTTTTTTCCTGATTTTTTGCCCCGGATTGTTTTTGTTCAAGAAATGACCAAAAAAGGCTTTTTTCACTACATCTTGTGTTTCGGTGGGGTTTTCACCGGCTCCAGACACAACTAAGCCCGACCGAAGTCGGGCTGTGAAGTCATGTGGGTGGATCAGCTCAGGCGACCTGCACCGACGTGATCGGCACCATCGGCGGCGAGGCGGGCGGCACCGGTGTGGTCAGCGCCGTCGGAAGCCAGTTTGCCGGCGCCTACATGGTCAGCGCCATCGGCGGCGAGGCGGGCTGAACCGGTGTGGTCGTAGCCGTCGGAAGCGACAGCCGCTTCAGTGGTGTAGGCGGCCGAGCCGGTGCGGTCGTAACCATCGGCGGCGAAGGTGTTGGCAGCCAGGACGGAGAGGGTCAGGGCGAGGATCAGTTGGGTTTTCATGGTCAGTGCTCCGGGTTCGTGGGCGTTGTTTGTCTTGGGTTGAATTGGATACTACGCCGATAAATTCGATTAAAAAGCGCAAATAAATGCTTAAAACAATCGATTTAATCGATTATTAAGGTTCGGCGCTTTATCTGCCTGATCGTGGCGGGTGGGTCGAACCTTATTGGGGGAGGGTGAAGCAGGGATCAGCCGTTAGAGCAACCGTTGCCCATCGCGCTGTAACGCAGGACATGCCGTTGACCGTTGGAATCTTCGTATTCCATTTTCATGGGGACAACTTCACAAACATTCGGTGCTTCGCTCATGGAGATGACTTTGGCGATGTCCAGGTGGGTGGA
The DNA here is from genome assembly GCF_002303975.1 of Pseudomonas sp. ACN5. NCBI lineage: Bacteria > Pseudomonadati > Pseudomonadota > Gammaproteobacteria > Pseudomonadales > Pseudomonadaceae > Pseudomonas > Pseudomonas sp. ACN5. Next base: position 1,535 of record NZ_MRCP01000023.1, on the reverse strand, counting down.
GTAAGTGTATTCCTCTATTGCCGGTTGTTGCTGCGCGACATCAGTCGGGGCCTCGCTTGCCATGGCGGTTACGCACACGCTGCCGAGGGCCAGAACCCATAAAGCTTTCATTTAAGTTTTACCTTTCTAGGGTCGAGTGGGGTCACGCAATCCTTTTGAGATTGCGTGTGGAGCTTCAGTACCTGGGGGGTTGATTAACTGCCTTCGTGGGGGCTGTATCTTGGTTAATCAGGTTGCCTTGTCGGCGTGGCAGATTTTAGGGGGGCTGGATACGTTCATATAGACGTGGTTTTGATAAACACCTTTGACAGATCCTGTAACAATCCCTGAATAGCCTGTTCTTTTGTAGGAGCGAGCTTGCTCGCGATAAGCCAGAGAACGCCGCGGGGGTGTCAGATTGGGCGCGTTATCGTTGACGACCATCGCGGGCGAGCTCGCTCCCACAGGCACCGCTTTTGTAGGAGCGAGCTTGCTCGCGATGAGCCAGAGAGCGCCGCGGGGTGTCAGATTGGGCGCGTTATCGTTGACGACCATCGCGAGCGAGCTCGCTCCTACAGGTACCGCTTTTGTAGGAGCGAGCTTGCTCGCGATGAGCCAGGGAGCGCTGCGGGGTGTCAGATTGGGCGCGTTATCGTTGACGACCATCGCGAGCGAGCTCGCTCCTACAGGTACCGCTTTTGTAGGGGCGAGCTTGCTCGCGATGAGCCAGGGAGCACCGCGGGGTGTCAGATTGGGCGCGTTATCGTTGACGACCATCGCGAGCGAGCTCGCTCTGATGCCCGGGCAGCGCGGGCGCGAGGGTATTCACGACATTTTGTGTGGGCTTGTTACTACCATCGTCGAATGGTTCTATAGGCCCGGCCCGGCTACAACAGGGTCATACAAAAACAACTATTCCACCGAGGTAAGAAAGATGAGTGCGGCTTCCCTGTATCCCGTTCGTCCCGAGGTTCTGGCCAACACCCTGACCGACGAGGCGACCTACAAGGCCATGTACCAGCAGTCGGTCGTCAACCCCGACGGCTTCTGGCGCGAGCAAGCCAAGCGCCTCGACTGGATCAAGCCGTTCACCACGGTGAAGCAGACCTCCTTCGACGACCACCATGTCGACATCAAGTGGTTCGCCGACGGCACCCTGAACGTGTCCTACAACTGCCTCGACCGTCATCTGGCCGAGCGCGGCGACCAGGTCGCGATCATCTGGGAAGGCGATGACCCTGCCGAAAGCCGCAACATCACCTACCGAGAGCTGCACGAGCAGGTCTGCAAGTTCGCCAACGCCCTGCGCGGCCAGGACGTGCACCGCGGCGACGTGGTGACGATCTACATGCCGATGATCCCCGAAGCCGTGGTCGCCATGTTGGCCTGCACCCGGATCGGCGCGATCCACTCGGTGGTGTTCGGCGGCTTCTCGCCGGAAGCCCTGGCCGGTCGCATCATCGACTGCAAATCCAAAGTGGTGATCACCGCCGACGAAGGCATTCGTGCCGGCAAGAAGATCCCGCTCAAGGCCAACGTCGACGACGCGCTGACCA
>NZ_MRCP01000022.1:0-85670 GCF_002303975.1 Pseudomonas sp. ACN5 | reverse complement strand
CGCGAAGGCGGTGGGTCAGACAACATTAATGTCGACTGATCCACCGCCTTCGCGAGCAAGCCCGCTCCCACAAGTATTGGTTACAACTTGGCTTTGACCGCCGGCAACGCATCCTTCCCATCCACGGTCTTCACTCCATCAAGCCACTTGTCCAACACCGCGGGGTTGGCTTTGATCCACGCCTTGGCTGCGTCGGCGTTACTGACTTTGTTGTTCACCACCTCGGCCATGATGCTGTTTTCCATGTCCTGGGTGAAGCTCAGGTTGGTCAGTAGTTTGCCGACGTTCGGGCAGGCCTGTGCATAACCTTTGCGGGTCAGCGTGTGCACGCTGCCGGTGTCACCGAAGTACTTCTCGCCACCCTTGAGGTAATGCATTTTCAGTTGCACGTTCATCGGGTGCGGGGTCCAGCCGAGGAAGGTCACGAATTTCTGCTTTTTCACCGCGCGGGACACTTCCGCCAGCATGGCTTGCTCGCTGGACTCCACCAGTTTCCACTGGCCCATGTCGAAATCGTTTTTCTTGATGATCTCTTGCAGCGAGATGTTCGCCGGTGCACCGGAGCCGATGCCGTAGATCTTGCGGTCGAACTTGTCGGCGTATTTGTTCAGGTCGGCAAAGTTATGCACACCTGCATTCCATACGTAATCCGGAACAGCGAGGGTGAATTCGGTGCCGTCGAGGTTCTTCGCCAGTTGCGTGACATCGCCATTGGCGACGAATTTGTCATAGAAGCCCTGCTGCGCCGGCATCCAGTTACCCAGGAACACATCGACCTGGCCATCCTTGAGCCCGCCAAAAGTGATCGGCACCGCGAGGGTGTCGACCTTGGCCTTGTAGCCCATGCCGTCCAGCAGGAACCCGGTGATGGCGTTGGTCGCGGCGATGTCGCTCCATCCCGGGTCGGCCATCTTCACGGTCTCGCAACTCTGATCGGCAAACGCCGATGCACTGCCCAGAGCCAGGAGCCCGACCGTCAGTACTGTGGATAACCTTTGCATGGACTTCCCCTTACATTATTGGTTTTGGCAGGGTTGTGGATAACGTGCTTTACGTTCCAGATCGTCGAGGTCGATGTGGTTGCGCATGTATTGCTGACTGGCGTCCACCAGCGGCTGGTGATCCCAGCTCTTCAGCTTGCCGAGGGTCAGCGCCTCGGCTACGAAACGCCGGCGTCGCTGGCTGGCGAGCACCTGCTGGTGGATGGCTGGAATATTCCACTTCGCCCGCGCCTCAGCGAGAAAATCGTCGAACAGCTGGCGATGTTGCGGCGAATGGCTGAGTTCTTCCAGTTCGCGAGGGTCATTGTGTACGTCGAAGAGCAGACAAGGGTCATCTTCGCTGTAGATGAATTTATAGGCACCGCGGCGGATCATCATCAGCGGGCTGATGGTGCCTTCGGCCATGTATTCACCGAACACTTCATCGTGGCCACCCTGCCCTTGCAGGTGCGGCACCAGCGAGCGGCCGTCCAGCGGCAGGCCCGGTTCCAGCGAGCCGCCGGCCAGTTCGACGAATGTCGGCAACAGGTCCGCCGTGGAAACACTGGCGCTGACCCGGCTGGCCCCGAACTGTCCCGGTGCGCTGATCAGTAGTGGCACCCGTGCAGCCATTTCATACCAGTGCATTTTGTACCAGAGGCCGCGCTCGCCGAGCATGTCGCCGTGGTCACCGGAAAACACGATGATGGTGTCGTCGATCAACCCGGTATCTTCCAAGGTTTGCAGGAGTTTGCCGACGTTGCTGTCGATATAGCTGCAGGCGCCGAAATAGGCGCGGCGGGCATCGCGAATCTTGTCCACAGGCAGTGGCTTGTCCCACAGGTCATAGACCTTGAGCAAACGCTGCGAGTGCGGATCGAGATCATGCGGGTCCGGGGTTGCAGGCAGCGGGATATCGGCATCGTCGTACAAATCCCAGAAAGCCTTGGGAATCGTGTACGGATCGTGTGGGTGAGTCATGGAAACGGTCAGGCAGAACGGCTGGTCGCCATCCTCGCGGATATGGTCGAACAGGTACTGCTGGGCCTTGAATACCACCTCTTCGTCAAAATCCAGCTGGTTGGTGCGCACGCACGGGCCGGCTTGCAGCACCGAGGACATGTTGTGGTACCAGGTCGGACGCACGTCCGGCTCATCCCAGTTCACTGCCCAGCCGTAGTCGGCCGGGTAGATGTCACTGGTCAGGCGCTCTTCGTAGCCGTGCAACTGGTCCGGCCCGCAGAAATGCATCTTGCCCGACAGGGCGGTGCGGTAGCCGAGGCGGCGTAAATAATGGGCATAAGTTGGTACGTCGGCGGGGAAATCGGCAGCGTTGTCGTAGGCGCCGATCTTGCTCGGCAACTGGCCGCTGACCAGGGTGAAACGCGACGGCGCACACAGGGGGCTGTTGCAATAAGCCGAGTCGAACACCACGCCTTGTGCGGCGAGGCGGCTGAGATTGGGCAGCTTGATGGGCGATGGACCGTAGAACGGCAACATTGGCGCGGCCATTTGATCGGCCATGATGAAAAGAATGTTCTTGCGCTTCATGTGATCGCGGCATTCCATAGTGGATGTTTATGCGAGAGTGCTGGCTTCGAGAATGAAACCCAAGCTCTTTGCGGTAAAGCCCATGCACGGCAATGACTAGGATAAGCACAGCTTATGTATGACGCCCTTGGTGACCTGTCACTGGATCTGCTTCGTGCCTTCGAAGCGGCAGCCCGTCAGCGCAGCTTTACCGCGGCGGCGGTTGAACTCGGCACCACGCAGCCGGCCATCAGTCAGCAGATCAAGCGCCTTGAAGAACAACTGGCGACTCGATTGTTCGATCGCATTTATCGCGGTATCGAGCTGACTGAAGCCGGGCTGATACTTTTTCAGCAGGTTCAGCTCGGATTGCAGAATATCGACGCAGGATTGAGCGCAATCAGTGCCCAGCAACAGCATGAAGTGCTGCAGGTGGCCACGGATTTTGCCTTCGCCGCCTATTGGTTGATGCCGCGTCTGCATCGCTTTCACGCGGCCAATCCGCAGGTGGATGTCAGCCTGGTCACCAGTGAACGCAGCCATAACATGCTACGTACCGATATCGACGTGGCGGTACTGTTCGGCGATGGCCGCTTCAAGCAGGGTGAAAGCCATTGGCTGTTCAGTGAGGAAGTGTTTCCGGTGTGCAGCCCGCAGTTGCTGAGTGAGCGCTCCCTGCCTTTGCCCCCCCAGGCATTGCTCGAGTTTCCGTTGCTGCATCTGCGTGGGGAAAACAGCAGTAACTGGTTCGACTGGAGCGGCGTATTCCGCGAATTGGGCATCACCTCGCCCCCGGCGCCCGGGCAACTGCGTTTCGACAATTACACCTTGCTGATTCAGGCGGCGATTGGTGGTCAGGGCGTGGCCATCGGCTGGCGCCACCTTGTGGATAACTTGCTGGCGCAAGGGCTGTTGTGCCGACCGATCGGCGAAACGGTGATGTCCCGGCTGGGCTATTACGTGGTTTTGCCCCAGCGTAAACGGCGCGGGGTGTTGATCCAGCAGTTTGTGGATTGGTTGATGGCTGAGCAGGCGGGTAGCGCGGAGTCGTTAACGGGGTTGGCGTTTCCTTCGATTGCGGTTTGAGCGTCAAAAGATCGCAGCCTGCGGCAGCTCCAGGAGCAGCCAATTCAAGGTTCCGAGGTCGCGATGAAACTGACGTGCTCGCGGATGTGCAGTTTCAGGTGCAATTCATCGGCAATGCCCACGGCGGTGCGAGCCAATCGCCCGAGCGGTTCGGCCAGCCCCGGCTCGAGGTTGCCACCGGGTTTGGCGAAATGTTCGATGGTCAGCCCCGGTACCCCGCGCGGTTCGTTAACCAGCGTCCACTGCAAAGGACTGCTTTGCAGTGCCTCGCGGATTTCCTCTGCGGCGTGACGTTGCAGGCTGTCCTCGAGCTCTGGCTCGTCCAGCACTCCGAAATCTCCCACCAGAAACAGCCGGGCAACGCCTGCTCCTTGCAGGCCTTCAATCAAGGCGTCGACTGCCAGCACTTGCTCGACCGGACCCGGTACGATGGTTTTTTCCACGTGTTCGCTGTTGAACGGTAAGCCTGGAGCGTCCAGCAAGCAGATGACCACGGAGCTGCCGGCCACACTCTGCTTGACCCGTTGCGCGTCGAACAGGTCGCCAGTCTTGGTACGCAGCCCCGGACGGGGTGCCAGCGCATTGAGGTCATCGAGAATCGCGATCACTTCATGCTGACGTCTTAGCATTTCAGCCATCAGCGCACTGCCCAGGCTACTCATGGCACCATAAAGCACCACTTTCACAACGGGGGTTTCGGCATTTTTCATGGCTGAACCCTTTTTCCAGCGTCTATATAACGTGTGACCCGCAGGAAAGGGTGAGGGTTCGAACAGCTTTCAGAGGGATTGCGATGCAGCAGATCACGGGCTATCACGCCCATGTTTACTTCGATGCCGACTCGATCGGGCAGGCGCGGGCACTGTGTGAGCAGGCGGCGCAATTGTTTCCAGTGAAAATGGGCCGTGTGCACGAGCGCCCGGTCGGTCCACACCCGGACTGGAGCTGCCAGTTGGCGTTCGAGCCGCAGGTGCTGGGCGACGTGCTGCCGTGGCTGGCGCTCAATCGCAAGGGCCTGGTGGTGTTTCTACACCCGGACACCGGCGACGATCGGCGTGACCACACCGAGCATGCGATCTGGATGGGCGCGATTCGACCGCTGGATCTGTCTGTTTTTTGATCAGAGTGTTTCTTCAGCCTCGCCGGGCAAGTGTTCGTCCAGATGCAGCCACGGCAAGCGGCTGTCAGTCCAGATGTGCCGCTGCGCCGGGGCCTGCTCGGGGTGGTCGAGGGTGGCGATGGTCAGGTCGATGCTGTCCGGGCTCAGGTGCGTTACCACCGCCAGTTGCGCCCCGCAGTGACCGCAGAAATAACGCGCGCAGGTGGATGAAGAGTCGTACCGCGACGGCGTCCCGGCCAGCCATTGAAAGGCGGATGCCGGCACGGTGATCCAGGTGGTCACGATGCCGCCGCTGACCCGTCGGCAAATCGAACAATGACAGTGGACGATATCGTGCAGTGGCCCGCTGAATTGATAGCGCAGCTGCCCGCAGTGGCAACCGCCGGTGTGAACATTGTTCATGACATTCCTCCTGCTGCGTTATGACTGACGCCTTCGCGAGCAAGCCCGCTCCCACATTGGCTTTGTGTACGACACAGATCCAGTGTGGGAGCGGGCTTGCTCGCGAAGGCCGTAACCCGGTTCACCTCCCTGCCCCCGTCCGACGACCGGTCGTGCATCCGGTCAAAGCTTTCAATTGCGAAAGCTGGCTGAAAGCTTCCCCGATTAGGATCGCCGCCACTACCGGCAAAAGACCGGTGGCCAATGCGAGTGTTCGATTGCTCGAAAGGCCCATTTAACAACAACAATGGTGATTCTGATGTCCTCTTCTACCCGCCACTTCGCTGTGCCTCCGTCCGTACCTCTCGTGCTTCCCGTTCTGCGCTGATCCCGCCCGATCCGCCCATTCCCTAGCCGCGCTACGCCTGGAGTACTCCCATGCTGACTTTCCTTGGCTTCGCCATGGTCATCACGTTCATGTTCCTGATCATGACCAAGCGCCTGTCTGCGCTGATCGCCCTGATCCTCATTCCAATCATCTTCGCCCTGTTCGGCGGCTTCGGTCCCAAAATCGGCCCGATGATGCTCGAAGGCATCACCAAGCTCGCGCCGACCGGCGTGATGCTGATGTTCGCTATCTTGTATTTCGCCCTGATGATCGACTCCGGCCTGTTCGACCCGGCCGTGCGCAAGATCCTCAAAATGGTCAAGGGCGACCCGCTGAAGGTTTCGGTCGGCACCGCTGTACTGGCGCTCGTCGTGTCCCTCGATGGTGACGGCGCGACCACTTACATGATCTGTGTGGCCGCCATGCTGCCGCTCTACAGCCGTATCGGCATGAGCCCGCGGATCATGGCCGGCCTGATCATCCTCGCCGGTGGCGTGATGAACATGACCCCATGGGGCGGTCCGACCGCCCGTGCCGCCAGCGCACTGCACGTGGACCCGTCGGCTATTTTCGTACCGATGATCCCGGCGATGCTGGCCGGTGTGGTGGCGATCCTGGCTATCGCTTACTTCTACGGCAAACGTGAACGTGCGCGCCTGGGTGAACTGCACCTGGTGGGCGATGAAATCGACCACAGCGAAATCAGTGTTTCGCAGTTCCCGGATGCCCGTCGTCCGAAGCTGATCTGGTTCAACGGCGCCCTGACGCTAGGCCTGATGTGCACCCTGATCGCCGGCCTGCTGCCGTTGCCGGTGTTGTTCATGGTGGCGTTCAGTATCGCCATGATCGTCAACTATCCTTGCCTGCAACAGCAGAAGGATCGCGTCGCGGCTCACGCCGGTAGCGTACTGGCCGTGGTCGGGCTGATCTTTGCGGCCGGCATCTTCACAGGTATCCTGACGGGCACCGGCATGGTCGATGCCATGTCGAAAAGTCTGTTGTCGGTGATTCCGGATTTCCTCGGCCCGTACCTGGCAGTGATCACGGCGCTGGTAAGCATGCCGTTCACCTTCTTCATGTCGAATGATGCATTTTATTATGGCGTGTTACCGGTACTTGCCGAAGCTGCCAGTCACTACGGTATAACCGCGGTGGAAATGGCACGTGCCTCGATCGTCGGTCAGCCCGTCCACCTGTTGAGCCCGCTGGTTCCATCGACCTATCTGTTGGTGGCCCTGGCCGGTATCGATTTCGGTGACCACCAGCGCTTCACCCTGAAGTGGGCAGTGCTGGTTTGTATCTGCATACTGATTGCTGCACTGCTGTTGGGGACTTTCCCGATGTTCAGCACTCTATAAGCCCAAGACTCACCACTTCGGGTCCAGGCTTCGCTGTTTGAAGCCCGGGCCCTTTGTGGTTTAACAATCGCTCAAAGGAATACACATGGAATGGCTGACCAACCCTGAAATCTGGGTTGCCTTCTTTACCCTGACCGCCCTGGAAATCGTCCTGGGCATCGATAACATCATCATGATTTCGATCCTGGTCAGCCGCATGCCCAAACACATGCAGGCGCGTACCCGGATTTTCGGTCTGGCGCTGGCCATGATCACGCGAATTCTGCTCCTGTTGTCGATCACCTGGGTCATGCGCCTCACCGCCGACCTGTTCGTCGTGTTCGGCCAGGGCATCTCCGGACGTGACCTGATCCTGTTCTTCGGTGGTCTGTTCCTGTTGTGGAAGAGCTCGCAAGAGATGTACCACGCCCTGGAAGGTGAAGACGAAACCAACGAAGAGCCTTCGGGCAAGGGCGGCAACTTCCTCTACACCATCATCCAGATCGCGATCATCGACATCGTGTTCTCCCTGGACTCGGTCATCACCGCGGTCGGCATGGTCTCCCACGTACCGGTCATGGTCGCGGCGATCATCGTGGCGGTGTTGGTGATGATGTGGGCTTCCGGCACCATCAGTGAATTCATCGACAGGCACCCGTCGCTGAAGATGCTGGCGCTGTCGTTCCTGTTGATCGTCGGTACCGTGCTGATTGCCGAATCCCTGGACGTGCACGTGCCAAAAGGCTACGTCTACTTCGCCATGGCGTTCTCGCTGGCGGTGGAAGCGATCAACATCAAGATGCGCACGGCCATCGCGAAAAAGAAGAAACAGCAGGATCCGGTAAAGCTGCGCAAGGACATTCCGGGCCAGTAACCCGGTAGCACGCAATACCCTGTGGGAGCGGGCTTGCTCGCGAAGACGGTGTGTCAGACAACATTAATGTTGACTGATACGACGCCTTCGCGAGCAAGCCCGCTCCCACTTTGTTTTTGGCAGGTTGCATGAACCGGATTTCATGACAGTTTTGTTTCAATCCCTTCTTTGGCTATGCGATGCTGGCGCGCAGACCGTTAGCCAACTACAGCTTAAGTACAGAACGTAGAACGTCGCGCGGTACCGTTAACTTGCTCCTTTGGGGCGCTACACCACAGGGGGTCATTATGCTCACCCTGCTCAATTTGCTTTCCGCCGTGGCCCTGCTGATCTGGGGCACGCACATCGTCCGAACCGGCATCCTGCGGGTCTACGGCACCAATTTGCGCCATGTCATCAGCCATAACATGGCCAACCGCTGGCTGGCTTTCGCCTCCGGGATCGCCGTGACGGCGATGGTCCAGAGCAGCAACGCCACTGCCATGCTCGTCACCTCCTTTGTCGGCCAGGGCCTGATGGCGCTGACCCCGGCGCTGGCCACCATGCTTGGCGCGGACGTCGGTACGGCGCTGATGGCACGAGTGCTGACGTTCGATCTGTCGTGGCTGTCGCCGTTACTGATTTTTGTCGGGGTGATTTTCTTTCTGTCGCGCAAACAGACCCGACTCGGGCAGTTGGGCCGTGTCGCCATTGGCTTGGGGTTGATCATTCTGGCGCTGCAACTGATTGTCGAGGCGGCGCATCCGATTACCCACGCCAAAGGGGTGAAGGTGATTTTCGCCTCACTCACTGGTGACATCCTGCTCGACGCCTTGGTTGGCGCGCTGTTCGCGATGATTTCCTATTCAAGCCTGGCCGCCGTGCTGCTGACGGCGACCCTGGCGGGTGCCAACGTGATCAGCCTGCCGGTGGCCATCGGGCTGGTGATCGGCGCCAATATCGGCAGCGGCATACTCGCCTTCCTCAGCACCAGCATGCAGAACGCCGCCGGACGCCAAGTGGCGCTGGGCAGCCTGTTGTACAAACTGATTGGCCTTTTATTGATCATTCCGGTGCTCGACCCGTTGGTGCGCTGGCTTGATGGCCTGGATTTCAGCCCTCAGGAAATGGTCATTGGCTTTCACCTGCTCTACAACACTGTGCGCTGCCTGATCCTGCTGCCCAGCCTCAAACCGATGGCCAGGTTTTGCGCCTGGGTGCTGCCGGAGCGCCCGCTGGCCAACGGCACGGCCAAGCCCCGGCATCTTGACCCCACGGCGTTGGTCACGCCCGGTCTGGCGCTGGCCAACGCGGCCCGGGAAACCTTGCGCATGGGCGACCTGATCGACAACATGCTCGAAGCCATGCTTGACGTGTTGCATGGCAAGCAAACCGCAGTCACCCAGGAAGTCCGCCGCCTGTGCGACGATGTCGAAGCGCTCTACAGCGCGATCAAGTTGTACCTGGCGCAAATGCCGCGGGAAGACCTCAGCGATCAGGACAGCCGGCGCTGGGCGGAAATCATTGAGCTGGCGATCAACCTGAAGCTCGCCAGCGACTTGATCGAACGCATGCTGCGCAAGATTCAGCAGCAGAAAACCTCGCAGCGCCGGTCGTTTTCCGAAGTCGGGCTGGAGGAACTGACCGGACTGCACACTCAGTTGATTTCCAGCCTGCGGCTCGGGATGTCGGTGTTTCTCAGTGGTGATCCGGAAAGTGCGCGCCAACTGGTGCGTGAAAAACGTCGTTTCCGCGCACAGGAACGGCGTCTTGCCCACGCTCATGTCAGCCGTTTGCAACGTAAAATCGTGCAAAGTATCGAAACCAGCTCGTTGCACCTGGAGCTGATCGCCGACATGAAGCGTCTGAATTCGCTGTTTTGCAGCAGTGCCTACGTGGTGCTGGAAACATCGGACACCGGTGCGCTGGTGGTCGACGATTTGAGCGACATCACTCATTCACCCTGAACGTCCACAGTCGCCTGAAGTCTGTTGAACTTACGCTGGTCGTATGGAAGCTTGTTATGCGTTGTCTGTTGTTCGCCTGCCTGTTGCTTGGTTCACTCCCGTCATTCGCCCTGGATCGCTTCCAGGTCGAGGGCTACACGCTGCGCAATGGCTTGCAGTTGCTGCTCAAACCCGGCACTGATCGCGGGCATGTGGCAATCCGGCTGGTGGTCGGCGTTGGCCTGGACGATTTCGACTGCGAAGAAAAGGAATTACCGCATCTGCTGGAACACCTGTTGTTCAGCGGCATTGACGCCAGTGGCGAAGGTGGCCTGGAGGAGCGCATGCAGGCCTTGGGCGGTGAGTGGAATGCCTTCACCAGCAATGCCGATACGACTTTCGTCATCGAGGCCCCGGCGAAAAACCAGCGTAAGGTACTCGACCTGTTGCTGGCGCTGCTGACCCAGACCCGCTTCGACGACAGCGCGATCAACGCGGCCAAGCAAGTGGTCGAGCGTGAAGATGGCGGCCACTACTCACACCTGCAACGCTGGCTCGATCGTCAGGACCTCGGCCACACGGCCAGCAACCAACTGGCCGTCGAGTTGGGCCTCAAATGCCCGGAGCGTGCGCAAGTCGATGGCCTGACCCGTGAACAACTGGAGCAGGTGCGCAAGGACTGGTATGCGCCGAACAACATGACCCTGATCGTGGTCGGCGACCTCGACAAGCTGCTGCCAGCCTATCTGGAGCGGGCGTATGGCACGCTGGAAGCGATCACCCCCGGCGAGCATCCGCCGCTACCACAAATCCAGGCCAGCGCCGCCCATGAGCGCACCTTGCCCCGTGGTCTGGTCGGCAACGGCGCCAAGCTGCACTGGCTGGTGCCGGAGCCGGTGCTGGAAGATGGGCACGACCAAACCTTCGATTTACTCAAGGACTATCTGGATTGGGCGCTCTATCGCCAGCTGCGCCTGGCTCATGGTTTGTCCTATGGCCCTTGGGCGGAGCGCGAAGTGTTCGGCGGCGTGGGTTTCATGAGCCTCAATGCCGACCTTGAGCGTGACGACGTGTCCGAGGCCGAACAAGTGCTCGACGACTTGAAGGCCGGACTGCTCAGGGACGGCCTCAATGCCGACACCTTCAACCGCCTGAAGCAGGCTGCGATCGCCCGCCAGGCCTGGGCCGTACAAGGCAACAGTGCGTTGGCCGACTACTATTGGAGCGCCATCGGAAACTACGAGGACGGCCGTTTCGCCAACCCGTCCCGGGAGCTGCAAGGGGTGACGCTGGAAGAGGCGAACAAGGCCGTGCGTGAACTGCTGTTGCAGCCGGGTTATTTGCGGATCGAGAAGCCGTTGTTCAGCTATGACCAGTTGATGTGGTTGGTGGTTGGTGGGGTGGGCTTGATCGTGTTGATGCTGGTGGGCTGGCGTTTGCATCGCAGGAAGTAATCATTCTGTTTGGCAAGAAAACTCCTTGTGGGAAACACAATCCTCTGTGGGAGCGAGCTTGCTCGCGATGAGGCCATGTCATTCAACATCAAAGTTGACTGATCCGCCGCCATCGCGAGCAGGCTCGCTCCCACAGGTTGCGTGGTGCAACTGACCGCAAACTCTCGCCACAGCGCCGCACCAGCGGTACCCTGTCGAGGTTTTTTCCTACAACCACTGTGAAACCGCCGAATGCAAAACCTGCCCCGTTTCGTACAGCGCATCCTCGAATTGATGAAGCGCTACCCCGGGGTCATTGCGCTTGCTGGTTTCATCTCCGGGGTAGGCAGTTTCATCCTGGTCGATCGCCAGCAAGGCCTGGCGAGCTGGATCACCACCATCATGCTGATCAGCTGGATCTGGCTGATGCTGGAGAACACCCTGACCAAGTTGTTCACGCGCATTTTCAAGCGCGAAATCCCGGAACCCTTGCTGCGTTACGCAACGCAGATGATCCATCAGGAAAGCCTGTTTTTTGTCCTGCCGTTCTTCTTCATTACCACGACGTGGAACAGCGGCCAGTTGTTTTTCACCGGGCTGCTGGGCGTCGCGGCACTGATTTCGATCATCGACCCGCTGTACTACAAGTGGCTTGCTCCACGACGCTGGGCATTTCTGGCCCTGCACACCCTGACCCTGTTCGCCGCGCTGCTCACCGCGTTGCCGGTGATCATGCACCTGACCACAGCGCAAAGTTTCAAATGGGCGCTGGGTATCTCGGTGCTGCTGTCGTTCCCGAGCCTGGCGTCGATCTTCCCGATTCGTACCCTGCGCAGTGCGCTGGCGATTTTGAGTATCACTCTGGGCATTGGCGCCGTCGGGTGGGAGCTGCGCTCGTGGGTGCCACCGGCGACGCTGTGGATGACCGACGTGGCCATCAGTACGCAAATGCAGGACCGCACGCCTGGTGCCAGCCTCGACGAAGTCAGCGCCGAGCAGATTCGCAACGGCGGGCTTTACGCCTACACCGCGATCAATGCCCCGCGTGGCCTGGACGAGCGGATTTATCACGTCTGGCAGTTCAACGGCAAAGAGGTCGACCGTATCCCTCTGGATATTCGTGGCGGGCGTAAGGAAGGTTACCGGGCCTGGACCCACAAGCAGAATTTCCCGGGCAACCCGGCCGGCAAATGGCAGGTCCGGGTGCTGACCGAAGATGGCCAGGTCATCGGCGTGCTGCGTTTCAAGGTCACGGACAGCACAGCGATCAAAGAAAAGTAGTGCGGTTCGTGCTATTACGTAGAGCTGCCTAATCACTGAACAAGCACGGAGCTTATGATCAGCAGCACGATGGCCGGCAACGCCCGATTGGACACGTCGCTCACTCCTGCACGGTTGCGGGTGACGGGCGACTGGACGCTTGCCCATTACGCTGACCTCAAGCTGTTGAGCGAAAAACTCCACGGCCAGTACGACACCAACACCCCCATTGACCTCAATGGTCTCGGCGCCCTCGACACCGCCGGCGCCTCGCTGTTGGTCGAGCTGCTCGGCTCCGAGCGCCTCGGCCGTTCCGCCGAACATCCTGATTGCACACTTTCCGCTGCCGATCGGGCGTTGCTGCAAACCGTCTATTGCTCGTTGACCGATTTCTGCGTACCTATCAAGGAACCGGAAGTCAGCGTTTCCATTCAGTTGCTGACCCGCATCGGCCGCGCGGTGGACGCCGTCTGGCAGGACACCCTGCAACTGCTGGGTTTCGTTGGCCTGATCATCGAAACCATCGTCCGCGGCCTGTTCCGTCCCAAGCGCTGGCGCGTCACGCCGATGATCGCCCACATCGAACAGACCGGTCTCGACGCTGCCCCCATCGTTGCCCTGCTGACTTTTCTGGTGGGCGCCGTGGTGGCGTTTCTCGGGTCGACGGTGTTGGCCACCTTCGGCGCCACTGTCTTCACCGTGGACCTGGTGGGATTTGCCTTCCTGCGTGAATTCGGTGTGTTGCTGACGGCAATCCTGATGGCCGGGCGCACCGCCAGTGCGTTCACGGCGCAAATCGGTTCGATGAAGGCCAACGAGGAAATCGACGCCATCCGCACTTTGGGCCTCGACCCCGTGGAGTTGCTGGTGGTGCCGCGGGTCCTGGCGTTGCTGATCGCCCTGCCGATGTTGACCTTTCTGGCGATGCTGTCGGGGATTATCGGCGGCGCGGTGGTCTGTGCGGTGAAGCTGGATATCTCGCCGGCGATGTTCATCTCGCTGTTGCAATCGGACATCGGCGTTCAGCACTTTCTGGTGGGGATCGTCAAAGCCCCGATCTTCGCCTTCCTCATCGCCGCCATCGGTTGCCTCGAAGGCTTCAAGGTCAGTGGTAGCGCTGAATCTGTGGGCGTGCACACCACGTCGAGTGTGGTGCAGTCGATTTTCGTGGTGATCGTGATGGATGCGATCGCTGCGATGTTTTTCATGGAGATGGGTTGGTGAGTCGTGTACCCCGAGCGCCCTCCGAGGCGGTGATTGAAGTGCGTGGGCTGTGCAATCGCTTTGGCTCCCAGAGCGTGCACGAGAACCTCGACCTGGATTTGTACAAGGGTGAAATCCTCGCCGTGGTCGGCGGCTCCGGCAGCGGCAAATCGGTGCTGCTGCGCAGCATTGTCGGGCTGCGCCAGCCCAGTGACGGGGTGGTGAAAGTCTTCGGCAAGAACCTGCCAACCTTGTCCGAGCACGAGCGCTCGCTGGTGGAGCGGCGATTCGGTGTGCTGTTCCAGAAAGGCGCGCTGTTCTCTTCGCTGACCGTGACCGAGAACGTTGCCCTGCCGCTGATCGAGCACGCCGGCTTGACCCGCAACGACGCCGAGCATCTGGCGGCGGTGAAAATGGCCTTGGCCGGGTTGCCGTTGTCGGCGGCGGAGAAGTACCCCGCGTCGCTGTCCGGCGGCATGATCAAGCGTGCCGCACTGGCCCGGGCATTGGCGCTGGACCCGGACATCCTGTTTCTCGACGAGCCCACCGCCGGTCTCGACCCGATCGGTGCTGCCGCGTTCGACCAATTGATCCTGACCCTGCGCGATGCCCTGGGCCTGAGTGTCTTTCTGGTGACCCACGACCTGGACACGCTCTACACCATCACCGACCGGGTGGCGGTGCTGGCGCAGAAAAAGGTGCTGGTGGCAGACGCCATCGACAAGGTCTCGGAAACCAACGATCCGTGGATTCACGAATACTTCCATGGCCCTCGCGGCCGCGCGGCGTTGACGGCCGCCCAACAGCTCAACGAGGTCTGACATGGAAACCCGAGCCCATCATGTATTGATCGGCCTGTTCACCGTGATTGTGGTGACGGCCGCGCTGTTGTTCGGTCTGTGGCTGGCGAAGTCCAGTGTCGACACCGAGTTCAAGGACTACGAGGTTGTGTTCAACGAGGCGGTCAGCGGTTTGTCCAAGGGCAGTTCGGTGCAGTACAGCGGGATCAAGGTCGGCGATGTGATCTCGCTGCGCCTGGACCCGAAAGACCCGCGCCGGGTGTTGGCGCGAATCCGCCTGGCCGGCGATACCCCGGTCAAGGAAGACACCCAGGCCAAACTGGCCCTGACCGGCGTCACCGGGACCTCGATCATCCAGCTCAGCGGCGGCACGCCACAGAGCCCGACGCTCAAGGGCAAGGACGGCCACCTGCCGACCATTGTCGCCTCGCCCTCGCCCATCGCCCGCCTGCTCAATGACAGCGAAGACCTGATGGCCGGGGTGAGCACGCTGATGCATAACGCCAACCTGATGTTCTCCACGGAAAACATCGCGCGCATCAGCAACACCCTGGAGCATCTGGAGCAAACCACCGGAACCATCGCCGATCAGCGCGGCGATATCCGCCAGGCCATGCAGCAACTGGCCTCGGTGGGCAAGCAGGCCAACAACATGCTGGAGCAGACCACGACGCTGATGCGCAATGCCAACGGGCTGCTCAACGATCATGGCAAGGAAGCGCTGGGCAGCGCCGAGCAGGCGATGAAGTCGCTGCAGGAAAGTAGCGCCACCCTCAACACACTGATCAGCGCCAATCAGGAGTCGCTCAACAGCGGCATGCAAGGCCTCAATGGCCTGGGCCCGGCCGTGCGCGAGATGCGCGAAACCCTGTCGTCGTTGCGCGTCATTACCAAACGTCTGGAGGCCGACCCCAGCGGTTACCTGCTGGGCAGTGACAAGACCAAGGAATTCACGCCATGAAGCTGATCCGGATTGCCCTCCTCGCTGGCTTCACGCTGATCGGCTCGTGCTCGATCCTGCCCAAGCCAGAGCTTTTCGAGGTCTATCGATTGCCCTCAGCCCAGAGCAGCACGCCAGCCAGTCATGGCAAGCTGCAGCACTGGTCGCTGCGCCTGACCAAGTTCCAGTCCAGTGAAGCGTTGAACAGTCCGAACATTGCAGTCATTCCTCAGGGCGACGTGATCAGCCACTACAAGGGCTCGCGCTGGAGCGACCCGGCGCCGGTGCTGGTGCGCAATCGCCTGCTGCAAGGTTTCCAGCATGACGGGCGTGTGCCGTTGTTGAGCACCGATGACAGCATTTTCCAGACCGATCTTGAATTGGGCGGCAGCCTGCAGGCGTTCCAGACGGAATACCAGGGTACGAGTGCCAGCGTGGTCGTGCGTCTGGATGCATTGCTGGTGCGCAGCTACGACCAGCGCATCCTCGCCAGTCGCCGCTTCGAAGTGCACCAGCCGTTGAGCAATGTGCAGGTCCCGGCGGCGGTGGCCGGGTTCGGTCAGGCGAATGATCAGTTGACCGCGCAAGTGGTGAACTGGGCGGTGGAGCAAGGACAGAAACTGGCGCCACCACCAAGACCTTAAGGTAAGAACACAGCCCCCTGTGGGAGCGGGCTTGCTCGCGAAGAGGGAGTGTCAGTCGACAACATCGTTTCCTGACCCACCGCCTTCGCGAGCAAGCCCGCTCCCACATTGAATGGGCGTGTTTCAACTACCGCTGCAAAAACGCCTGATGCAACTCAGCCAGCGTTTCAAAGTGATACGCCGGCGCTTCGGCGCTCAGTTCTTCGTGGCTGCCGAACCCGTAACCCACCGCCGCCGCATCCAGGCCATTGCTGCGCGCGCCGATCAGGTCGTGCTTGCGGTCGCCGATCATCAGGGTATTGGCCGGGTCCAGGTTTTCTTCGGCCATCAGGTGAGCGATCAGATCAACCTTGTTGGTCCGGGTGCCGTCCAGTTCGCTGCCGTAAATCACCTTGAAGTGTTTGGCAAAGTCGAAATGCCGGGCGATTTCACGGGCGAACACCCAGGGTTTCGAGGTTGCGATGTACAGCTGCCGGCCTTGCCCGCTCAGGGTTTCCAGTAGCGGTGTGACGCCGTCGAACACGCGGTTCTCGTAGAGTCCGGTGACCTTGAAGCGTTCGCGGTAAAAATTCACCGCCTCCCACGCCCTGGCTTCATCGAAGTCGTAGAACTGCATGAAAGCCTGCAACAGTGGCGGGCCGATGAAGTGTTCGAGTTTGCCCAGATCCGGTTCATCGATACCCAGTTTGCCCAAGGCGAACTGGATCGAACGGGTGATGCCCTCGCGCGGGTCGGTCAGGGTGCCATCGAGGTCGAACAAAACGGTTTGGTAATGCATGTTGAGTCCTGAATTAGGGAGCCAGGTCAAAGCTGGTCGTAGCCTTCGGCCAGATGCAGGTCCTTGAGCTTCACGTAGTTCGCCGCGCTGTAGGTGAAAAAGGCGCGTTCCTTGTCCGTCAGCGGGCGGATCTGCTTCACCGGGCTGCCCACATACAGGAAGCCGCTTTGCAGGTGCTTGCCCGGTGGCACCAGGCTGCCAGCGCCGATGATCACGTCATCGTCGACCACGGCGCCGTCCATGACGATGCTGCCCATGCCGATCAACACCCGGCTGCCCACCGAACAGCCATGCAGCATGACCTTGTGGGCGATGGTCACGTCATCGCCGATCAGCAACGGAAAGCCATCGGGGTTGAACGGGCCGGCGTGAGTGATGTGCAACACACAACCATCCTGCACGCTGGTGCGCGCACCGATGCGGATGTGGTGCATGTCGCCACGGATCACCGTCAGCGGCCAGACCGAGCTGTCTTCGCCGATTTCAACGTCGCCGATCACTACCGCCGAGCCATCGACAAAAGCGCCTTTACCCAGCAGCGGCGTGTGGTTCTGATACTTGCGAAGGTTCACGATAGGGTTTCTCTCTGTTGCTGATAGCTGCGGTGAACGTCGATTGTAATTAAGATGGCTGCATGTTTCTCCAGCCAAGGTATCAACCGTGAGCGTGAACAACCCTCTTTTGCAGTCCTATGACCTGCCGCCGTTCTCCACCATCCGCGCCGAACATGTACAACCGGCCATTGAACAGATCCTGGCTGACAACCGCGCCGCCATCGTCGAGATCCTCAAGACCCAGGCCAAGCAGCCAACGTGGGCCGGCCTGGTGCTAGCGATGGACGAACTCAACGACCGCCTGGGTGCCGCCTGGAGCCCGGTCAGCCACCTCAATGCCGTGTGCAACAGCGCCGAACTGCGTGAAGCCTACGAGTCCTGCCTGCCTGCCTTGAGCGCCTACTCCACCGAAATGGGCCAGAACCGCGAGCTGTTCCAGGCCTTCGAAGCCCTGGCCAGCAGTCCTGAAGCCGCCGGTTTCGACGTGGCGCAGAAAACCATCCTGGAACACTCCCTGCGTGACTTCCGTCTGTCGGGTATCGACCTGCCGGAAGCCGAACAGAAACGTTACGCCGAAGTGCAGAGCAAGCTGTCGGAACTGGGCAGCCGTTTCTCCAACCAGTTGCTCGATGCCACTCAGGCGTGGACCAAGCACGTCACCGATGAAGCCGCCCTCGCCGGCCTGACCGATTCGGCCAAGGCGCAAATGGCTGCCGCGGCACAGGCCAAGGACCTGGACGGCTGGCTGATCACCCTGGAATTCCCGAGCTATTACGCAGTGATGACCTATGCCCAGGACCGCGCACTGCGCGAAGAGGTCTACGCGGCTTACTGCACCCGTGCGTCGGACCAGGGGCCGAATGCCGGCCAGAACGACAACGGCCCGGTCATGGAAGAAATCCTCGATCTGCGCCAGGAGTTGGCAAAGCTGTTGGGGTTCAGCAGTTTCTCCGAGCTGAGTCTGGCCACAAAAATGGCTGAGTCCAGCGATCAGGTGCTGAGCTTCCTGCGCGACCTGGCCAAGCGCAGCAAGCCGTTCGCCGCCCAGGATCTGGAACAGCTCAAGGCCTACGCGGCCGAGCAAGGCTGCCCGGACCTGCAAAGCTGGGACAGCGGTTTCTACGGTGAAAAACTCCGTGAACAACGTTACAGCGTGGCTCAGGAAGCCCTGCGTGCCTACTTCCCGATCGACAAGGTGCTCAGCGGCCTGTTCGCCATCGTCCAGCGCCTGTACGGCATCGAGATTGCCGAACTCAAAGGCTTCGACACCTGGCACCCGGACGTTCGCCTGTTCGAAATCAGGGAAAACGGCCAGCACGTCGGCCGCTTCTTCTTCGACCTCTACGCTCGCGCCAACAAGCGCGGTGGTGCCTGGATGGATGGCGCCCGCGACCGTCGCCGCACGGCTGGCGGCGTGCTGCAAAGCCCGGTGGCGAACCTGGTGTGCAACTTCACCCCGGCTGACAGCGGTAAGCCTGCGCTGCTGACCCACGATGAAGTCACTACCCTGTTCCATGAATTCGGTCACGGCCTGCATCACCTGCTGACCCGCGTCGAACATGCTGGCGTGTCCGGCATCAACGGTGTGGCATGGGATGCCGTCGAACTGCCAAGTCAGTTCATGGAAAACTGGTGCTGGGAGCCGGAAGGCCTGGCGCTGATTTCCGGTCATTACGAAACCGGCGAGCCACTGCCTCAGGACCTGCTCGGGAAAATGCTCGCGGCGAAAAACTTCCAGTCCGGCCTGATGATGGTCCGCCAACTGGAGTTCTCGTTGTTCGATTTCGAACTGCACGCGACCCATGGCGACGGCCGCAGCGTGCTGCAAGTGCTCGAAAGCGTACGCGACGAGGTCTCGGTGATGCGTCCGCCGGCCTACAACCGCTTCCCCAACAGCTTTGCGCACATCTTCGCCGGTGGTTATGCCGCGGGTTACTACAGCTACAAATGGGCTGAAGTGCTCTCGGCCGATGCGTTCTCGAAGTTCGAAGAAGAAGGCGTGCTCAACGCCGACACCGGTCGTGCTTTCCGCGAAGCGATCCTCGCCCGTGGCGGTTCCCAGGAGCCGATGGTGCTGTTCGTCGACTTCCGTGGCCGTGAGCCATCGATTGACGCACTCTTGCGCCACAGCGGCCTGAGTGAGGACGCGGCAGCATGAGTGAGGGGCCTGTGATTACGAAAAAGCGCTTTATCGCCGGGGCTGTCTGCCCGGCATGCAGCGAGCCGGACAAGTTGATGATGTGGAACGAAGACCAGGTCCCGCACCGGGAGTGCGTGGCCTGCGGTTATTCCGACACACTCAATGAGCAAGGGCTGTCGGTGCCCAAGGAGTTAGGTACGCGGGTCAACACCACCGCACCCAAAGCCCCGGACACCAAGGTTCAGGCGGTTCAGTTCTTCCCGAATCCGAAGCTGAAGAAAAAGCCCGACGAACAGCACTGAGTGTAAAAAAGCCCCCGTTGCTCCATGCAACGGGGGCTTTTTTATTCGATATGAGCGGACTTGAACCAGCTCTTCATCGAGCACGCGGCAAACGGGCTGGTGCTGCAATCGCCATTGGCCAGGGCCGTGCGCAGTTTGTCGACATCGACCTGCATCATGTAGCGGATGCCGTCCTTGAAGTGGGTACTGTCACCAAAGCCGCCCTCGGTCATTTCGTTCAGGGCCTCTTCCTTACTCCAGCCCTGGATGACAATCCGGTACATGGCCGCCATCAGGCCGGTACGGTCAGAGCCGTGTTTGCAGTGCATCAGCACCGGGCCTTTGGCTTCGGCATTCTGGATGGCGCGCAAGGCCTTGAGCACATCGGCGTCATCCACATGGTTGGTGCGATAAGGCAGCTGCACTTGCGTGATGCCTGGTGTGGACAACCAACTGGAGTCCTCTTCAGGCAAAAAGTTGATCACTGTGCCGACCTTGAGTTTCTCCAGCAGCGGCACCGCGTCCTTGTCCGGCAAGGCGCTGCGGTAGAGGGTTGGCGAGATTTGAAAGAGGTTGTATTGCTTCTCGATCGGTTGAGCCCAGTCTGCCGGACGGTGCATCGCGCTGTCGTCAGCAAATGCCGGTGTCAGGTTAACGAGTGTGGCCAGCGACAGGCATATTGCAGATAAAAAACGTGATAGAGGCATGCTTGAGCGACCGTTCTGAAAGGCACGGGAAGATGCTGGCAAGGATCAGCCACGCCCGGTCAAAGGCCTGTGAGAGGGCTGTCAAAGAATCGTGAAGCTGACGGGATGATGAATGTTTCATCAAGGATCGAGCCTCGCTCATTGAAAAGTGCATTGTTATAGGCGACAAAAAAAATCAAACCCGATCGATTATTAACTTCGACCGGACCTGATAAGTAAAAATATAGTTGCCTGGACCTTTGGTTCAATATTTCGCAATGCTGGCGTACGCTTTGGCCAGAGCCAGCAGTTTTTCCTTATCATCGGAATTGATGGTCCCGTTACCATCAATATCTTTGTCGACACTGCCGATACTAAAAGACTGACCGCCGTCGTATGAGGACGCAATCAGTGTGGTGGAGTCCAGCAAAGAGGTGGTCGCGACCGAGTTTTCTTCATCCCAGCCTTCTTCCTTGAGTGCGAACTGCATCGATACCAGTACTTCATTGGGGTCGACTACAGTCGGTCCAAGTTTTTGCAGAAATATACCGCGGCGATTAAAAAACGACATAAATAAATCCTTTTATAGAATATCGGTGTTTATGTTTTGCAGCGAAAAAAATGGTACATGTGGCTTTGTCGCAACAGCCAGGCTTTATATGTTTCTCCCGGTTGCTTCACGCAAGCGCGCATGACAAATAATCAGAAAGTGCCGAACGGTGCTGGTCGAGTGGTATTGATCGATGTACTGTATGCACATACAGTCATTGGGTGTTTTTCATGCACACGCCATTTCCTCCCCGTGGCCGCGGCACTGCGACCAACCCGCACAACCGTTTCGCCCCCAGTCATTCGTTGGCCGAAGACGACGGCTGGTATCAGGAGGTGCCGCTCACTCAAGGCACCGAGGTGCGCATTGAAACGGCGAAAACCATCATCACCCGCAACACGTCGCCGGACTTGCCCTTCGATCGCTCGATCAACCCCTATCGCGGCTGCGAGCACGGTTGTATTTATTGCTATGCGCGCCCCAGTCATGCCTATTGGGACATGTCGCCCGGACTGGATTTTGAGACAAAGCTGATCGCCAAGACCAACGCCGTGGATGTGCTGGAGGAGCAGTTGTCCAAACGTGGCTATCAATGTGCACCGATCAACCTCGGCTCCAACACCGACCCGTATCAGCCGATCGAGCGCGAATACCGGATCACCCGCAAGACCCTTGAGGTGCTGCTGCGCTACCGGCACCCGGTGACCATCGTGACCAAGGGCTCGCTGATTCTTCGTGACCTGGACCTGCTGACCGAGCTCGCCAGCCAAAGACTGGTGGCGGTCATGATCAGCCTGACCACACTGGACGACGAACTCAAGCGCATCCTCGAACCCCGCGCCGCAGCGCCCAAGGCGCGGCTGCGGGCGATCAGGGTCATGCGCGAGGCGGGTATCCCGGTCGGTGTTCTGTGTTCACCGATGATCCCGATGATCAACGACAGCGAACTCGAAAGTCTGCTCACTGAGGCCCATGTGGCCGGGGCGCAGAGTGCCGCCTACATGATGCTGCGCTTGCCGCTTGAAGTGGCGCCTCTGTTCGAGGAATGGTTGGCGACCCACTACCCTCAACGGGCGGCGCATGTGCTGAGCCTGATTCGCCAGAGCCGTGGCGGTGAACTCTACGACAGCCGCTTTGGCGCTCGAATGCGCGGCGAAGGTCCCTTCGCCGACCTGCTGGCACAGCGCTTTGCCAAAACCATCAAGCGCCTGGGGCTCAATCACCGGGAAGGCTTTGACCTGGACTGCAATGCCTTTTGTCCGCCCGGTCGCCAAATGTCGTTGATTTGAGGACAATTGGCCTATGGTTGAGTACTGAAGATCGCGCTCGCGCCTTAGGCTAGTCACGTTTTTTGTGACCTGGAACACGCATTCTAGAGCGTTTTATTCAGTTTCAATTAAGATTCGGCCGCTACCTTGTTCATCGAGTGACTGATGGGTCGAGATGTTTGGCCTGGATGTTTTTTAACCAGCCACTGGCTTCACACCGGACCACACGGGATGACTCCCTGAGCCCGCCAATGAGGATGAATTGATGAGTGACAAGGATAAACAGCCGTTGGCTGCGTCGGCTTCCGCCCAACCCGAGGCCGAAACCGCCGATGCAGCGTTGCAGCATATCGTTGACGGCTTTTTGCATTTTCATCATGAGATCTTTCCTCAGCAGGAAGAGCTCTTCAAGAAACTCGCCACGGCCCAGCGGCCACGAGCGATGTTCATCGCCTGCGCCGATTCGCGCATCGTTCCTGAACTGATCACACAAAGCTCCCCGGGCGACCTGTTCGTGACCCGTAACGTCGGCAACGTGGTGCCGCCTTACGGGCAAATGAACGGTGGTGTCTCCACGGCCATCGAGTACGCCGTACTGGCTCTGGGGGTGCATCACATCATCATTTGCGGGCATTCCGACTGCGGCGCCATGCGCGCGGTACTCAACCCGGACAGTCTGGAGAAAATGCCCACGGTCAAAGCCTGGCTGCGTCATGCCGAAGTGGCCAAGACCATGGTGCAGGAGAACTGCAACTGCTCTAACGAAAGCGAAAGCATGCACATCCTCACCGAGGAGAATGTGATCGCCCAATTGCAGCATCTGCGTACCCATCCGTCGGTTGCCTCGCGCATGGCCAACGGTCAGCTGTTTATCCACGGCTGGGTCTACAACATCGAAACCAGCGAAATCAAAGCGTACGACGCCGATCAGGGCTGTTTCCTGCCGCTCAATGGCAGCCTGCCAATTCCCGTGGCGACGCCCAAAGCGCGCTTCTAACTCCTCCTAAATCGTTGTGTGGTTTAGCCGAGGCTGCCGTTCAGGCAGCCTGGCTTTGCCATGCCTGAAGAAAACTTCGGGAGACTCACCATGCGTGCTGCTCGACTCAAAGCTGTTCTGCCACGGGAGCTGTTGGCTTCGGTGGTCGTGTTTCTGGTCGCCCTGCCCCTGTGCATGGGCATCGCCATTGCCTCGGGGTTGCCACCGGCAAAAGGTCTGATCACCGGCATCATCGGCGGTCTGGTGGTGGGCTGGTTGGCCGGCTCGCCGCTGCAAGTCAGTGGCCCGGCAGCGGGCCTGGCCGTTCTGGTATTCGAACTGGTCCGCCAACACGGTATCGCCATGCTTGGGCCCATCCTGTTACTGGCGGGTTTGCTGCAACTGGTGGCGGGTCGATTGAAGCTGGGATGCTGGTTTCGGGTGACGGCGCCTGCGGTGGTGTACGGCATGCTGGCCGGGATCGGTGTACTGATTGTCCTGTCCCAAGTGCATGTAATGCTGGATGCGGTGCCCAAACCCTCGGGTCTCGATAACCTGGCAGCCTTCCCGGCGGCGTTGGCTCAGGCATTGCCCACGTTTGGCTGGCAAGCCGGCTTGCTTGGTCTGTCGACGATTGCTGTCATGTGGCTGTGGGAAAAATTCCGTCCGCAATCCTTGCGCTTCATTCCCGGGGCGCTACTGGGTGTCGGTCTGGCCACGCTGGCCAGCCTGGTGCTGGCGTTGCAGGTCAAACGGGTTGAGGTCCCGGCCAACCTGGCAGAGGCCATCGACTGGCTGAAGCCGGTTGACCTGCTCAACCTGGCCGATCCGACATTGCTGATCGCGGCGTTTGCCGTGGCCTTTATCGCCAGCGCCGAAACTTTGCTCTCAGCCGCGGCAGTTGATCGGATGCACAGTGGTCAGCGCTCGGACTTTGACCGGGAACTGACGGCGCAAGGTATCGGCAACATGCTGTGTGGCCTGCTTGGGGCCTTGCCAATGACCGGCGTTATCGTGCGCAGTTCGGCGAATGTTCAGGCCGGAGCAACCACGCGGTTTTCGACCATATTCCACGGCCTGTGGCTGCTGGCGTTCGTACTGTTGCTCTCCAGCGTGCTGCAAAGCATTCCGGTGGCGAGCCTGGCGGGCGTGCTGGTGTACACCGGTTTCAAACTGGTGGATCTC
The DNA here is from genome assembly GCF_002303975.1 of Pseudomonas sp. ACN5. Classification (NCBI taxonomy): domain Bacteria; kingdom Pseudomonadati; phylum Pseudomonadota; class Gammaproteobacteria; order Pseudomonadales; family Pseudomonadaceae; genus Pseudomonas; species Pseudomonas sp. ACN5. The sequence continues at coordinate 61,351 of NZ_MRCP01000022.1, read as the reverse complement.
AAGGTCTTTCGAGGGTTGGGTCGGTACGGTCGGGCGCCGATGTTCACTTACGCGGCAACCGCGTTGGCCATCGTTTTTACCGACCTGCTGACGGGCGTGTTGATTGGCTTTGGCCTGACACTGGTGAAACTGGCGCTGAAAGCCTCGCGCTTGAAGATCAGCCTGATCGACCTGCCCCGGGAAGGGGAGATGGAGTTGCGCCTGACGGGCGCGGCGACCTTCCTCAAAGTGCCGGCGCTGACCCGGGTGCTGGGCAGCATTCCGGTGGGTACGACGGTGCATGTGCCGCTCAATAACCTGAGCTACATCGATCACTCGTGTCTGGAGTTGCTGGAGGAATGGGGACGAGCCAATGCGGGCAAGGGTTCGAAGCTGTTGATTGAATCGCGGGGGCTGAAGCGCAGGCTCGAGGGGCGGGTGCGGACGAATACCGGCGTCGGCGCGGCTGGCTGAAGTACCTGTGTGGGAGCGGGCTTGCTCGCGAAAGCGGCGTGTCAGTCGATATCAACGTTGAATGACTGACCGTATTCGCGAGCAAGCCCGCTCCCACAGGTTTCAGGGATCAGGCAGCCGGCTGATCCAGCTCCAGGCCTACGCCCAGGCGGCGGGACATGCACGGCCAGCGTTTCCATGCGGCGCCGGTGTCCGGGCTGCTGAGCTTCTCGCGATAGGCTTCCACCGACTCCAGCGCAAAGCTTTCGTCGTTGAGCATTTCGTCCACCGCGTGATGCACCACCTCGTCCAGTTGGTTGGCGAACTCCTCACCGATCAATTGGTGAGCAATCAGGTTGGCGACAGTCATGTCCAGGGGGATCAGTGGCTGGCCGAAATGCTTGATGTACAGGTCGTTGACCTCTTCGACAAACCTGTGCGCCAGGTAGGCTTCATCCAGCAGGCTGTCGAGCCCGACGTGACCGTTCAGGACGGTCGGCGGCTGGAGGAAGTACTGTTCGGCGATTGTCAGCACCGGTTTGATCTGTAACTCAATGCCCGCTTCCCTGGCGACTTCATTGGCTGCATCCAGCAGATCGGGCACTTCTTCGATGTAGGCGGCGACAAATCGCGTCAGTACGCCGTTGGTATCGGCCTCCGGCAATTGGATCGCCGGGTGCAGATGAGGCAATTTACTTTCCAGCTGACGCGTCAGCAGGCCGGTCTCGGCTTCGTGTTGTTGGGCTTTTTGGATCTGCTCGCGCAATGCGGCGGTGTTCATGAAAACTCCAGGAAACAAGGCAATGAAATAGGGAAGACATAACTTAGCTGGCTTACGAAAAATGCTAAGACGCATTTGTCATAATTATTTCATCCTTGAGACGGCTCCGTTATATCGGTTTGCCACCACTCGTCTGCATCCTTCTCCATTCGTGCCCTGCAAAGCAAGTGAATGCTGTTTCAGATGATTTACGCCTTCGCATTGCGAGGTCAGTGGTGCTGTCTATACTCGGGTTGGAATGGAGTTAGCTGATGACGCCCGACTGCATATGCAGCAAGGCCCGGTGCTCAAGTTCGTAGTCTGATGCAGCCGCTCCCTTGCCGCAGGTGAAAGCCGGCGGGATAACAAGAACGATAAGGGGAACCCGCAATGATGCGACATCCACATGTCTGGATGGGCCTCCTGTTGTGGTCGATTTTCAGTCAGGCGCAAGCGGCCTGGACTGTGAATATGGCGCCTGGAGCGACTGAAATCAGTCACGCAGTATTCGACCTGCACATGACCATTTTCTGGATCTGTGTGGTGATCGGCATCATCGTTTTTGGTGCCATGTTCTGGTCGATGATTCTCCACCGCCGCTCGACCGGGCAGGTGGCCGCCAAATTTCATGAAAGCACCACCGTCGAAATCCTCTGGACCATCGTGCCCTTCCTGATCCTGGTGGCCATGGCGGTTCCCGCTACCGCGACCCTGATCAAAATGTACGACGCCAGCGAGCCGGAGATCGATATCCAGGTCACCGGCTACCAGTGGAAGTGGCACTACAAATACCTGGGCCAGGACGTCGAGTTCTTCAGCAACCTGACCACCCCCCAGGATCAAATCCACAACAAGGAAGCCAAGAGTGAGCACTACCTGCTCGAGGTCGACAAGCCATTGGTGCTGCCGGTCGGCACCAAAGTGCGCTTCCTGGTGACCTCCGCCGACGTGATCCACTCCTGGTGGGTGCCGGCTTTCGCGGTCAAGCGCGATGCGATACCCGGGTTCGTCAATGAAGCCTGGACCCGCATCGACAAGCCCGGCATCTACCGTGGCCAATGCGCCGAGTTGTGCGGCAAGGATCACGGCTTCATGCCGACCGTGGTCGAAGTCAAGGAAAAGGCCGATTACGAAAAATGGCTGGCCGATCGCAAGGTCGAGGCCGCGCAGCTCAAAGAGCTGACCAGCAAGGAATGGACCCTCGACGAGCTCAAGGAGCGCGGCGACAAGGTCTATCACACCACTTGCGTGGCCTGTCACCAGGCCGAAGGCCAGGGCCTCCCGCCGATGTTCCCGGCACTCAAGGGCTCGAAAATCGCCACCGGACCGAAAGAAGATCACCTGAGCATTGTCTTCCACGGCAAGCCTGGCACTTCCATGGCCGCGTTCGGCAAACAGCTCTCGGAAGTCGATATCGCAGCAGTCGTGACCTATGAACGTAACGCCTGGGGCAACAACAAGGGCGACATGGTCACGCCAAAAGAAGTGCTGGAGCTGAAACAGGCGGAAAGCAAATGACCCGGTCTATTGCGCACGTAAGGAACCGGTCGGGGCTACGCACCCCGGCCTGCCCAGCCCATCTGTTTGCAGGAGACAGGACATGACTGCTGTAATCGATGAACATGTTCATACCGCCACCGACCACGCCCACGGCCCCGCCAAAGGCCTGATGCGATGGGTGCTGACCACCAACCACAAGGACATCGGCACCCTGTACCTGTGGTTTGCGTTCTCCATGTTCCTGCTTGGCGGTTCGTTCGCGATGGTGATTCGCGCCGAGCTGTTCCAGCCGGGGCTGCAGATCGTCCAGCCGGAATTCTTCAACCAGATGACCACCATGCACGGTCTGGTGATGGTCTTCGGTGCGGTGATGCCGGCCTTCGTCGGCCTCGCCAACTGGATGATCCCGCTGATGATCGGCGCGCCGGACATGGCCCTGCCGCGAATGAACAACTTCAGCTTCTGGCTGTTGCCGGCGGCGTTCCTGATGCTGGTGTCGACCCTGTTCACCGCCGGTGGCGGGCCGAACTTCGGCTGGACGTTCTATGCGCCGCTGTCGACGACCTATGCGCCGGAAAGCGTGACCTTCTTCATCTTCGCCATTCACTTGATGGGGATCAGCTCGATCATGGGGGCGATCAACGTGATCGCCACCATCCTCAACCTGCGCGCCCCCGGCATGACGCTGATGAAAATGCCGCTGTTCGTCTGGACCTGGCTGATCACGGCGTTCCTGCTGATCGCGGTGATGCCGGTGCTGGCCGGTTGCGTGACGATGATGCTGATGGACATCCACTTCGGCACCAGCTTCTTCAGCGCCGCCGGTGGCGGTGACCCGGTGCTGTTCCAGCACGTGTTCTGGTTCTTCGGCCACCCCGAGGTGTACATCATGATCCTGCCGGCCTTCGGTGCCGTCAGCTCGATCATTCCGGCCTTCTCGCGCAAGCCGCTGTTCGGCTATACCTCGATGGTCTACGCCACGGCGAGTATCGCGTTCCTGTCGTTCATCGTCTGGGCGCACCACATGTTCGTGGTCGGCATTCCGCTGGTGGGCGAGCTGTTCTTCATGTACGCCACGCTGCTGATTGCGGTGCCAACGGGTGTGAAGGTATTCAACTGGGCCAGCACCATGTGGCAGGGCTCGCTGACCTTCGAGACGCCGATGCTGTTTGCCGTGGCGTTCGTGATCCTGTTCTCCATCGGCGGTTTCTCGGGATTGATGCTGGCCATCGCCCCGGCGGACTTCCAGTACCAGGACACCTACTTCGTGGTCGCGCACTTCCATTACGTGCTGGTACCGGGGGCGATCTTCGGGATCTTCGCCTCGGCCTACTACTGGTTGCCGAAATGGACCGGCCACATGTACGACGAAACCCTCGGCAAGCTGCATTTCTGGCTGTCGTTCATCGGCATGAACCTGGCTTTTTTCCCTATGCACTTTGTGGGTCTGGCGGGCATGCCGCGACGGATTCCGGACTACAACCTGCAGTTCGCTGACTTCAACATGGTGTCGTCGGTCGGTGCATTCATGTTCGGGGCCACGCAGATCTTCTTCCTGTTCATCGTGATCAAGACCATTCGCGGCGGCCCGCCGGCACCGGCCAAACCGTGGGATGGGGCTGAAGGCCTGGAGTGGAGCATCCCGTCGCCGGCGCCGTATCACACCTTCACCACGCCGCCGGAAGTGAAATGAACGCCTGCCCCTTTGTAGGAGCGAGCTCGCTCGCGATGGTCGTCAACGATAACGCTGGAAGCCTGATACCCCGCGGCGTTCTCAGGTTTTTCGCGAGCGAGCTCGCTCCTACAGGGGTTGGCGTAGAGGTTTGCAATCATGGCTGACTCGATTTCAATGAAGAAACTGGTCACGCGCCTGCTGACGGTGGTGGTGGCAATGTTTGTGTTCGGGTTTGCGCTGGTGCCGATCTACGACGTGATGTGCAGGGCCTTCGGCATCAATGGCAAGACCGCCGGGCAGTACGAGGGGGAGCAGACGGTCGACACCTCGCGGCAGGTGCGTGTGCAGTTTCTGTCGACCAATACCGCCGATATGCCGTGGGATTTTTACCCCAAGCATGACGAACTGACCGCTAACCCGGGGGCGGTGAACGAGATGATCTTCATCGCCCACAACCCCACCGATAAACCAATGAGTGCCCAGGCCGTGCCGAGCATCGCGCCAAGCACCGCGGCGGCGTACTTCCACAAGACCGAATGTTTCTGCTTTACCCAGCAAGTGCTGCAGCCCGGTCAACGGATCGAGATGCCGGTACGTTTCATCGTTGACCGTGACATGCCCAAGGATGTGAAGCACCTGACGCTGTCTTACACGCTGTTCGATATCACCGCCCGACATCCACCGGTAGCTGTAAACACTGGCGGCTGAGCGTGCCCGATAAGGAGAACAATAAATGGCAACTCATGAGCATTATTACGTACCGGCCCAGAGCAAATGGCCAATCATCGCCACGGTCGGCATGTTCGTCACGGTGTTTGGCCTGGCCACCTGGTTCAATGATCTGAAAGCAGCGCGTCCGGAATCCCACGGGCCACTGATCTTTTTCGTCGGCGGGTTACTGCTGGCCTACATGCTGTTCGGTTGGTTCGGTACGGTGATCAAGGAAAGTCGCGGCGGCTTGTACAGCGCGCAAATGGATCGCTCGTTCCGCTGGGGCATGAGCTGGTTCATTTTCTCGGAGGTGATGTTCTTCATCGCTTTTTTCGGCGCACTGTTTTATGTGCGTCACATCTCCGGGCCGGCGCTTGGCGGTGAAGGCGCCCAAGGCATCACGCACATGCTGTGGCCGAACTTCCAGTTCACCTGGCCGCTGCTGGACAACCCCGACTCGAAACTGTTTCCGCCACCAAAAGAGGTCATCAGCCCCTGGGGTCTGCCGCTGCTCAACACCGTGTTGCTGGTGAGCTCCAGTGTGACTGTGACCATCGCCCATCACGCCTTGAAAAAGGGCCATCGCGGCGCACTGAAACTCTGGCTGGCGCTCACCGTAGTGTTGGGCTGTGCATTCCTCATCTTCCAGGCCGAAGAGTACATGCACGCCTACCGCGAACTGGGTCTGACCTTGGGTTCGGGCATCTACGGCGCGACCTTCTTCATGCTCACCGGGTTCCACGGCGCTCACGTGACCATCGGCACCATCATCCTGTTCGTGATGCTGATGCGGGTCATGCGCGGGCACTTCGACAGCGAGCACCAGTTCGGCTTCGAAGCGGCGAGCTGGTACTGGCACTTCGTGGATGTGGTGTGGATCGGGTTGTTCGTTTTCGTCTATGTGCTTTGAAGCAGCTTGAAACTAAAAGCTTGAAGCTTTGAGCTACCACGGCACGTGGGACACCAGCTGGCCGCTGAAAAACCCCCAGGTGATCAGGCCGAGGGTAATGGCGGCCAGCGTGACACGCACACTCAAGGCAATGACGAGGCGGTTTGAGCGGCTGTCGTCCTTGACCAGAAAAAACAGGCCGCTGAACAGGCTGACAACCGTGGCAATCAGCATCAGGACGATGGCTGCTTTGAGCATGGTGGGACTCCGGGGGGACAAGCGATGCACTTGAGTATAGCTATCGCGATGACCGACTTTCTGGCAATGCCATGAAGCGCTTTCGGCCGGGTATCGTGCCAACGCTGGTGGTCGCGCTGTTGCTGCCGCTACTGGTGTCCCTGGGGTTCTGGCAATTGAGCCGGGGCGCGGAGAAAAGCGCGCTGCTGCACACCTACGCCGAGCGCAGGGCCGCCGAGCCGATGGCCAGCACCGAGCTGCAATACACCGCTGACCCGGCTTTCCGCCGGGTTCGCCTGCACGGCCGCTTCGATGCCGAACACAGCCTGCTGCTCGACAACAGTCAACGTAACGGCAGGGTCGGCGTCGAGCTGTTGCAACCCTTTCATGATCAGGCCAGCGGGCTCTGGCTGCTGGTCAATCGCGGCTGGCTGCCCTGGCCGGAACGCCGCACACCCGTGCAATTCAAGACACCTGCCGAGGCAGTCAGCCTCGACGCGTGGGTCTACGTCTCCCCCGGTGCACCATTTCAGTTGCATGCAGACCCGGCGACAGCGACGTGGCCGAAGCTGATTACGGCCGTTGAACCGGCCAGTCTCTGGAAGACGCTGAACCGCGAAGGCTTTGCCTTTGAGCTACGCGCCGAAACCGCTCCGGCCACCTATCAGGCCGACTGGCCGGTGGTCGCCACGGGCCCGGAAAAACACATCGCTTATGCCGTGCAGTGGTTCGCCATGGCGATCGCCCTGTTCGGTCTTTATCTCTATCTCGGCTGGCACAACGCAAAGGAGAAACACCATGGGAGCGGCCATGAATCCACCCAGCATGTCTGAGGCGAAACCTTCGGTGAACCGGCGCAAGGGGCGTATGCAACTGCTGCTGATCCTGCTCGGGGTGATCGGTCCGATGATCCTTGCCACCGGTATGTACAAGCTGAATTTCTGGGTGCCCGAGGGCCGCAGTTATCACGGCGAACTGATCGGCAACGGTCAGACCCGCGCGGACATCGGCGTGCAGGCCCAGGAAGAGCGTTGGCAGATCCTGGTGACCGCGCCCAAGGATTGCGCGGTGGACTGCCAGCAACTGGTGTACCTGGCGCGGCAGATCCAGATCGGCCTCGGTCGCGATGCGTCCCGTGCCAGCCATGCATTGGCCGCCGCGCAGGCGCTGAACAGCGATTACGAGACTAAACTTCAACGCGAGTACCCGCAGTTGCAACGCTATTCACTGGACTTGCCTGCCTACACAAAAGGCGCTCAGAGCAATGACGTGCCGCACCTGTGGATCATCGACCCCCACGGCAATCTGGTGCTGCGCTACGACCCGTCGGTGAAGGGCAAGGACCTGCTGAACGATCTGCGCCACCTGCTGAAACTGTCGAACATCGGATAAGGGCATCGTCATGGCCAAGCCTGGATTTCGCCTCGCGTTGTTTGCCACCTTGCTGGCACTGATCGTGGTATTGCTCGGCGCCTACACCCGCCTGACCCACGCCGGCCTCGGCTGCCCGGACTGGCCTGGCTGCTACGGTTTCATCAGCGTGCCGAAAAGCGAAGCCCAGCTGGCCCATGCCGAATTGCATTTCCCGGACGCTCCGGTCGAGGCCCACAAGGGCTGGAACGAGATGATCCACCGCTACTTCGCTGGCACGCTGGGCGTGTTGATCGCGGTGTTGGCCGGTCGTGCGTGGTTGCATCGCCGTCATCCGGGGCAACCGGTGAAGTTGCCATTGTTTCTGTTGGCGGTGGTCTTCGGCCAAGCCGCGTTCGGCATGTGGACGGTAACGCTCAAGCTCTGGCCGCAGGTGGTCACCGGGCATTTGCTTGGCGGCTTCGCGACCTTGAGCCTGTTGTTTCTGCTGACCTTGCGCCTGTCCGGCGTACTGCCGGCGCTGACCGTGCCACGACGTCTGCAACACTGGGCGACGGCGGGGCTGTTGCTGGTGATCGGGCAAATCGCCCTCGGTGGCTGGGTCAGTTCCAACTACGCCGCCGTGGCCTGCATCGACTTTCCGACCTGTCACGGCCAGTGGTTGCCGCCCGCCGACTTCGCCAATGGCTTTCATCTGACCCAACACATCGGCCCGAATTACCTCGGCGGGCAACTGGACAGCGACGCCCGTACGGCCATCCACCTGACCCATCGCATCGGCGCCTTGCTGGTCACCCTGGTGTTGCTTGGTCTGGCCTGGCAATTGAAGGTGGTCGGCATGACGCGCCTGGCAGGCCTGGTGCTGATCGCCCTTGGCGCACAAATCACTTTGGGCATCAGCAACGTGCTATTTCATCTGCCGCTGCCGCTGGCCGTCGCACATAACGCGGGCGGCGCGGCGCTGTTGCTGACCATGGTGCTGGTCAATTACCACGCCCGAACCAGTCTGGTCCGGGTCAAGCAAGCACGCTGGCACTTCAGCCCGCGTAAACACTCAGCCGGGCCCATAACAATAAAAGGAGAGATGCCATGGCGATTCTGATCGGCGAACGTCCCAGTCAGGCGATCTGGCGTGACTACCTGGAACTGACAAAGCCCAAAGTCGTGGTGCTGATGCTCATCACGTCACTGGTGGGGATGTTCCTCGCGACCCGTGCCGGGGTGCCCTGGACGGTGCTGGTGTTCGGCAACCTGGGCATCGCCCTGTGTGCCGGTGGCGCCGCGGCGGTCAATCATGTGGTGGACCGGCGCATCGACGCGGTGATGGCGCGCACCCACAAACGGCCGCTCGCCGAAGGCCGGATATCTCCGACCGCCGCGCTGACGTTCGCGCTGGTGTTGGCGGCTCTCGGGCAAGCCATGCTGCTGGCGTTTACCAACCCGCTGACCGCGTGGCTGACCCTCGCCTCGCTGCTTGGCTATGCGGTGATCTACACCGGATTCCTCAAGCGTGCGACCCCGCAGAACATCGTCATCGGCGGTCTGGCCGGTGCCGCGCCGCCCTTGCTCGGCTGGACTGCCGCCACCGGTCACGTCAGCGCCGAACCGCTGCTGCTGGTGCTGATCATCTTCGCCTGGACCCCGCCGCACTTCTGGGCGTTGGCGATCCATCGCAAGGAGGAATACGCCAAGGCCGACATCCCGATGCTGCCGGTCACCCATGGCGAGCACTACACCAAGATTCATATCCTGCTGTATACCTTTGCGCTGCTCGCCGTCAGCCTGATGCCCTACGTGATCCACATGAGCGGTATGCTCTATCTGGTCTGCGCGCTCGGGCTGGGCGCGCGCTTTCTGCAATGGGCCGTGGTGTTGTACCGTGGCACTCGGCCGCACGCGGCGATCAACACGTTCAAGTACTCTATTTACTACTTGTTCCTGCTGTTTATCGCCCTGCTCGTAGACCACTACTTACTGTTGAACCTATGACTCGAACCCAGAAAACCGTCTTCATCCTCGTCGCCCTGGTCGCACTGATCCTGGGCCTGACCGTCAACAAGGTACTGTCCGGGAAAGACCAGGGCGACCCGACGGCGCTGATCGACGCCGGTATCATTTTGCTGCCGCAGAGCCGCAATCTGCCGGACGTGACGTTGACCAATCAGGACGGCCAGCCGGTCGCGATCAATGAATTGAAGGGTAAGTGGAGCCTGCTGTTCTTCGGCTACACCTTCTGCCCGGACGTCTGCCCGACCACCCTCGCCCAGCTGCGACAGATCAAGAGCGAGTTGCCGCCCGAGGCGGTGGATAAGTTGCAGATCGTGCTGGTCAGCGTCGACCCCCATCGCGACACGCCCCAGCAGCTCAAGCAGTACCTGGGCTACTTTGACCCGCAGTTTGTCGGCCTGACGCCAAAGTCGACCGATGAATTGCAAAAGGTCTCCAACGCGGTGAGCATTCCGTTCATTCCGGCGGACACCAACAAGCCAAACTACACGGTCGACCACAGTGGCAACCTCGCGGTGATCGGGCCGGATGGCACGCAGCGCGGCTTCATCCGGGCGCCGTTGAACAACGCGAAGCTGGTGGCGCAGTTGCCGGTGATGCTCAAGCGTAATTAAGTGACACAAAACCCTGTGGGAGCGGGCTTGCTCGCGAAGGCGGTGGTTCAGCCGACATTGATAGTGGCTGACACACCGCTTTCGCGAGCAAGCCCGCTCCCACAGGGGTCTAAATTTCAAGGCACAAAAAAGGGGACGCACTTGGCGTCCCCTGTTTCGTTTCCGCAGTTCAATCAGAACGCCGGCACTACCGCGCCTTTGTACTTCTCGAGGATGAAGGCCTTCACTTCCGGGCTGTGCAAAGCTGCAACCAGCTTCTTCATCGCGTCGCTGTCCTTGTCATCCGGGCGAGCCACCAGGATGTTCACGTACGGCGAGTCGTTGCCTTCGATGACCAGCGCGTCCTTGGCCGGATCGAGCTTGGCTTCCAGCGCGTAGTTGGTGTTGATCAGCGCCAGGTCGACCTGGGTCAGCACGCGCGGGATGGTCGCGGCTTCCAGTTCGCGGATTTTCAGGTCCTTGGCGTTCTCGGTGATGTCTTTCACGGTCGACAGGATGTTGTTCGAATCCTTCAACTTGATCAGCCCGGCCTTGGCCATCAGCAACAGTGCACGGCCACCGTTGGTGGCGTCGTTCGGGATCACCACGTTGGCGCCGCCAGGCAGTTCAGCGAGGGTCTTGTACTTGCTGGAGTAAGCGCCCAGGGGTTCCAGGTGCACGCCGGCGACGGATACCAGGTTTGTGCTCTTGGCCTTGTTGAACTCATCCAGGTACGGCTGGTGCTGGAAGAAGTTGGCGTCCAGGCGCTTTTCCGCGACTTGCACGTTCGGCTGGATGTAGTCAGTGAAGACCTTGACCTTCAGGTCCACGCCTTCTTTGGCCAGGGTCGGCTTCACGAATTCGAGGATCTCGGCGTGTGGCACCGGGGTGGCTGCGACGGTCAGGGTGTCAGCCGCGTGGGCCGAGAATGCGGCAACGGCAGCGAAGGCGACGAGTAGTTTTTTCATTCAGCTAACTCCTTGTGAGGCGCCCGTTTGGCGCCTGCCAGCGAATGGCCGGCTCATGTCTTACTTACGGGAAAAGTGGACGACCAACTTGTCGCCAACGGTTTGTAGTACCTGGACCAGGACCAGCAGCAACACCACCGTCACGACCATCACATCGGTCTGGAAACGCTGGTAACCGAAGCGGATCGCCAGGTCACCCAGACCACCGGCGCCGACAACACCCGCCATCGCCGTGTAGGACACCAGTGTAATTGCGGTCACCGTAATCGCCGCGAAAATGCCCGGACGAGCCTCAGGCAGCAACGCATTGGTGATGATCTGTCGCGTGGTCGCACCCATGGCCTGGGTGGCTTCGATGATGCCGCGGTCCACTTCACGCAGGGCGGTTTCCACCAGGCGCGCGAAAAACGGCGTGGCGCCCACCACCAGCGGCGGGATCGCACCGGCAACACCGAGGGACGTGCCGGTGATCAACACGGTGAACGGAATCATCACGATCAACAGGATGATGAACGGCAGCGAACGCAGAATGTTCACCACCAGCGACAACATCGCGTAGACGCCTTTGGCTTCCAGCAACTGGCGTGGGCTGCAGAGGAATAGCAGCACGCCCAGCGGCAAGCCGAGCAGCACGGTGAACAACAGCGAACCGCCGAGCATCAGCAAAGTGTCGCCGGTGGCCAGCCAGATTTCGAGCCAGTCGATATTGGCGAAGAAACTTGTCAGGGCTTCCATTAGCGCAGCACCTCCATGTGGACGTCGGCTGCGGTGAAGCGGGCGAACGCCGCTTCCATGTCACCGCCGGTCACGGCCAGGGTCAGTTGCCCGTAAGGGACGTCTTTGATGCGGTCGATACGACCGGCCAGGATGCTGTAGTCCACCCCGGTTTCCCGGGCGACGGTGCCCAGCAACGGCGCGTAGGTCGCATCGCCCTGGAAGGTCAGACGCACGATGCGCCCCGGAACGTGAGCGAAGTCGTCACGCTGTTCGCTTTCGTCGATCTGCTCGTCTTCCTGCACAAAGCGTTTGGTGGTCGGATGCTTCGGATGCAGGAACACCTCGGCCACCGAGCCTTGCTCGACGATCATGCCGGCGTCCATCACGGCCACCTGGTCGCAGACCCGGCGGATCACGTCCATTTCGTGGGTGATCAATACGATGGTCAGTTTCAGCTCGCGATTGATCTCGGCCAGCAATTGCAGGACCGATGCAGTGGTTTGCGGGTCGAGGGCGCTGGTGGCTTCATCGCACAGCAGGATTTTTGGCTTGGTCGCCAGGGCGCGGGCAATGCCGACACGCTGCTTTTGCCCGCCGGACAATTGCGCCGGGTACTTTTTCGCGTGATCGGACAAACCGACCCGCGCCAGCAACTCGGCCACGCGCGAATCGATCTCGCTGCGCGACAGTTCGCCGGCCAGGGTCAGTGGCAATGCGACGTTGTCGGCGACGGTCTTGGAGGCCAGCAGGTTGAAGTGCTGGAAAATCATTCCGACCTGCTGACGGAAGCGGCGCAGGCCGTTGGCGTCGAGCGCGGTGACTTCTTCACCGTCGACGGTGATCTTGCCGCCACTGGCGTTTTCCAGGCGATTGATCAGACGCAGCAGGGTACTTTTTCCTGCGCCGGAATGACCGATCAAGCCGAAAACCTGCCCGTTCTCAATCGTCAGACTGGTCGGATGCAGCGCGGGGATTTCCTTACCGGCGACGCGGTAGGTTTTATGGACGTTTTGAAACTCGATCACGTAGCGAACCTTGTGGGGCGCGTTAGAAAAGGGTCAGCGGTTAGCCGGGCGCGCATTTTAGCCTGTCCGTATAGAGGTTCTTAGCATTTATTTCGCATTTGTCCTGTCATTTGGCAATAACGCGATCAAAGGTCAGAAAAAAGGAACGGCTGAATAAGCTCGTCAGTCACTACTTAGGCCACTGGAATATGCCTGAGGAGTTCACGCCTGATGAGTACCAAGAAGCCTGCCGCCACCAAGAGCGTCCTGGCCGGGACCGATACCCCGGACCGCCACAACACCAACGCCAAGCTCGACAGCCTGAAAGCATTTCGCTCCGATGCCACTGAGCAGGCCTTGCGCACTAACCAGGGTGTGAAGGTGGCGGACAACCAGAACACCCTGAAGGCCGGGGCCCGCGGACCGTCGCTGCTGGAAGATTTCATCATGCGTGAAAAGATCACGCATTTTGATCATGAGCGCATTCCCGAACGCATCGTTCACGCTCGCGGCACCGGTGCCCATGGTTATTTCCAGAGCTATGAAAACCATTCGGTGCTGACCAAGGCCGGTTTCCTGCAGGACCCCGCGAAGAAAACGCCGGTGTTCGTGCGCTTTTCCACGGTACAGGGGCCGCGAGGGTCAGGCGATACCGTGCGTGATGTACGGGGTTTCGCCGTGAAGTTCTTCACCGACGAAGGCAACTTCGACCTGGTGGGCAATAACATGCCGGTGTTTTTCATACAGGATGCGATCAAGTTTCCCGACTTCGTGCACGCGGTCAAACCCGAGCCGCATAACGAGATCCCTACCGGTGGCTCGGCCCACGACACCTTCTGGGACTTCGTTTCGTTGGTGCCGGAGTCGGCGCACATGGTGATGTGGGCAATGTCCGACCGGGCGATCCCGAAAAGCCTGCGCAGCATGCAGGGCTTCGGCGTGCACACCTTTCGCCTGATCAATGCCGAGGGCAAGTCGCGCTTCGTCAAATTCCACTGGCGCCCTACGGCCGGCACTTGCTCCCTGGTGTGGGACGAAGCGCAGAAGCTTGCGGGAAAGGACGCCGACTACCATCGGCGTGATCTGTGGGAGTCGATTGAGATCGGCGACTACCCGGAATGGGAGTTGGGGGTGCAGGTCATCGAAGAAGAAAATGAACACGCCTTCGATTTCGACATTCTCGACCCGACCAAGCTGATCCCCGAAGAACTGGTGCCCATCACGCCGTTGGGCAAGATGGTGCTGAACCGCAACCCGGACAACTTCTTCGCCGAAACCGAGCAGGTTGCCTTCTGCCCCGGGCATATCGTTCCGGGGATCGATTTCTCCAACGACCCCCTGCTGCAAGGTCGATTGTTTTCCTACACCGACACGCAAATCAGCCGACTCGGCGGGCCGAACTTTCACGAAATCCCAATCAACCGTCCGGTGTCACCGTTCCACAACGGTCAGCGGGATGCGCAGCACCGCACCACCATCGACAAGGGACGTGCGTCTTATGAGCCGAACTCCATCGATGGCGGCTGGCCAAAGGAAACGCCTGTTTCGGCGCAGGATGGAGGATTCGAGAGTTATCCGGAGCGCATCGACGCCAACAAGATTCGCCAGCGCAGCGAGTCGTTCGCTGACCACTTCTCCCAGGCTCGTTTGTTTTTCCACAGCATGAGTGAGCATGAACGGGAGCACATCATCTCGGCCTACAGCTTTGAATTGGGCAAGGTTGAGCGTGAGGCGATCCGCGCCCGGGAAGTGAACGAAATTCTCGCCAATATCGATCTGGAGTTGGCCAAACGAGTGGCGCAGAACCTTGGATTGCCTACGCCGGCTCGAGGAACCGTCGAGGTACGCAAAGCCGCACAGGATCACTCTCCGGCATTGAGCCAGGCCAATCTGTTGCCGGAGAACATCAAGACGCGGAAGGTCGCGATTCTGGCGGCCAATGGCGTTGATAGCGCTGCGATTGATGCGATGAAAAAAGCGCTTGCAGTGCAGGGCGCTCACGCGAAGTTACTGGGGCCGACCTCTGCACCCGTGAAAACCGCCGATGGCAAAACCCTGGCGGTCGATGCTTCGATGGAGGGCTCGCCGTCGGTGGCATTCGACGCGGTGTTCGTGCCGGGCGGAGCCGCGTCGATCAAGGCGCTGAGTACAGACGGCGTGGCGTTGCATTACCTGCTGGAGGCGTACAAGCATCTGAAGGCTATCGCCTTGCAGGGTGAAGCGAAGCAGTTGCTGGATGTATTGAAGCTGGAGGCTGATGCGGGATTGATCGTGGGGACGGATGCGAAGTTGATCAAAGGGTTTTTCGCCGCGATCGGACAGCATCGGGTTTGGGACAGGGAGGCGAAGGCCAGGGCGATTCCGGCCTGAACATGTTTATTGCCAGAAAGGCCGCCTTCGCGAGCAAGCCCGCTCCCACACGAGTCCTGTGGCGGGCACAGATCCAATGTGGGAGCGGGCTTGCTCGCGAAGCTTTTTAAGGTTTACGCGGACTCAGAACCATCTGCGCCGGAACACTGCGCAAAATCTGTCGCTCCAGCTTCAGGTCAAACTCGGGATCGAGCTTGTTCACCCGTTTTGTCAGCAATGTCGCCAGCCAAGGGTAATCATCGGTGCGTGGAGCCTGAATGCTCACCTCGCACTGAAAATTCACCACATCGGCGGCGATGGCATCCAGTTGGCGACGCAGTTTGCCCATATCGTTGATATTCAGCGCGACCGTGGTGCTTTCAGCCGTCAGATCGATGACTTTGGCTTTTGGCTTGGCTTCGGCAGCTTTCAGGGCCGCTTCGGCTTTTTCCAGCTCGGCCTTGCGTGCCTGGGCAATCGAGCCGTTGACTCCGCCGGTCAGTGCCGGAGCCTTGGGCATCAACGCGCGGGCACGGCTCAGGGCGGTCGCTGCAGCATCCACATCACCTTTTTGCAGCACGATCTGGCTGCGGCGCAGATAGGCTTCGGCCAGTTGCCGCTGGTACTGCTCAAGGGACGCATCGTTGGGCGATTCGGCCTGCAAGGCCGCCAATTGGTCTTCGGCGGTGGCCAGTTCATCGCTGGCGATGTTTTGTTCCAGCTGTACGATGGCCGTGGCTCGCGCATTGGCGGCCTCGGTGGCCGCCGGTGGCGTGCTTTGGCAGGCGCCCAGCAGCAAAGAAAATGCGACAAGGAGCAGATAACGGGAGGCGAACGACTTCATTCCTGCGACTCTCTATTTGCGCAAAAAACGAGCAAGTCTACACCCCTCGACGGGGCAGAACAAAACTCAGCAGAAACAGCGCGGCGGCTGCCACCACAATCGACGGGCCGGCCGGGGTGTCCTTGAACCAGGACAACGCCAGCCCGCCACACACGGCGAGTATGCCCAGCAGGCTCGCGCCCAGTGCCATCTGCTCCGGCGAGCGGGCGTGACGTTGTGCCGCCGCCGCCGGGATGATCAGCAACGAAGTGATCAGTAGCACGCCGACGATTTTCATCGCCACGGCAATCACAACGGCGATCAGCAACATCAGCGCCAGGCGCAATCCGGCCACCGGAAGGCCTTCGACCCTGGCCAGTTCTTCATGCACCGTGATCGCCAGCAATGGCCGCCACAATGCAACCAGCAAGGCCAGCACGGCCGCACTGCCGCCAAGAATCCAGGCCAGATCGGTTGGACTGATTGCCAGCAGGTCGCCGAACAGATAGGCCATCAGGTCGATCCGCACTTCGTGCATGAAGCTTAGTACCACCAGGCCCAGTGAGAGCGTGCTGGGTGCGAGAATTCCCAAAAGCGTGTCGGATGCCAAGGGCTGACGTTGTTGCAAGGTCACCAGTAACACCGCCAGCAGCAGGCAGCCAACGGTCACGGCAACCGTCGGGCTGACATCCAGCAGGAAGCCCAGGGCCACGCCGAGCAGTGCCGCGTGGGACAAGGTGTCGCCAAAATAAGCCATGCGCCGCCAGACCACGAAAGACCCCAGCGGGCCCGCGACAACGGCCAGGGCCAGGCCTGCAAGCAGGGCGTAGAGCAGAAAATCAGCCATGCTTGCAGCCATCTCCGTGAACATGGGGTTGTCCCGATGCGGGCGCCTTGACCACTGAGCCGTGCAAGTCGTGGGCGTGGTCGTGATGGTGGTGATAAATCGCCAGGCTTTGTGCGTTTTTTCCGAACAGCTCGACGAACGCCGGATCGCCGCTGACCTGCTCGGGATGGCCTGAACAGCAGACGTGACGATTGAGGCAAACCACTTGATCCGTGGTGCTCATCACCAGATGCAAATCGTGGGAGACCATCAGCACGCCGCAACCGTGACGGTCGCGCAGGCGGGTGATCAGGCTGTACAGCTCAGCCTGGCCGGCCACGTCGACACCCTGTACCGGTTCGTCGAGTACCAGCAACTCCGGTTCGCGCAACAAGGCCCGGGCCAGTAGCACGCGTTGCATTTCACCACCGGAAACGCTTTGCACCGGACTGTCGATGACCTGCTCGGCACCGACTTCCTTGAGTGCCGCCAAGGCCATCGCACGGTCTACGCCCGGCACCAGGCGCAGGAAGCGCAGCACCGACAGCGGCAGGGTCGGGTCGACATGGAGTTTTTGCGGCATGTAGCCGACCCGCAGTTTGGGCTTACGCCAGACGTTGCCGCTGTCCGGTTTCAACAGGCCGAGCACGGCACGTACCAGTGTGGTTTTGCCGGCGCCGTTGGGGCCGATCAGTGTCACGATCTGCCCAGGCTCGACACTCAGCTCAATGTTGTCCAGCACCGGTTGCCCGGCGAACGTGACGGCAACCTGCTCTAGACGGATCAGCGCGTTGCTCATCAAGCCCCCTGGCAACCCGAGCACAGACCGACCACTTCGACGGTCTGGCCTTCGACGATAAACCCGACATCCCTGGCGCTGGCGATGATCGCGTCGCTGATGGATTTTTGCTCGAGCTCGATGGCGGCGTGGCACACACGGCAGATCAGGAACTGACCCTGGTGTGCATGTTCCGGGTGATTGCAGCCGATAAAGGCGTTGAGCGAGGAAATCCGATGGACCAGGCCGTTTTCCAGCAGGAAATCCAGCGCGCGGTACACCGTCGGTGGCGCAGCGCGGCGACCGTCCTGCTCGCTGAGAACCGCAAGAATGTCGTAGGCACCCAGCGGCTTGTGGCTTTGCCACACCAGTTCCAGCACCCGCCGGCGCAATGCGGTCAGGCGCAGGCCTTGACGAGCGCACAGGGCATCGGCCTCGGACAAAGCGCTGTGAACGCAATGCGAGTGGTCGTGGGGGCGGCTGGCAATCGGTGTTTTTAGCATGAGCGGCGACGAGTTTTGTGAGAGACGTTATTATGTTACCCGTTCTCGCCTCTTCGAGTGGTCATCGTGTCCCGTCTTTTTTCTATCTTTGTCGCATTTTTCGCAAGTTTTCTGCTGATCGGTCCGGCGCAGGCCGAGGTCAAGGTCCTTACCAGCATCAAGCCCCTGCAGTTGATCGCCGCAGCGGTGCAGGACGGCGTGGCGATTCCTGAGGTCTTGCTGCCACCGGGTGCCTCGCCGCACAACTATGCACTGCGCCCTTCCGACGTACGCAAGGTGCAATCGGTGGACCTGCTGTACTGGATCGGCCCGGACATGGAGGGTTTCCTGCCTCGCGTGCTCAATGGTCGTACGCTGCCCAGCGTGGCCGTGCAGGATTTGCCAGGCATGAAACTGCGCCGTTTTGCCGAGGATAGCCACTCCCACGCCGAAGAAGCCGACGACCACGACCACGATCATCGCCCAGGCAGCCTGGATGCACATTTGTGGTTGTCGCCGGTCAACGCCCGGGTCATCGCCACGAAAATGGCGGCGGATCTGAGTGCCGCCGATCCTGACAATGCCGTGCGCTATCAGAGCAACCTGAAAGCCTTCGACGAGCGTCTCGATGCGTCGGATGCGCGCCTGAAGAAACGCCTGGCCGATGTTCAGGGCAAGCCTTACTTCGTGTTCCACGAAGCGTTCGATTACTTCGAAGACGCCTACGGCCTCAAGCACGTGGGTGTGTTCAGTGTCGCGGCCGAAGTGCAACCCGGTGCCCAGCATGTCGCGGCGATGCGCGCGCGCTTGCAGGAAGTCGGCAAGACCTGCGTGTTCAGCGAACCACCGCTGCGTCCGCGCCTTGCGGAAACTCTGGTGGCGGGCTTGCCGGTGAAGCTGGCGGAACTGGATGCGTTGGGTGGTTACACGCCGGTGACTGCCCAGGGCTATGAGCAGGTGCTGGAGAAATTGGGGAATGATCTGGCGGGGTGCCTGGAGTCGTTGTAATTCGAAAAAAGTGGCGCCCCCATTCGCGAGCAGGCTCGCTCCCACAAGGATCACCGTGAACCTGTGGGAGCGAGCCTGCTCGCGAAGCCTTTAAAGGGCGAAAGGCAACGGCGTATTGACCGTCTGCCGCTGAGCCAGGCGCAACTGGAACTCCATCGGGTCGTGAATCAACACGTCCTGCCCGGCAAACGCCTGCGCCGCGATCAAGCGTGACAACCAGAACCGTACGCACGCCACCCGCAGCATGGTCGGCCACAGTTCGGCTTCGGCAGCGGTGAACGGTCGCAAGGCCGCATAAGCGCCCAGCAAGGCCCGTGCTCGCGGGCCATCGATCACGCCATCGTCGTCCGAGCACCAGTCGTTCAAGGCAATCGCCACGTCGTAGAGCATCGGCCCGGAGCAGGCGTTGTAGAAGTCGATCAGTCCGGTCAGGTGTGTGCCTTCGAACATTGCGTTGTCGCGGAACAGGTCGGCGTGAATGTTCGCCCGCGGCAGAGCGAGGATTTTTTCTTTCTGTCGGGTGATTTCTTCCAGCGCCCGTTGCAGCAGGTCCTTCTGTTCGGCACCGAGGTGCGAGAGGAACTGCGTGCCCTCTTCCAGCATCCAGTCCAGGCCGCGATCGGTTTTGCGCTTGATCATGTTGGCCTGGGTCGCCAGGTGCAGATGGCCGAGCAACTCACCAACCTGCACGCAATGTTGCGCATTGGCTTGCTTGATGTGCTTGCCGGCCAGGCGTGGCTGCAGCAATGCCGGTTTGCCCGCCAGTTCGCGCAAGGCCACGCCGTCGGTGGTGCGCAGGGCGTAAGGAACCGGCAGGTCGGCGCCGTGCAGCACGTCGAGCAATTCGATGAAGAACGGCATTTCCTGAACCGGACCGCGCTCGACCAGGGTCAGGACAAATTCGCCCTGCTCCAGGCTGATAAAGAAATTGGTGTTTTCGCTACCGGCGGCAATCCCCTGGAAATCAAGCAGGCGGCCGAGGCCATAAGGGGCGAGAAAAGCTTCCAGCTCGGGCCGAGCCAGGGGGGTGAACACAGACATGTTTAAACTGCCAGTACGGGCGCCGCTCATGAGCCAGCGCCGATTAAAGTTAGGGACGACTTACCACTTAAAAATTTCCCACGCCGGAATCAGCATATCCGGGTAATCAGAGCGGATGAAGTTTCCCTCCGAGCCATCCGCACGCACCAGGAAATACGGTTTGCCAACCTTTGGGGTGACCTTGATGGCGTACAAAAAGCCGTTTTGCCGGTATTCCTGAATGGTTTTATCGCCTTCCGTGCGAATGGTCACATCCGGGTCTGCCGACGGTGCATCATCCGCCGCCATGACGGTCAATGGAGTGATTGCAAACAAGCCAGCCAGCAACAGGCGATTTAGTGTGCGCATGATAACCTTGTCCCTTTGTCGTCAACGGTCCCGCTATTCTAGCGCCGGACCCGCCGAAAAGGTTGATCCTGCTCATGAGCCAAGCCCCCCTCGTCCTGGTGGACGGTTCTTCTTACCTTTACCGCGCCTTTCACGCGCTGCCACCGCTGACCACGTCCAAAGGCCTGCCGACCGGTGCGGTCAAGGGCGTGTTGAACATGCTCAAGAGCCTGCGCAAGCAATATCCGAATAGTCCGTTCGCCGTGGTGTTCGACGCCAAGGGCGGGACTTTTCGCGATGACATGTACGCCGAATACAAGGCCAACCGTCCGAGTATGCCTGACGACATGCGCGTGCAGATCGAACCGCTGCACCAGAGCGTGATCGCCCTGGGCTTCCCGCTGCTGTGCGTCGAAGGCGTCGAGGCCGATGACGTGATTGGCACTCTGGCTCGCAGCAGTGCGGCGGCGGATCGTCCGGTAATCATCTCCACGGGCGACAAGGATATGGCGCAACTGGTCGATGGTCACATTACCTTGGTCAACACCATGACCGGTAGCAGCATGGACGTGGAGGGCGTGAAGGAGAAATTCGGCGTCGCTCCGGAGCAGATCATCGATTATCTGGCGCTCATGGGCGATTCTTCCGACAACATTCCGGGCGTTCCGGGGATTGGCCCGAAGACGGCTTCAGGCCTGCTGGTCGGTGTGAACGGCGGTCTGACCGAGCTCTATGCGCAGCTCGACATCGTACCGACCCTGCCGATTCGTGGTGCCAAGACCCTGCCGGCCAAGCTCGAAGAACACAAGGAAATGGCCTTCCTTTCCTATCAGTTGGCGACCATCAAGGTCGACGTACCGCTGGACATTGGCCTCGACGACCTGCAAATGGGCGCGGAAGATCCGGCGAAACTCTACGAGTTGTACAGCCTGCTGGAGTTCAAGAGCTGGCTGAACGACCTTGATCGCGACGCCAAACGCTTGGAACTGAGTGCTGCCGCCGAGCCTGCACCGGCCAACGATCTGTTCAGCGAACCAGAGGCCGAAGCACCGGCCGCCGCTGCTGAAGCCGCCTACGAAACTATCCTCGATCAGGCGCGTTTCGATGCCTGGCTGGAAAAGCTGAACAACGCCAAGCTGTTTGCGTTCGACACCGAAACCACCGGCATCGACGCGCAGCAGGCGCAATTGGTGGGTCTGTCATTCGCGGTTCAGGCTAACGAAGCGGCCTACATCCCGTTGACCCATTCCTACATCGGCGTGCCGCAGCAGCTGGATCGCGACACGGTCCTGCGCGCGCTCAAGCCGATTCTGGAAGACCCGAACAAGCTCAAGGTCGGCCAGCACGCCAAGTTCGACATGAACATCCTGGCCAACTGCGCCATCGGTGGCGTACAGGACAACGGCATCACCGTGCGCGGCATCGCCTTCGACACCATGCTCGAGTCCTACGTGCTCAACTCCACGGCCACGCGCCATGACATGGACAGCCTGGCGCAGAAGTATCTGGACCACACCACGGTGAGCTTCCAGGACATCGCCGGCAAAGGCGTGAAACAGCTGACGTTCGATCAGATCGCCCTTGAGCAGGCCGGGCCTTACGCCGCCGAAGATGCGGACATCACCCTGCGTCTGCACCAGGCCCTGTTCGAAAAGCTCTCGGCCATTCCGAGCCTGGCCAGTGTGCTGACCGACATCGAAATCCCGCTGGTGCCGGTGCTGGCGCGCATCGAGCGCCAGGGCGCATTCGTCGACGCCGCTCTGCTGGGCGTGCAAAGCATCGAGCTGGGCGACAAGATGGTCGCACTTGAGCGCGAAGCCTTCGAGATTGCCGGCGAGGAATTCAACCTCGGTTCGCCCAAGCAGCTCGGCGTGATCCTCTACGAGAAACTCGGCCTGCCGGTGCTGAAAAAGACTGCCAAGGGCCAGCCGTCCACGGCCGAAGAGGTGCTGGCCAAGCTGGCGGAAGACGACTACCGATTGCCGAAAGTGCTCATGGAATATCGCTCCATGAGCAAGCTGAAAAGCACTTACACCGATCGTTTGCCGGAACAGATCAACCCGCGCACCGGGCGGATCCATACGTCTTACCACCAGGCTGTCGCCTCCACCGGGCGCCTGTCCTCCAGCGATCCGAACCTGCAGAACATCCCGGTGCGCACGGCCGAAGGGCGTCGTATCCGCCAGGCCTTCGTGGCCCCGGCCGGTTACAAGCTGCTGGCGGCGGACTACTCGCAGATCGAGTTGCGGATCATGGCGCACCTGTCACGGGATGAAGGGCTGATGAACGCTTTCCGCCACAATCTGGACGTGCACACCGCGACCGCCGCCGAAGTGTTCAAGGTCGAACTGGCCGACGTGACCTCCGACCAGCGCCGCAGCGCCAAGGCGATCAACTTCGGCCTGATCTACGGCATGGGGGCGCAGAAGCTCGGCAAGGACATTGGCGTCGACACCAAGACCGCCAAGGCCTACATCGATACCTACTTCGCCCGATACCCCGGCGTACGCCAGTACATGGACCGCACGCGTGCCCAGGCCGCCGAGCAAGGTTATGTCGAGACGTTCTTCGGTCGTCGCCTGTACCTGCCGGACATCAACTCCAACAAGCCGCAAGAGCGCGCCGCCGCCGAACGCACGGCAATCAACGCACCGATGCAAGGCACCGCTGCGGACATCATCAAGAAAGCCATGGTCGCTGTGGATAACTGGCTGACCGCGTCCGGACTCGACGCCAAAGTCATTTTGCAGGTGCACGATGAACTGGTGCTGGAGGTACGTGAAGACCTGGTCGACCAGGTTCGCGATGAAATTCGCGTACACATGAGTGAAGCCGCGAAACTGGACGTGCCGTTGCTGGTCGAAGTGGGTGTTGGAAATAACTGGGATGAGGCTCACTGAGCCTTCCTGTAGGAGCGAGCTCGCTCGCGATGGAGTGTCAGGCACATCGTGTTCGACTGAAATTCCATCGTCGGAACGCCGCCCGGAGCAAGCTCGCTCCTACAGAAAATGTCGTGTTCTTGCTGCGGCATGGTGCCGCGGCAGAAGGGTGCAAACAGCTTAGTCCGCAAGGCTATCGGCGTTATTTCAAAGCTATTTGAAAAAAATCTGAACTAATCTTGCGAAGCACTACTCAGAGGTACTGAATGGCTGGTGAAGCCCTTCGATGCTCCTATGTTGTGTTAAGTGTTGGCAGATATCTGGACCCCGCCCTAGCGGTCTAGAGCTTGAACCCCGGAACTTCTCCCTCCCCATATGAAGCCCGGGGTTTTTTTTGCCTGCAGAAAGCTGTCTGGAGTGCCCAGACAGCTTTCGCTGCCTTACTGGGCTTCTACCTCGGCACCCTTGTCCGCCAGCTCCATCCAGCCTGCCAGTACGGTATAGGCTTCTTCCAGGCCCATGCGTTTCGGGGCCGAGAACAGCTGAATCGTCACCAGATCGCCCCAGCCCTTGCGGATTTCCGCCTGAACCTTGAGCAGCGTGTTCTTGGCCGCGCCATAGGTCAGCTTGTCCGCTTTGGTCAGCAGAATGTGCATCGGCATGCCGGCAGCCACGGCCCAATCGAGCATCAGCAGGTCGAAATCGGTCATCGGATGGCGGATGTCCATCATCAGGATCAGGCCTTTCAAACTCTCTCGACCACCCAGGTACGCTTCCAGGTGACGCTGCCAGTGTTGCTTGAGCGGGATCGGTACTTTTGCATAACCGTAGCCCGGCAGGTCGACCAGACGGCGTTCATCGTCTAGCTTGAAGAAATTCAACAGTTGCGTGCGCCCCGGGGTTTTCGAGGTGCGCGCCAGGCTGGCGTGGGTCAGGGTGTTCAAGGCACTCGACTTGCCGGCGTTGGAACGCCCGGCGAAGGCGACTTCGAAGCCCTCGTCATCCGGACATTGGTCGACTTTGGCGGCGCTGAGCATGAAGGTGGACTGTTGGCACAGACCGAGGATGGGATTCTTGAGTTGCATGGGATTTCCGATGTGGGCGGCGCCAGGAATGGGTGCGGCAAGCAGTGTCGCTTCCGTTTCAGTGACGCCAGTATATAATGCCGCAGATTTTGTGTGCGCTTTGTCCCAGCGTAGGATGAAGTTCACGAGAGCGACAGACCTTGATTGCGCACTAGAACGCAGCACGCTCTCAACCCTGAAAAGGTCGTTTTATGACGAAATGGCTGCTAGCTGCCGGTGTCTTGATGCCGCTTTACAGCGCTCAGGCTACACAGGATCCGGAAGCTGTGTACAACCGTGTTTGTGGTGCCTGTCATTCCGGCCAACTACCCATGGCGCCGAAAAAAGGCGATCAGGATGCTTGGACGCCGAGGTTGGCGAAAGGTATGGAGACGCTGGTGCAACACGTGACCCAGGGTTTCAAGGCGATGCCGCCGCGTGGTTTGTGCATGGACTGCAGTGCCGAGGATTACCAAGCCATCATCCTTTGGATGAGCGAGTAAGCCCGGTCCATAACTCTTAACCCTTAGCCGTAGTTGGATTAGCTGATGAAGAAATTGATCGTGAGTCTGCTGTTGACCGTGGGCATCTCCGGCATAGCCCATGCTGCAGGTGAGGCAGTACAACCGGGTGATGCTAAAGCTGGCCAGGCCAAAGCCGCCGTCTGTGGCGCCTGCCACGGCCCGGATGGCAACAGCATGGCGCCAAACTTTCCCAAACTGGCGGGTCAGGGTGAACGCTACCTGACCAAGCAATTGCACGACATCAAGTCGGGCAAGCGCACCGTTCTGGAAATGACCGGCCTGCTGACCAACCTGAGCGATCAGGACCTGGCGGACATCGCCGCCTACTTTGCCAGCCAGAAAGGCAGCGTTGGTGCCGCCGATCCTAAAGTCGTCGCTCGCGGTGAGGCCCTGTTCCGCGGCGGTGACCTGGCCAAGGGCCTGCCATCCTGCACCGGCTGCCACTCGCCAAATGGCGCCGGCAACGCAGCCGCCGGCTTCCCGCACCTGGGTGGCCAGCACGCTCAATACATCGCCAAGCAACTGACCGATTTCCGCAAGGAAGAAGGCGGCCGCACCAACGATGGCGATGCCAAGACCATGCAGACCATCGCCAAGCGGCTGAGCGACGAAGACATCGCCGCGGTGTCCAGCTACATCCAGGGCCTGCACTAAGGCCGGCGGATCGGGCGTTGAACGGGGTAAATATCGCCTGCAACGTTAACGCTCGATTAATCCGTTGCAACGAGTATAAAAAGGGTGGCCTTGGCCGCCCTTTTTTGTGGCCGCTGCCGTTACACTACAAAACTCAAGCCCGCCAGGACCTGTCTGAAAACACGTTGCGCGAGGCGAAAAACTTGTCCAGGAGTGAAGCATGCGTAATCTGATCATCAGCGCCGTTTTTGCCGCTGCCAGCCTGTTCGGCATGACTGCCCAGGCCGCTGAAGCCCCCGCCGCACCTTATGTCGAACTGAGCAATCCGGTTCCGGTCGCCGTGCCTGGCAAGATCGAAGTGGTGGAGCTGTTCTGGTATGGCTGCCCGCACTGCTATCACTTTGAGCCGACAATCAATCCCTGGGCCGAAAAACTGCCATCGGATGTGAACTTCAAGCGTATTCCAGCGATGTTCGGCGGTCCTTGGGACGCTCATGGCCAAATGTTCCTGACTCTTGAGTCCATGGGTGTTGAGCATAAGGTTCATGCCGCGGTGTTCGACGCGATCCAGAACAAAAAAATGAAGCTGACCGATAAGAATGATATGGCCGACTTCCTGGCTACCCAGGGCGTAGACAAGGAAAAATTCCTGGCCACTTTCGACTCCTTTGCGATCAAGGGACAGGTCGTTCAAGCCCGTGAACTGGCCAAAAAATATGAGATCTCCGGCGTTCCAACCCTGATTGTGAATGGTAAATACCGCTTTGACGTAGGCTCCGCCGGCGGTGCCGAACAGGCCCTGCAACTGGCCGACAAACTGATCGACAAAGAGCGAGCGGCTAACAAGGCTGCCGCCAACTAAGGGCAGTCACTGCCATGCGCCGATGGGGTACTGAACGCATCGTTGGCCTGCATGATCCGCGGGTCAACGAGCATCATCTGGAATCCACGGGCCTGCCCGCAGACAGTCGTCTGCGCTTGCTCAGTTTCAATATCCAGGTCGGCATCAGCACCGAGCGTTACCGGCATTACCTGACCCGGGGCTGGCAGCATCTGCTGCCGCACACCGGGCGTGCCGACAATCTGCAGAAAATCGGCAATCTGCTGGGCGACTTCGATCTGGTCGCCTTGCAGGAGGCCGATGGTGGCAGCCTGCGTTCAGGCTACGTCAATCAGGTTGAGCATCTGGCCCAACTCGGCGCCTTCCCCTACTGGTATCAACAACTCAATCGCAATCTAGGTCGCCTGGCCCAGCACAGCAATGGCGTGCTCAGCCGATTGCGCCCGTGGGCCATTGAAGATCATCCGTTGCCGGGCCCAAAGGGACGCGGAGCCATTCTGGTACGGTTCGGCGAAGGCCCGGAAGCACTGGTGGTCGTCATGATGCACCTGGCACTGGGCGCCCGGGCGCGCAGCCTGCAACTGGCCTATATCCGCGATCTGATTGGCGACTACAAACACCAGGTACTGATGGGCGACATGAACACCCATGCCAGTGACCTGCTGCAAAATTCCGCGTTGCGCGATCTCGGCCTGCTCGCGCCGCAATTGGAAGCAACGTTCCCCAGCTGGCGCCCACAGCGTTGCCTGGACCATATCCTGCTGAGCCCGAGCCTGACCCTGGAAAAGGTCGAGGTGCTGGCACAGCCCATTTCCGATCACCTGCCGGTCGCGGTAGAGATTCGTCTGCCGGGTTCGCTCACGGCCGATGCATTGCCCGCGTTGAGTCCTGCCCCTCGCGGAACCCATGAATGAGCGACGAAGCACAGCGCTGGAAAGAGAAATACCTCAAAAGCATCGAACAACAGGAAAAGCTCGAACGTCGCTGGGACGCGCGGCTCGACTTGCTGCGCCGTGGACTGGTGCGCAGCACCCTGGCGGCGGAAGGCACTGACCGCGCGGTTGACCAATGCATGAAGGAAATGCGCGAGGTCGTGCGTACCGACGACATGGACGCCGGCCTGGCCGCGCTGATTCCGCGCCTGGAAAAAGCCGTGCTCGACTCCGAGCAGCGTCGGGAAACCCGGATCAACCAGACCAGTGCCGCCCTGACTGCACTGGTCACTCAACTGCAAACATTGCCGCTGCCTCGGGATGTGAGCCGGCCACTCAAGAGTTTCGCCAGGCAACTGGATGCACGGGTCAGTCAGGCGCGTGAGATGCCCTTGTTGCTCAGCGAGCTGAGTGGTTTGCAAGGCAAGGCCCTGAGCCAGCTGGAGACCCCGACCGAACCTGGTCGGCCGGGCTTGTTGCAGCGATTGTTCGGCGGTCGTGAAGCAGAAGAGACGGTGGCATCAACGACTGTTTCTCCTGCGCCGGCGGCCCCTGTAGCCGAGAGTCCTGTGGCGGTTATCGAGCCGACCCCGGTCGCGATTGAGACGGCAATCTGCGAAGTACCCACGGCTGAGCGAGTTGAAGAGGCGTCCGCGCCGACCGGACCAGCCGAGGCTTGCGCTGCTCCGGCAGTCGTGGCCTTGGCACCTGCGGCTGCGGAGCCTCAACCCGCCATCGCAGGCGCGGCAAAAACCGGGTCGACCGAGAAGCCGACCCCGGAAACCATCGAAACACCTCTTGAGTCGCAAGTGAACCCCGACGAGCTGATCGTGCCAGCATCGCCGGATGGCCATGCCTTGCTTGCGATTCCGACAGAGGAGGTGGTCGCCGCAGATCAGCCTCTATCCGGTCACGACACGTTCTACGCACTCCCGGATACCCCAGAGCCCTCCTACAGCTCGGTGGCCAGCCACATCGAACACACGCTGCTGGGGCTGCTCGAAGACCTGACATTGCCCGAGCGTCATCGCCCGCAAGCCGAATCCATGCGCGATCGTCTGAAAAACGGGTTGAACTGGTACGAATTACTACCGATTCTCGACGACTTCGCCACGTTGATGCTGGCCATTACCGACAGCGGCCAGCATGAGTTCGAAGCCTACCTGCAACGACTGAACGAGCGCCTCGAATCGTTCCAGAGCAACTTGCAGGCCGCCACCGCAGGGCACGCCGACAACCGTTCGGCTGCGCGGCAGATGGACACGCAGATCCGCGAACAGGTTGATGGCTTGCAAAGCAGCATGCAGGATGCCGCGGACCTGGAAGGTCTCAAGCACGTTCTGGAAAACCATCTCGAAGGCTTGCTGGGTACCATGGACCAGCACCAGAAACAGCGCGATGAGCGCGAGCAAGAGGTCGCTGCGCGCCTGCACAGCCTGGCCGAGCGGGTCGCCCATATGGAGCAGGAGGCCCAGGGTTACCGCGAGCACCTTGAAGAGCAACGTCAGAAGGCATTGGTCGACCCGTTGACCGGGCTGCCCAACCGCGCGGCCTGGAGCGAGCGCCTGGATCATGAAGTCAAACAATGGCAGCAACATGGCAATACGCTGTTACTGGCCATGCTCGACCTCGATCATTTCAAGCGCATCAACGATAACTACGGGCACCTGGCCGGCGACAAAGTGCTGAAGATCATTGCCAGCGTGTTGCGCAAGCGTCTTCGCGCAACGGACTTCATTGCCCGGTTCGGCGGCGAGGAGTTTGTGCTGTTGATGCCATCCACAGTGCCGGCGGCGGGCCTGAAGTTGCTGGAAAGCCTGCGTGCCTCCATCGAGGCCTGTCCGTTCCACTTCAAGGGAGAGCCGGTGACCATTACCGTGTCTGTCGGAATGTCGGCGTTCAGGCCGGGTGAGCACAGCGATCAAGTGCTTAAAAGAGCCGATCAGGCGTTGTACCGTGCAAAAAATGCCGGACGCAACCGCGTGGAGCCGGGCTGAGCATTATTTGTTCCATATTTGTTTAATTCGTGGCGATTGCCGTCAACCCGCAAGGCATTACGTTACACTGTTGCATTATTGTCTTGTGTGTACTGCCTTTCGCCATGAAATATCTTGCTCTGATCCTGTCACTTGTTCTGCTGGCTGGCTGCGCCAGCGGTCCCCGTTTTGACACCAGTCATCCTTCAGCCAATTACGACAGTCGTGTGCAGTTCGTGGTGGTGCATTACACCAACGCCTCGATGGAGCGTTCGCTGCAACTGCTGACCCACGGCGAGGTCAGCAGTCATTACCTGATCGGTGACGACAAGGGCGCCACCATCTACAAGCTGATGGATGAAAACGTTCGCGCCTGGCACGCCGGGGAGAGCGAATGGGATGGCCGGACCTGGCTGAATTCCAGTTCCATCGGTATCGAAATCGTCAATCCGGGATTCAAGGACACTCCAACCGGGCGCGTGTGGTATCCCTACAGCGAAGATCAGGTTCAGTCCTTGATCGTATTGCTCAAGGACATCAGCAAGCGTCAGGGCATCAAGCCTCGCGACATCATCGGCCATAGCGATATTGCGCCGTTGCGCAAACTGGACCCGGGGCCGCTGTTCCCCTGGAAGCGTCTGGCTGCCGAGGGGCTGGGTATCTGGCCGAACGAACAGGCGGTCGCGCGCCAGCAAATGCTGTTCGCCGATCAGTTACCGAGCATCAGCTGGTTTCAGGCGCAATTGGCCCGCCTGGGTTATGCCTCTCCACAAACCGGCGAGCTCGATGTTGCGACACGCCATGTGATAGCAGCCTTCCAGATGCACTTCCGCCCGGCACGCTTCGATGGCACTCCGGATGCGCAAACAGCCGCGCTGCTTTTGGTGTTGAATCAGACAAAATAATGGCGCCCGCCCGGCGGTCCGGGCTATTTCCCAATCAGCAGCTATAACTCATTGGTAATCCATCGGATATTACGCAATGACTGCTGCTCGAGAGACCTTCCGTAGTTGGTTCCATCGCCCCTGGTTCCTGGGGCTGATGTCGGCTGTCTTGAGTGCAACGTTATTGATGGCCGGCAGCCTGTTCGTCGCCATTCATCAGGTCGAGCAAAACGAAAGCGAAGAAATGAATGCTCAGGGTGAGCGTTTTCTCGCCCGCCTGGAACAGCTCTTCGGGCAACTGCGTGAAAGCCTGGACGACCTTGAAGCGCAACCGTTGCGTGGTTGCGATGCTGAAATGATCGCGACCTTGCAACAGGTTACGTTCAATTATCGCTTCGTCTACGAAGCCGCCTACATGGACTCTTCGCGAATCTGCTCCAATCGCCCTCGCCAGGAAGGGCTTTCGCTGATTCGACCGCCAGACATCAAAGGCCCGACCTACAGCTATTGGCTCAATACCACCACCGAACCCGATGAAAACCGCGCCGCCCTGATGCTCGGGCGCGGGAATTTCCGGGTCGCGACCTCTCGCGGGCATTTGACCGATATGGTCGACCTGTCGCCGGGCAGCAGCCTGCTGGTAGTCCTTGACCATGGTAAGCGCGCGATTCCGGTGTTGGGCTCTTCGCAGATCTGGCCACCGGTCGAGGCCTGGCCCCCGAAAAATCGCGATGCGCTGCAGATCACCCAGACACGCCTGATATACCGCATGCCCACCGACAACCCGGAGTATCAATTGGTGTTGATCAGCCTGCGTACGGGCATGCATATCCCGTCGGTCTGGTGGTGGCTAGTGCCGGCCAGCATTGCGCTGGGCATATGCGTCGGGTTCCTGGTGTTCCTGCTGGTGCAACAGCGCCAGTCGCTGGATGCCGAACTGGCCGGGGCGATTCGCCGGGGCGAGTTGCAGGTGCTGTATCAACCGATCTTCGACCTCGATAGCCGCAACTGTGTCGGGGCTGAAGCGCTGCTGCGCTGGCGCAGGCCGGACGGTACCCTGACCAGTCCCGATCTGTTCATTCCGATGGCGGAGGACACCGGGCAGATTCGCCAGATGACGGATTTCGTCTTGCAACGCTTGCTCGAGCAACTTGGCCAGTTGCTGCGTGCCAACCCGCAACTGTACATCTCGGTCAATCTCGCGGCGTGTGATGTGATGGTTCCGCGAATCGGCCAGGTGATGGCGAGGCTGCTGACCCTGCATCGCGTTGCTGCGCGGCAAATTGCCTTCGAGGTCACCGAGCGTGGGCTGGTCGATGTGGTGGTGGCCCGGGAAAACCTGCAATCGCTGCGGGATGTCGGGCACCAGGTGTTGATCGATGATTTTGGCACCGGCTACTGCAGCCTCGCCTATTTGCAAACCCTGCCGGTGGACTGCCTGAAAATCGACAAGGCGTTCATTGATGCGTTGGGGCATGACGCCGCCAGCAGCGGTGTGGCCCCGCACATCATTCACATGGCCCAGTCGCTGCATTTGAAGGTGATTGCCGAGGGCATCGAACATGAGGCCCAGGCCGAGTTCCTGAGCAGTGAAGGCGTGAAGTTCGGCCAGGGTTGGCTGTTCGCCCACGCGCTGAGCGCGGTTCAGTTCATTGAATTGATCACCCGGGGGCGACGACTGGCGGGCGGTCGGCGCCTGGATGACGAAGCGTGACCACGATCTAAACCGTCAGCGCCATGTAGAACTGAGTGCCCTGCCCCGGCCGTGAATAGACGCCCATCCGCCCGCCATGCAATTGCACGATTTCCTTGCACAATGCCAGGCCGAGACCGGCTCCGCCTTTCTTGCGTCCGACCTGCACGAACGGCTCGAAGATCCGCCCCTGCTGACCGTAGGCAATGCCTTCGCCGTTGTCCTCGACACTGATGATGACCCGATCGCCGTGGCGCCGGGCGTGCAAGCGTATCCGTCCGCCGGAACCGGTGTGACGCAAGGCGTTGTCGAGCAAATTATCGAGTACCCGCTCCAGTTGTGGCTGATCGGCCTGCAAACGCGGCAAGGGCCCCTGCACTTCCACCAGCAGACTGATTTCCTTCTCTTCGGCCGATGTGGCAAAGCGTGACTGAGCCTGTTCCAGCAACGCCTCGATGGAACACGGCGCCAGGGTGAGTTTCTGCAAACCGTTTTGGTAGCGGGAGAAATTCAGCAGGTCATTGATCAGCTGCATCAGCCGCTGCATCTCTTCATTCACGGTATCGAGCAGGTCGGCTTCCCGGGAGTCCGGGGCAAAGTGTACGCGCTCGCGGAACAATCCGAAGGCCATGTGCATGCCGGTAACCGGTGTGCGCAATTCATGGGAGGCGCGCAACACAAATTCGCTGCGTACCCGTTCGAAGGCACGCTGCTCCGTGACGTCATGCAGCACCATCACGGCACCGAGAATATGGCCCTGGGTGTGGCTGACCGGGGTCAGGCTATAGGTCAGCAGTCGCGACTCGCCGTCGACTTCGACACTCAAGTCCTCCGGCGCCCTCTCCAAGGTGCCGCCGCGCAGCACCAGTTGCAGTTGCTCATCGAGTTCGGGGCGCTCCAGTGCCGTGCCCAGTCCCTGTCCCAGGCGATCGGACTCCCAGCCCAACTGGCGCTGGGCCACAGGGTTAAGGTGTTCCAGATGGCCCTGACGGTCGATCATCAGCAGCCCGTCGTCGATGCTGTCGAGCACGGCCTGCAAACGCTGCTGGCCGGCCAGCAACTCATCGACGTTGGTGGCCTGATGTTCACGCAGCGCCTGGGCCATGATCCCGAAACGCCGGGTCAGCTGGTTGAGCTCCACTGCCGAGGAGATCGGCAGGGTGACATCGAAATTGCCCTGGCCGATATTGTCCGCTGCCTTGGCCAAGGCTTCGATGGGCGCCCCGAAACGCCGGGCAATGGCCTGCGCGGTCACGAAGCCGATGATCAGCACCGCCAGCCCCACCAGGGCAAGTAACCCTGCAATCAGCAGTGCCCGCTCCCGGGCCTTGCGCTCGGTATCGTTGATGTTATCCAGCGCGCGCTTGTGCTCGGCGATCAGACCATTGCGCAGTGCGTTGAATTTTTCCGTCAGGTTGTCATGGCTGCTGAGCACACTCGAGGGGTCCGGGGACGCCTCATAAGCTTCGATAAAGCGCTCGTAGTCAGCCTTGGCTTTTCTGAAGCCGTACTCGCTTGCGTTTAGCTCCGGTTCCTGGGCGATGCCTTCCTCCAGCAATTGGAAGTAACGCTGCTTCGAGGCGGCGAAAGCGGCGGAGTCAGGCTTCTCGCTGAGCATGATGATCAGTTGATCACCCAGGGTCTGGCGCAGCTTGAGTCCCAGGTCCAGGGTGATGAAGTTACTGCGGGTCAGTGCTTCCTGGCTGCCGGCCATCTGCATCACGCTGACCAGCCCGAGCAGGAGACCGAGCAAGGCGACAGTGATCAGTGCGGAGATGCTCAGGAAAAGCCGGGTCCGCAATTTCATCGCCAGTTTCATCGGCTATTGCTCACAAGTTGTACTGCTTGCGTTTGCGGTACAGCGTCGAGGCATCGATGCCCAGGGTTTTTGCCGCTTGATCCAGCGTGTCGGCGGTGGCGAGGACCGCGCCGATGTGGGCCTTTTCCAGCTCATCCAGGCTCAGCGCTGCGCCGATGCGCGGTGCATTGTTGACCGGGGTTTCGGCCATGCCCAGATGACTGATCTCGACCCGTTCTTGCGGACAGATGATGCTCGCGCGCTCTATCACGTTGCGCAGCTCACGGATGTTGCCCGGCCAGCGATAGCCCAACAGGGCTTCCCGGGCCTCGTCGCTTAGCGCGCGCGCGGGACGGGCATACTCCTTGACGAAACGCGCCAGGAAACGATCGGCCAGGTTGAGAATATCTTCACGGCGTTCGCGGAGCGGTGGCAGGTGCAGGGTAATGACATTCAGGCGATAGAGCAGGTCTTCACGGAAACGACCATCGCGGACCATGTCCTCGAGGTTGAGGTTGGTGGCTGCAAGGATGCGCACATCGGCACGGCGGGTCACCGGATCACCGACGCGCTCGTACTCTTTGTCCTGAATGAAACGCAGTAACTTCGGCTGCAATGTCAGTGGAAAATCGCCGATTTCGTCAAGAAACAGAGTCCCGCCGTCCGCCTGGTTGACTCGGCCCAGCGTGCTTTCGCTGGCGCCGGTGAAGGCGCCACGACTGTGGCCGAAGAGCTCGCTTTCCATAAGCTCGGCGGTCAGCGACGGGCAGTTGATCGTGACGCAGGATTTCTTCGCGCGTTTGCTCCAGCCGTGAATGGCCTGGGACAGCTCGCCCTTGCCAGTGCCGGATTCACCGAGAATCAGGATATTGGCATCGGTCGTGGCTACCTGGCGTGCGGTTTCGAGAACCACTTTCATGGCCGGGCTGTGGGAGTCCAGACCGTCCTTGGGCTTGCGCACTTCACCTTCCAGGGCTTCGAGCCGCGCCGACAGCTGCCGCACTTCCAGTTGCTTGGCGGTTGCCAACCGCAATTGATCGGGGCTGCACGGCTTGACCAGATAGTCGGCGGCACCGGCCTGAATCGCATCCACCGCCGTGTCGACGGCTGAGTGCGCAGTGACGATCACCACCCGCATCCAGGGCGCCTGGATACGCATCTGGGCCAGCACATCCAGGCCGTTGTCTTCGCCCAGACGCAAATCGAGGAAGCACAGGTCGAAGACCTGGCGCTGCAACAGGGCTTCTGCCTGCGCGGCGCTGGTGGCGGTGGCCACGCTGTAGCCTTCGTCTTCGAGGCAGTAACGGAAAGTACGCAGGATGGCGGACTCATCATCCACCAGCAGAATGCGGCCTTGGTGCTCAGTGGCTGATTCCATTTTCCTACGCTCCTTAATGAATGATCTTGATTTAGTCCCGGAGAAATCGGGCAAGTTGCATGATTGATTCTGAGCCATTCCTGTCATGGCAGGGTAGCTTTCATCCGATGTATCGGTTAGCCAGCTGATGTCGCGGCTCTTTTATATAGATGACCGGTTTCCGACAGTGGCCAGCGTGTATTTCTGACAGCTGCGTCCTCCTCTCAATTCAAAAAATTTACGCCTTCCTTCAAACGGATCGTGCAATACGCACGACCGCACAAGTGGCATCGTGCAGGATGCGTACGATGTGATTTCTTTGATGATCTTAAGATGTTGATATTAAAGGAAATTAATTCATTTCAATGCTGGCATGCGGGGTGCAATTGTCTGGTTGACCAGGGCATTCAAAAACAAACGCCCGCTATCGAATACCGACCCGAGTGGTAGGAGCTCCAGGATGAATCGTCAACGTGCCGCCCACCTGCAACTCTCGCCTGTGCATATTCAGCAAGGACTGTTTGCTGTTCTGGCGCTGTTGCTCACCCTTATCGGCGGCCAACAGTTTCTGCGCTGGGAGCAGAGTCAGCAGCCGCAAGCGCCACAACTGTCAATTGAGCATCCGACCCAAACCCATTTCAGTGCTGTTGGCAGTCTTCAGGCCGATAGCCCCCCGATGCGCATGATGGACGTCGACCAGGCCGGGCCTGCAGGTGAGATACGTCATCAGGAGCGCTGGGTGTTCTAGGTCAAAAATTTCCGCCGCAGCGATGTGCCGGGAAACGCAACACCTCTAAATAGAAGCGTAAGGAGAATCACCATGTTGAGCTGGGCAATCACATTCCTGATCATTGCCATCATCGCCGCAGTACTGGGCTTCGGTGGTATCGCGGGCACCGCCACGGGTATCGCCAAGATTCTGTTTGTCGTGTTCCTGGTGATGTTCATTGCTTCCTTCTTCTTTGGCCGTCGCGGTCGAGGCTGACATGAAAGGTTTGTTCAAGACGCTGGCAGCCGCCCTGCTATCAGGGCGGTAGTGCCATGGCATGCGGGCTGAGGCTTCTGCGGAATGCCTGAGGCCCTCATGCAGGGCTTGTCGGTAGAACAGAATTTGTACACGAAGGAGGTCACAGCGCCTCTTTCGATCTGCGTCACCTGAGGAAGGCTGGCGCATGACCAAGGGGTCGGGATGTTCTGCCTGCTTCAGGGGCGGAGTGACCTACGGGTACAGGGAGTACCTGCGTAAGGGCTGGGTCAGGAAAAGCTGCTGCGCAAGTTCGCCGGACCACCAT
The DNA here is from genome assembly GCF_002303975.1 of Pseudomonas sp. ACN5. NCBI lineage: Bacteria > Pseudomonadati > Pseudomonadota > Gammaproteobacteria > Pseudomonadales > Pseudomonadaceae > Pseudomonas > Pseudomonas sp. ACN5. The sequence goes on along the minus strand of NZ_MRCP01000022.1, from coordinate 24,980 downwards.
GGCTCGACGAGCTTGCGAAGGGCTGGATCAAGCAACACATTGAAATAGAGCGCTCGTCTCGATTTCATCACTGTTATCGGCTCCTTGTCCCTGTTACGTCGGAAATTACTTTTCCCGGTGTTTCACAGGCGACCGTATATCGAGAAAAATCCCTTTTTTTTGGTCGCGATTTTTCGCTTTGTCCTACGGGATTTTGTTGAAAAATCAACGCTCGGCCACTGCTCAAAAAACATTCAATCTGCTCTGTGATGACCGGTTCACGGCACTTATGCCTGCCGAAATGTCGTAATCGAACCGATTGCGACGCCGCATTCAGCAAAAAAACCTCATGCCGATTCGGCATAGGGTAGGCGTTTACGGCATTAGACGGCGCTTCCTTGCATCGGAATAGTTGCGCCTTTTTTCGCCTGCCAGAGAGCCGCAAACACGCGTTCCGGGGCACCTTATACGGGGGGTAGATGCACTAGACTTTTTCGCCATGAGCGTTCCAGTTCGCGCATCTCCCTGAGTCAAACGCAAGTAAGGGTAAAGATATGAAGAAGGCAAAGCTTAGCCTCGCCTGGCAGATCCTCATCGGTCTGGTATTGGGGATAGCAATCGGTGCGCTGCTCAACCATTTCAGTGCCGAAAAAGCCTGGTGGATCAGCAACGTCCTGCAACCGGCAGGCGATATCTTTATCCGTCTGATCAAGATGATCGTGATCCCGATCGTCATCTCCTCTTTGATCGTCGGCATTGCCGGCGTTGGTGACGCCAAGAAGCTGGGACGCATCGGCTTCAAGACCATCGTCTACTTCGAAATCGTCACGACCATCGCCATCGTGGTCGGTCTGCTGCTGGCCAACCTGTTCCATCCGGGTGCCGGCATCGACATGAGCACCCTGGGCACTGTGGACATTTCCAAGTACCAGGCGACTGCCGCCGAGGTCCAGCATGAACACGCGTTCATCGAAACCATCCTCAACCTGATCCCGTCGAACATCTTCGCGGCCATGGTTCGCGGCGAAATGCTGCCGATCATCTTCTTCTCCGTATTGTTCGGTCTCGGGCTGTCGAGCCTGCAGGCGGACCTGCGCGAGCCGCTGGTGAAGATGTTCCAGGGCGTGTCGGAAAGCATGTTCAAGGTCACTCACATGATCATGAACTACGCCCCGATCGGCGTGTTCGCACTGATCGCGGTGACCGTGGCCAACTTCGGCTTCGCGTCGTTGATACCGCTGGCCAAGCTGGTGATCCTGGTTTACGTCGCCATCGCCTTCTTCGCGTTCGTGATCCTGGGCCTGATCGCTCGCCTGTTCGGCTTCTCGGTGATCAAGCTGATGCGCATCTTCAAGGATGAGCTGGTACTGGCCTACTCCACCGCCAGCTCCGAAACCGTGCTGCCGCGCGTGATCGAGAAGATGGAAGCCTACGGCGCGCCGAAAGCCATTTGCAGCTTCGTGGTACCGACCGGTTACTCGTTCAACCTCGACGGCTCGACCCTGTACCAAAGCATTGCGGCGATCTTCATTGCCCAGCTCTATGGCATCGACCTGTCGATCAGCCAGCAACTGCTGCTGGTCCTGACGTTGATGGTCACCTCCAAAGGCATCGCCGGCGTACCGGGCGTGTCCTTCGTGGTCCTGCTGGCCACCCTCGGCAGCGTCGGTATTCCACTGGAAGGCCTGGCGTTCATCGCCGGTGTCGACCGCGTCATGGACATGGCCCGTACCGCACTGAACGTGATCGGCAACGCCCTGGCTGTTCTGGTTATCGCGCGTTGGGAAGGCATGTACGACGACGCCAAGGGCCAGCGTTACTGGAACTCCCTGCCGCACTGGCGTAGCAAGGAAAAGCTGCCGGCGGGTGAAACCTCCAGCAACTGATACAAAACCTGTGGGAGCGAGCTTGCTCGCGATGACCGACTAAAGCCGACATTGATGTCGACGGATACACCGCTATCGCGAGCAATCGAGCGTCGACCGGCTGCTCCCACAGTGATCTACGAAAGCCGCACCAGACAAACCCCGGAGAAATCCGGGGTTTGTCGTTTCTGGTCACCCCGCTATCATTCGCGGATCTTTTGGGGGATTTGACTGATGCTCAATGGCCTGTGGCTTGGCTTCTTCATCGTGGCAGCCGTTTCGGCGCTGGCGCAGTGGCTGATTGGTGGCAACGCCGGGATATTCGCGGCGATGGTGGAGAGCATTTTTGCCATGGCCAAGCTGTCGGTCGAGGTCATGGTGCTGCTGTTCGGCACCCTCACCCTCTGGCTGGGTTTTCTGCGCATTGCCGAGAAGGCCGGCATCGTCGAATGGTTGGCCAGGGCCTTGGGGCCATTGTTTTTGCGCCTGATGCCCGAAGTCCCGCCTGGTCATCCAGCCATCGGCCTGATCACCCTGAACTTCGCCGCCAACGGCCTCGGTCTGGACAACGCCGCCACGCCTATTGGCCTGAAGGCCATGAAAGCGCTGCAAGAACTCAACCCCAGCGCTACCGTCGCCAGTAACGCACAGATCCTGTTCCTGGTGCTCAACGCCTCTTCGCTGACCCTGCTGCCGGTGACCATCTTCATGTATCGCGCCCAGCAAGGCGCGCCTGACCCGACGCTGGTGTTCCTGCCGATCCTGCTGGCGACCAGTTGCTCGACCATTGTCGGCTTCCTGTCGGTGGCATTCATGCAGCGCTTGCGCGTCTGGGACCCGGTGGTGTTGGCCTACATGATCCCCGGCGCCCTCGCCCTCGGTGGTTTCATGGCGCTGCTGGCGACCCTTTCGGCGACCGCGCTGGCCGGCCTGTCATCGATCCTCGGCAACCTGACGCTGTTTGGCCTGATCATGCTGTTTTTACTGATCGGCGCGCTGCGCCAAGTGAAGGTGTACGAGGCCTTCGTTGAAGGTGCCAAAGAGGGTTTCGACGTCGCCAAGAACTTGCTGCCCTATCTGGTGGCGATGCTCTGCGCGGTGGGTGTCCTGCGGGCCTCCGGGGCACTGGACTTCGGCCTGGACGGGATTCGTCATCTGGTGGCGTGGGCCGGTTGGGACACGCGCTTCGTCGATGCGCTGCCGACGGCGATGGTCAAACCCTTCTCCGGCAGTGCCGCCCGGGCGATGCTGATTGAAACCATGAAGACCTCGGGCGTCGACAGCTTTCCGGCGCTGGTGGCGGCGACAATCCAGGGCAGTACCGAGACCACGTTCTATGTGCTGGCGGTGTACTTCGGTGCCGTGGGCATCCAGCGTGCGCGCCATGCGGTTGGCTGCGCCTTGCTGGCGGAGCTGGCCGGGGTGCTGGGTGCAATCGGTGTTTGCTACTGGTTCTTTGGTTGATCGACGTCGTCAGCCAGCGTCTTAAGCGCGGCCTTGCGCTCATCCGTCGGTAAGCCGCCGAGCTTTTCTGCGGCGGCATAGAACCTGGGCCAATCGCCATCCACCTGATGGAACAGCGCGTCAAATGCCGGTACCCACTGGTCGTACAAGCCAAACGGCAATAGCCGGGCATTGTTCATGGGGGCATGAATCCAGGCGTCGTAGCGTTTGTCTCCAGCCCACTGACTGTCGCGCAGTTGCCGGTATTCGCTGCGCAAGCGCTCGAACTCGGCCGCTTTGCGCTGGCGCATCTGTTTGGTTGGCAATGGCAAGACGTAGAGCTTTTCCAGCCTGGCGCGGGTTTCCAGCACCAATTCAGTGAACTGGTCGCGCTGACGCGCCTGCGCATTGTTGTCCGGTGGCAGGTGGCGATAGGCCCGCCATTGGCGAGTACCTTCCTGCTCGACGAAGGTGGCAAAGGATTCGTTGAACTCGGTGTCGTCCTTCACATAGACGCGCTGATGGGCCAGTTCGTGAAAGATCAGCGTGGCCAGTCGCTCATCCCCCCAGCCCATCATCGAACTGATGATCGGATCGTTGAACCAGCCGAGTGTCGAATAGGCCTCGACACCGCCAATCGACACGTCCATGCCCTGCAAGCGTTGCAAGGCTGCTTCGCCGCGAGCTGCGCTCTGACTGTAGTACCCGCGATAGGCCACGCAGCCGGCGATGGGAAAACAGTGGTTTACAGGCTTGAGGGAAAATTCCGGCGTGACGAAGACATTCCAGACGACGAAGGGACGGCCAATGTCCGCATACAAGCGGTAACTTTGGTTATCCGGCAGGTGCAATTGCCGGCTGGCGAACGTTCGGGCCTTTTGTGATTGCTCCAGGTGCATACGCAGTTTTTGGTCGCGCGCCGGGTCGGCAATCACGCTGGAAACCGGCTCCCTGGCCCGCAGCAACTGCAGTTGGCCGCTGGCCAGTTGGCTGTAATAGCTGATGCTGGTGCAACCGTTGAGCAACAAAAACAACACGCCCGGAAACAAAACGCGAAAAACGCGATCAAGTAACCCAAGGCTAGGAAGCGGCCTGATCACAATAATTCTTCCTTGGAGAGTCTTCCCGCAAGACTATCCCGCCTCACTGGAGCTCCGCTATGCGCACGATGATACTGACAGGAAGTCTGCTGTTGCTGGCCGGCTGTGCCGGATTCGGAATACCCCGCCATGATCCTGCGCAAGCCTGGATCGACCTGGACTCGAAGCAAGAAGATACGGCGTTGCAGGCACTGGAGGTCGATGACAAGGCCACCGACGATAAACGCTACTTCGAAGTTCAGCCCGGTAGCCATGAATTGACAGTCCGCTACCAGTTTCCGGTGCAGCCCACCAACATCGGCCCCGACGCCGAGCCGTTGTGGCGCGATTGTCAGTTGAATGTGAAATTCAAGGATTTCAACGCCGGCGAACGTTATCAACTGCAAGCGGGGAACATCGGTTTTCGGCCGTGGGCCAAGCTCTATGATCAGCAGCGAAAAGTGATCGGCCATGGCACTCCTGCGGGCTGCCAACGAACCTGATCGGCGTTATGCTGGATGCATATCCCCTGGGACATCCATCATGCGCAGGTTGATGCTGTTACTCGCCGTTGGAGTCGTCGCGGGCTGTCAAAGCCCGATGCCGACACCTGATCCAAAAATGGCCTGGGTTGATTTTTCGACGCCCTTCCCTAACGACAAGTTGTTGATGGCTGAACGCCTGGACAAACAGCGATTGCGCGATGGGCGTTATTTCGAAGTGACGCCCGGCAGCCACGAACTGATCGTGCGTTTCGACTTTGAAGTCCCCGGCGGTGGTGGCTTGAGTATGATGAGCGGGCCCTCTGAGCGGCTGTGCTACCTGACCATCCGTTATGATCATTTCGAAGCCGGTCAGCGTTATGTACTCGAAGGCCGCTCCATAGCGTTTACCCCCGGCGCCCGGCTGTACAACGCCAAGCGCGAGATCGTCGCTGAAGACCGGGAAGCCAACTGCCTGATGTGAGATGTCAGCGGTCGTTCTTCTGGTAGATGATTTTTTTGGTGCCGTTTTCGCACGAGCCCACGACCATGTTCTGGTCGTGCACTTCGTCGTTAGTGACGATTTCAAGCGTGTAGGAAGTGACGCCACTGGCCTGGATCTTTTCTTCGATCTCGGCCTTGAGCTCTTCGCAGGGTTTCGGTGCTGCGAGGGCCGACGTGGCCAATGCGCAACAGATAACCGCCAGGGCAAAACGTTTCATGGTTGAAGCTCCTTTGAGGCAGCACGCCTGTTCACAGGTTTTCGCTGCTGTCATTTATTCGACCATATTATTAGCGGGCAAATCTGTAACGACACAAAAAAGATCGCAGCCTTGGGCTCCTCTTGCCGAATGACCCCGGCAGGTTACGCAAGGCTGCGATTTTTCTTTGCAAAAATGAAGATCTAGCTGACCAATGTTGCCTCCAGGCTGATCTTGGCATTCAGCACTTTGGACACCGGGCAGCCCTCTTTGGCCTTGTTGCTGAGTTCTTCGAACTGCGCCTGGCTTGCCCCGGGGATTTTCGCCTGCAGAACCAATTTCACTGCGGTGATCGCAAAACCGCCGTCCACTTGATCCAGAGTGACTTCCGCCTGGGTATCGATGCTATCGGCCTTCAGGCCGGCGTCACCGAGAATCATGGAGAACGCCATGGAGAAACAGCCGGCGTGGGCAGCGCCGATCAACTCTTCCGGGTTGGTGCCCCGGCCGCCTTCGAAGCGCGCCTTGAAGCCGTAGGGGGCTTCCCGGAGCACGCCGGTTTCTGTGGAAATCGCGCCGATGCCGGTTTTCAGATCACCTTCCCAATGTGCCGATGCTTTCTTGACGATAGCCATGCCTGCCTCCTGAAGGTCGGCGCGAAAGGTCGCGCCTGTGGGGTTTTCGGTTGCCAGGGTTGTGAGGATAGACGAAGGGGCAAAGTTCACTTCGTCCGATCAATCTGCTTTTTTCGCGGGATTTTTTACCGGGCTATTGAAACTCGGGTATATGCCCACATTGCATGAACACGCTTTTGGATTCGGCAGGTTTGCGTTCGCAAGAACAAACCTGCGCCCTCAATTGGAGAAGCAGGTTTATGAAACGACTGTCCGATATCAAGTTCTCGACCCTCGATCTGGTGCCGGTGCGCGAGAACGGCAGCGCGGCCCAGTCGCTGCGCAACTCGCTGGACCTGGCGCAGCATGTCGAGAAGTTCGGTTACAACCGCTTCTGGGTGGCTGAGCACCACAACATGGACGGCATCGCCAGTTCCGCGACATCGGTACTGCTCGGTTATCTGGCCGGTGGCACGTCGACCATTCGTGTCGGTTCGGGCGGTGTGATGTTGCCCAACCACGCACCCTTGGTGATTGCCGAGCAGTTCGGCACCCTGGAAAGCCTGTATCCGGGCCGGATTGATCTGGGCCTGGGGCGCGCGCCCGGTTCCGACCAGATGACCGCACGTGCGTTGCGCCGCGAGCGCTCCGGCAGTGCCGACGACTTCCCGGAAGATGTGGCGGAACTGGTGCGCTACCTCGGGCCACGTACCCCGGATCAACGAATCATCGCCATGCCGGGAACCGGGACCCATGTGCCGGTCTGGTTGTTGGGATCGAGCCTGTTCAGTGCACAGCTGGCCGGTGAACGTGGTTTGCCCTACGCCTTCGCTTCGCATTTCGCACCGCGCTACATGCATGAAGCGATTCGGGTCTACCGCAATCACTTCAAGCCCTCAGCCGTTTTGGACAAACCCTACGTAATGCTCGGCGTGCCATTGGTGGCAGCCGATACCGACGAGCAGGCCGATTACCTGGCGACTTCGGTGTTCCAGCGGATTCTCGCCCTGATGCGCGGCCAAAGCCTGGTACAGCGTCCGCCGGTGAAGACCATGGACGGCCTGTGGCTGCCCCATGAGAAAGAGGCTGTGCACGATTTTCTTGGTCTGGCCATGATTGGCAGCCCACAGAAAATCCGCGCCAAACTCGAGGTCCTGATCGAACAGACCCAGGCTGACGAGCTGATTTTCACCTGTGACCTGTACGAACATTCGGATCGCGTGCATTCCTACGAGCTGCTCGCGCAGGTTATGCGCGGCTGATACTCAAACGGCAGGCATGAAAAAGCCGGCGCCAGGGCGTCGGCTTTTTCAATCAGGCGAGGATCAGCCTACTTTTTGTAGACGATCACTTTGGCGCCCTTTTCGCATTGACCAACGACTTTTCCGCCAGATGCACTACCTTTATCGACAATCTCCAGCGAATAACCGGAAACGCCCTTGGCATCAAGTTTCGCTGCGATTTCGGCTTTCAGCTCTTCGCATGGCTTGCCACCATCTGCCAATACGGTCCCCGCAAGGCTTAACAAACCTACCGCCAACATAAACTTCTTCATCGGTTGCATTCCCTGGTCGGATCATAGGGGTAACCAGCCGTCAGCCGGACGCACTCATTCAGCGCTTTGCCATTCCCTATGGCATTCGGCCGGCGTGCAAGTTCAGAAGACTAGCCCAAAGTCAGCTGCTGGCAATCCGGAATCCGACTTTCAGGGTCACCTGAAAGTGCGCAGCCTTGCCGTCCCTGATGTGCCCACGAGTCTCGGTGACTTCAAACCATTCCATGTACTTGATGCTTTTGCTGGCTTCGGTCAGAGCATTGTTGATCGCATCTTCGATACTGCTGGTGGACGAGCCGACCAGCTCGACTTTCTTGTAGGTGTGATGGTCAGACATGGCGTTCTCCTTGGCGTGTGAATTACAGCCTAGCAGTGATTTTTCCTATTTCTTCTGTTGGCCGTTCTGAGAGTGAAGTTCAGATTTTCTGCACTTTCTCGAACCTCTGAAGTCCCAACCAACACACGCCACTCATCACCAATGCAGGAGAGCCACCATGGCCAACACCTCGTTACGCAAAGCCTCATTGCAAAGCATGGAAGCCGAGATCGAGAGTCTGCTCAAGTCTTTGGAAAACCTGAAGGACGATGCCTCGGACGAGTCGCGTAAAACCCTCAAGACCCTGAAAGGCAACGCCGAGAATGCCTTGAAGCACTCGCGCCATCTGCTTGCCGACGCCTATGAAGAGGTCAAGGTCAAAACCCGTGAAACCGGGATTGCCACCAGGGACTACGCCCAGGAGCACCCCTGGACGACAGCCGGTGTCGCCGTGGGCGCATTGGGCCTGCTGGCCGCTTATCTGTTGTGCAAGCGTGACTAATCCGTTTGGCGCAGCTCGTTTTTAAGCCACTGCGCCAGTTGCCGGGCGCGCCCGTCCGCGGCGCGCTTGGGTAGCCACAACGCCAGTTGTGCCGGGGTTTCACTGAAGCCCCAGGGCGCAACCAGGCGGCCGGCCTTCAAGTCCTCTGCCACCAAGGGTTCGGGGGCAATCGCCACGCCCAAACCCGCGACAGCGGCTTCCAGCAAGTAGTACAAATGCTCAAATCCCTGACCGTACTTCAACGCCCTGGCGTCGAGGCCGCATTGTTGCGCCCAATTTGGCCAGGCTTGCGGGCGTGAAGTGGTGTGCAGCAAGGGTTCGTTCAGCAGTGCGCTCTCCGGCGCTTGCTTGAGCCGCTCATAGCCGGCGAACCGAGGGCTCATGACCGGCCCGATACGTTCGCTGGCCAGCTCGAAAACCTGCATGTCCGCCGGCCAGGGTGGCTCGGCAAAGACCAGCAAGGCATCCAGTCCCGGTCTTCGCGGATCGAGATCGCCTTCTCCGGCCGACAGGTGCAGACGCAGGTCCGGCAAGTCGGCATTGAGCCTCCCCAGTCGCGGGATAAACCAGCGCGCCAACAGGCTTCCCGAGCAACCGAGTACGAACGGGGCGTCGGCCGTGCTTTGTGTGAGTTCTGCGCAGACGCTGCGCAGGCGCTCGAAGGCTTCGCTGCTGGCGTCACGCAGGCGTAAGCCGGCATCTGTGAGTTTCAGGCCGCGACCGTCCTTGATGAACAGGCTGACGCCGAGGTGTTCTTCAAGCACCTTGAGCTGCCGGCTAACCGCACCATGGGTGACATGCAGCTGCTCGGCCGCGTGACTGACACTGTTCAAGCGGGCAGTGGCTTCGAAGGCGCGAAGCGCATTCAGCGGAGGAAGGTCATGGCTCATTGGATCTGTGAGTTTTCCTGACAGGTTGTGGCGATCTTATCGGTTTTCAGGCCGGGGCGTCAGGGGTAGAGTGAAGCCCACTATCTCTTTATGCATCACTTCACGCATTCAACTGGAGCGCCAAATGACCCAGACTAATCTGCGCAACGGCCCTGATGCCAACGGCCTGTTTGGCGCGTTCGGTGGCCGCTACGTTGCCGAAACCCTGATGCCGTTGATCCTCGACCTGGCCCGTGAATATGAATTGGCCAAGGAAGATCCTGCATTCAAGGAAGAACTGGCCTACTTCCAGCGCGACTACGTCGGACGTCCAAGCCCGTTGTACTTCGCCGAGCGTCTGACCGAGTTCTGTGGCGGCGCAAAGATCTATCTCAAGCGCGAAGAGCTGAACCACACCGGCGCGCACAAGATCAATAACTGCATCGGCCAGATCCTGCTGGCGCGACGCATGGGCAAGAAACGCATCATCGCCGAGACCGGCGCCGGCATGCACGGCGTGGCCACTGCCACCGTGGCTGCACGTTTCGGCCTGGATTGCGTGATCTACATGGGCACCACTGACATCGAACGCCAGCAGGCCAACGTTTTCCGCATGAAGCTGCTGGGCGCCGAGGTTATCCCGGTGGTCGCCGGCACCGGCACGCTCAAGGATGCAATGAACGAAGCCCTGCGTGACTGGGTGACCAACGTCGACAGCACCTTCTACCTGATCGGCACCGTGGCCGGTCCGCACCCTTACCCGGCGATGGTCCGTGACTTCCAGGCCGTGATCGGCAAGGAAACCCGCGAGCAGTTGCAAGCCCAGGAAGGTCGCCTGCCGGACAGCCTGGTGGCGTGCATTGGCGGTGGCTCCAACGCCATGGGCCTGTTCCATCCGTTCCTGGACGACAAGAGTGTCGAGATCATCGGCGTTGAAGCGGCCGGTTATGGCATCGAGACCGGCAAGCATGCGGCCAGCCTGAACGGCGGCGTTCCAGGCGTGCTGCACGGCAACCGCACGTTCCTGCTGCAGGACGACGATGGCCAGATCATCGATGCCCACTCGATCTCCGCCGGCCTCGACTACCCGGGCATCGGCCCGGAACACGCCTGGTTGCACGACATCGGCCGCGTTCAGTACACCTCGGTGACTGACGACGAAGCCCTCGCCGCGTTCCACCAGTGCTGCCGCCTGGAAGGGATCATCCCGGCCCTGGAAAGCGCCCATGCCCTGGCTGAAGTATTCAAACGCGCACCGACCCTGCCAAAGGATCACCTGATGGTGGTCAACCTGTCCGGCCGTGGCGACAAAGACATGCAGACCGTGATGCACCACATGGAACAATCCAAGCAGGAGAAACACTGATGAGCCGCCTGCAAACGCGTTTTGCCGAACTCAAGGAACAGAACCGTGCCGCCCTGGTGACCTTCGTGACCGCTGGCGACCCGGGCTATGACACCTCCCTGGCAATCCTCAAGGGCTTGCCGGCGGCTGGCGCCGATGTGATCGAGTTGGGCATGCCCTTCACCGACCCGATGGCTGACGGCCCGGCCATCCAGCTCGCCAACATCCGTGCGTTGGGTGCCAAACAGAATCTGGCGAAAACCCTGCAAATGGTTCGCGAGTTCCGCCAGGACAACAACGAAACGCCGCTGGTGCTGATGGGTTACTTCAACCCGATCCACATGTACGGTGTACCGCGCTTCATTGCCGAAGCCAAAGAGGCCGGCGTTGACGGCCTGATCGTGGTCGACCTGCCGCCGGAGCACAACGGCGAGCTGTGCGACCCGGCGCAGGCTGCGGGCCTGGACTTCATCCGCCTGACCACGCCAACCACCGACGATGTGCGCCTGCCGACTGTTCTTAACGGCAGCTCCGGTTTCGTCTACTACGTGTCGGTGGCCGGTGTGACCGGCGCAGGTGCCGCCACGCTGGAACACGTCGAGGAAGCGGTTGCCCGTCTGCGCCGCCATACCGACCTGCCGATCAGTATCGGTTTCGGTATCCGGACTCCGGAACAGGCAGCGTCCATTGCACGCCTGGCTGATGGCGTGGTGGTGGGCTCGGCGTTGATCGATCACATCGCCAATGCCACGTCCCCGGAACAAGCCGTGGATGGCGTGCTGAGCCTGTGCTCGGCATTGGCCGAAGGCGTGCGTAAGGCCCGCGTCAGCTGAAGGCACCGTTCCTGATTCAGGGACTGAACAGCAAAACGCGGTAAACCTTGTGGGAGCGAGCTTGCTCGCGATAGCGGCGTGTCAGCCGACATCAATGCTGGATGTGCAGCCCTCATCGCGAGCAAGCTCGCTCCCACAGGTCGCGGTATCAAGGCAACTCTATGCCGCCTGCTGCCTTGTGCAGTTTGCGCAAATGCTCGCCAATCTGCTTCACGTTGGCTTCGTTGGCGGCCATTTCGGCGGCACGACCCGGTTCGAGCAACGCTCTCACTTCCTTGTCCAGGTCCCCGGACAGCGCCAGAAGCTGCTTCTGGCGCTGGCTGCTTTCCGATTCCAGGTGCTCCCACTCGCTCGGCTGTGGCAAGCCATATCCGTTGGTGCCCAGTAGTTCCGCCGGACGGCTGAGGAAGCCACTGTTGGCGAGAATGTCCTTGAGCGTCTGGTTGGCCTTGTCCATGCCGCCATTCTGCAGTTCTCGGGCGCCCAGATAGCGCTGCTTCACTTCATCCTGAGCCAGCAGCATCTGCTGACGGAAACTGGCCTGTTCCAGCAGGAGCAACGCCGCGCTGGTGCGCAGGTCCGCCTGGTCGAACCATTGCCGACGATCCGCGGCTTTCAAGTCCAGCCACTCTTCGACGGTTTCCTGTTTGATCGGCAAGTGCTTTTTCAGGATTTCGAACATCGCCTGATAGCGTTCGCGGAAGGAATCGAAACGATAACCCAGGCGCAAGGCTTCCCGCGGATCGTCCAGCACACTGGTGTCCGCCAACCCTCGACCTTTGAGCACTTCCAGCAAACCGTTGGGCATGATGTTGTCGAGCCCTACCAATTTCGGATTGTTGGTGCCGCCGCGCAGCAATTTCAGTTCTTCCACCGCACAGTTGTTCGACAGGAAGAAGTAGTTGCCGTCGTAGCTCCAGTGCATCTCGGCGGCACGCTCCACCACGTCTTCAACCTCTGTGCGCGACAGGTTCAGGGGCACGGAGGCCAGGCTGCGCAGTTCGGTCTTGGTATATTCGTCGATGACCTGGGACAGCGGCAGGATAAACAGCCGCGACGGGTATTTACCGACCAGGCCATCCCAGCTCGACAACTGTACGTCGCCGACGAAGGCGCGATACGACAGCACCAGGTGCTGGTCCAGGTCCAGTCGGCAATCCGGACCACGGGGGCGGCCCGGCGCGCAGATCACCAGACGCAGCATGCTGTGGCCCCAGCGGCTGAACAGGTTCTGGTTAGCCTCGGCCAGCAGATAGTCAACGGCATAGACCCGCTCCGGATCGACCTGCCCCAGCGGTGTCTTGGCGAAATCGTTGCCGGCATTGAGGAACGCGACGGTGTTGCTGCAGGTGTCACTGGCGGCGGGCGCCCAGCCGAAATGCTCTTTGTAGTAGCGATACAGTGCGGGACGGCGGCAGGCGTAGCTCGGGTCAAGGAGGAAATACTCCATGTTGATCGCGACGAATTCCTTGGGGCTGCTGGTCTCGTAGATATCCGGACTGCGGGCAATCTGGCGATTGTGCTGTTCGCGTTCACCCCGACGGCCTACGTATTGCTGCCAGCCGGCCAGGTCGAGCAGGCGCGGATCGTCGCTGAGGGTAAAGCGCCGATCGGACTGGCCCCGACATTGGTCGGGTATGCCGACCAGCCCTGAGCTGTTGTTGCGCCGGGTGCAGCGCTGAATCAACTTGCGCTCGTCATCCGGCCACAGGCGCGAACGGTCGTAGATGTGAGTCAGCTCGTGCAACACAGTGGCCAGCATCTCCCGACGCACGGTGCCATGGGGGCGATGGGTTTTTTTGCTCGCAGCGCTGCCATCGGTGAGACCGGCCAACAGATTGCGGTTCAGATCGAGCTCGGACACCAGCGATGCCTGGCCGTAGGCATTGCGCGGCATGTCATCGGTCCAGCCGACGACGATACGCCGGTCCAGTTGCTCGATGAAACGTGGCGGCAGCGCCTGCATGGCTTCATCAAGCAACGCCTGGCTGGCTTGCTGTTGCGCGGGCGTCAGACCTTCGGTCTTGAGTTGCAACTGAAGGCCTGCGTGGGCCGTGTTGCCAAGCAGCAACAGGGCCCCGGTCAGCAGCCAGGCACGTGGACACCTCACAGTGCGAGGATGGCTTCGGCGAGATCCTGATCGCTGGCGTCGCGCGCTTCCGGCACGCGGGTACGCAGCAAGTTGAAAGCGGACTCCAGGTGAGCGCCACGAATGTCGCCGTTGCTGGCGACGAAACTGGCGGCGTCGTCCTGGGCTTCGCGCACGATTTTCGAATCGCGAATGGACGTGGTGGTGTCGGAGGTGAAATCGAGGGTGCGCTGGGTCGCACGGATCAGGATGTTACTGGTGGCAACCAGAGTATGTGCCTGGGCCACATCGGCCAACAGCAGCAGGCCGAGGATGGCAGCAATCAGCGGGTTACGCATGGATCGAACTCCAGAAAAACGGGGATAACTATTGGACGAGAATTGCTTGCGCCAGTTCAAGGTCGCTGGCATGAAGTTTTGCCTGGGTCTGGCGCAGATACCGAAGGGCCGACTCCAGTCGTGCGCCTCTCAGTTGGCCGTCACTGGCAATGAATGCCGCGGCATCATCGTGGGCGGCGAGCAGTAGTTTATGGTCGAAGGGGGCGGAGGTCACGAGGCTTGTGGCGTAACCACTGGCGACGGTGCCCTGTGTGGACAGGTTAAAGGCGTCATAAGCGTGGGCTGATGCGCAGTAACCCAGAGTAAGAAAAACTGGAGCGATCAAGGGAATGGAAAGAAAACGCATGAGACTCGACAGTTGAAAGTGAGTCCCAAGGCTAGCGCAAGGGCCGGTCTAGAGCCAGTGCCAAAACATTGGGACACGCCGGGCGTGCCCCATGTCTGTACCGCCGTTTAGATGGTCAGGATCGCCTGAGCCAGTTGTGCGTCTGTTGCGCTCAGTTGCGGCGCCTTATGGCGAATGTGGTCGAGGGCGCTTTCCAGCTTCACGCCGCGGATGGAGCCTTCGCTGGCGACGAAGCTGGCGGCGTCGTCACGGGCGGCGAGGACAATCTTGTCATCCTTGAACGACGACGAGACGATGTTGGTGGTCGCATCGGAAGTGGCCTTGAGCGCATTGACCACAGCATCCGTGGTCACGATGAAGCTGGTGGCTTGGGCACTGGCAGCCACGGCAAACAGGGCCGCGGCGCTAAGCAGGCGAAGACGGGACATGGGGTAACTCCTTTTGGTAGACCATTTGAAATATGGCGCAGTGTCTGCAAAGTCAGACGCCAGGCACTCGGCGTTCGCCACGTTCTGAAGTGATATTAGGCCTGTCTGTGTCGGTTCGAACAGTCCTGACCCTGTGCGCGGTAAGTCAGCGCCAGAAGGGTTTATCCAATTCATGGCTGCGGTCGGCGTGGCTGATACCCAGATCCGATAGCTGGCGATCATCGAGTTGAGCCAGCAAACGTCGTGTTCTCGCCCTTTCCAGGCCAGCGCAGAGTCCCTTCAGCAGCCCTCGAAGCCAGTGCTGGCAAGTTCTCGATTGAGCCGAGGGAATGGAAAAATCCTGCAGGTTCTTCATGGCACGGTCCCTGTCCTGATAAGTGGAAAGCTCCATGCTGACACCTGCCGAGTATCCACTACAGACACACGGCGGCAATATTGTACTCATGCAGTTTATGTTTTTTTCAAACTGTACTGGTGATCAGGTTTCTCTTCTGTAAGACCGGGTTTGCCAGGCCAAAACGACAAAACCCGTCGTGGTTGCCCACGACGGGTTTTGTTTTTTCAATTCGGGTTGCTGGCGGTGGACCTTAAGGTCAGAGCCAGCGACGCTAACTTAGCGCCAGAACGGCTTGCTCAGCTCTTCGTAGCGTTGTGCTTCGCTAATCCCGGCGTCAGCCAGCAGACGCGAATCCAGGCGAGCCAGTTGATGGCGGCTGGTAATGCGGCGCTGCCACAACATCAGGTTGGCGATAACGCGCAGAGGCAGGGAAGCCTGGGTTTTTGCAGCAGTGTCTTCGAAGAACAGATCGGAACTGAGTGTACGTTCCATGGTGGTCATCCTTCCGCTTGTGGCGGGATTAGGTAGTGGTTTAACTGGTGCCCATGATCCTCTTGTTTGCCTAGTCTCTGTAGATACAGTTCATCTGTATTGTGAGAGCTCAGTTAACTGTTTATAGGGGGTGTACTGGTCGAAATTGAGGCAACTGTACCTGTCTGCACTGTTTAAGTGCAAAAACGCTGTTTTACCCCGATGAGGTAGGAATTTTCCGTAGGAAATGACCAGTACAGCAGTACAGTTTTTTTCATATTACGAGGGTGACAAGAGCAAGCTGGCGAAACTGTGTTTGCGCCAGCTGTTATCTGTAGCAATTACTTCTTCAGCATGTGCCCGGTTTCTTCCAGGTTTATGTGCCAACTGAGTGCGTCACGCAGGATGTGCGGGGTATGTCCGCCGATGGCGCACGCAGCAGTGAAGTAATCATTCAGCGCCTGGCGGTAATCCGGGTGCACGCACTTGTCGATGATGACCCGGGCACGCTCCCGGGGCGCCAGGCCTCGCAAGTCTGCCAGGCCCACTTCGGTCACGAGGATGTCGACATCATGTTCGGTGTGGTCAACATGGCTGACCATCGGTACCACGCTGGAGATTGCGCCGCCTTTGGCAATCGACTTGGTCACGAATACGGACAGGTGTGCGTTGCGCGCGAAGTCGCCGGAGCCACCGATGCCGTTCATCATCCGGGTGCCGCAGACGTGGGTGGAGTTGACGTTGCCGTAGATGTCGAACTCCAGCGCCGTGTTGATGCCGATGATGCCGAGGCGGCGCACGACTTCCGGGTGGTTGGAGATTTCCTGCGGGCGCAGGACCAGCTTGTCCTTGTAACGCTCCAGGTTGCCGAACACATCGGCGTTGCGCCGGCTCGAAAGGGTGATCGAGCTGCCCGAAGCAAAGCTCAGCTTACCGGCGTCGATCAGGTCGAAAGTCGAGTCCTGCAGCACCTCGGAATACATCGTCAGGTCTTCGAACGGCGAGTCGATCAGGCCACACATCACCGAGTTGGCGATGGTGCCGATACCGGCCTGTAGTGGACCGAGCTTGTTGGTCATGCGTCCGGCGGCCACTTCCTGTTTGAAGAAGTCGATCAGGTGGTCGGCAATGGCTTGGGTCTCGGCGTCTGGCGCCAGTACCGTGGAGGGTGAGTCAGCCTGATTGGTGACCACGATGGCGACGATTTTTTCCGCTGGAATCGGGATGGCGGTGCTGCCAATGCGGTCGTCGACTCTGACCAATGGAATCGGAGTGCGGGTCGGGCGATAGGTCGGGATATAGATGTCGTGCAGGCCTTCGAGGTTCGGGTTGTGTGCCATGTTGATCTCGACGATCACGTGCTTGGCGAAAATCGCGAAGCTGGCCGAGTTGCCTACCGAAGTGGTTGGCACGATATGCCCTTGCTCGGTGATCGCAACGGCTTCAATCACGGCAATGTCCGGCAGTTTCAATTGCTGGTTGCGCAATTGCTCCACGGTTTCCGACAGGTGCTGGTCGATGAACATGACTTCACCGGCGTTGATCGCCTTGCGCAGGGTGCTGTCGACCTGAAACGGCATGCGCCGCGAGAGCACACCGGCTTCGGTCAACTGCTTGTCGAGGTCGTTGCCCAGGCTTGCGCCAGTCATGAGGCTGATCTTCAGTGGCGTGACCTTGGCGCGCTCGGCCAGCGCCTGAGGAACGGCTTTGGCTTCTCCGGCGCGAGTAAAGCCACTCATGCCGACGGTCATGCCATCCTCAATCAGGGCGGCAGCGTCGGCAGCGCTCATCACTTTGTCCAACAACGAAGGCAGGCGAATACGGTCACGGTACATGGATTGTTATCTCGGGCAACAGGTAGCAGGACGTGCAGTCTAGTGAATTGCGTCGACTTCTGTCCCGCTACCAAGGTCGCAATCGAGGCGTCTATTCCGCGCCTTTCAAGCAAAACACCGTTACCGGATCGGTAACAAAAGAGTGGTTTGTCCGACGATTTGCGCAAACAAAAACGCCCCGACGAGTCGGGGCGTTCTGTGTACCGCAGAGGATTAGTCGACGGCTTTTACCATGTCTTCGATGACCTTTTTGGCGTCACCGAACACCATCATGGTTTTGTCCAGGTAGAACAGTTCGTTGTCCAGGCCGGCATAGCCGCTGGCCATCGAGCGCTTGTTGACGATGATGGTCTTGGCCTTGAACGCTTCGAGGATCGGCATGCCGGCAATCGGCGATTTCGGATCGTTCTTCGCGGCCGGGTTGACCACGTCGTTGGCGCCCAACACCAGCACCACGTCGGCCTGGCCGAACTCGGAGTTGATGTCTTCCATCTCGAACACCTGGTCGTAAGGTACTTCGGCCTCCGCCAGCAACACGTTCATGTGGCCCGGCATACGACCGGCAACCGGGTGGATCGCGTACTTCACGGTCACGCCGCGATGGGTCAGCTTCTCGGTCAGTTCCTTCAGCGCATGCTGCGCCCGTGCTACCGCCAGGCCATAGCCCGGAACGATGATCACGGTGTCGGCGTTGGTCAGCAGGAAAGTCGCGTCGTCAGCCGAGCCGGATTTCACCGGACGGGCTTCCTTGGCGCCTGCCGGACCTGCGTCGGCTGTATTGCCGAAACCGCCGAGCAGTACATTAAAGAAGGAGCGGTTCATCGCCTTGCACATGATGTACGAGAGGATCGCGCCGGACGAACCTACCAGCGAACCCGCGATGATCAGCATCGAGTTGTTCAGCGAGAAGCCGATACCTGCCGCTGCCCAGCCGGAGTAGCTGTTGAGCATCGACACGACCACTGGCATGTCCGCGCCACCGATCGGGATGATGATCAGCACACCCATGATGAAGGCCAGGGCCAGCATCAAGGCGAAGGCGCTGAGATCGCCGGTCAACATGAAGGTGATGCCCAGGCCCAGGGTAGCCACGCCAAGCAGCAGGTTCAGTTTGTGTTGACCGGTGAACTGTACCGGTGCGCCCTGGAACAGGCGGAACTTGTACTTGCCCGACAGCTTGCCGAAAGCGATGACCGAACCGGAGAAGGTGATCGCACCAATGGCCGCACCGAGGAACAGCTCCAGGCGGTTACCGGCCGGGATCGCGTCACCCAGTTGTGCAACGATACCCAGCGATTGCGGCTCGACGACTGCTGCAATGGCGATGAACACCGCGGCCAGGCCGATCATGCTGTGCATGAAGGCGACCAGTTCGGGCATCTTGGTCATTTCAACGCGTTTGGCCATGATCGAACCGGCGGTGCCGCCGATCAGCAGGCCGACGATCACGTAGACGATACCGTCCTGGGCCAGTTCGGCACCGAGCTTGTAGATCAGGCCGACCGTGGTGAGGATCGCCAGGCCCATGCCGAGCATGCCGAACAGGTTGCCGCGACGCGACGTGGTGGGATGCGAAAGGCCCTTGAGCGCCTGGATGAAGCAAACCGAGGCGATCAAATACAGGGAAGTAACCAGGTTCATGCTCATGCTTGCTGCACCTCAGCCTTGACTGCTTCGGCCTTGGCGGCCGGAGTTTTTGCCGGGGCCGCTTTCTTCTTGAACATTTCCAGCATGCGCCGGGTCACCAGGAAGCCACCAAAGACGTTGACCGCAGCCAGGGCCACGGCCAGGGTACCCATGGTCTTGCCCAGCGGGGTGACAGTGAGGGCGGCGGCGAGCATGGCGCCGACGATCACGATGGCAGAGATGGCATTGGTGACAGCCATCAGTGGCGTGTGCAGTGCAGGTGTAACGTTCCAGACCACGTGGTAGCCGACGTAGATGGCCAGCACGAAGATGATCAGGTTGTAGATACCGTGAGAGATCAGCATGTCTTCCATTGTTTTTATCCTCAGCCGTTCTTGCGCACGATCTGGCCGTCGCGGCACATCAGGCACGCGGCGACGATATCGTCTTCAAGGTTGATCACCAGTTGTCCTTCTTTATCGAACAACAGTTTCATGAAGTCCAGCAGGTTGCGTGCGTACAGCGCCGACGCATCGGCCGCCACTGCGCCCGCCAGGTTGGTCGGGCCAACGATGGTCACGCCATTTTCGACGACCACCTGATCGGCCACGGTCAGCGGGCAGTTACCGCCCTGGGCTGCCGCGAGGTCGATGACTACTGAGCCCGGTTTCATCTGTGCCACGGTTTCTGCGCTGAGCAGCGTCGGTGCCTTGCGACCGGGAATCAGTGCTGTGGTGATGACGATGTCAGCCTGCTTGGCGCGTTCGTGCACGGCCGCGGCCTGGCGCTGCATCCAGCTGGCCGGCATCGGCCGGGCGTAACCACCGACACCAACGGCGCATTCACGCTCTTCGTCGGTCTCGTAAGGCACGTCGACGAACTTGGCGCCGAGGGATTCGATCTGCTCTTTCACCGCAGGACGCACGTCAGAGGCTTCGATCACCGCACCCAGGCGTTTTGCCGTAGCAATGGCCTGCAATCCGGCCACACCGGCACCAAGGATCAGCACGCGCGCCGCTTTTACGGTGCCCGCAGCCGTCATCAGCATCGGCATGAAACGTGGGTAATGGTGAGCGGCCAGCAAGACAGCCTTGTAACCGGCAATGTTGGCTTGCGACGACAGCACATCCAGGCTTTGGGCGCGGGAGGTGCGTGGCGCAGCCTCCAGGGCGAAGGCGGTAATGCCGCACTCGGCCATTTTGGCGATGGTTTCGTTGTTGAACGGATTGAGCATACCCACCACAACGGTGCCGCTTTTGATCAGCGCCAGCTCGCTGTCGCTGGGGGCGACCACCTTCAAAATCAGCTCTGCTCCAAACGCATCATTGGCGCTGCCAATGGTTGCGCCTGCCGCTTCATAGGCACTGTCGACAACGCTGGCATTAACGCCGGCGCCGCTTTGTACAGTGACCTTATGACCCTGGCTGATCAGCTTCTTGATGGTTTCCGGGGTTGCAGCAACCCGTGTTTCACCGGTCTGGGTTTCGAGAGGAACACCAATGTGCACGTCAAATCTCCTGCGTGATCTTATTGAGTAAACCCATGCACTACGGATGGTGCGGCTGGGGCGGCCGATCAGCACGATCCCGCCAAATCAGGGCGGGGCGCGGCATTTTGCAGGCGAACTTTGTGCCCTTCAAGGGATTATGACGGGTGACGGAAAATTAACTACAAGTCACCCCGTGACCGAATGTCGCAACCAACCGGCTCGATCCCTTGCAAACCGTGCTTTACAAGGATTCTGGCCGAAATTGAAGAATTTATACATCGGCCGTATGAATGATGCGGCATCGCCTCGAAATAGTGGCCCAAAGCCGCGTGATCTGGCGCTTGTGGGACGTTTGTACGACTTTTCGATACAGTTTGCTGTCATGCGACAAATACGTATATCTGTAGGGCTTTGTTTTTGCTGACTACGGGGTCAAGTAACGTTGGAGAGCCTTTACTCCTCTAGGCTGTAGCTGTGCGCCTGGTTTACCAGCCAGTCACGAAATGCCCTTAAAGACGCGGATTCGACCTTTCGCTCAGGAATCATCAGGTAATAAGCCTTGATGCTGGACAGTGCTTGCGGGTTGGCGATCACCAGACGTTTTTCTTTCAACTCCCTTTGAATCAGGAACGGCGGAATCAGGGCAATGCCCATGTCATGCATGGCCGCTTGGGCGAGCATGGAGAATAGCTCGTAGCGGGGGCCTGTCATGTCTCGCGGGACATTCAGGTGTTGGGAGTCGAACCACTGGCGCCAGGCATAAGGACGGGTGGTTTGTTGCAGCAGGGGCAAATCGGCGATTTCGTCGGGCGTAAGGCTGTTGTTGTTTCCGAGCAGGTTGGGGCTGCAAACGGGCATCGGATTTTCACCCATCAGCCTGTGGGATTCTGTACCCGACCAATCCGCGTCGCCGAAGTAGATCGCGGCATCGAAATCAGTGTCGGCGAACAGGAACGGGCGTGTGCGGTTGGTCAGGTTGACCGTCACTTCCGGGTGCTTGTGCTGGAAATCCTTGAGTCGTGGCAGCAGCCATTGGGTGCCGAAGGTCGGCACCACGGCCAATTCGATTACGTTGGTGCCCTGCTGGCCCATCACGGACAAGGTGTCGCGCTCAACTGCATCAAGTTGAGTGGCGATCCGGCGGCTGTAGGAAAGCCCGGCCTCCGTCAACTTCACTCCGCGCCGCGAACGTCGGAACAGTTCTACGCTTAGGAACTCCTCAAGGCTGGCGATCTGTCGGCAGATCGCCCCCTGGGTCAGCGAAAGCTCCTGGGCGGCCTTGGTGAAGCTTTCATGGCGCGCCGCGGCCTCGAAGCTGATCAGGGCGGTGGTGCTGGGTATCTTCCTGCGCATGTACGTCAACCTCACTAATGCATCGCATAAAAGCTCTTTTGCGACGTTTCGGAGTGAGAAATTAGCACAACAGTATGCGAAATCCTCGTTTGCCGTAGCGCCGATCCAGGCCTAGGATCACTCCACGTTATTTGACCCGATTCGAGAGGACACACTCATGGGTGGTAAAGCTAGCTTCAACTGGATCGATCCCCTGCTGCTGGATCAACAGCTCACTGAAGAAGAACGCATGATTCGCGACACGGCTGCGCAGTTCGCTCAGCAGAGCCTGGCGCCGCGCATTCTTGAAGCTTTCCGCCATGAGAAGACCGATCCGGCGATCTTCCGCGAAATGGGCGAAGTGGGTCTGTTGGGCGCAACCATCCCCGAGCAGTACGGTGGCAGTGGCCTGAACTACGTCAGCTATGGCCTGATCGCCCGTGAAGTCGAGCGTATCGACTCCGGTTATCGCTCGATGATGAGCGTTCAGTCCTCGCTGGTGATGGTGCCGATCAATGAGTTCGGTACCGAAGCGCAGAAGCAGAAGTACCTGCCGAAACTGGCCTCGGGCGAGTGGATCGGCTGCTTCGGTCTGACCGAGCCTAACCACGGTTCCGACCCGGGCGCGATGATCACTCGTGCGCGCAAAGTGGAAGGCGGCTACAGCCTCACCGGCAGCAAGATGTGGATCACCAACAGCCCGATTGCCGACGTGTTCGTGGTCTGGGGCAAGGATGATGCCGGCGACATCCGCGGCTTCGTTCTGGAGAAAGGCTGGAAAGGCCTGAGCGCTCCGGCGATTCACGGCAAGGTTGGCCTGCGGGCATCGATCACCGGTGAAATCGTGATGGACAACGTGTTCGTGCCGGAAGAGAACATCTTCCCGGATGTCCGTGGCCTGAAAGGTCCTTTCACCTGCCTCAACTCGGCACGTTACGGTATCTCCTGGGGCGCACTGGGTGCGGCCGAGTTCTGCTGGCACACCGCTCGCCAGTACACCCTGGATCGCCAACAGTTCGGCCGTCCATTGGCAGCCACTCAGTTGATCCAGAAGAAACTGGCCGACATGCAGACCGAAATCACCATGGCGCTGCAAGGCTGCCTGCGTCTGGGTCGTATGAAGGATGAAGGCACTGCGGCGGTCGAAATCACTTCGATGATGAAGCGCAACTCTTGCGGCAAGTCCCTGGACATCGCGCGCATGGCTCGCGATATGTTGGGCGGCAATGGCATCTCCGATGAGTTCGGCGTTGCTCGCCACCTGGTGAACCTGGAAGTGGTGAATACCTATGAAGGTACGCACGACGTCCATGCACTGATCCTCGGTCGTGCGCAAACCGGCATCCAGGCGTTCTATTAACAGGAGGACGTCCATGGGCGCGCTATCGCATCTACGGGTACTGGATTTATCGCGGGTGCTGGCCGGGCCTTGGGCCGGGCAGATCCTGGCCGACCTCGGCGCTGAAGTGATCAAGGTCGAGCGCCCCGGTAACGGTGATGACACGCGCGCCTGGGGGCCACCGTTCCTTAAAGACGCTTATGGGGAAAACACCAGCGAGGCTGCCTATTACCTGTCGGCCAACCGCAACAAGCAATCGGTCACCATCGACTTCACTCGCCCCGAAGGGCAGAAGCTGGTGCGTGAGCTGGCGGCGAAGTCGGACATCCTGATCGAAAACTTCAAGGTTGGTGGTCTGGCGGCCTATGGCCTGGACTATGAATCGATGAAGGCGATCAATCCGGACCTGATCTATTGCTCGATCACCGGGTTTGGCCAGACCGGTCCTTACGCCAAGCGTGCGGGTTATGACTTCATGATCCAGGGGTTGGGCGGTCTCATGAGCCTCACGGGGCGACCTGAAGGCGAAGAAGGTGCGGGGCCGGTGAAGGTTGGCGTGGCGCTGACGGATATCCTGACCGGGCTGTACTCGACTGTCGCGATCCTGGCTGCGCTTGCGCATCGGGATCACGACGGCGGTGGTCAGCATATCGACATGGCGCTGCTGGACGTGCAGGTGGCCTGTCTGGCCAACCAGGCCATGAACTACCTGACGACAGGCAATGCGCCTAAACGCTTGGGTAATGCTCATCCGAACATTGTGCCCTATCAGGATTTTCCTACGGCGGACGGCGATTTCATCCTTACCGTTGGGAACGACGGGCAGTTCCGCAAGTTCGCGGAAGTGGCCGGGCAGCCGCAGTGGGCGGACGATCCGCGTTTTGCCACCAACAAGCTGCGGGTAGCGAACCGTGCGCTGTTGATTCCGCTGATCCGCCAGGCAACGGTGTTCAAGACCACCGCTGAATGGGTGGCGCAGCTGGAGCAGGCGGGCGTGCCATGCGGGCCTATCAATGACCTGGCGCAGATGTTTGCCGATCCTCAGGTCAAGGCGCGCGGCTTGGCCATCGAGCTGCCGCATGCGCTGGCGGGAATGGTGCCTCAGGTGGCGAGCCCTATTCGTCTGTCCGAAACCCCGGTGGAGTACCGGTTTGCGCCACCTTTGCTGGGTGAGCATACGCTGGAGGTATTGCATCGGGTCTTGGGGCTGGATGCAGGCTCGGTGTCTGCGCTCAAGGCGTCTGGCGTGCTTTGATTGCTCTCCTCTATATAGGGAAGCGCTTTTGCTTCTCTATATAGGCTGCAAACCCGGCGTTTTGGCGCTTTCTGCAAGTTATTGATAGAAAAGCAAAGTCAGTGCTTGACGGCTGATTTCAGATGTCTATAATTCGCCCCACTTCCGGCGCAGTCGAAACGGAAAACTCCTTGATAAACAAAGAGTTACGCAGTTTTCGGCAGCGGGTTGCTTCAGTTCATCGAAGCGCCAAGGAAGTTGAAAAAGAGGTGTTGACAGCAGCGAGTAACGCTGTAGAATTCGCCTCCCGCTGACGAGAGATCGAAAGCGCAAGTGGTTGAAGTTGTTAAGGATTCCTTGAAAACTTCTGAAAAAAATCACTTGACAGCAAATGAGGCTGCTGTAAAATGCGCGCCTCGGTTGAGACGAAAGATCTTAACCAACCGCTCTTTAACAACTGAATCAAGCAATTCGTGTGGGTGCTTGTGGAGTCAGACTGCTAGTCAACAGATTATCAGCATCACAAGTTACTC